>OMVJ01000006.1 GCA_900314495.1 uncultured Olsenella sp.
ATCGCAGCCACGGCCACGGTCCAGCCGAAGCTTCCTGCGAGCTTGCCTAAGCCGTTTGCAGTTCAGGGAGCCTAACTATGCCGGAGGTACTCAGCCATTTACCTGAAATAGTGGAGAGGACGTTGCCTATGGCAAGGCAGGTCAAGTCGCGCGAGCGCGTGGTGGAGCACGGCGAGGTCTTCACCAACGAGCGCGAGGTCAACGCCATGCTGGACCTCGTGAAGCAGGAGACGGAGCGCATCGACTCGCGCTTCCTGGAGCCCGCGTGCGGCGACGGCAACTTCCTCGCAGAGGTGATGCGACGCAAGCTCTCCGTGGTCAGGTCTCGCTACGGTAAGAGCCTGCCAGAGTACGAGAGGTACGCCTTCGTCGCGGTGGGCAGCATGTACGGCGTGGACATCCTGGCGGACAACGCGCGGGAGTGCCGCGACCGTCTCTACGGCATCGTAGAGAAGGACTACCTCGCCGTCTGCAAGAAGTCCCCGACTCCGCGGTTCCTGGAATCCATCCGCTACGTGCTGGAGAAGAACATCCTCTGCGGCAACGCCCTCAGCCTTAAGCGCGTGGACGCTACCGGCAACGACACCGACGAGCCCATCATCTTCTGCGAGTGGTCCCTGGTGACGGGGGACATGGTGAAGCGCCGCGACTTCCGCCTGGACGAGATGCTGCAGGGCAGCGCCAGCCAGCAGCAGATGTCCCTCTTCGGCGAGAGCGGAAGCCCCGTGACGGAGTGGGAGTACGACGAGGAGACCAAGGCCTTCATCCCCGCGCCGATCCGCGAGTACCCCCTCACGAGCATCTACGAGGTGAGCGATTGTGAGTAGCCTCTTCGAGCAGACCTACAACCCGGACGTGCTGAGCTGCCTGGCAAACCTGAGCAACGACGAGGTCTTCACCCCACCGGAGCTTGCCAACCAGATGCTGGACCTGCTGCCCGACGAGCTATGGAGCGACCCCAACGCCAAGTTCCTGGACCCCGCGTGCAAGAGCGGCGTCTTCCTGCGCGAGATTGCCAAGCGGCTCATCGAGGGACTGGAGGGTGAGTTCCCCGACCTGCAGGAACGCCTGGACCACATCTACCACGAGCAGCTCTACGGCATTGCCATCACGGAGCTGACGAGCCTGCTCTCGCGCCGGAGTCTCTATTGCTCCAAGTACCCGAACGGGAAGTACTCCATCGTTCACTTCGATGGTCCCGAGGGGAACGTGCGATTCAGGAACGTGAAGCACACGTGGGCTAACGGACGCTGCATCTACTGCGGGGCAGCGGAGAAGGAATACAGTCGCGACTCAGCCCTTGAGCAGCATGCCTACGAGTTCATACACAGCGAATATTCCAGGAAGACTCAAAATATGAAGTTTGATGTTGTTGTTGGAAACCCACCCTACCAGCTCAGCGACGGAGGCAACAACGCCTCGGCTATGCCCATATACCAGAAGTTCGTGGAGCAGTCCAAGAAGCTCATGCCAAGATATCTGGTGATGATTACGCCATCCAGGTGGTTCAGCGGTGGCCGAGGACTCGATACATATCGAGACACAATGCTCCATGACAGGCGCATTCGGACGCTTGTGGACTTCGAAGATGCTAACGAGTGCTTCCCAGGCGTTGACATGTCGGGAGGCGTCTCCTATTTCCTCTGGGACCGTGACTACGACGGCGACTGCACCGTCGTAAACATGAAGAATGGCGTCGGCACCTCTCAAGAGCGTGATCTGGGGCGTTATGACATTCTGATTCGCTCGAACGAGGCGGTATCAATTGTTGATAAGGTCTGCGGACGCACAAGTGCATTTCTCGCAAGCTCCGTCAGCAGCCAGAAGCCCTTTGGTCTCCGAACATTTGCGAAGCCAGACAAAGATGGCGAGCTGATCCTCAGGTGGAGAGAAGGCAAGGGCCCGCTTCAGCGGGATAAGGTCACCGCCGGATTAGATTGGGTAGACAAGTGGAAGGTCATTGTCTCTCGCGTGGTGTACGAGCACGCTGGGGGTACTGATGCTCAGGGCATGCGACGGGTTCTTTCCATTCTCGAAGTCCTTGGGCCGCAAGAGGTTTGTACAGAAACTTATATCGTGGTAAAGACCTTCGATGCTGAATCTGAGGCCTATAACTGTCGCGACTACCTCGCGTTGAAGTTCCCGCGTTTTCTAATCAGCCAGGTTGCGTCTGCGCAGATGGTCAACAAGAAGTCGTTTGCCTTCGTGCCCGATGTCGACTTCACCCGGAGCTGGACCGACGAGGAACTCTATCGCAAGTATGGACTCACTGAGGATGAGATCTCGTATGTGGAGGCCCACACAAAGGAAATGAGCGTGGGTGAGGGCAATGCCAAGTGATGAGTTCTTCCCGCCACGCCCAGACAGCGAGCCAATCATCTACGCCTACTGCGAACCAAAGAACCGCGAGCTCAAGGGCCTCCTCAAGGTGGGATACACCTCGCGCACCATCGAAGAGCGCATGCACGAGCACTACCCCACGTTGAAGCCGGGAGAGAAACCGTACAAGGTCGTCTTCGTGGAGCCGGCAATGCGGTCCGACGGCACGACCTTCTCGGACCACGAGGTGCACCAGAACCTGGTGCGGCATGGCAAGAAGCGCATGCGCGACCGCGACGGCAAGTACACGGAGTGGTTCCGCTGCAGCGTTGACGACGTGAGGGCATCCTACATCGCAGTGCGGGATCGCGTGGACAACGCGGAGCGGCGCACGCGCGACTTCAAGATGCGGCCGGAGCAGGAGGCCGCGGTCCACAAGACGGAGCAGTACTTCAGGTCCCTCTCCACCGAGGGCGGGGCGCGCACCCCCAAGTTCCTGTGGAACGCCAAGATGCGCTTCGGCAAGACCTTCGCCGCCTACGAGCTCGCCAAGGACATGGGCTTTAGGCGCGTGCTGGTCCTCACCTTCAAGCCGGCCGTGCAGGCCGCGTGGGAGGAGGACCTGACCACGCACATGGACTTCGAGGGCTGGCAGTTCATCAGCCGTCCCAAGGCGGCGGGCGAACCGGACATATCGCAGCAGTTCGAGGTGGCAGACAAGAAGCGGCCCATCGTGTGCTTTGGCTCCTTCCAGGACTTCCTGGGGCGCGAGCGCGGGACCGGCCGGATAAAGGCGCAGCACGAGTGGGTGCGCGAGGAGCACTGGGACCTTGTCATCTTTGACGAGTACCACTTCGGCGCCTGGAACGAGAACTCCAAGAGCCTCTTCGTACAGGATGACGAGGACGAGGCAAACACCAGCGAGTCCGTGGACACGGGCCTGGGCAAGGCCAACGAGGGCAACGTGGACGAGGGCGACCTCCCTATCGAGACCTCGTACTACCTCTTCCTCTCTGGCACGCCGTTCCGCGCGCTCAACTCTGGCGAGTTCATTGAGGAGCAGATATACAACTGGACCTACTCCGACGAGCAGCGTGCCAAGGAGGCTTGGCCGCGCGAGCACCCCGGCGCCGCCAACCCCTACGAGTCCCTGCCGCGCATGGTCATGATGACCTACCAGATGCCGGAGGAGATTCGCCGCATCGCGCGCGGCGGCGAGTTCAACACCTTCGACCTCAACGTGTTCTTCGAGGCCGAGGGCCAGGGCGACCAGGCGCAGTTCAAGCTCAAGGACTACGTGCAGAAGTGGCTGGACCTCATCCGGGGCGCCTACAAGCCCAGCGCGGTGGACGACCTGAAGCTGGGAGCCGAGCGGCCGCCCATGCCCTACAGCCACGACCGGCTGCTACAGGTGCTGAACCACACGCTCTGGTACTTGCCGCGCGTGAACGCCTGCTACGCCATGCGCAACCTGCTGAGGGAGCCGCAGAACATCTTCTTCCACGACTACACCGTGAACGTGTGCGCCGGCACCGAGGCCGGCGTGGGCGAGGCGGCGCTGGACCGCGTGCGCGAGACCATGGATGACCCCCTCAACTCCAAGACCATCACGCTGACCTGCGGAAAGCTGACCACGGGCGTCACCGTGAAGCCCTGGTGCGGCATCTTCATGCTGACCAACATGCGCAGTCCGGAAAGCTACTTCCAGGCGGCCTTCCGCGTGCAGTCCCCCTGGACCACGGAGGGCGAGGGTGGCAAGCAGGTGATCCTCAAGCGGGAGTGCTACGTCTTCGACTTCGCGCTGGACCGGGCTCTGCGCATGGTGAGCGACTACTCCTGCCGGCTCAAGGTGGACGAGAGCGCGGGTCCGGAGCAGAAGGTGGGCGAGTTCATAGACTTCCTGCCCGTGCTGGCCTACGACGGCTCCTCCATGCACCAGGTGAGCGCGGCGGAGATCCTGGACATGGCCATGGCTGGCACCTCCGCCACGTTGCTGGCGCGCAGGTGGGAGAGCGCTCTTCTGGTGAACGTTGACAACGACACGCTGCGCCGCATCCTGGATAACCCCGCCGCGCTGGACGCCATCATGAAGATCGAGGGCTTCCGCGCGCTGGGTGGCGACATCATCGAGACCATCGTCAACCGGTCCGAGGACGTGAAGAAGGCCAAGCGGAAGAAGGAGAACCTGACCCCCGGCGAGAAGAAGGAGATTTCCGAGGAGGAGAAGGAACTCAAGAGCAAGCGCAAGCTGGTGCAGGAGAAGCTCATCAAGTTCGCCACGCGCATCCCCGTGTTCATGTACCTCACCGACTACCGCGAGCAGACCCTGAAGGACGTGATCACCCAGCTGGAGCCGGGGCTGTTCCGCAAGGTGACGGGCCTGGAGGTGGCGGACTTCGAGCTGCTGGTCTCGCTCGGCGTGTTCAACGACGCCCTGATGAACGATGCCGTGTACAAGTTCCGCCGCTACGAGGACTCCAGCCTCACCTACGCCGGCGTGGACAAGCACGAGGGCGAGCGCGTGGGCCTGTTCGACACCACGCTCAGTGAGTTCGACTACCTGGAGATGGCGCAGCACGAGTCCACGATCACGCCGGAGGGCTTCGCGCGGACCGTGGCGCGGGTGACGGGGGCGGCGCGGCTGGGGTCGAAGCCTGCCGCCACACCCGCGAGACCTGCCGTTCTTTCCAAGCGACCGAGCGTTGCCGAACAGAGGCCGGCCGCTCCGTCAAGGCCCGCACCCGCAGCGAAGCGTGACTGGATCGTCGACGAGCTGGATGACGCGAGCGTCTCGTACAAGGACATGCGTGGCAGCGGTGGCTGCCTGTGGGTCGTGGATGGCAAAGCCGCAAAGGGTGCCATCGAGAAGCTCAACTCCCGCGGCGCAGGCTTTGCCCTGAGTCAACGCGGCAGCAAGGTAACCAAGCATCGCCCCGCATGGTGGACCAAGGGCTACCCGGCAGAGGTGGAGACCAAGCCTCAGGCTCAGAAGCCGCAGGTGGGCAAGGCCGAGCTGGAATCCCTGGAGCCTGGCGACACCGTCTTCCACAAGTCGTTCGGCTACGGACGCATCGTGGACATCGACGGCGGATACGTGGACGTGCGGTTTGACAACGACAGCAAGAAGCGCGGCGCGCGCAAGTTCGCGTTCCCCGGTGCCTTCTACCAGGGGCTGCTGAGGATTGGATAGAGGTTGGCATGGCACAGCACAAGACGATGACCATACAGTTCATTGATGGCGAGGCCCAGGGGCTGCGTCTCTGCAACTGTGCCGGCTCGCTCTTCACGACGGTCTACATGCCGCGACCTTACCTCGCCAGGGCAAAGCAGCTCCAGCTCCCGATGCGTGGAATCTACTTCCTGCTCAAGGTCGATGGTTCCGAAATCAAACGTGTCTATGCTGGGCAGACCACACAAGGGATGAAGCGCCTCAACGACCACAACTCCAAGAAGAAGTGGTGGGACCGCGCGGTGCTGTTCCTCTCCGATGACATCAACAATTTCACGCTGGATACCGTGAACGGCCTCGAGAAGTTCGCCATTGAGAAGATCATGACAACCATGGGCGGAATCGTGGAGAACAAGGTCGCGCCCAAGTACAAGATCACGCCATTCCAGATGCCCTTCATCCAGAGTCTTTACGACGAGATTGAGTTCATGATGGCAGCGCTGGGGCTAGAGCTGAAGCTGGCACAACCGGCGAGTGGCAGTTCCGGACAGAAACCTCCTGCACCAGCGTCAGGTGGTTCGGCCTCAACGGGTGGTGCCGCTCAACCCGCGCCAAGTATGGGGTGCGCAGTCAGCATGAAACGGCATGGGATTACCGTAGTAGGTACCTACAGCGGTGGGTCCAAAGGAACGCTCACGGTGCTCAAGGGCGCGACAATCGAGCTGGGCGCAAACGTTCATCCCAAGGACAAGGCGACATCCACGCTGCGTTCGCAACTCTTGGCGCAGGGCAAGCTCATGCCGCAGAACAACGGTCTTGCCGTGCTGCTAGAGGATGTTTCCTTTGATTCTCCCACGGCTGCAGCACAATTTGTGTTTGGCGGGTCTATCAATGGTCGCGTGAACTGGAAAGATGCGAGCGGGAAGAGCATCAAGGACCTGTTCGGGTGAGGTAGTTTGGCTACTTGAGAAGTTTGTTGCCCTGCCAAGCGCATGAGAGTTAGGACCACCCATGGCAATCACCGCCCCCAAGTCGTACGACACGTCGCTCACGGACCTTCTCGGCGAGGTGAACTCCGGCAAGCTGCAGCTCCCGGAGTTCCAGCGTAACTGGACGTGGGACGACGAGCGCATCGTGAACATCATCGCCAGCCTTACGCAGGGCTACCCATGGGCGCGCTCATGCAGCTGGAATGCGGAGGGGACTTCAAGCTGAAGTACCGCCCGTTCGAGGGGATCTCTGGGGTCAGCAAGGACCCAGACAACCTGGTGCTGGACGGCCAGCAGCGCCTGACCTCTCTGTACTGTGCGCATTGGCGAGCGGATCTTCCGCATGCGCGACCTGCCCTACACCACGCAGATCATCCCCCTGGCCGCGACGTGCGCGTACATCGGGAGGAAGAGGTTCTCGTCGGTGGCCACCAAAAACGTGCTGCGCCGCTGGCTGTGGTGCGGCATCTTCGGCGAGATGTACGGCGGCGCCAACGAGACCCGCTACGCCAACGACATCGAGGACCTGGTGGACCAGATCGAGGGGCGCGACTCCCAGATGCGCACCGTCAACGCCGCGCACTTCCAGGCTACGCGGCTCCTCGGCCTGCAGACCCGCAACAGCGCGGCCTACAAGGGCGTCATGGCCCTGGTCTTCCGCGAGAACGCGCTGGACTTCATCGACGGCGAGCAGGTGACCAACGCCAAGGCCGCCAACACGCCTCCCGACATCCACCACATCTTTCCGCAGGCCTACTGCGAGAGGGCGGGCCTGCCGCGCGAGCGCTGGAACTGCATCGTCAACAAGACGCCGCTCATCGCGAGCACCAACCGCATTATCGGAGGATACGGCCAAGCGCTTCGGCGTGCCGCTGGGGTTTCCGCCCCAACTTCTACTGTCAGGATGATCCCAACGCGGGTAATTGGGGCGAATCCCACCTGACTGCCCGTGTTGGGACGCGCCTAACACCAACAGTTGGGGCGATTCTCGACCAACAATGCGTGTTGGGACGGTCCGAACGTGGGGAGTTGGGTCGACGGGAGGAGCCGAAGAGGCCGGGGATCAGTCTCTCCCACGAGGAATCCTGGGTATGGTCCTCTGAAATGCGTGGTATAAGAGTAGTGGCGATACCAGACGGTATGGTCTCCAAGTGCCGGGGACGTTTTCCTCGGCTTTTTTCTTATGGGGGCGTATGGGAGAGCCGAGCATCTTCATAGACGGGTCGGGAGGCGACAATCTTCGCGACCGATTCTCGTCCTCAGGGAGGTACGGGGCTAAGCGTCTTCCGTAGGCCTAGGTTGAGATCACATCGTCGCCGGGAATCATTCGTCCTGATTTTCTCCAATTATGTTCATTTAACGTCCCTATTTTCACCAATTCGGGAGAAAATAGGGACGTTGCCTATTAAGGAGGAGAAAATGAAGCGTCGCCTGATGAAAGACCTGATTGTTTGGAAGGATTCCAAGCGGCGCAAGCCGCTCATCCTCAACGGCGCGCGGCAGGTTGGCAAGACGTGGCTCCTCACGGAATTCGGGCGAACGCAGTTCGAAAACGTGGCGTACGTCAGTCTGGACGACAACCCAGGCATGGCGGCCCAGTTCGAATCTGGCTACGACATCCCGCGAATCTTGGCGATGATTCAGGCAGACACAGGAGAACGCATTACCGCAGGCAGGACCCTCATCATCCTCGATGAGATTCAGGAGTGCCCTAAGGCCCTCACTTCGCTCAAGTATTTCTGCGAGAATGCCCGCGAGTACCACGTGGCGGCGGCGGGGTCCCTTCTGGGGCTTACCGTCCACGGGGGCACCGGATACCCCGTCGGCAAGGTGAATACGCTGGACCTGCACCCCCTGAGCTTCAGGGAGTTCCTCGACGCAACCGGGAACTCCATGCTCAGGGAGGCCATAGACTCAGGAGATCAAGTCGTTATTGACAGCCTCTCCGCCAAGGCCGTGCCGTTGCTCAAGGAGTACTACTTCGTGGGCGGCATGCCCGAGGCTGTCGAGGCCTTTCTCGACGGATCCGACTTCAAGGCGGCTCGTGACGTGCAGGAGGAGATCCTCTTGGGCTATGAGAGGGACGTCTCGAAACATCTTTCTGCGCGGGAGGCGGAGTTCGTGCTGGCGGCGTGGGGATCTATCCCCCGGCAGCTCGGTAAGGAGAATAAGAAGTTCATCTTCGGCCACATCGCCGACGGGGCGCGGGCCCGAGACTACCGGTCGGCCATCACCTGGCTTTCGCAGGCGGGAATCGCTACGAGGGTGCCCCGGGTTTCAAAGCCGGGAGTCCCGCTTTCTGCCTACGCCGACGAGCCCGCGTTCAAACTGTTCCTCGTGGATGTGGGCCTGCTGGGGGCCATGGCCCAGGTCGATTCCGGCAGCATCGTAAGGGGCAGCGAGATGCTCACAGAGTTCAAGGGGTCCCTGACGGAGCAGTACGTGTGCCAGCAGCTCGTGTCCGACTGCGGCCTCTCGCCGTACTATTGGTCGGCTGAGAACTCGCAGGGCGAAATTGATTTTCTCGTCCAGGAAAGTGGAAGGACCTACCCTATTGAGGTCAAGGCCGAGGAGAACTTGAAGGCGAAGAGCCTGCGCGCATTCAACGAGCGCTACGAGGGGATGAGCCCTCGAAGGTTCAGCCTGTCGGGCTTCCGCGACCAGGAGTGGATGCGCAACGTCCCGTTGTATGCGATTGGCAACTCGGAATGCTGGCTCTGACCGCGCCAAGCGCCTCTTGGACGTGATTGAGAAGGCGATGGGCAAGGGCCGTGCCGGACCGCGCGTCGGGGGAGACAGCCAAGCGCTTCGGCGCGGTGATGGGGTGGGGGAAGGGTAATGACCTCCCTCGGCAGCATTATCGCCGCTCCTGCCGGGTCGCCATTTCCCTCTTGAAGGCAATCAGGTTGATTATCTCCTGCTGATCTTCGTTCGAGAGCTCGCTGAAGCTCCTTGCGAAGACGAGCTGGTTGGAGGGGAGCTGCTCCACCCCCGTGAGGTAGTCTGCAGAGAGGTGATAGAGGCGGCAGAAGGCCGCCAGCTCGTCGCTGCTGACCTTGCGGTTGCCAAGTTCAATCTGCGTTACTGCTGACCTGCTGATGCCGAGGCACCGCGCTACATACTCCTGCGAAAAGCCGAGCTTTTCCCTCGCGTCGCGTAGCTTCTCGTAAGTCTTCCTCATAGATCGGCACCTCCTCCTTGCCCTCATTGTTGGTCATCAGTCCAGAACCTACTTCAACGCTTCACTGGTAGGGAGGACAGCTGTCTTGTTCTTACGACCAGCGCTTCCCGTCTGGGTCAAGGCTACCCAGCCATTCAATGCAGTTCTCGATCTCAGATTTCGACTCGTCCGTATTGTCCCAACTGCCACTGCAAACGTGCACGCTCGCGAACCTGGTGAAGTACCAGGCACCCGATGGATACGTCATGGCAGTGATTATCTCCCTGTCGCGGACCTTCTCCAAGGCGAAACCCTCGAGCTTGCGCACGTTCATGACCACGCTCGTGCGTCTGTTGGAGTACCTGGGGACCCCTATTGCCGCCACGCGTTCGTCCCAGTTGGGCGGATGGAGGTAGACCTTCGTGCCAGGTGCAAAGTGCCGCGTTCCATGGACAACCCGGTGGTCTTCCCCAATTCGGTTCTCGTCACGCACCCGTGCAGTCAGACACCATATCCAATCCGGCAGGATGGGTGCTTGCGCCACTGCGGTCGCGAATTTGTCGTAGAACTCGATAATGCTGCCGCCAAGAGGAGCGTCCGTCATCTGCCCGTCAAGACAGCGTATGCATTTCCAACCACCTGCTTCCGCTAGGGCAAAATCGCAGGCGTAGAAGAGGGACCCCGCATTCGAGAACGCTTCAACGATTTCTTGCGGTGGCTCCGGGAACTCCCCGCGGGCAATGCAATAGTCAGCGTCTTTTTCGACTGGGGCAATGTAGAAGGGCAACCCGTCAAAATAGAACGCGCGCCACACGACCGGCAGGGGATTGCCGGCAATGGGGACGTACTTCTCGAAGAAAACCTCTCCGACGACGAGGCCGTTCTTCGCTCTTGCAAACTTGTCTGCAATGGCTTTGGTTTGGGCGCTCGTCTTCCAGCCAATGACGAGGCTTTCTGCGCCCTTGCCAGGCAGCACGCCATCCTCGTCACGGACGACGTAGATTGACGGTGGGATGTCGCCCGAGCCGTTGCATCCGAACGACGCGCCCGCGTTGACTGTTTCCATAAAGTACTTATCTGTGGGAAGTCCTCTGCAACGCCTGAGGTACCCGAGGTCATACGCCGCCCAGCGGTCGGTGAGCAGGCGGTAACCGAGGTGTAGAAGCTCATGTTCCAGTTGCTCGTAATGATTCTGGTCGATTGGCGGGCACCGGAGAATCGTGGGCGTATCGCGCTTTGGGGCCTTGCGGCATCTCAGGGGTTTGCCGGCAAGGAACTCGTCGAGGTTGAACACTTCCTTGCCAAAGTCGTCTCGGTCCATGAGCGATATCCACTCCGCCATGCCCCAGAGCGACGGCTGGCCCTCGTAGAATCTCGATTCCTGGAAGAGCAGCGTGATCTTCTCCATGGTGCACCCTAATACCAGTCGCGCCCCGGGCATGCCCAGGGCGCTCAAGATGCTTGGCCCACATGGGCCCGAACCATCCGGTTCGCGAATTCAAGTGTTGGGCTCATTGTAGTGTGACGAGCGACACCAGGCAACGGCTGTTGTCGATGCTGTAGTGGGTGAGGCCGAGCTGCGCACGTGCGCCGGTTTTCGGCGGAACAAAAAAGGAAGGCCCGACGCATCGAGCCTTCCCAGATGTCGGCCGAAGCCTTCCACCGCCATTGGCTGGATTCTATCATGAATGACGAGCTCTAGACGCCTATTTGGAGTTGCTTACAGACTCACGAAGACCTTGCAGCTTGGGCCTGGTTGCTGTGGTTGTACAAAAAACCGCCAGGGGATAAGCCCCTGGCACTTGGAGGTAGCGGATACCCACCACCTAATCTCTTATACCACAGAAGCCCTCGGGCATGCGGTTGTGCTCGGATTCGCGGGGGAGACCTTGTGCCCACGGATGCCGGAGGTAGACGTGGGGGCTGCCGCCGGAACTCGCTCCAGCCGCGTGTCAAAAGGGAAATGTCAAAGGGGAAACGTCCCCCTTTGACATGCCGCAGGAAAAAGTTCAAAAAGGGGCTTGCGTCCCTTCCGAGCTTTGGTAATATATACCTCGCGCTGCAACGAGTGGTCTTCCACACGGAGCGGAGCAAGCAAGTCGGAGTGGCGGAATTGGCAGACGCGCTAGCTTGAGGTGCTAGTGACTGACTAAAAGGTCGTGCGGGTTCAAGTCCCGCCTCCGACACCACGAATTTGAGGGAGCGCCCGCAGGCAAGTGCCTACGGGCGCTCTTCTTATGCTCGCGCTTATCGGGCAGCGCCGTGGTCTTGCACTGCTTCCACGGGCACAAACGCACAATGCATCAAGCATGCAATGATGGCCGCGAACGAACTCCTCGTTCGGGGGTTGCCGCCCGGGCCTAAACGGCGGCGCGGAACCTTTCGCGGAGGGGTCCCATGCGCTCGCACTTGTTTCACAGGAGCGTCGCGCTTCCGTAACACCCCGCTAATGTGCCTCTCTCATTCTTTGCAGAAACAGGGACGCGTCATGTCCGGAGAGAGGAGCTCCTCATGATCAGCCAACTCACCGTCTTCCTGAAGAACGAGCCCGGTGCCCTCGCAAAGGCAACCCAGCTCATCAGCGGTTCGGACATCCAGATTCATGGCCTCATGGTCTCGAATGTCTCTGACTTCGCCATTGCCCGCATCGTGTGCGACAAGCCGTGGCAGGCGCTGGAGACCCTGGTGGACCGCAAGTACCAGGCCAGCATCTCCCGCGTGGTCGCCATTGCGGTGGAGAACGTGCCCGGTGGCCTTGCCCGCCTGCTCAACACCTTCGCGGACGAGAACCTGAACGTTGAGTACGCCTACTGCTGCTCCATTGCAGACATGACGGTGGACATCCTCAAGGTTGCCGGCGACCCGAAGACGGTGGAGGATTCCCTGCGCAAGGCTGGCGTGAAGGAGCTCACCGCCAAGGAGATTGCCATCGAAGACCAGGCATGACAAAAGGGGACGTTTCCCTTTTGTCATCTCCCTTTTGACACGGGTACCATAGGGACCGTGGGCCATGTGCCCGCGGTCTTTTTCATGAGGGGAGCGGCAATGGCGGGCGGCGGACTGCAGAAGAGGCGCATAGAGGGCATTGGCGAGGGGTCCGTCACGGGTGCCTTCGCGGGGCTCCTTTCGCTCACCAGCGACGCGGTGCTGGTGTTCGACGGCCTGGGCAGGATCCTGCTGGCCAACGACGAGGTCCCCAGCCTGTTCGCGTGCCCGGCAAGCGGCGTCATCGGGTCTGACGTGCGGCTTCTGTTCCCGCCCGCCGTGGGCGTGGTGCCGGACGCCGCCTTCACGCTCAAGTCCCTGCCCTTCGGCACGGACGGCAGCTCCACAACGCTCAGCTGCGTTGGCTCCGCCGGCCAGGTGGTGGACGTCAACATTCGCTGCCAGAAGGTGCGTGCCCCCGGCGAGACCTACCTGCTGGTCGCGCACGCCAGCTTTGCGGACGACGCCGCCCGGCGCGACAACGAACGCCTGGTGGGGGAGCTCTCCCGCGCCAACCGCAGGCTCTCCGGCACCTTGCAGATCGTGCTCTCCACCCTGGACTCGGAGGACGTGAACACCCTCTTCCACCGCGTGCTGGACGAGATCTCCTCCACCATGGACGCGGCCGGCACCCTTGTTTACCTGGCCGAAAGCGACGGCTTCCACCTGCGCGGCACCTCCGAGGCCTTCCGGGGCGGGAAGATGCCGCGCTTCATGCCCTTCGGCCGCACCATAGAGACGCTGGCCACGCGCGAGGGCAAGGCCCTGCGCCTGCGTGTGCTTCCGCCCGGCCGCGACGCCCTGCGCCAGGGCCGGCTCACCAAGCGCGAGGTGGTGGACGAGGAGACGCACGAGGTCCACACCGTGCGCGCCAACGTCCTGCCGCCCTTTGCCAGCTTCATCGCCGTGCCCGTGTGGTTTGGCGGGCACGTCATCGCCATCCTGGAGGTGGGCTGGAAGGAGATTCACCCCATGCGTCGCGAGGACGCGCAGCTGCTGGACGCGGTGGCGGAGTACCTGTCCGTGCAGCTGATGGGCGCCTTCGCCTCCCTGCGGTCCCAGCGGGCGGAGCACCTGGACGCCGTCTGCACGGACCTGCGGGACCGCCTGATGGCTTCCAACGAGGTCACGCCAGACCGCCTGAGAACCGTTCTGACGGAGGCCAGCCGCGAGCTTGGTGCAAGTCTGGTGCATGTGGAGCTGGACCCCGCGGGCGGGGAGATGAGGGCCCAGCTGCCCATTGGCGGCATGACGGTGCTGCCCTTCTCGCTGCAGGCGCTGGAGGAGGACGTGCCGGAGGGCGAGACCAACGTGGAGGGCATTGTGCCGGACGGTGACCTGGCCGTGTGGCTGCGCGGCCGGGGCGAGCCCTGCCTGGGCGCACTGGTGGACGTGGGGGAGCTGCACGACGCGCGCAGCGTGTGGCTCATGCTGCGGCCGGCGGACTCCGAGCCCATGAGCGACATAGAGCTCACCTTCCTGGAGCGGCTCGCGGACGACATCCACGAGGTGGCGGAGGGCGACGAGGCCCGCACGCAGGACAAGCACATCTCCCAGGCGCTGCAGACGGGTATGAAGAACGAGCTGCAGCGGGTGGACGGCATAACCGCGCAGGGCCTGTACTCATCCGCCACGGCGTCGGCCTTCGTGGGCGGCGACTTCTACGACCTGATCCGCCTGCCCAACCGCTGTGCCTGCGTGATCATGGGCGACGTCTCCGGCAAGGGCGTGGAGGCGGCCTCCGTCTCCGCCGCGGTGAAGACGGCCCTGGGCGCCTACGCCTGGGAGGGCCTGCGCCCCGCGCGCATGGTGCGGTCGCTGAACGAGTTCCTGCTGGGCTTCTCGCGCATCGAGACCTTTGCCACCCTCTTCGTGGGCATAGTGGACCTGCCCAGCTCGACCATCACCTATTGCTCCGCCGGTCACCCGCCCGCGATCCTGCGCCGCGCGCAGACGGGCGAGCTGGTCTCACTGGACGTGCAGTCCGGCGTGGTGGGCGCCTTCCACGACATGCTGTACCAGGACGGCGAGATAGGCATTGGCGCGGGCGACGTCCTCATGCTGTACACCGACGGCACGACGGAGGCGCGCGACCCCCGCGGCGCCTTCTTTGGCGAGGACGGCCTGCGCGACGCCCTCACGCGGGAGTGCGCGTGCGGCTTTGACGGCCTGACGGACCGGCTGCTGGCAACCCTGGACGACTTCACGGGCAACAACCTGGAGGACGACGTTGCCATGGTGGCCCTGCGCTTTGACGAGGTGGGCTAGCGGAACTTGCGCGGCGGCGGCCCCGGCCTTTATTGCTGGCCGTTTGCTGGGAGCGAGGCGTTAGACACCTGCAAAAGTGGGAACAAGTCCACTATGACACGCGATGCGAACATAGTGCTGCTTCCCGTCGGAGGAGACTTGGACGTCAGGTCCGTCTCCCGGGTACGGCGCACCATAGACGGCATGATCGCAAGCGGCTGCAGGCGCATCATCCTCAACCTTGCAGACACCTCGTTCGTGGATTCCGCGGGCATGGCACTTATCTTGCTGGAGGTTCGCAAGATGCGCTCCGTCGGCGGCCTGCTTTCACTCATGAACGTGCCAGACAGAGTCATGCGCTCGCTGAAGATGTCGCGCTTGGTGGACTACATTCCCGTCTCTGGCGGGTCCGCCCGACCCAAGGTGCACGAGCTGGACCCCTCCGTCAGGCCCCTTTGGCGCACGTCCGTTCCCGTGGACGGGAACGACCTGGGGCCGGCGAGGTCTCGCGTGGAGGAGCTGCTGGGCACCATGCCGCTTTCCAGGGACGACGTGTTCGACATGACGCTGGCGGTGGGGGAGGCCATGGGCAACGCGGTTGACCACACGGACGGCTGCGGCGTGCTGGCCACGGTGATCGCCTACCCCGACCGCGCGATTGTGGAGGTCACGGACTGCGGGGACGGCTTCCGGCTTGGGCCCGACGAGGAGCCCGTGTCTTCCTGCGGGGAGGAGCGCGGCCGCGGCATCAAGCTCATGCGGCTGCTGGCAGATTCAGTCTCCATTGACGTGCGGTCCGCCGGGGTCGGCACGGTGGTCCGGCTGGTGAAGCTGGTTCCCGCGCGCCACGCCCGTGCCTAGCCAGGGCGGCTGCTTCCGCCGCCGGCTTGGCTCCTGCGGACGACCTGCCACACTAATATATGAGGTCAGCGCTAGGAGGTCAGCGCGAGAAACACGGCCCAACGAAAAAGGCCAGCCGATTGGCTGGCCTTTGAAGATTCACTGGAGCGGGCTACGGGGTTCGAACCCGCGACCTCCACCTTGGCAAGGTGGCGCGCTACCAACTGCGCTAAGCCCGCGACGCAAGGAGAAAGTATACGGGATGTGCGAGCCCAAGGCAAGAAGAATCTTTGGGCAGAGTCGCTTCGGTCCGGGGCCGGCCGGCTTCACATCCTCAACCTTGCAGCTACCTCGCGTATGTGAAGCACGTCCCTGGCGTCGAACACCTCGTCGCTCTCGAACGCGAGCTCGTACAGGCCCATGCCAAGGGGAATGGTATCCCACAGCTCCATGTCGTACTTGGTGCCTTCGCCGTCCTCGAACTGGCGAATCAGCTCATCGTTGGCCCGCACGGTGATGATCCATTGGTACTTGTGCCGTCCCAAAATCACACCCCCGGTCTCGCCTCGATTGCGTCTGCCGTTCGCTCCTAGCTGAATTGTATGCGGACGCGACGCGTCTTGCCCCCGCGAAGGGGAGGGAGTTGCCAAGACTTGCCCTCGAAAACAAAAAAAGGTAGGTGGCAAAACCACCTACCCGAGAATTCCTGGAGCGGGCTACGGGGTTCGAACCCGCGACCTCCACCTTGGCAAGGTGGCGCGCTACCAACTGCGCTAAGCCCGCGACGCGAGGAAATATACTACGCGAGTAATCGCCTCAGCGCAAGCATAAACTTTGGAAAATTGGCCCTGCCACTGCCGGGTGAACCTAGATGGGCGCTGGCCGACCAAGATTTGACCCACTGGCAGCCCTGACTTGAGATGGCAGGGGACCCCGACGCGCAAGAAGGCCGCCTCGTGTATATTCATCGCGATTTGGGCCTGGGGCCGAGAAAGGCGCACCGCCCCTGAGCTGGGGTTTCGTGGCGGAGCTTTGGCGGTGGGAGTGCGATTTCCTACGGTGGGAGATAGGCACTTTTCGACGATACCTCTGACCTGCGACTATAGCACGTGTTTTGGTCGAAGCTCTATACACGAAACGCGATTAGTGCGCGTCGGGGTCTGAGTGTCGGGCGGAGGCGGGGCGCTATGGCAAGAATGCAGAGCAATCGCCGGCTTTAGGTGCAAAACAAGGGCAGCCACACAAGCATCCGCGCAAGAAAAAGGGCACCCGCCGGAACGGGTGCCCTGATCTTGTATGGAGGCGAGACCCGGATTCGAACCGGGGGTAAAGGCTTTGCAGGCCTCTGCCTTACCACTTGGCCATCTCGCCATGAAAAAGGCCGAATGAACCGGCCCGGAGAAAACTCTGGAGCGGGCTACGGGGTTCGAACCCGCGACCTCCACCTTGGCAAGGTGGCGCGCTACCAACTGCGCTAAGCCCGCGTCGCAGAGATAAATATACGGAAAGGCAGCCACGGATGCAAGGACTATTTTGAGAAAAATCGCCTTCGGCGCGGATGCCGGCCCGGAAGCAGCCCTTGCATGGCGTATGCTGACTGCTCGTAACGGATGCATGGGAGGTGCCATTTTGCTGCAAGAGGACCGCAAGGCTCAAGGTGCGTACCTGGACTATGCCGCGGCGACGCCCATGGACCCAGAGGTCCTCTCGGCGGAGTTGCCCTACCTGACGGAGCTCTTCGAGAACCCCTCGGCACCATACGCGCGGGCCCGTGCCGTTCGCGCCGACTACGAGGCGGCCCGCGGGACGCTCGCACGCCTCATTGGCGCGAAGCCGGACAACGTCACCATGACGGCGGGGGCCACGGAGGCCAACAACCTCGCGTTTGCCGCGGTGGACGGCAAGGTCCTGGTGGATGCCATTGAGCACGAGTCCGTCATGGCGTGCGCGGAGGCTCGCGACCACGCGATTGTGCCGGTTCGTGCGGATGGCCTGCTGGACCCCGCGCAGCTGCGTGCTAGCTTGTCGCCAGATGTGGAGCTCGTCTCCATAGAGCTTGCCAACGGCGAGATTGGTGCCATTCAGCCCATCCGCGCATGCGCGCAGCTTGTGCGGGAGGAGCGCGAGCGCCGCCTTCGCGAGGGCCAGGCCCGCCCCATCTGGCTGCATGTGGATGCGTCGCAGGCCGCCGGCTACCTCTCCGTGAACGTGGCCTCCCTCGGGGCGGACCTGCTCACCCTCTCCGCGGCGAAGATCTACGGCCCCAAGCAAGTCGGTCTGCTGTGGGCGGCGGACGGCGTGCGGCTTCGCCCGCTCGTGCGCGGCGGCGGGCAGGAGAACGGCGTGCGGTCCGGCACGGAGAACGTGGCCGGCACCGTGGGCTTCGCGCGTGCACTGGAGCTGGCACAGTCACGTCGCAGCAGCGAGGCAAAGCGCTTGCAGAAGCTACGCGACGGCATGCAACGAACCCTCAAGCGGGAGTTCCCGTGGGCGGTGGTCTCCGGCCCGCGCAAGTCCGCCCACAGGCTGCCGAACCTGCTGCACATCTCGTTCCCGGGTGTGGAGGCCCGCCGCCTGGTTATTCTGCTGGAACGCGAGGGCGTTTCGGTTGGAACGGGTTCCGCGTGCGCGGCAAGCAAGATGCGGGTCTCCAGAGTGCTGGACGCCATTGGCATGCCGCGGTGGGCAAGCGAGGGGAGCATCCGCATCACCCTTGGTCACCCCACCACGGAGGCCGAGGTGGAGTATGCCACTGCCGCAATCGTGCGTGCCGTGCGAGGCGAGCTCAATCGCACGGGCATAAGCGAAGTGGAACTGCGCGAGCGTGGTGCGGAGGCCGTGTTTGGCGGGACGAATGCAGCGACTGCAGTTGCTCATGGGGAGGTTGAGAACTGATGGCACAAACCGTCTTCCTTGGCATGAGCGGTGGCGTGGACTCCGCCCTTGCGGCGGCGCTTCTGGTGGAGCAGGGCTACGCGGTGCGCGGCATCTACATGCGCAACTGGTCGCGGGACCTGCCGGGCTTCAAGTGCACCTGGGCGGACGACTTGGCGGACGCGGAACGTGTGGCCGTTACGCTTGGCATTGACCTCGACGTCTGGGACTGCGAGCGGAAGTACAAGGAGACCGTGGTCGACTACCTGGTGGACGCCTACGCGCACGGCCTTACGCCCAACCCGGACGTCATGTGCAACCAGACGGTCAAGTTCGGCACCTTTGCGGACCGGGCCTTCCGCGAGGGCGCGGACCTTATCGCCACCGGTCACTATGCGCGAACCTTGCACGCACCCAGCGCGGACCTTCCCGCAACCTTGCTGCGCGCCGCAGACGAGCACAAGGACCAGACCTACTTCCTCTGGCGCGTTGCCGGCCAGGTCTTCAACAGGGTGCTCTTTCCCATTGGCGACTACGCCAGCAAGGCGGACGTGCGCGCGGCCTGCGCCGAGCGCGGCCTGGGCGTGGAGCGCAAGCCGGACTCGGACGGAATCTGCTTCGTGGGCGAGGTCGGCATCCGCACCTTTTTGCTGGACACGCTGCAACAGCGGGCCGGTGACATAGTGGAGTGGGAGAACGGCCGCGTGCTGGGCCAGCACGACGGCGCCTTCCTCTTCACCGTGGGGCAGCGGAAGGGCCTGAACCTGGGCGGCGGCCCCGCGCGGTACGTGGTGAGCACGGACACGGCGAACAACGTGGTGTACGTGACGGCGGACCGCGACTGCCCGGGCCTGTGGACCCGCGAGCTGCAGCTCTGTGACGTGCACTGGATTGCCGGAAAGCCGCCAGCCACAGGCCAGTACCTGGTGCGCACCCGCCACACGGGCCAGCTGCGCCCGGCGCGATTGGAGCTTGCAGCTGCCGCCAGCGACGCGGCAACGGCCCGCGTGGTCTTCCCGGAGCCCGTTCGCACCGTTGCCCCCGGCCAGAGCGCCGTCATCTACGACGGCACCACCTGCCTGGGCGGCGGCATCGTGCAGAGGTCTGCCAGCTCGCTGCCAGCTTTCGCGCGCTAGGTTTCGCGCGCCAGGACTCTCCCCGCTACGACTCTTGCAGGCAGAAGACCATGACCTCGTTGCCAGCCCCGTGCGAGCCCGCTGCCTGCCGCCTGCCAGCCGGCTGCTGGCGCCTGGTCGCGTCCTGCGACCGTGCCGGGTCGTATCGGTAGCCCCGCTCCGCAAAGTCGCGGAAGTCGTAGGGGTCCTCCACGCGGTTCTCCGCGCACCAGCGCACGAAGGTGCCGCGCGCCGCCTTGGCCTCGGTGGACTTCTGCACCAGGCCCAGCTCTCCGCGGGGCTCCCCAAAGAGGCAGGTCACCATGCGCGGACCGCCCTCCATTGCGTGGCGCGTCACGGCGCGCGCGTACTCCACGGAGGCCACGTTCACAATGGTGTCCGCCTCCGCCGCCAGCGCGTCGTACAGGCTCGTGCCCCAGAACTCGTACAGGTCCTTGGCACCGCCCACGCTGAGCTTTGCCTGCATCTCCAGCCGGTAGGGGACCACCCCGTCCAGCGGCCGCAGCACCCCGTAGAAGCCGGAGAGTATGCGCAAGTGGTCCTGCAGCCAGGCAAGCTGGCCGGCGCTCATGACCTGCGCGCACAGGTGCTGGTACTGTATGCCCTCGTACGCGCAGACCGCCGCGGAGCTGGCCTGCGTCAGGTCCATGGCCTGAAAGCGCTGGTAGTTGGGCCGCGCCAGCTTGTCGGAGCACTTCCAAAGCTCGCGGCACTCCTCGTAGCTGAGCCGCTGGACCTCGTGCATGAGGCGGATGGTCTGCGCCAAGAAGACGGGCTGCGTGCGCGGGTGCGGCTCGTCGTCCACCACGTTCATCTTCTTCGCCGGAGAGACGATGATGCGGTAGCTCATGACTTCACCTCGCTGGGGGAAGGTTCAACCGTGCCGCCGGCGCGATCCGCAACAGCACGCGCGTGCTTGGGCCGCGGCCGCGGGCGACCTTGCGCCGTGGGTGCCTCGCCGGGTTCGTGCAGGTAGAAGTCCCGCAGGGCCGCCAGGCGCTCCGCGTCCAGGCCAAACTCCGCCTGGAAGTAGGCCTCCAGCGTGCCGTACTGCTGGTGTATCTCCTCGAACACGCGCTCGCCAAACTCGCGGATCACGCCCTCGGCAAACTGCACGATCAGCCGCAGAATCGGCAGGCGGGACATGATGACGCGGTGGCCGTCTATGGCGTGGGAGAGGCTTTCCCGCCGGTACTCGTTGGTGAGCACGTACCGGTCCACGATTACGTCCTCGTCGTAGCCCAGGGCGGCCAGCACCAGCATGGCCGCGATGCCCGTGCGGTCCTTGCCCTGGCTGCAGTGGAAGAGCAGCGGTACGTTGCCGGCCTCCAGCTGCTTGAAGAGCTCCCGGTAGGCGGGGTTATCGAAGGCGACCGAGGCGTAGAGCCCGGCCACGGAAGCAACGCGGTTGGGCTGCTTGTCCGGGTCCCGGCGGCGCGGGTGCATGGCCAGGCGGATGAACCCCAGCGGGGACATGTTAATCTCGTGCCCGGCGGCGTCGGTGGCGCCGCACACGCGCACCTGCCGCACGCCGGGGATGTTTGGGTCTGGGTTGCGCCGCGCCTCCACGGCTGTGCGCAGGTCAAGCACGTAGCGAAGGTGCAGGTTGCGCAGGTTGTTCAGCTCCACCTTGTTCAGGTTGCCCAGCGCGCCGGACCGGAAGACCAGCCCACGCGTCATGACCCTGCCGTCCATGGCGGGCATGCCGCCAAGGTCGCGCAGGTTGTTCTCGTCCCTGAAGCCAGGCACGTATGTCGGCATATGTGAGAGGTCCATGCAGGCTCCGCACTGCGGTACATAATGGTTGGCGCGAATCGTACAAGACAGTATAGGTTGGCGGCGGGACGGAAATACGGGGAACCGCGCGAGCCGCGAACTTGCGACGGAGGAGATTGAAGCAGATGGCAGAGCGCGCAGCCAAGGGGCGTGCAGGCAAACAGATAGATATGACTCAGGGAAGCATGTGGGACAAGATCCTGCTCTTCAGCATTCCCGTTGCGGTGACCGCCATCTTGCAGCAGCTGTACAACACGGCGGACATTGCCGTCGCCGGCCAGCTGGTGGGCACCAACGCCGAGGCGGGCGTGGGCAGCAACGCGTTCATCATCTCACTGCTGGTGTCGCTGTTCCAGGGAATCTCGTTGGGGGCCAACGTGGTTGTTGCGACGGCCATTGGCGCCGGGGACGCCGAGAGGGCCCACCGCGCCGTGCACACGGCCGTGCTGCTCGCGCTCATTGGTGGCGTGGCCTTTGCTCTTCTCACGCAGCTGCTTGTCACGCCGCTGCTGGTTGCGCTTTCCGTCCCCGCCGAGGTCTTCGATTTTGCCGCCTCCTACCTGCGCGTGTACCTGCTGGGCCTGCCCATCATCTTCCTGTACGACTTTGAGGCGGCCATCCTGCGCAGCGTGGGAGACACCTGGTCGCCCCTGCGCGCGCTTGCCGTCTCCAGCGTGCTGAACCTTGCACTTGACGTGCTGGTTGCCGGCCCCCTGGGGCAGGGGACCGTGGGGCTTGCCGTTACCACCATTCTCTCCAACGGGGTTGCGGTGGCCATTTTGCTGCACGGCTTGCTCCACACTGACACGGAGGTGCGGCTCGTCCCCTCCGACCTGCGGCTGGATGCCTGGGCCATGAGGCGCATCCTCAGCGTGGGCCTACCCGCTGGCATCCAGAGCGCGCTTTTCTCGGTGGCCAACATCGTGATCCAGGGGGCGATCAACGGCCTGGGTGCCACGGTCATGGCGGGCAGCTCCGCGTCTGCCAGCATCGAGTCCATCTCGTACTACAACATAAACGCGTTCGGACAGGCGGCGACCACCTTCGTGGGGCAGAACAACGGGGCACGCAGGCAGGACCGATGCGCCAAGACGCTGCGGCTGTGCCTCTTGGAGGGCTATGGCGTGTGCGGCGTCTTCATTGCGCTGATACTCGTCTTCGGCCGGCAGCTGGTGGGCATATTCAACCCTGACCCGGCGGTGATTGCGGAGGGCTACACGCGCATCTGCTATGTCATCAGCGCGCACCTGTTCAGCATCTCCATCGAGGTGTTCTCCGGATACTTGCGCGGATATGGCATCAGTCTGCCGCCGGCGGTGTGGACGTTCTTCTCCATTGTGGTGGTGCGCCTGGCCTACGTGTTCTTCCTGTACCCCGGCGACCCCACCTTCACGCACCTGCTGCTGGTGTACCCCATCACGCTGGGCCTGAACGCCGCCGGCCTGATCGCCCTCTACTTCATGATGAGACAGGGGGACGCACCTTCTGTCTCATGAGACACGGGGACGGTTCTTGCGTCTCATCGTGTCAATTGCTCGTAGCTAGGCAGAAATGCAGCATGGAAACGTGGAACGCATGTGTCGTTCGACCAGCGATGAACTCTCTGTCACTCAGCCACATACTGATAGTCCGTCACTAGACCGTTTTCGTCAGTAAGAATCCTGAATGAGTGACTGTCCGTGCCTCTGTGGTCCCCGCCCGCTTCGGTTACGTTCACTTTGACGGTCACGACGGTGCCATCATCGCTCAGAACCTCGGAGCTATCTGCATGTGTGAAGCCGAGGTAGAAGTAGTTGATACCTTCGGTTGCCAGCTTGGAGCCAGGTGCAACGTACTTCATGGCCAAAGCCTCCGCATCGTAATCTCGTGGTGCGATATCCTTGCTTGTGTCCGGCCAGTTGGTGAGCACCTGTTCCGCAAATGCCTGCGCGTTGGCCTCGCGCTTTTGCTTGGCCTGTTCGGCAGCCGCCTTCTCTGCTGCGGCCTTCTCCGCCGCGACGACGGCGGGGTCCTTCTCCCACTGCGCGTACAGGGTGACGGTGCCGCTGGCGTCTGCCAGCGCCGATACGGCCTGGCCGTCCGAGTAGCTGGTGCCGCTGCCATCTGCCTGCGTGTTCCAGCCGGTGAACACGTAGTCTTGCATGCGGAAGGCATTTGCGGCGAGGTTGGCGCCGTCGCTTGCGGCCGTCTGTGCCGGCATGGTTCCGTCCCCGCCGTTGGGGTTGAAGACGATGGTGTACGTTTGCGCTTCGTCTGCTGCGCCCGCGGGGTCCGCCAGCGCAGCTGCCGCCGAGCTGCCAGCTTCCTGCGAGACTGCCTGTGGCGCGGCCGGCTGCGTGGATACGTAAACGGCACCTCCGACGCTCGCGACCGCGACGACCGTGGCCACGGTGACGAGGGGCTTCCCGACCACAACCTGCCAGATGCCGTGCCTCGCAGCTGCGGGCACGTGGCCGACTGGGGCCTGCGCGGACGCCTGGCTAGCGGTTTTGGCAACCTGAGCCTGGGCCGCTGTTGGCTGGGCCTTTCGAACCTCGTATGTTGGCGGCTGGACCTCGGGCGACTGGACCGCCGGTGCTGGCGGCTCCACTTCCGGCGGTTGGACCGCCGACGACTGGACCGCCGGCGGCTGGACCGCCGACGGCTCGGAAGGCGATGGCGCAATGCGGGCGGCAACGGTACTGCCGATGGCTATGGGCATGGCGTCAGCCTCGCGCTTCTCGACCTTCTGCCCGCACTTGGGGCAGAACTTCGCGTCTTCCGGCAGCTTGTTGCCACAGTTTCCGCAGTACACGGTTGCCTCGAATCTCTATGCCTTGCCGGCCGCTCTCACGTTACGGTGACATGTTATGCAACTGGCTGGCAGATTTGTTGCGCAACAAAGCGCTCGCCGCGGGGGTTGCGCGGCGGCGGGGGAGTGGATCGCGTTCGCGGAGTCTTCCGCTTGCGGAACTGGATCGACGAGTACCAGGCGGGCGGCGTCATCGGGGTGCTGCAGAACTTGCGGGCAGCGGCGCGGCTGTGATGAGTGGCCCCGTCAAACGGCGTGGTCATTCGTGTACCGCGCGCATTCTGTGGAATGCGCACTGCTGCCGTGCCCGCCGCCAGCCCCTGCGGCCGCCGCCCTCGGTTGGACGTTGCATGTACAATGGCAGCACGGGCAAACGGGAGGTGCGAAATGCCGCTACCAAAGCACGAATACACTGCAGAAGACTACTGGGCGCTGCCGGACGGCACGCGTGCGGAGCTCATTGACGGGGAACTGTGGGACCTCGCCTCGCCGAGCAGGACTCATCAGCGGCTTGCACTGGAGCTGGCGGCAGATTTGAGGGACTTCATCCGCGAACACGGTGGCTCGTGCGAGGTCAATGCCGCGCCATTTGCCGTCAACCTCTTTGCCGATGATGCGACCTTCGTGGAGCCCGACGTAACCGTGGTGTGCGACCGCGACAAGCTGACCGACCGCGGCTGCAACGGCGCGCCGGACTTCGTGGTTGAGGTTGTCTCGCCCAGCAGCGGTGGCATGGATTACGTGACCAAGCTGTCGCTCTACCGCGACGCGGGCGTCCGCGAGTACTGGATCTGCGACCCCGCCAGGCGTCGTACCATGGTGTACCCGTTCGGCATGGACGTTGCCGTGCCCACGATCTACCCCTTCGCAGAACCGGTGCCGTCCAGCGTGCTGACCAGTTTTGCCATGGACTTCGAGCGCGTGATCAACGGGCTGTAGGCACGGTGCCGTGGTGGGGGCGATAGTCGCCAGTGAGACGCCACCTGCCGCAACGGATCAAATGAGACCGCCCGCATGGGCGAAGAGGACCACGACGACGTCCAGGACAACAAAGACCGGCAGCCCCCAAACGAAATACCATTTTCTTGTCTTGTGATGGGCAAGACGCATGGCAAGCATTCCGCCCACAGCGCCGCCAACAAGGCTGAGCCCAAGCAGTCGCGCTTCCGGCATACGCCTGTCGTGCGCGTTGCCGGTTGCGGCCACGTGCTTGTCCCAAACGAATGCGGCAAAGGTGACGACGTTGATAACGGCGAGGTAGATGCCCAGGATTTTGAGCCTGCCTAAGTTCCAACCCGCAACTATGCTGCCAACGCTCGCAGGCAGGGCCACGAAGCCGTATCTAGCTGCAATGACGAGCGCCCACACAACTAGGCAGACGAAGGCAAGGAACCACCATGCGATGTTGTCCTTGTTCATGCGGTGGCCGCGCCCTCGTCCTCCGAAGACGAACAGGGCGAGCAGCATTCCGATGGCGCCGCCCGCTATTGGAAACACGTCGAGAACAAGCGCGTTGGCGGTCTTCTCGTCGAGCTCCGGGATCCTCGCGCAAAGGAACCAATCGATGGCGAACGCCAGGAACGCCACCGCGTTGACCGAAATCAGGTAGAGAAGAAACGTGTCCAAGAGCGGGCTCCTTGCGCTTGCGAGCTGTTGTTCGCGGCAGTATACCATCCGGTCGCAGTGGCCCCGTGCGCTGGAGGCCTAGCAGTCTCACTGGCCGTCGTGGTCGGGTTGGATGAGCCCTGCCAAACGGCGGGGCCTTCCTTAAGCAACGCGCATTCTGTGGAATGCGCACTGCCTGGCGCCGATAACGCGCACGTGGTGGAATGTACGTGCTACAAAGCCAGTTGATGCGACGGCACGCGAATGGCGTGCGCGCTGTTTCGCTTCGGGAGTGCGCATTCTGTGGAATGCGCACTGCGGCCGTGCCCGCGGTCTACCCCCTCTCAGAACCGGTGCCTCTTACCGCACCTTCTGGCTTTGCCGTGAAATCTGTCTGCGATCGCAGCCCCAGAGCAGGCACAGCTCCACCTGCCAGCCCTAGTCCAGCAAGCCGTACACCTTGTACCGGGCCAAAATGCTCTGCAGCGTCAGCTTGGTGCCCATGAGCTGCCTGAAGGTGGCGGACTTGACCTTCCCATCGGCCCTCAGCTTCTCCATCTTGGCGGTGGTGTTGTCGTATTCCGCCAGAACGGCCTGCAGCATGGCCTCGAACTTGGCTTCTCGTTCCGACATCCGGCTCTCCCGCGCTCGTATTCCAACAAAGACGTGCTGGTTCGGTGCTTGGCCACCCTGCACATCAGAAAGGCCCTGTACCGCATCTTCGCAGGTACAGGGCCTAGAATTTCTGGTGGGCGTTAGAAGATTTGAACTTCTGACCTCTTCCGTGTCAGGGAAGCGCTCTCCCCCTGAGCTAAACGCCCGAAAGTATGCGCACGCATAGGGGTATGCAGTGCGTTGTTTATATTACGGTGACGGTTCGAGAATTGCAAGTCTTTTCTCGCCTTGATTTTAGTCGTCGTACCGCGCTTGGCTTGCACCTGGCTCGGCCCCCTACGGCGCTGATCAACATCTAGAACAGCAGGCTGACCAGGCACAGAATCGCCAGGCCGCCCTGCTTAAGAATGATGTCCTTGCTCACGGTGGCGCTGCCGTAGGCCGCCACGGCCACAATGTACAGCATGAGTGCGGCGACGGCGCCCGCGTTCTTCATGACAAGGGCGGCGAGCAGCACCAGCACGGCGATGCCCAGGTTGTACACGCCCTGGTTCTTCATGGAGGTCGCCATGTGCGGCTCGGCCAGGACGCTGGGCTCCATGCCAAAGACGCGCGCGGTGTTGCTGGAGCTGGTGGCGATGGTCTCCAGGTAGAAGATGTAGACGAACTCCGCCGCAACGGCGACGGCAAGAATGGTGCTGATCAAGCTCATGTGAGGTCCCTTCGAATGGTGGTTGCGGGCGCCAGTTGGTAGAGCCCAAGGCATACTACCACCCTCGTGCCCGAAAGTCTCTTCCTCCCGGGAGCCAACTTTCTGCTGGAAATTCGAACTTTCATGCCGAACTAATCGCACGTGCCGCTGGCTGTCGCATTGTGACGGTATCTTAAGGTGCTGAACACTGATTGTCGTGCCGCGAGCCTTGCACAGCGAGTGGGGGAGAAGCTTATGGTCAATTGGGGAATCCTTGGGGCGGGGAACATTGCACATCGGTTTGCGCGGAGCCTCTCGCGCGTGGAAGGGGCCCAGCTGGTGGCAGTGAGCTGCCGGTCTGCGCAGAAGGCGGCAAGCTTCGCGCAGGAGTTCGGCGTGGATGTCGCTCGCGCCTATTCCGACGAGGCCCTTGGCGCTCCGAATGCCGCGCACGAGGCCCTGCTTGCAGACTCGCAGGTGGATGCCATCTATTTGGCGCTCCCGCACGACCTGCACCACGACTGGGCCATCCGCGCCATGCGCGCCGGCAAGGCGGTCCTGTGCGAGAAGCCCGCCTGCCTCAATGCGCAGCAGGTAGAGGACGTTGCGCGCGTCGCGCGGGAGACGGGCTGCCTCTTTATGGAGGGCATGAAGTCGCGCTTCACGCCGGCATACCGTGCGGTTCGGGCTGCCGTGGACGCGGGGGAGATTGGCGCGGTGACCGCCGTTCGCACTTCCTTGTGCAACGACATGCGCGACCTGCTGGCTTCCGGCAAGACCTACCACAGCCAGCCGCAAGTCGGCGGCGTGCTGCTTGACTGTGGCATCTATTGCGCGGGCGTCATCGACGACTTCCTGCCGGAGGGTGACGCGGAGCTGGCGGGCTTTGCCGGCATCAACGGCGACCAAGGGGTGGAGACCTACGTGGACGCGAGCCTTCGCATTGCCGGTCGCACCGCCACCCTGGAGTGCGCGTTCGACCGCGCCAAGCCGCGCACGGCGACCATCGAAGGCACGAATGGGCGCATCGTGCTGGAGGAGCTGCACCGCCCGCAGCGGGCCACAGTGTACGCGTTCACGCCCAATGGCTTTCCCTACCAGACGCGCGTCATTGACCTGCCGTACGAGGTGGACGACTTCTTCGGTGAGGCGGACCACTTCACGCGCCTGGTGGAGGCTGGCACCAAGGAGAGCCCCATCGTGCCTCTGACCTCTTCCGTCCGCATGGCACGGATCTTGGACGTGGCTCGCACGGGTCTTGCCGTGACGCCGCGGAGCCTGGCCACGCTGGAGGCCCAGGAGAGTGCCCTCCGCTACCCGGCGTGGGAGCACTTCGACTCCAGCAAGGCCTTTGAGCTGGGCTGCATTGCCATGCGCCTCTCCACTGAGTATGATCGCGGCGTCAGCATACGCGTCACGCGCGAAAGCGACGGCCTGGTCATGTTCGAGTGGGCGGCGGACGACAAGGCCCCGCGCAACCAGGTCTTCATGGAGGGCAAGCGGCAGGTCTCGCTGGAGACGGGCCACTCCAGCCTGTGGGCCTGGGTCGCGCACGAGCTGGACGGCCGTTGCCGGGACCTGTTTGACCGCATGACCGCGGGTCCCGCGGCGGCCACGCCCGAGAAGCCCTTCGCGTGCGTCACGGCCGGCGCCTTCCCCATATGCGCGGCCACGGCAGACGGCCGCGCGGAGCGGGTGGCCACGCTGACGGTGAGCGGCCTGCACGAGGGGCGCGACCACGAGGTTGCTGTGCGCGCGCTGACGGAGGCGCTGAACCTGCGCTACGGCACCGACGTGCCGGCCTACTGCTCGCTTGCCAAGTAGCGCGCGGGGGAGCCACGCGCCAAGAATCGCACGCCACAGATCGCGCCCGAGGGCAGTTTGGCCCTCGGGCGCGTTTGTAGTCTCAGAAGTTGTAAAGAGTTGTAAAAGCCACGCAAAGTTGTAAAGAGTTGTAAAAGCATTCTGAGGTTGTAAAAGGGGTGGCCGTCTCTTCCGAGTACGGCCACCTCGAATTTGCCCTCCCGCGCTTCCGCGAGTTTGTTCTGCGCAGGTACGAGCTCTTCGGCTAAGCGTTAGCGCTTGTCGCTAGCCCTAGCAGCCAGCCCTAGTCGGCATCCTGCTTCGCTGCGTGCTTGCCCTTCCTCTGTGCCTTCTTGTCTCGCCTTGCCTGCTTCTTGGCCGCCTTCCTTGCCTTCTTGTCCTCGAAGGAGGTGTCGGGGTTGTTCCTGCGCTTGCGGGCATAGAAGACCCAGCCAGCTGCCAGCGCACCCACAACGGCCACCGTACCTGCAGTGACACCAGCCTTCCAACCGGCGGTGCCCTGGCTCACCTTGGCGCCGGGCGCAATCCCGTTCATGGCGTTGGAGTTTGCCACCGCGTAGCAGATGCGGTGCAGGGACTCGCGCATGACGGTTCGGGCCGTGGCGCTGTCGTAGTCGCTCGCGCTGCCGATGAAGCCGGCCAGCCACATGTCGCAGCCCGCGCGCAGAATGAGGTCGTGCTCGGTGGAGCCGGCAACGGAAAGGTCACTCACCACGGCACCGTCGAAGCCCCACTCGTCGCGAAGGACGCTAGTCAGCAGGCCGTGGTGCGCACAACCCGTCACGCAGCCCACGTTGCTTTGGGCCGCCATGACGCCCGTGCCGGTGCAGATGGTCCGCTGCTGAGCGGCGCCAGATTCGTCCAGGTAGCGGACGTCGCTGCGAGCGTCCTGCAGGGCAATCTGGAAGGGGCGCAGGTAGATCTCTCGCACGGTCTGCTCGGTTGCCCAAGTGGCAAGGTTGCCGGCGCGGTTGGTCTCCTGCTCGTTCAGGGCGAAGTGCTTGAGGTAGCTGATCACGCCCTTGTCGCCTGCGCCGCCAATCTGCGCCGCAGCCAGCTTGCCCGCAAGCAGGCCGTCCTCCGAGAAGTACTCGTACACGCGGCCGCCGAAGGCAGACCGGTGGGTGTTGACTGCGGGGGCGTACCAACCGGTAAAGCCAAAGTGCAGTGACTCCTCGCCAATGGCCCTGCCCATCTGGCGCATGAGGTCGCAGTTCCAGGTGGAGGCCAGCAGGTTGGCGGACGCCCAGCTTGAGGCGCCGGCGGACTGGGTGCCACCCCAACCCATGGCGCCGTCGCGGTCCTTGGTGGCCGGCTTGCCCACGCTTTTGATCACGCGCGTGTGGTAGTTGGACATGAACAGAAGCTCCTGAACGTCGGATTTCTCCGCATCCCAGTCCACCTGGTCCAGCAGGGAGTTCCAGCGCTCGTCGTCATAGGGGACGCCGCGCAGGGTCGCCAGGGTGAGGCCGTTGTCGGCCCCGGAGGCGGGCATGCCGTCCGCGTAGACCTCAGAGCCCTGGACGTTGCCCAGCAGGGAGTCGGTGGTGGGGTCGAAGCTGGTCATCCACTCGCGCTCGTCCACGGCAACCTGCGGGGCCTCCTTCTGGCGCCCCTCCGGCATGGTGGGCTGGGTGCCCTGCCAGTCGGCGCGGGACAGCTTGGTCACGGAGGGGTCGTCCATGTAGCTCACGAGCGTGGGGAACTCGTTGTGCGCGGCCACAAAGCCCTCTGCGGACTTGGGCTCGCTGGTGGGGTTGCCGTCCTGGTCAAGCTGGGCCTGGCCGGCGCGGTCGCGGCTGGTGGGGTTGGTGCCCTCAAACCAGGTGGTGGCGCCAACGGTCACGGGCATGCTGTCCAGCACCGTGTGCGCGTTCGCGCGCAGGCTGACGGAGTAGTCGCCCTCCTCCAGCATCCAGGCGCCCGTGGTGCCGTCGGCGTTTGCGTGATGGTCGTCGTAGGATGCCATGTCATCCAGCGGGAAAGTCAGCTCCACCTGCGCGGACTGGCCCGGCTGCAGCAGGTCGGTCTTGGCGAAGGCAACCAGGTTGGCGGCAGGCTTCTCCACACCCTCCTGGCGGTCGTAGTCCGTGTAGGGGGCGCTGAAGTAGGCCTGCACCACCTCCTTGCCGGCCACGTCGCCCGTGTTGGTGACCTTTACGGTCATGGTCACGCGGTCGTCGTCGCTAGTGAAGCCGCGCACCTGCTGGTCGAAGGTGGTGTAAGAGAGGCCGTGGCCAAAGGGGTAGGCAACCGTGGCGTCGTAGTCGAAGTTGGGGTCCTCCGCGGCGGCCGTCTCGTAGTAGCGGTAGCCCAGGTACACGCCTTCCTCGTACTCCACGAAGCCCATGGGGTTGGTGCCGTTGCTGATGTTGGTGTAGCGATAGTCGCCAAAGTTCTGGTAGGTGGGGTCAGAGAAGAGGTCCAGCGCCCAGGTGTCGGTAAGGCGGCCGGAGGGGTTGACCTGGCCCGCAAGGATCTTGCCCAGGGACGCGAAGCCCCTCGTGCCGGCGGTTCCCATCCACAGAATGGCGTCGGCCTCGCACTCGCCCGAGACAAGCTCGCCCACCTCGATGGGGTTGGCGGTGTTGAGAACCACCACCATGGCGTCGCAGCTGCTCTTGGCCGAGGCGATCATGGCCTTCTCGGCCTCGGTCAGCGCCAGATAGTGGGGCGTGCCGTCGTCGTAGGCCTCGGTGCGCTTGTCAAGGCCCTCGGATCCGTTGCGGCAAATGAAGACCACAGCCGTGGTACCACTTGCGTCCACGCCTTGGTACACGGAGGAGTCGAACTCATAGATCTTGTCGGCCTCCACGGAGTTGGTGGTGCCGCCCATGCCGCTCTGGCCGCTGCCCAGCGCAGGAGTTCCGGCGGCGGCGTCGGGGGAGGCTGCCTCGGCCTTGCCCATGGCGTCGGTCATTGCGGTGTTGATGCTGAAGAAGGGCGTAAGGCCAGCTTCCGGGGTCACCTGGGTGGAGTCGTTTGCCGCGGCGGCGCCGGTGCCGGAATAGGCGGGGTTCAGGTAGCCGTAGCCGTAGGGGGTCACCGCGGTTCCCTGTGCCAGGGGGAGCGCGCCGTTGTTCTTGAGCAGGACAATGCCCTCGTCGCACAGCTGCTCGGAGACGGCGTCGCTGGCCTGCTTGGCCTCCTCCAAAGAGCCGGTTGCGGCGGGAACGTAGGTGGTGTCCCAGCCCTCGGTCCCGGCGGGGGCGTCCGCCTTGGTGTCGCCCGCACCCAAAATGCCGTCGGCAAGCGGCGAGAGCATGTTGGCTGCCCCCGTCGCCACGCCCGCCAGCGCTCCGCCCACGATGCTGCCGCCGATCAAGAATCTCCTGCGCGTGATGTCCTTCATGGTTGACCTCCCCTTGTGTGTGCCTGTGTTGGTTGCACCATAGGGGAGGAGCGGGCTTCGTGCCGCCTGCCTGCACGAACTGCTTGTTTGGGTGCACGAACTGCCAGCGTCGGCGCGGCGCCGCAGCGTCCGGGCGCTACTTCTTGCTGGACGGCGCCAGGAAGGCGCCCATGGAAAGGACTCCGTTGGTTGCCCGCACGCTCAGCTCTCCGTGGTAGCGGCTGGCCACCCTCTGCGCGGACCGAAGCGAAAGAGAGTTCGCACTCGGCGCGGTTCCCTCGTAGCCGCCCGTCAGCGTCACGGCAACCATGTTGCCACGCGAGCGAACGTCCAAGGTAACGGCGCGGCGGGACTGGTCCGACACGCCCTCCGCGGCCGTGATGGCCATCTCCAGCATGTTGCCGAAGAAGGCGTACAGGCTTGAGGCGTCCATGAACAGGAGGGCGGCGCCGTCCACCATTACGTTAAGAGCCACCCCGTTGGACTGGCAGCGCAGGTTCTGCTCGCTCAGCAGAACGTCCATGGAAGCGTTGCCGGTGTGCGCCATGGCGTTGAAGGACTGCACTGCGCGGTCAATTTGGTCTGCGCGGCGCGCGGCCACGCGGTCGATGGCGTCCGTCCCCGCGTTGCCTTGGCCGGCAAGCGTGCGGGTCACCTCCTTCAGGTCGTGCATGGCCTCGTCTATGTTGGCGAAGTCGCGCTTCAGGAGCTCCAGGTGGTGAAGGCGCATCTCGTCCTGGCGGCGCATGAGGTCGAGCTCCCCCTGAATGACGTCTTCGCGCGAGACAAGCAGAAGCAGGGCCATGGCCAAGAGGGAGAGCGCGGCGTCGTAGAGCAGGGACGCGAGCCGGGCGGAAAGCCCCAGTTGAAGCTGGTCCAGCACTAGGTTGACCACAATCGCCGCGTACAGAACGGCGACGCAGCCCACGACCCATCCCACCTTTCCGCGCGTGCGCTCACGGTCGATGACCAGGTGTCGCCCAACCAGCACCCACGCAAGCAGGCAGAGGGCTGCGTCGACGGCCAGCTGCAGAAGGAGTTCCGCTTGCGGGCCGGGGGAGAGGCCCGCGATCTGCAGGGCCCGGTCCACGGCTTGGCTCACATCCGAGGTCAGGTGCTGCAACAGGTACGAAAGGGTGGCGGCCACCAGGCACTCCAACCAGCTGGCGCCCGCGCCCGCGCGCAGGCATGCCACAAGCACCGCGGCACACGAAGCAAAGTAAAGGGCGCTCGGCAGAAGGCTCGTGGGGGCCAGCTGGGCCGCCGCGATGGCGCCGCCCGATGCGAGCAGCAGGGGCGGGCCACCGCCGAAGAGCTGAATCACGATTGAGACAACCGGCAGCGCGCACGCCGCATATGCTATGAGCAGGCACACGGCCAGCTTTGGCGTTGGGCGGGACAGGCTACCGCAGAAGACAAGCGCGCACGCAAGGAGTTGAAGGGGGAACCCCAGAAGGACGCTGGGCATGGGAGCCCCTATGCGCCTAGGTAGGCGGCCAAGGCCTGTGGGAACTCCCGCCGGCGCGAGCGGCTCAGGGGCAGGAGCTCGCCGGTGTCCAGCTCCGCCTGGCCATCCGTGATACCGCGCACCCACGCAAGGTTGACGAGCGCATACCTGTTGGCAAGGCTGAACGGCTCCCCGGCGAGCTGGGACGAAATGTCCTTGAGGCTGCCCCGCGTCCTGTAGGTGGCGTCCGCCGTGTGGAACAGGAGGTTGTGGCGGTCGACCTCCACGTAGCGCACGTCCCGCGACTGAAGAATGCGCATGCCGCCATCTACCGCGACGCGAATGGTGACGCCCGCCTGCGCCTTCATGAGCTTCTGCACCTTGCGCATGACCAGCCGGAACAGGGGGTACTCGATGGGCTTGATCAGGTAGCCCAGCGCGTCCACGTTGTAGCCCATGGCCGCGAGCTGGGCCACCTTGGTGGTGAACACGATCTGGATGGACGAGCCAGCTTGGCGCAGCCGCGCCGCTATGCGCATCCCGTTGTCGCCCTCCGTCTCTATGTCAAGAAAGGCGAGGTCGTAGGCGGTGGGGTTCTTCTCGTAGGCCTCCAGGAAATCCTCGCCGGTGGGGAAGCGGGTGACGGTTGGGGTGTCGACGCCCTCCTCCGCGGACCAACGCTCTATGCACGACAGGGTGACCCGCGCGTCGCGGTCCGTGTCTTCCACAAGGGCAACTCTGAGCACGGCGCTCCCTTCAACGGGTTCCCTTCCAAGCCATGTCAGAGCATTGTAGGCCATGACGCGGGCGCTTGGAGCGCCGCGACCGCCGCGAGTGGGCCAAATTGAGTGTACGGAACTCGCACTCTGCGGTGTGTTTGCCCAGTTGAGAATCGAGCCAGACGCGAGTTCCGTACACCCGTTTTGGGTGCCTGGCGACCCCGTACCCGCCGCGGTCGCGCCCTTGCTTACTTCTCTCCCTTCTTGTCCGGCGCGATCCAGAACTTGAGCAAAGGGAAGCTCACGACCACGGCCAGCACCGTGTTCACCACAGAGGCAATGGTGCCAGCCAGGCCCGCGTCCATGCCCAGGGTGCCCATGCAGAAATTGGTCACGTGACCCGGCAGGATGAGGTTCACCACCACGATGAGCACTGCCAGCACGGCGTACTTGGGCGCGGACTCGCTGGCCGCGGCGTCGGACTTGAAGACCAGCTTCATCTGCACGAAGTAGTTGACCACCTGCGCGAGCACCTCGGCCACTAGGAACGTGATGAAGCCGCCCACGCCGTTGGAGTTGGGCGCCGTGTAGTCAAAGATGAGGAAGCGGAAGGGGCTGGTCAGGCCCATGCCGGCGATGAAGATCGCCGTGCCGACCCACGTGCACACGAAGCGCGTGATGGTGGAGATGTTACTGAGAATGTTGAAGAGGATGAACTCCCACAGGCTCTGGTGATCGGCCTTCCACTGCTTGAACGACATTGTCTTGCCCCTCTCTGGCTGCGGGCGCTGGCGCGCCGCTTGCACGTACCTTACTGCTTGCTCGCCGCGGCCTTACGCGGCGATGCGCCTGCTACTCCTTGATTGCCTTGACGAACGGGCGGTTCCTGATTGCATTGGCCACAATGGCGACGGCTATGGGCGCCAGCACCCAGAGCAGCCACATGCGAACGAACCCCTTGCCCGCCAGCAGCTGCACCACCAGCGCGGGGATGATGCCTGCAAGGCCCCAGCCTCGTGCCTCCCTCACCACGGCGTTCACGAAGTTCATGCCCAGGCCGGGGACCATCTTGCCCAGCGCGCGCAGCGGCATGTTGTAAATGAAGAGCACGTTGATGTTGGGCTTGCCCGCCCGCCGCGCCTTGGCGTCCATGGCCTTGAGCACCTGGCTCACCGCCCAAAGGATGGGGCTGCGGCTGTGGCCCATATCGCGGAAGCAGGAGCTCTGGTCGATTGTCTTGCTTTCTGCGGGCAGGGCGTGACCCAGCAGTGCGGAGAACTCAGCGTCGGAGACCTTCGCGACCTTGCCCGTGCGGTAGGCGTCCAGCGAGAGACCCGCGTAGGGGTCGGGCGCGCCGGTGCCGGCCAGCTCCACCGCAGCGGTCGCGCGGATGTCCTCGCAGCTGGCGCCCACGCCGATGTTGTACGTGCCTGCCTCGCGCTCCCAGCTGCTGGTCCGCACGTTGAAGTACATGAAGGCGTGCGGGTCCAGCTGCACGGTCACGTCCTGCGCCTCGCCGGGTTCCAGCGTCACGCGGGCGAAACCAGCCAGCACCTGCGCCGGGCGGAAGACCTGCGCGTTGGGCTTGTGCACGTACACCTGCACGACCTCGGTGCCGCAGACCTGGCCTTCGTTGCTCACGCGCACGGTGACGGAGTTGCCGTCCGCCGCGGCGCGCGCCTGACCGTAGGCAAAGCTGGTGTAGGAAAGTCCGTAGCCAAAGGGGAAGGCCACGGGCACGCCGGCCGTCTGGTAGTAGCGGTAGCCCACGTACAGGCCCTCGCGGTACAGGGCGGCGCGCGCCTCGCTGGGGAAGTTGCCGTAGGTTGGCGTGTCCTCAAGGCGCACAGGCCAGGTCTCTGCCAGCTTGCCGCAAGGGTTGACTGCGCCAGTCAGCGCCGCCAGCGTGGCAGACCCGCCCGCCTGGCCGCTGAGCCCCAGGTAGAGCAGGGCGCGGGCGTCCTTGGCCCAGCCCGTCTCCACGCAGCTGCCCGCGGAGAGGACCACCACCACGTTGGGGTTGACCTGCGCCACGCGGGCCAGCAGGTCAATCTGGTTCTGAGCCAGCTTCATGTCCATGCGGTCAGCGCCCTCGGTCTCCTTGGACTCGTCCAGGCCCAGGCAGCACACAACCACGTCCGCCTTGCCGGCCAGGTCCACGACCGCCGCGGCCAGCGTCTCGTCCGCGTCGCCCCCGCGCTGAAAGCCGGGCTCAAAGCCTACCAGCTTCACGTCGGCCGACGCCTTCATGGCGTCCAACAGGGTTTCTACCTGCGTCGCATTCACTAGCGAGGAGCCCGCGCCCTGGTAGCGCGGCGTCTGCGCAAAGTCGCCGACAAGCGCCACGCTCGTGCCCGCCGCCAGCGGCAGCAGGGGAGAGTTTGCCAGCTTGGTGCCAGCTGCGCCGGGCTCATTCTTGAGCAGGACCATGCCCTCCTCAGCGGCCTCGCGCGCCAGCTTGTGGTGGCCGGCGGCATCAAACTCCGCAGGGTAGGCCCGCTTGGCTGCGTCCGTGGTCAGGATCAGCTCCAGGGCGTCGTCCACGCAGGCATCCACAGCGGCTTCGGAAAGCTTGCCCGCGCGCACGGCCTCCGCCAGCTCGCGAGCGCTGGAGATGTCCGGGTTGGGCATCTCAAAGGCCGACCCCTCGCGCACACCGGCCACGTGGTCGTTGGAGCCGCCCCAGTCGGTGACCACGGCGCCGTCGAAGCCCCACTCGTCGCGCAGAATCTCCTGCAGCAGGTGGTGGTTCTCGTTGGCGTAGGTGCCGTTCACCAGGTTGTAGCTGGACATTATTGACTTGGGGTGCGCCTCGCGCACCACGGTCTCAAAGCCTGCAAGGTAAATCTCGCGCAGGGTGCGCTCGTCCAGCACGGAGTCCGACGCCTGGCGGCGGGTCTCCTGGCTGTTGACAGCAAAGTGCTTGGGGCAGGCGGCCAGTCCGCGCTCCTGCATGCCTCGCACGTAGCCGGCAGCCATCTTGCCGCTAACCAGCGGGTCCTCGGAGAAATACTCAAAGTTGCGGCCGCAGAGGGGGCTGCGCTTGATGCACAGGCCAGGGCCCAGCATAACGTTCACGCCCATGGTTGCCGCTTCCTCCGCCAGCGCCGCGCCTACGCGCTGGGCCAGCTGCGGGTCCCAGCTCTGCGCGATGGTGACCGCGGTGGGGAAGCAGGTGGCGGGATCGGACCCGCCAATGCCCAGGTGGTTGGCGCCCTCGCTCTGGTGGCGCAGGCCGTGAGGCCCGTCGGAGAAGCTGAGCGAAGGAATGCCCAGCTCAGGGTAGGCGCGCGTGTCGAAGGCCGTCTCGCCCGAGAGCAGCGCGCACTTCTGCTCCAAGGTCATCCTGCCAATGGTGTCGGCGTGCTTCATGGTGTTCCTCCCCGTGAACGCTTTTCATCACGCTCTAGGGTAGGCGTTGGGTGCGCACTGCGGCGCAAAGCGGCGCAAACGGTACGCAGGGCGGCACATTCTGCAGCACGCGGCCGCTTGTTTGCCGCCAATGCTGCCCTCGGGGGTGACACCGCGCAAACTCGCCGAAAAAAAGTTCTTGCAATTGGGCCGCAGCGCCCGTATCATGAAGAACGCACGCGCGACCCCACGCGCTGTGCGCCGCGAAAGCGGACCTATATTCGGGCGTTTAGCTCAGGGGGAGAGCGCTTCCCTGACACGGAAGAGGTCAGAAGTTCAAATCTTCTAACGCCCACCATATGCTACAGCCCCTCACCTGCGGAAGCGTGGTGAGGGGCTTTTGGTTTCCCTGGGTTGGTTCCCAGACGGTCGTACCTCTCCACGATTGCCCGCGTGGCCCGCATGGTCGTCGCCGTCTCGTAGGCATGGTTGTGGATGTAGTCGGGCAGCCGGTGTTTGGCTCGGGCAACGACGGGCGCCCCTGCTCGGTATGAACGTCAAATAGGTAACGTGGCCATGAACTGTTCCTGTCGAGGGGCTATTTGGATCCCCCGCTTAAATCTCCATGGCTGCGTCGAAGCCCTGGCGCACTGCGGTGCGCACGCTGCCGACTTTTGCGCAGTCGCCTATGACGTGGAGCTCCCATGAGCCGCAATCGAGCCGCGCCGCCGCATCCGCGTTCGGCTCCATGCCGCATGCGAGCACGACCTTGTCGGCCGGGAGCTCGTAGGAATAACCCGCTTGCTCCGCGATAACGCTGCCCTCGCGCACCTCGCGCACGTGGGTCCTCGCGACGGGCAGGCACGACTTCTGCAGGTGCTTCATCAGGGCGCCGCGCGCGATGGGCCCCGCCGACGGCGCGAACTCGCCTCCGCGCTTCGTCACGTAGACCGTGCCCTTGCCAAGCGTCTCAGCAAGGTATACCCCCGTCTCGCAGCCCGTCTCGCCGCCGCCGATGACGACGAAGGAGTCGCCCTCGAGCTTCTCACCAGCGCGGTACACGTCGCTCGCAGTGATCACGTTCTCACCGTTGATACCGGGCACGTCCGGTCTCAGGTAACTTGCGCCTGTGGCAGCGATGACCGCGTCCGGCGAGAACGCGGCAACCAGCTCGGGCGTTGCTTCGCACCCGAGCCGCACGTCAACGCCGAGCCTTCCCACCATGCGGATGAGGTAGTCGCGAAAGCTGCACAGGTCGCGCTTGAAGGGCACGCCGTCGAAGAGGGCCAGCGTGCCGCCCAGGCGGTCGCCCTTCTCCAACAGCACGACCTCGTGCCCGCGCCGTCTCGCGGTGATCGCCGCCTGCATGCCCGCGGGGCCACCGCCCACGACGACCAAGCGCTTGCTCACCTCGGCGGGTTCCACGTCGTCTGCGGCCGGCAGCCCCACCTCGCGGCCCACGGTCGGGTTCACCGAGCAGGCGAGCTCGGACGCGCGCCCGTAGTCCAGGCAGTGGAAGCAGCGGATGCAGGGGATAACCTCGTCGGCTCGCCCGGAGGCGGCCTTGCGCACGACGCACGGGTCGGCGATGGTGCCCCGCGCCATGGCCACGAGGTCGGCCTTTCCCTCCGCGATGACGCGCTCGATGTCGTCGGGCATCTGCAGCGCCCCCAGCGTGAGCACGGGCAGGTGGATGTCCGGGTCGGCCTTGATCGCCTCAGCTAGGTAGACGTTGCGCCCGGCGTCCTCGAACTGGCTCGGGGCCATGAGGTCGTCGGTGCCCGTGGCGAACCCTCCCGCGCTCACGTGCGCGATGTCGATGCGGTCCTGCACGAGCTTCAGGAACGCGGCGCACTCCTCGATGCCGAAGTTGCCGTCTGCGCCCGAGTACTCGTCGCCCGAGATGCGGTACTCGATGAGCAGGTCGCGGCCCACGCGCTCCTGTATCGCGTCCAGAATCATGAGCGGGAACCTCGCGCGGTTCTCCAAGCTGCCGCCGAACTCGTCGGTGCGCCTGTTGAAGGCGGAGGAGATCATCTGACCGAGCGGCAGGCCGTGGCCGCCGTGGACGAGCACGGCGTCGAAGCCGCAGTCGCGCGCGCAGGCGGCGGCGCTGCCGTAGAGCGCTGCGATGCGCTCCATGGCCTCACGGTCGAGCGCCCTCTCGCCGCGCCCGCCCATCACGCCGTAGCGGACGGGCCGGCCGTCCGGGTCGGGCAGGCTGTAGCCGAAGGCGAGCAGCTCCAGCGACGCGCGGGCGCCCTCCTCGTGGATGGCCGCCGTGAGGGCGCGCCAGGAATCATGTGAGCTAACGTCCAGGATGTTCAGGTTGCCGTGGTAGGGGTTCGGCGGCGCCCACAGGTCCATGTCCTGCGCGGACACGGTGACGCAGGCTGTGCCGCCGGCGGCCTTGCGCCGGTAGTAGGCCACCGTCTCGTCTGTTATGTTGCGCGTGTCGTCCATGAGCAGAAACATCGCCGCAGTTGCGCTCCACACGCGGTTGCGGAACTCCACGCCGCCGATGCGCACGGGGCTCAGCATGTGGGGATAGCTTCTCTCGGCCATTGCCGGTCCTTTCACGATGAGGCCCCGCAGGCATGAGCGCCCACGGGGCCTGATAGTCCGTCCGTTGCGGAAAGCGGTTCCCTACTCGGCCGCCCCCAGCAGCGCGAGCGCCTGGCCGAGCGCGACCGGGTTCATGTACTCGCGGTACTCGCGGATCTTGCCCGCCGCGTCGAGGCGCATGTAGAACACGTAGTTCTGCACGTAAGAGTCGCCGGTGGGCAGCTCGCCGTCAGCGTGCGCGAAGCCGACGGCGAAGTCGGGGTCGGTCGTCTCCACGATCTCGACGTCGCTGTACGCGAGCTTCTTGAACATCATCGGCAGCCCGCGGAAGTTCGCCGAGACCGCCTCCTTGCCCTCAATCATGTCCGGCGTGCCTTCGGGCGCGAACGGCACCCCCTGGCTCACGTCGTCGGCGAACATGTCGACCACCTTGTCGATGTCGAGCGCCTGGATGGCATCGAGGTAGACTTTCATGGTTTCGGTTGCCTTGGACATCTCGTCCTCCTTCTCTTGCGGTTCTCTTCTTCGGGTGCTATTAAAGGAAAGACGATAAGCAAGAACAAGTACTTAAAATAAACTTAGCGTAACGGACGTGGAGGGAACATGGAGGACTGCCCCAACAAGTACGCGCTCGACATCCTCGCTGGCAAGTGGAAGCTCAAGTGCGTCTACGTGCTCACGCAACACGACTCGATGCGCTTCAACGAGCTGCAGCGCCAGGTGGGCGAGGTGTCCGCCGTCATGCTCTCGAAGACCTTGCAGGAGCTGGAGGCTGACGGCATCGTGGACCGCCACGACTTCGGCGAGATACCCCCGCACGTGGAGTACTCGCTCACCGAGGCCGGCGCAGGCGTGTCTGATGCCATGGCGCTCCTCGGCGAATGGGGCCACTGCATGTACGTGAGCAACTCGCAGTGGGCAGCCACTCCATGAGCGCCTTGACGGCAATGCTCGCCTTAGAAACCGCCGAAGACCAGGGAGGCAACAGGAGGCTAACCCTGTCTGCTTACCCCGCCGGTGCGCTCTTTAGACTTTTCGCGTCGCAGCAGCATCATTACGCATGATGTCAACGTCAAGTACCGAAGACCCCGCGCGGAAGATGTTGCACACGTTGGCGATCTGCTCCACGCTGTAGGGCGGGCACTCGTAGCAGGCCTGGAGCCACTCCACCATGCAGCGCGGGGTGTGGAGCCGGTCGCCCGTGGGCCCGTTGCTGCGCGTGAGGGCGATGTTGGACTTGGCCAGCACCGTGCGCTCTATCTCGTCGATCACGTCGTAGGTGCTGGGGAAGTAGACGTAGAAGGTCGACCGCACGATGCCCACGCGCCGACGCAGCTCCGTCACCGTAATCTTCTCGTAGGGCATCTCGCGCATCATCTGCACGTAGGCGTCGATGATCGACTGCCTGGTTCGTTCCGTCTTCCCATACAGCTCACGGTGCTCCTGGTCTGCCTGGCACTCTCCGCAATCTTCATGGCCTGCGTCTTCGGCCTGCTCAAGGCAGTCTTGGGCTTCGCCCCCATCAAGCTCACCTTTAGTGACGATGACCCGCAGGCGGAACCTAAGGACGGGCAACGCTAGCAACATACTCATCACAGGCACGACCTGCCCCGCTGACCCTAACAAGGAGCCGGCGGGGCTTTATGCTGGCACGATAGCCGCCGGGTGCCGAGAATGCTTGGCCCACAGAATACCCAGCAGCATGCCGAAGGCGGAGATAAGCGCCCCCGCCACCAACATTCCCTACTCCGGTGCGTTCAGCTTGTCAAAGGCAAGGTTGTTTGAGACTTTGAAGGTGTCATACTCGGCGAGCATGTACATCAGGCCAAAGAGTAGGGCGGACGCCCACTTGCCCCTTCCCCAATAGTCGTTCTTGCCAATGATGAGTGAGACGACGAGCGTCGTGACGGGCAGAATGATCCAGAGGAACATCAGGCTGTACCCCATGGCGTCGCTTCCGCTGGTGAAGAACCAGTACACGATCATGGCGACGGCCCAGATGAGCAGGTAGGCAAGGACTATGGCTATCCTGTTCTTGGCTGTGTTGCTTCTAACGACGTCCGTGCTCTCCTCCAGGTAGTTTGTGGGATCGGTGGTGCCCGGCGCACTCCTCTCTTACAACTTTGATTATATGGAGGCCGCTGCTCGTGCCCAGCAAATGGCTTTTACAAGGATCGAATAGGCGCGTCAAAATCCTTTTACATCCCGCTCAACCACGCATCTTCGCGGGTTTTCCAGCAGCGCAACAGGGAGCCAGGGTTTGCCTTATTTGCCCTTGGGCCGCTTGAACGAGTCGCGGCGCATGCGGTAGATCTGGTACTGCTCGTCGGCAGTTGGCGTGTGGCTGGAGTCCTCGCGCGCCGACGCGACGATTATCTGTCTTACCAGGAGTACGCCGAGTGCGAGCACAAACGCCATGGCTGCAAGCACGCCGGGGTCATCCATGGCGGGCCTCCTGTTCTTGGGATGGCTGAAGGGGCGCTGCGCACTTGGCAGTGATTGACAACCAGAATTGCTGACCCAGAGTCTATTATGCCTTCCCCTCACACAATGTGGTGCCTCGGTCCGCGTCCCTGGGGTCGGGGGACCAGTTTAGTGGTCAAGGTCATCTTTCATGACGCTCTGACCTGCAGTTTATTCAAAGAGTTGACGAATGACCCGACCCCGTCAACGGAGGCGGGGTCCATCCAGAGTCCATTTCTGTTAGCTTGGAAGGCAAGCCCTTTGCCCACCTGACCCTGGAGACTGACATGTTTGATGTTCAAATGACCCCCAACCTGCTTGGCATCAAAATCTCGGGTGCATATGACGATCTTGATCAGCTTTACGACTCCGTCTGGGACTTGTGCCTTACGGATGACGACTATGAGTCTGGCAGAAAGGCGACGGTGGATGAGCTCATCATGTGCAACCGCCTGCTCGCCCTCTGCTATGACTTGCGCCACGCCTACCAAGGCTCGCGGAACATCGAGGTGGTGCCGGGCGACGTCTCTCAGGAGGCCGCGGAGTGGCAGGGGATTGAGATTCCGGACAAGCGCGTGGTGCTCTCGGTTGAGGTGCTGTACCCAGAGGCCATGTACGAACTTCTGGTGCTCGACTACCTCATCACGCGCCGTCATCGGCAAGAAAAGTGCGATGTGGACCACGAGAAGAGCGTCTCGATGGTGCGCCTCTACCTCGCGAAACTCTTGGACGCGGTGGGGAAGGTGGCCAGCAAGGGCAGGTTCTCGCGCATCCGCAAGATTGTGTCGCTCGGGGTTTGGAACCTGCCGGCCATGTACACCCAGTGGGTCGACATCTTGGATTGCGACTACGGCATGATGTCAAAGAAGCAGAGGTCAGAGGCCCTTTCCACCATCGTGCGTGACCTGGCCGAATACAGCCTCCACGACGACTATCGTCGCATGAAGCGCGACGTCGACCAGTGGGTGCAGAAGCAGGATCACCCGTTCCCAGTCTCGCGCGACGACGTGCGGCTGAACTTGCAGTGGCCGAGCGAGGAGGATGTTCCTTGGTAGCGGTGCCTACGCCTCCCACCACTGGCGGGCGGAGTAACCGTTCTTCTTGAAGCCGGACGAAAGCACGTCGATGCGCGTGGGCGTCACCTTCACCAGGTGCATGGGGGAGGCTAGCTTTCGCAGCGCCTCCACCGGCACGCCTTGGGCCTTCGCGTGGGCAACATACTCCTCGCAGAAGGGCGCGACCAGCCGCGCCAAGCCCTGTACCTGCACTCCATTGGTGGTGCCGAAGCCGGCGTAGGGGTCGAAGACCGCGACACTCACCTGCGGGTTGGCAAGGAGCCCGTGGAGCTTCTGGCCGCCCTCGGTGAAGATCCAGAGGGCGTCGTCGTGGAAGCCGTACTCCACGGGCGTGCAGCGAACGTATCCGTCGGTCCCCGTCGCGAGCGCGCAGGTGTTGTGCGAGCCCAGGAAGCTGCGGATGTAGGCGGCAAGCTCGTCCGCTGGCATGCGCTTCGCCTCCGGCTCCCGCGCGGTCCAGTAGCCGACTGCCGCCTGACGCTGCTCTGCCGTGAACTGCTCGTCCGTCTCGTTTGCTTCCATTGCGCCCTCCTTGTGATGCGCCATCTTGTCGTGACCGTTATACCCCAAAACTGTTGCGTTTCATGTAGGGTGCGTTGGCGCGTGGCACGCGTGTTATGCAAAACCCGTAACACGCGTGCCGTGGGGATGTGCTCGTGCCAACTGGGGTGATAGCATGTCATCAAGCTGGCACGCGTGTTGTTTGCTCCCAATAACACGCGTGTGATAACACGCGTGCGGCAGCACTGGCGTTGCTGACAGGGTCAGGCGTCGGGGCAGCTTGCTTCGTACTAGTCCTTTTGCTTGAGAAGGTAGTCGTTGTTAATGACCTTCATGGAGAGCGGCCCACCCAGCGTTGCGGAGTACACGGGCACGACCGGCCTGATTACAATGCCTTCCTTGCGCCGGCCGGACTTGTACGTGCCCTTGGCGCGCTCGATGAGTTCGTCCTCCGTGCGGTAGGGGAAGGCGGGACCCCGCTCCTCGACGGGCACGGTTTGGAGCCCAAGTGCGTCACAGGTCGCAAGCAGGTCGTCCAGCGGCATGCGCTCGTGCGTGGCTAGGTCGATGAGCGTGAAGCAGAAGAGCTCGTTCCGCATGAGCACAAGCGGGTTCTTTTGGATGCCGGGCCCGCAGAACTCGCCTTGAATGGCAAGGTCCCTGCCAGAATCGTGCGCAAACGCGGCGAACTTCTCGGGCAGGCCGTGCTCGTGGGCGTAGTTCCACATGGCGCAGGTGGGCGTGTCCTTGTACTCGAAGTTGTGGCCGCACACGCCAAAGACCCCGTGCTCGAAGTACATGGTGCAGCTGGTGCCGTCCATCTTGGTGGATATGTAGTACTCGCCGGCGGCTGTAAGCTCGCCGATGAGCCCGGGCTCCGATTGCACGCGCGTCTCGTCCGTCTTGGGGATGCCGGCGTGAAAGGACCCGAGGGAGACCCCGGCGCCCGTGTCTTGTTCGGGCATCTCCCACTTGCGCACGCGGAGAAGTTGGGTCACATCTGTGCCAACCTCGGCGTTTGCACCCACCTCGGGGAACTGCGAGAGCGGCAGGACCAAGCCTTGCGAGAGTTGCCCGCGGAGCTTCATGGTGCGGATGCGCATGCCGCGCCCCATGAACTCGTTGCTGCGGAACGACCGCGCGCGAAGGAACTCGAACCGGGGGTCGTCGTCGGGGAGGAAGGAATCCACCTCAAAGTAAACGCACTTGTCGCCGGGCTTGAAGTCACCCTTGTTCACGACAACCTTCCAGCCCAGGATCTGTGCGCAAACCAGCCGGTCGGCACCCTCAATGGGCTCGATGCTCAACACTTCTTGCACGCTTGCCAACTTTCTTGCCACGTTTTTCTCCTTTCCTGTGGCGTGTCGCGCAACGCGGCCGTACTTGATGCGGCCGTGCTTGGCGTTGGAGTTGATCGATATAGAAAAAGCGGGCCCGGAGGATGCTCCGAGCCCGCTTGCCCTATCTGGTGCTACTCTTGCCTAGGGGTTGCGTCTGAAGGCGCAACGACCTTGGCCGGAAGGGCGGGCTCGGTCCTGGGAGCTATAATCCAGGCACAGTGACTGCTGGGGCAGCTGCTGCAGCCACGGCTGCGGCAGGGAGTGACTATTGCGGCGGTCTGCCGCAACGTTCCACGCGTTTGCCCTGTATGCCGCCATGAGTGCCATGCCTGTAGCTCCGTCCGTGTGATGAGTGCTGGGTTGGTGTTGGGGTTGGCCGGTCCGGCACAAGCCGTAATCAGGTTGAATTCGTGGCAAAGAAACTAGCCCCCGCGGCGGTGCCCCGTCAAGCGTCATCGGACGGCTTTTTTCGAAAGTCGCCTTTGTGTCCCTTACAAGGGACAGTGACGCGAGTTTCTTCCCGCTGGGGTGACATTCTTTGGATTCTGGCTTGACGGCCTTGGCGTGCGGATGGTAGTTTCCAGCTGAACGCGGTGAATACCGCGCAACTCAATCACCCTCAACAACAGGACGAGAAGCCAACATGCAGCTCAGGACCCACATCACCAACAACGCGCAGCTCGCGGGCCATGCCCTCGGGTGCAGCCTCGTTGTGCCTCAGGGCTACCTGTATGTGCAGGGGCGCAATCTGCTGGTGGCAAATTGCCGGCTTCGAGTCCACGGCGTCGGGACCAATGGGTCCTAAGACGTCAACCACACCCAAAGGGGAATGTGAGCGGGCTCGGAGCAATCCGGGCCCGTTTTCTTCATCTCGCGGAACGCGTGCGAACAGCTTGCGCGCAAATGACACGCCCCCGTGGCGGAACTGGCAGACGCGGCGGCTTCAGGAGCCGTTGCCGGCAACACGGCGTCCGAGTTCGAATCTCGGCGGGGGCACCAACAATGAGCGGCGGGCTGCGCGCGCGAGCAGCCAGCTTGTGCGATATGAACTGAGTAAGTTGCAAGAAGAGGGAAGGAAACATCAATATGTTTACGATTGAGGGCAAGTACGCCACGGCTGAGTGCTTTGCCACGCTCATCGACGACGGTGCCGTGGAACAGGTCCGCGCCATGTGTGACCAGCCCTTTACTGAAGGCGCCAACGTTCGCATCATGCCCGACGCACACGCAGGCAAGGGCTGCGTCATCGGCACCACCATGCGCGTAACAGACAAGGCGGTGCCCAACGTCGTGGGCGTGGACATAGGCTGCGGCATGCTGACGGTGGACGTTGGCAAGGCTCCCATCGACCTGCCCAGGCTGGACGAAGCTTGCCATGAGGTTCCCTCGGGCAAGCGCGTGTGGGACGGCCGACGCGAGCGCTTTGACCTGGAGGAGCTGCGTTGCTTCCGCCAGCTCAAGGACACCAAGCGGCTGGGCCGCAGCATAGGCACGCTGGGCGGTGGCAACCACTTCGTGGAGGTGGACGTGGATACCAACGGCGTCCAGCACCTGGTCATCCACTCGGGCTCGCGCAATTTGGGCACCCAGGTGGCAAACCTCTATCAGGAGCTGGCCATTGGCCTGCACCAGGGCATGGAGGAGTACTTCGCCAGGAAGGACGCGCTCATTGTCGAGTACAAGGCCACGGGTCGCCGCAAGGAGATTCGGTCCGCCCTGCAGGCGCTGCGTTGGCAGAACCACGAGCCGGACGCGCCGGCGGAGCTCTGCTGGCTGTATGGCAGCTACCTGGCAGACTACCTGCACGACGTCGCGGTGTGCCAGCGCTTTGCCCGCCTCAACCGCGAGGTCATGGCGCGAGAGATTTGCCAGCGCGCGGGTCTGGCGCCTGGCGACGTCTTCCACACGGTGCACAACTACATAGACACCGGCGAGATGATCCTGCGCAAGGGTGCCATCGCGGCGCACGCGGGCGAGCTGGTGCTGATTCCGCTCAACATGCGCGACGGCTCGGTGCTGGCGCGCGGCCGCGGCAACGCGGACTGGAACTTCTCGGCCCCGCACGGCGCGGGCCGGCTGATGTCGCGCACGGACGCCTTCGCGAACCTCTCCATGGCGGACTACCGCGAGGCCATGGCCGGCGTCTACACCACATCCGTCACGGAGCGCACGCTGGACGAGGCGCCGGGCGCCTACAAGTCCGTGGACGACATCATGGGCCCCATCGCTGCGTCCGTGGACGTGCTCGACGTCATGAAGCCCATCTACAACTTCAAGGCGCAATAAGGTTGGTGCCGCTTCCTTTCCTGGAAACGGCACCAACACATGCGGCACGGGGCGGTTGGCTCCGTCGGATGGTCAGTGAGTCATAGCTTTTGCGTGGGCAATGTCGCCTAGAACAGCATTTATGAACCCTTGGTTGCCATCTTCGAGCGCGGCATTTAGGTATGCCACGGCGTCCTCATCTGTTTCCAGGAATTCAGATCCGTCCCACGGCTCAGACTTTTTCAGTTTCATTAGTCTTGCCCCACTCGTACTCGACATGCAGCTTCTTTGCGAGGTTCGTCAACTCCCTAGTACAGCGAGAGGTACACACGCGCATGCGGGTTGCGGATGAGCCGCAAAGTGGACTTGCCAAAGGCCGGCGCCAGCGAGCCGTACACGTCGATGATGCTGCTGGCCATGGGCCTCCTTCAGGTGATTCAGGGGGACGGTTCTTGCGTCTCATTTTCGTCCTATTGTAGGACGGGCGACCGTGGCGTTGCTTCGCGAAGGCCCATCTTTCCCGGCGGAACCAATGCCGAGCCCACTGCTGGATAGCCGGATGGCGGCAAAAACCGCGAGCCCCTGAGAGCCGTTCTAAGGCCGTCTTTGGTTTCCCTGCGAGGAATTACACCTCGATGAAGCTTGTTGCCGTTCGCGGCAGAAGGTGCCCTTTGCCCCGGTGTGCAAACGAGCCCAAAAAACACCCCGTTTGACCTGCGGTTTTTCTGGTGGCCATACCGCACGTAGGCGAAGACCCCACTCAAGAACACGTGCTTTTACCTGCGCGTTTTCATGGGCTGGTAGGTTCGAGCCTCAGAAAAACCGTCGCACCTTTGTCCGCTATAATGAAGAAACTGCAGGTGGTATAATCAAGTATCGAAGTAAAACTTGTAAAGGTGCGACGGTTTTGGAGGGCCGAATGTACGTAGCAATAGATGACACTGCGTTACGTATCATCAGATCACTCAGATGCCAGTGGGCGACCTTCGCGCTGCCGCATCGTGAGACTCCCACGCGGTCGCTTGTCCTCAAGCCGGGTGACCCCGACCCCGCACACTCTGGCAACTATGAGTATCGCGTGAGTGAGGATGACTCTTTTGAGCTTCTTGGACAAACCCTGCGCGACTGCGATGAGCAGACTCCACGTGACGATCTGGACGTATTGCGCCTGAACGAGATAGTTGCTAATACACACTTTGATTTCTCTCCCATTGGCAACTTGGGAGAGTTCAGCGAAGAAAGGCCATGTAGGCTTGGGGTATTCAAGCGAGAACAACACGTACGGCGCAAGAAGCTCCAAGTCAGCCTCCTGTCGCCCAACCTTCCCGTGGAGTCAATCGTCCTCTTCAACAGGGACATTGCCTTCGCGTCGCCGGAGCTGTGCGTCATCCAGCTCGCCTCGCACCTGGATGCCATCTCTCTGGCGCAGGTGATCATGGAGTTCTGCGGTACCTACGCGGTTTCTCCCACCGATGACGCCGCATTCTATGATCGCCAGACGGAGTACGGGGTGGAGCCGGTCATGTCGCTCGCCAGCCTGAAGGCGATGTCCGACGCCATCCGCATGTGGCGCGGCAGGGATGTGCTCCGCCGCGCGATGGCCATGTCGCGCGAAGGGGCGGCGTCGCCTTCCGAGGCCAACGTGGGCATTGTGATGGGGCTTCCCATGGACGCGGGTGGGTACGACCTGGGCTTCCCCGAGTTCAACGTCAAGCTCGAGCTGGACGAGCTGCAATCATCGCATGTTCTGCAGCACACGTACTACTTGGATGCCTTCTGGCCCGACTGCCTGGCCGACATGGAGTACGACAGCGTTTCGTTCCATTTGGACCCCGCGTTTGCGACGTCAACCGTGGAGCGTGACCGTTGGCGCCTGCTGCAGGTTGAGAAGGCCGACGCAGACAGGCTTCGCAGCCGCGAGCTGCAACTGCTGGGGTTGGAGGTCATCCCGGTTACCAAGATTGACTTCCAGAAGCTGGCACGCATGGACCAAGTTGCCTGGTCACTGGCGGTGCGCAGGCACCGCGTGGACGGAATGGACCTGGAGGAGTTCCAGAACGACCTGGAGCGGAGGTCCAATTGGATTGCGCGCGCAGAGTTGCCGGGGAGCCTCAGGCGGAGCGGCACATGAGACAGGGGGACGTGAGACAGGGGGACGTACCTTTTGTCTCACGCTCGTGCTGGATTGTGTCCTCGACCTCGTGGCCTAGCCCGCGCACACGCGGCGCAGCTCGTCCAGGAAGACCTGTGTCTGCGGCGTGGTGAGCGTCTTTCTCCACAGCAGGCCGTGGCGGGCCTCCAGCTTGGGGGCGAGCTCGCGGAAGCAGAGGCCGCCGCGGGGCCAGTCGTCCACCAGGCCGCCGTAGGTTATCAGGGCGCCGCAGTCCTCCTCAACCAGGAACTTGCAGTTGAGTGGCAGCTCGTAGGTGGCCACGACGTCCATGCGGGGAAGCGAGTCGCCCGCCCACGTGCCGAACTTGCGGCCCAGCCCCTGGGACGAGAGCATGACCGCCTGCCCTTCCAGGTCCTGCCGCGTCACCACGTCCAGCTTCGCCAGCGGGCTGTCCTCCCGCACGATGGCACCCCACACGTCGCTAACGGGCAGCTGCATGCAGTTGAGGTTCTCGTGCGGTTGCAGGTCGCACTCCAGCAGCACATCCAAGAAGCCCTTTACCAGCAGTTCCATGAGCTCGGCCGTGGTTCCGTCGCGCACATCGAAGCTGATCCCGGGGTAGGTCTGCCGCACGGCGCGCATGGCGCGGCCCAGCAGCCCCATGGCCTTGGTCTCTCCGGCGCCAATGTGCACCACGCCGTTGACGGAGGTGCCGGGCGCGCCCACGTCCGCCTCGGCCTTGCTGGCCAGGTCAAGGATGTCGCACGCGTAGCGGTAGAGGATGGTCCCGCGCTCCGTGAGCTCCACGCCGCCGTGCCCGCGCACGAAGAGCGGCTGACCCAGCTCCGCCTCCAGCTGGGCAATCTGGCGCGAGAGCGTGGGCTGCGTCACGTGCAGCACGTTGGCTGCGTTGGTGATGTTGCCCTCGTCGGCCACGGTGCGGAAGTAGTTGAGCGTGCGGAGTTCCATGGGCGGGCTCCTTGGTGATCGGCTCCTTGGCGGGCGTACGCGCTGGTCCATACGACGTGCGTATTGTTATCCACTCAGTATAGGCATTTGCAATGCATGGTACGAGGCGTCACGATTGTCTCGTCAAGAGGAACGAGCTTGGGAGGGGAACGTGAGCATGGCGCGCATTCGTATGAGATTCGGTGAGACCGTTGTTCACGCGGAGACGAACGACGCGCCGACCGCGCGGGCTTTCGTGGCCAAGCTGCCTTGCACCATTCACGTTTCTGGCACTGGCATGGACTTCTGCGGCCGCATTCCCTTCTCGCTGCCGTACGAGCAGAGCCAGGTGCACCATGGCTGGTCCAACGGGGACGTGAACTACAACCCGGGAGGCGGCTGGTTTGCCGTGCTGTACGACGGCGCCGAGCGCTCGCAACGGTACGGGGACCAAGTGACGATGGCCCGCGTGGACGCGGCGGACCTGCCGGCGTTGCGGGCGCTGGACGGTTCGTTCGACGCTCGCATCGAGCTTGTGGGGTAGGAGGCCATCATGCGTATGAAACCGATGACCAGGAAGTCATTTCTCACCATTGTAGGAGGGGTCGCGTTGACTGCCTTGGCTGCTTGCTCGAATAGCGTGCCATCTTCGCAGGTCCGCGCGGAAGGCTCCACAGAGGGTTCTGCGGGTTCCGCTGCGACCTTGGCCGGCGGGAGCGATGAGGAGAGGGTCTCGAGTACCGCGGGCGCCTCTGGTGCTGCGTCCGCAGTCGCCCGGCGGATCAATGTCTCTGACGGCACGAATTCGGTCAGCTACGAGCTGAACGGCACTGCCGCGGCAAGCTCGCTGTACGACCAGCTGCCCCTCTCGCTTGAGGTTGGCGACTATTCGGACAACGAGAAGACTTTCTACCCGCAGAAGCTGGACACCACTGGGGCGGTTGACTCGAATGGCGCCGTGGGAACGCTCGCGTACTTTTCGCCCTGGGGCGGTGTGGTTATGTACTACGGGCACGATGCGGGCCCCTACCAGGGGCTTTATGACCTGGGGACCGCGGTTGAGGGCGCAGAGAACGTGCAGAATCTTCAAGGCACGATCACGGTGACAAAGGTGGAGTAGACCGGGCATCCCCGTGGCGCGCACTTGCCGGCAATACGGCCGCAAACACATCGGCGGCCTTTCGGTTGGATCAGTCAAACAAAGGAACAGGAGAACATCATGCAGAACGAGCAGCTCAACCTGACGCAGGAGTGGGACAAGACCTTCCCGCAGTCCGACAAGGTGGACCACCAGAAGGTGACCTTCACCAACCTGTACGGCATTACGCTGGCGGCGGACCTGTACAAGCCCAAGGCGGCTGCGGCTGGCACCAAACTGGCGGCCATCGCCGTGAGCGGACCCTTCGGCGCTGTGAAGGAGCAGGCCAGCGGCTTGTACGCCCAGCACCTGGCCGAGGTCGGCTACCTTACCATCGCCTTCGACCCCAGCTTTACCGGCGAGTCCGGCGGCGCGGCGCGATTCAACGCCAGCCCGGACCTCAACACCGAGGACTTCATGGCCGCCGTTGACTACCTCAGCAACCGCGAGGACGTGGACCCGGAGCGCGTGGGCGTCGTGGGCATCTGCGGCTGGGGTGGCATCGCCCTCAACGCCGCCGCGGCCGACCCGCGCATCAAGGCCACGCTGGTCTCAACCATGTACGACATGACCCGCGTCAGCGGCAACGGCTACTTCGACGCGGACGACTCCGCGGAGAAGCGCATCGCTGCTCGCCGGGCCATGGCCGCCGTCCGCACGGCGGAGTACGCCTCCGGCCAGCACAAGCGCGCCGGTGGTTGCCTGGAGTACCCGGCGCCCGCGGACACGCCCGACTTCGTGCAGCAGTACAGCGCCTACTACAAGACTCCGCGCGGCTACCACGCGCGCTCGCTCAACTCCAACGAGGGCTGGAACGTGACGGGCACCCTGGCCTACTCCAACGCCCGCTTCCTGCGCTACACCAACGAGATCCAGAATGCGGTGCTGATGATCCACGGCGAGAAGGCCCACAGCCGCTACATGGGCGAGGGAGCCTTCGCGGACATGATGAACGGCAGCGTGAACCCCGGCAACAAGGAACTCTACATCGTGTCGGGCGCCACCCACTGCGACCTGTACGACGGCGGCGAGGGCGACTTCATTCCCTGGGAGAAGATCGAGGGCTTCTTCGCGCAGTACCTGTAGTTTCTCCCTGTAATTCGTCACCCCTAAATCGAAGAGCGCCGTCGCGTTGCTGGTTCGCGCGGCGGCGCAACGCATGTGTCGGGTAGTCCGCCGTGTGTCCCGTGGAATCTTGGACAGTTTTGGGCACCAAGAGCTCCATCTTTGTCCAAGAATCTGTGGGACACATTTTGAGACACCATGCCGACCTGTGCCCCACGGGATTTTGGACACTTCAGAGCTCTGAAGAGACCGAATCTGTCCAGGATTCCACGGGGCAGCGTTGGGACCTCAGGCTCTGAGAAACCATAGCTGAGCAACGCACCTCAGAGCGCGCCTCACGCTATTGTGATGCAACGATCGCTGTCTTCGCTGTTTTCTAGTACCCCACCGTGCAGGGAATGTCCAGCGCGCGGACGCGCGCGGCAATGCCGTCCAGCACCTCGGGTGCCGCCTTCGCGAGGCCGGCAACCGGCGTCTCTCGCGCAACGGTGTAGATGGTCGCGCCCTCGGGGCGGATGCGAGCCAGCGCCTGCAACCAGGGCCCCACGTACTTCTCGCCCGTGTTGTCCACGCTGCGGCTGCGCACGGAACCCGTCAGGAACATGGTCTGAATTATCACGTGTCCGCCGAAGGATGCCGCCAGCTCCACCTGGCGAGCGACGTCGTAAGCGCCCTGCGGCTGGTCCAGCATCTCAATAAACGCCTGGTCAACGGTATCGAGCTTGAAGAGGTTGGCGTCAACGCGCATGAGTGCCGCGTGCACGGCGGGACGTCCGGCCGCGGTCCCGTTGGAGATGACCGTCACGCGGGCGTTGGGCGCCAGCTGGTCTCGAAGGCGGAGAACTACGTCCACCACCTGCGGAAACTCCGGGTTGAGCGTGGGCTCGCCGTTGCCTGCCAGCGTGATGTCATCCAGCTGCTGGCCGCTTGCAGCAAGCTGGCGCAGCCGGGCGTCCAGCGCAGTGGAGATTTCGGCCGCGGTGGGCGGCTTGCTGGCGGTGCGATGGTCCTCGTTGAGGCCGCACTCGCAGTAGATGCAGTTGAAGCTGCAGATTTTGCCGTCCGCCGGCGCCAGGTTCACGCCGAGCGAGAGGCCCAGGCGGCGGCTGCGCACCGGCCCGTAAATGGGCGCGTCAAAGAGGATGGTCGACATTCTGCTTCCTTTCCGTTCGTTCGGGCCCATTATGCGACCCTTACACGGGCCGGCAGCCGTGCGCCATGAAAATGAGACAATGGATGCATTGTGGCGAGGCGCGCTCGTACCGCCTGCCCGCGCCGCTGACGCTCGTGCCCGTGCCGCGCACGCAAGGAGGCCCCAATGTTCAGCCCGTTTCGCGACAAGGACGGCCGTCCCAAGGCCCTGCCGGACGTGACGTGGGATGACCTCGCTCAGCTCAAGGAGATGGACGAGGGCTTCGTGCTTGAGTTCAAGTGCTCCAACACGCCGTCCGTGCGCCGCAAGATTCCCAAGATCGTGGCGTCGTTCGCCAACTCGCGCGGCGGCTGGCTGGTGGTGGGCATAGCCGACGAGACCAAGGAGCTCACGCCCATCCCGCGTCCGCAGGCAGACTTCAGCCAGACGGTGGGGGAGCTCTGCCGCCGGCACGTCTCGCCGGCGCCCCCGTTTGACGTGCGCTTTTTGGTGGACCCGGCGAACGACCGCCAGGGCGTGGGCCTGGTGCAGGTGGCGGAGGGCGACTTCCCGCCCTACGTGGCCGACGGCGTGGTGGAGATTCGCGAGGGCTCTACCTCTGGCCCCGCCACTGGCGCCGAGCTGGTGGAGCTGTACAACAAGACCACGCGGCGCCACTCGGAGGTGGCCAGCTTCTGCAGGCGCACGGTGTATTACCCGGGCGCAACTGGCACTTCTCTGCCGGGCGTGCAGCCGCTGGGCACGCCGCTCTTCGACCTCTACCTATTCCGCATGGGCCAGCGCACCAGTGAGGCACCCTCGCGCGCGGAGCTGGCGGGCCATCTGGATGCCATGCGCGCGGGTTTCTCGCGCCAGGGAATAGAAAGCTACGTGCAACATGCGCACGACTCGCTGATTTTCCGCAGCACGCCGCCCATGCGCCTGGGCGAGCTGCATTCCGCCATCGAGCTCTTCGGCGACGAGTCCATGAAGCTCACGGTGCCCGCGGTGCCGCTTGCCGGCGCCGAGCGCGCCCGCGCCGTTGCGAGCCTGGCCGCGGCGGGCCTGGCCGTGCCAGACGGCAGCCAGATTGTGGACGCGCGGCAGACGCTCCGGCGCGTCACGCGCATGGCGTCCGTGCTGGACCGCTACGTGCGCGAGCGCGGGATCAGCTGGCAGAGCTACGCCGTGGCCTACGAGCTGGAGGACATGGCGGGCATCGTGCTGTGGAGCGACGACGACGCCTACCTCAGCTACGTGCGCGAACGCGGCGTGCTCTTCTGCGGCACCACTGACGGCCGCAGTCGCGTGCGCTACCTGGACGACGGCGCGCACGACTCCTTCCGCGCGCGGCAGTTTGCGGGCAGCCACTTCTTCGAGGCGTGCGGGCTGCCGCTGGGCTCCACCGACCCCAAGGACGTTGCGCTGGTGGACGCGCTGCTGAGCACGAGCAGGTAGGTGCGGGCATCAGGCAGGCGCTGGCCAGACCACCTCAGCATAAGATTGAGATTAATCTGGGCTCCTGGGGTGCCTGTATTGTCTCGACCTTATGCCGACCCCTGCGGCGCTAGCCTGTCTGGCGCAACCCCCCCAGTGGCGCGACTCGACTTGCGCTAGGGGCTGTCACGATGCGTGTTGTCGCGCGCCCGCTTCTCGCGATGCTAGAATTCCCTCAAATGAAGGAGGTTTTGCCATGCTGTACGACTACGCGGAGCTTGAGGACGGAACGCAGTTTGCCTATTCGGACGTGAACGAAGACAACACCGTGCGCGTGTCGGTGGAGCGTCCGCGCGACTGGGGGTTCGATTCTGCCTCGTGTCTTATGCCGTCGTACGCATGGTCTGACGTGGATGGCTTCAGCGAGGAGGAGCTCGCTGGTTTCACGGACTTCTTGAAGCGGAATGCGCCGCTCATCTTCCGTTTTGCGCGCGAGGGAAGGCGTCGGTATGCCTAAGCTCTTCCGCTTCGGCAGCTACATCATCTTTTTCTGGGCCGGAGAGAACGGTGAGCCGGTTCACGTGCACGTTTCTGTGAAGCGACCAGAGAAGGACTCCACCAAGATATGGCTCACGCGCGCGGGTGGCTGCCTGCTGGCCAACAACCGCAGCAACATTCCTGCGCGAGACTTGCGTGACCTGCAGGAATTCGTCACCTATAACCACCAGGAGATATGCAAGCGGTGGTTGGATACTTTTGGCGAGATTAGCTTCTACCGGTAGAGTTACGAGGTAGCTGTAGCTGCCTCGGGCTGTTACGCTCTTCATGCCCTCTGCAGCAATGGGCGTCAACGCCTCTTCGAGACAATACAGCCCTCGGAAGGGCGTCATTTTGTCTTGAATGGGTGTTCACGCCAGCCCAAGACAAGTGCGCAATGCGTTAGGGTTACCTAACGGTGGACGGTGCGCGGCAGCCGAAAGCCTTCGTGTTTCGTGCGCCTGGCCTTGCCACGCACGACCAGCTGTAGTTTGCCATCCGTCTTGACGAGTTCCTTGTACTGGCCGGGAACGAGCGAGGCATCTGCAGGGTCGTGTACCTTGCGCTCCGGCTGGGCGCAATACGCCATTTCCTGCGGAATTCCATAGGCGTCCAGCAACGGGTCAAGCTGCCTGGGGTTCGCCGCAGTTTCGGCAGAGAACCTCATTGCGCGGACACCGTATACGCTAATCTGCGACTCTCGCATTTTCTCGTCGTAAATGACGTCGAACTCGGACCGTGTCACCCCATCCTTCGTTTGCCGGTACTTTTCCTTGAGGTACTTGAGCTTGCCGTCCATCTCGCCCGCCACTGGGCCACCAGTGGCATCGAGCCAAAAGAAGTCCTGACGATACCAGCTCTCCTCTTCAAACGGATTGGCGACATGAACCTGTAACTCAGGCATCTCTCGGCCGAGCTGTATGATGCTGGCGCGCGCAAGCGATTCTCCGCCGCTTTCCGCCTGCCAACTGGCATATGAAGCGGTTGTCAGGGCATGCTCAATCCCGTCACTGATGCCCATGCGGGCTAGGTTCTCCAGGTAGTTCTCCAGCTGCGGCGCATCCCAGCCAAGCCGCGCAAGGCATGCGTCGGCTACAACGAGTCCCTCCGAGAAGCAGAGCCTTCGCGTGCAGTCTGCCGTGGTGCGTGGCAGCGACGTAACCGGAAGTCCGTTCACGCGCACGACATCGGGGTACTTGACGCCGTGGCACGCCAAAGCGGAATAGCTGCGCCACCGCGGGGAGCTTCCCCTGATCAGGTGAATCTTGCCGAGCAGAGAATACGAGACGTCTATGCCAAAGATTGCCGCTGCGGTCACGTCGCAGAAGATCCAGTCGGGATGCAGCTTGTTGAGCGCGCGGGCAATGTGGACATGGCGCTCCGCCTTGTCGAGCTCGTCCCAGTAGGATGGGCGCGCGTATAGTCCCCGGTACGGCCTCAAGAGCGCGCCACGCTCGACCAAACGATCAAGTTGCCGTTGCTCTGTGTTGTCGGATGGAAATGCGCACCTGTGCTCCCGTTCGGCGCGACCGAGGCATTCGCCGATTCGCTCCTTCGTTGCGCTGCCCATGAATCACCCCCGTGCTCGACTGCATTAGTGAGCGTTCTTCTTCCCGGGATGAATGCGACTTTTGATTCACATTTGCTGAACGGTGCCTCAGATGCCATGAGCGCGCTACAAACCCCTGCAGGAGGCTCGCAGCAAACTGTTCGCAGGTAAAATGGCAAGTTTCTGCAAACAAATTGCTGCGTCACCCTTCTCCCGAGACGTGCTTGACTGGCTGTGACATGGGTTGTTGCATGCTCCACCGCGCTACTCGCACTGCTCTACTCGCGCTCACGTGCTGTCTTCAAGTGGCGTTGACACCTCTCCAAGACAAAATGGGTGTCGGTTGGGCCCGCTTTCGTCTCGAAACGGTGTTAACGCAACTTCAAGACAACGCGTGGAAGGCCTTCTCCTGTGTCTGAAACAGGCGTCAACACCGGAACGAGACAAAACAAGCCCCATATGAGGCCCGTTTTGTCTTGAAGAGGCGTTACCGCCAAAGCGAGCAGGCCGTGAATCCTGTTACTCCAGCTCACCTGCGGCGAGGAGGTCGCGCACGTCCAGCAGGCTCCCGCACACGGCGTCAGCGAGGGTGGCAATCTCCTCCGTGGGCTGCATGAGGTCCGGCACCATCACGGTGACGAAACCACCCGCGTGACCTGCGCGAACGCCGGCAAAGCTGTCTTCCAGCACCAGGCTGCGCGAGGGTTCCGCGCCAACGGCGGCTGCAGCTGCCAAGAAGACGTCTGGCGCCGGCTTGCCGTGCTCCACGTCGCGTCCGCTCACGGCGGCGCGGAAGTACTGCGCCACGCCCGTGCGCTCCAGGTTGCCGCGGATCATCTCGTGCGAGCTGGAAGACGCAACCACGCAGGGCACGCTAGCAGCGTCTAGCCAGGCCAACAGCTCGTCCAACCCCGGCTTCTTAGTCATCTCGCGCGCGATGATCTGCGCCGCCTCGCCGTCCAGGGCCTGCGTGATCGCATGGACGTCGTAGCCGGGGAAGTGGCGCGAAATGACGGCGTCGCGAACCGCGCCGGACGTGCCGCGGCACTCGTCGGCAAGCGTGTCGTCCAGCGTGAGCCCAAACCGTGCCAGCGCGGGCGTCCACGCCTTGTACCACAGCGGCTCCGTGTCGAACATGAGGCCGTCCATATCGAAGATTGCCGCTTGAATCATCGTGCGCTCCCTCTGCGTGCCGCGCGCGGCGGCCCGCACTCCTTGCGTCCCGCGCGCCAGCTATTCGCCCTGCTCGTCCAACAGTCCCAGCCGCTTGAAGGCGTTCCACAGCCCGTTGTCGTCCATATCGGTGGTCACGAAGTCCGCCGCAGCCTTGGCCTCCTGCGTGCCGTTGCCCATGGCCACGCCCACGTCCGCGGCGCGCAGCATGGGCACGTCGTTGCCGGAATCGCCCATGGCCACGGTGCGGTAGTTACCGCCCAGCAGATCCGCCATCACGCGCACGGCGCGACCCTTGCTCACTCCCTCGCGCGTGACCTCCACCGCACGGGTCATGTCGGTCTTCACGAAGCCGGAGGGCAAGGGAGGGAGCTTGTTGGCGTCCGGCGCCGCGCCCATGAACACGGAGTACTTATATATCTGTGCAAAGTCGGCGTCGGTCATCTCGGAGATGTCGCGCTGCTCAAAGAAACGCTCCCCGTGGGCGCGCGCGTCGTCGCGCAACCGCTGCAGCACGGCGGGGTCGTAGCCGTGGACGAAGCACTCGTCCCCGCCCTCGGCCATGACAACTCCGCGGCCAGCCAGAAGCCCCAGCAGCATCTTGGCGTCCTCCACGCCCAGCGGCAGGTCCACCACGCGCTCGCTGCCCTGGTAAATCTCCGCGCCAGCGGCGTAGGAGCGCAGGTCAAAGCCGTAGGCCGTCAGGTCGGGAGTCTCCCCGCGGGAACGGCCGGTGCACGAGACAACCTTGTGACCCAGCTCCTGCGCGCGCCGCACGGCGGCCACCGCGGACTCGGGCGCGTGTCCCATGAACCAAAACGTACCATCAAGGTCGAGAAAGACGACCGACTTCATGCTGCCTCCAGGGGGTGATCAGGGTGTGGGGGTGTCCTGCCGTGTTAGCCATGGTACGACATGGACCTTCATGGCAATGTCAGCCCACGCGCGGGAAACCGTTTCTCCTTGAAGCGGGACACTTGGGGTGCCTGAGCCGCTGCGGCCTAGATGAACGCCCCCGTCACACTCTGCGGGCAGGCGCGCACGTCGCCCGGCGTTCCGGCAACCACCACGCGGCCGCCCTCGGTGCCGCCGCCCGGGCCCATGTCCACGATCCAGTCCGCGTTGCGGATCACGTCCAGGTCGTGCTCGATCACCACCACCGTGGCGCCTTGGTCGATGAGCCCCTGGAACACGCCAAGCAGCGTGCGAACGTCCAGCGGGTGCAGGCCAATCGTCGGCTCGTCAAAGACGAAGACCGAGCCCTCCTGCCCGCGGCCCATCTCGCTGGCCAGCTTCAGGCGCTGCGCCTCTCCGCCAGAGAGGCCGGGCGTCTCCTCGCCCAGCGTCAGGTAGCCAAGGCCCAGGTCATGCAGGGTCTGCAGCCGGCGCTGCGGTAGCTTGAGGCCGCGGCAGGCGTCCAGCGCCTCGTCCACGGACATGTCCATGAGCTCCGGCAGGCTGTGGGGCAGGCCGTCCTTGGCGGTGCGCGTCACGTCCCATGCCGCGCGTGCGTAGCGGGAGCCGCGGCAGTCCGGGCACGTTATGTTCACGTCTGGCAGGAACTGCACGTCCAGGGAGATCTGCCCCGTGCCGTCGCAGGTGGGACAGCGCAGCTTGCCCGTGTTGTAGGAGAAGTCGCCCGCCTTGTAGCCCAGCGCCTTGGCGCCGGGCGTGCGGGCGAAGACCTTGCGCAGCTCGTCGTGGACGCCGGCGTAGGTGGCCACGGTGCTTCGAACGTTGATGCCAATGGGCGTGGCGTCGATGAGCTTGGCCTGCGTTATGCCGGGTGCGTCCAGCTCGCGCACGTGGGCGGGCAGGGGCTCGCCGGCAATGTGCGCCTGCAACGCAGGGATCAGACTCTCCAGCACCAGGGTGGTCTTGCCGGATCCGCTGACGCCCGTGACCACCGTCAGCCTGCCCTTTGGCAGGTCCACCTCCAGCGGGTGCACGGTGTGGATGGCGCTGGTGGAGAGGTGCAGCACGCCCGCGGAGAAGAGCTCCTCCTCCGGCACGGTAGGCCGCACGCGCTCGGAGCGCTCCGTTGCCAGGAAGGGCCCGATGCGCGAGGCCGGGTCCGCCGCCACGTCCGCCACCGGCCCCTGGGCAATGACATTGCCGCCATCCGCGCCGGCGTCGGGGCCCATCTCCACAATCCAGTCCGCGTGGCGCAGCACCTGTGTGTCGTGGTCAACCAGCACCACGGAGTTGCCGTCCGCCACCAGGTCGTCCATGACGCCGGTGAGACCGCGCAGGTTGTGGGGGTGCAGGCCAATGGAGGGCTCGTCCAGCACGTAGAGCACGCCGGTGGTGCGGTTGCGTACGGCGCGGGCCAGCTGCACGCGCTGGCGCTCGCCGGTACTGAGCGTTGCCGCCGCGCGGTCCAGGCTCAGGTAGCCCAAGCCCAGGTCCATGAGCCGGCGCGACGTGTCCAGGAAGCTCTCGCAGATGGTCCGCGCCATGGGGCGCATCTCCTCCGGCAGGGAGTCCGGCACGCCGCGCACCCACTCCACCAGGTCCGTCAGCGTCATGGCCGTGGCCTGGTCCAGCCCAATGCCGCGCAGCCGCGGCGCGCGGGCAGACTCGGAAAGCCGCGTGCCGTGGCAGTCCGGGCACACGTCCTCGCGCAGGAACTTCTCTATGCGCTTCATGCCCTTCTCGTCCTTGGCCTTGGCCAGCGAGTTCAGCACGGAGTTGACGGCGGAGTAATAGGTGAAGTCCATCTCCGTGGACTGGCCGTTCTTGGGGTTGAGGTAGTGCAGGTGGTGCTTCTCCTGCGCACCGTGGTAGACGATCTCCTTCTCTTCCGGCGTGAGGTCGCGGAAGGGCACGTCCGTGCGAACGCCCAGGTCGCGGGCCATGTCTGCCATGAGGGACCACATGAGGGTGCCCCACACCACCACGGCGCCCTCGTCGATGGTCTTCGTGTCGTCCGGCACCAGGGTGGACTCGTCAACCGTGCGCACGATGCCCGTTCCGCCGCAGGTAGGGCATGCGCCCGTGGAGTTGAAGGCCAGCTCCTCCGCGCTGGGGCCATAAAACTTTGCACCGCAGGTGGGGCAGGTGATTGCTTGCCCTGCTGCCACCGCCAGCGACGGCGGCACGTAGTGGCCGTTGGGGCACCGATGGCTGGCCAGGCGGGAAAACATGAGCCGCAGGCTGTTGAGAAGCTCGGACATGGTGCCGAAGGTGGAACGGATGCCAGGTACGCCGGGCCGTTGCCGTAGGGCCAGGGCCGCCGGCACGTAGCGCACGTCCGTCACGTCCGCTCGCTCTGCCTGCGTCATGCGCCGCCGCGTGTAGGTGGAGAGGGACTCCAGGTAGCGCCGAGACCCCTCCGCATAGAGGATGCCCAGCGCCAGCGACGACTTGCCGGAGCCGGAGACACCCGCCACGCCCACGATCTGCCCCAGCGGTATGTCCACGTCCACGTTCTTGAGGTTGTGCACGCGCGCACCGCGGACCTCTATGTGCGTGGGCTGGGCGGGGCGATGGTCGTTCGTTGGCATGTGTGACTCCTTGGATGCGAGGTGGTGCGTGAGACCTAGGTTACATCGTAGAGCAGGGAGGTGCCCCGCGCGAGCTGCCGCAGCGCTACTCCCCGAGCACGCTGCGGTAAATTCTTTCGTCCTTCTCGCCAAAGACATCGAAGATCACGTGCATAGGTGGCTCACCTGCGGCTTCGAACGCGTCCAGCCAAGCTCGCACGGTGCGCGCGGCAATCTGCGCGGCCTCGCGCTGCGGGAAGCCGAAGATTCCTGTGCTGATGCAGCAGAACGCGATGCTGGTGCAAGCTTGCGCGGCGGCAGCGTCCAGGCAGCTCTGGTAGCAGCGGGCGAGAAGGGCGCGATCGCGTGCGGTCAGCCGGCCCTGCACGATGGGCCCCACGGTGTGGATGACGTAGCTTGCCGGCAGGTTGTACGCGGCAGTAACTTTGGCCTGGCCGGTTGGCTCCTCGTGGCCCTGCGCTGCCATGACGCGCGCGCACTCCGCGCGCAGCTGCACGCCGGCGAAGCTGTGGATGGCGTTGTCTATGCAGTGGTGGCCCGGCACCCAGCAGCCAAGCATCTGCGAGTTTGCGGCGTTCACGATGGCGTCCACGCGGATGCGCGTGATGTCTCCGCGCCACAAAGAAATGCGCTGGTCAACGGCGGTGCGGGGGAGTGCGGCCGCGTCCGTCACCCCCGCCGCGGCTATGCGTGCCTGCAGCATGCGGTCTTGCGCGGCAAGCCACTCGGCGGGCACGGGGTCGGGCTCGCGAACGTTCACGAGCGCGCGGTACAGGGTGAAGAGGTCCTCGGGGTCATCGCCCGCCTGCGCAAGCAGCTTCTCGGCGTCGCCGGCGTCCAGTCGCTCCTGCGCAAGCCAGCGCGTGCAGTACTTGAGGTCATCGACTTCGGTGGTCATGGTGGTTCCTTCCGCTGGAAGCCTCGCTGCGAGGCCGCGTCCTTTCACATGGCAGACTACCGCGCGCCGCATGCAAGCGTAAGTACGCACAACAAAGTGCGGTAGGCACCAGCAGGTAACCGTTCGCCGCAAGCCACCCCGCCGCGTTGGCTGCGAGCCAAGCGCCGCAATTCAGTATGATGTGGGTGGTCGAGAAAAGCGCTACCAAGGGGGAGCACTCATGAGCATTACGGTGAATCTGTACTATACGGGTAAGAACGGCTCCGCACGCCAATTTGCCCAGGAGATGGAGTCCTCCGGCGTAGCCGCTGCCATTCGCGCGGAGGAGGGCAACGAGTGCTACTGCTACTTCCAGCCACTGGACGATCCGGAGACAATCCTTCTCATTGACCGCTGGCGCGACCAGGCATCCCTGGACGTGCACCACGCCTCGCCGATGATGGGCCAGCTCGCGGCCCTGCGTGACAAGTACGACCTGCACATGCACGTGGAACGCTACGCGGACGCCGACCCAGCGCCCGCGGGCGACGACAAGTTCCTGCGGAAGTAGGCAGCGCCAACCGGAACTAGGGAAATGGTCCTGGTGAGTCAAGAACTCACCAGGACCGTTCGTTTTGACTTTGGTCGCAAAGCTGCTTACTCCGTTGGCGTTGCCAAGACGGCACCATCGGGCATGCCGGAACCCACGTCGTGCGCCAGGACGTTTTCGTTGATGACGATGTCGCCGCTCATGCTGAAGCGGTACTTGTCGCCCAGAATTGCCTGCTTGGAGATGTGCAGGGGGTTGCCGCTGTCGTCCAGCGCATGGTCTTCCATCATGAGGAGCGGCGTTCCCTGGGGCACCCCCAAAAGGAAGGACTCGTGCTCGTTGGCAAATACGAGCGAGATCGTCTTGCTTGCCTTGACGGGGCGAACGCCGTACTGTTCCTTCAGGAGCTTGTAGAGGGAACCGTTGAGCCCATCGCGCGAGAGGTCCTTGTACTTCTGTGGAAGCCACACCGTCTCCAGCAGGGCGGGGTCGTTGTTGATGAAGCGCAGGCGCGTGATTTCCACCAGCTGCTCGCCGGCGGGCGTGTGGAAGAAGGCGAGCTGGTTCTCCGTAGGGGGAACCAAGCGGATGTCCACGGTCTTGGTGCTGGGGGTCATTCCCATGAGGCGCGCGTTCTGGGTGAAGCTGAAGAGGTGAGCTCCGGCGCCAGTGCCGGTCTGAACCTCATTCGCGGGGCCCAGGTCCGCCTGACTCGTGCTCACGTGCGCCTCATGCGCCTCCTTCTTGAGCGCGGGTGCCGAGGGAGCCACAAACGTGCCCCTGCCTTGCTCCTTGATGACGTTGCCCTCGTCCACCAGTACCTTCAGGGCGTTGCGCACCGTACTGCGCGAATAGCCGGTGACCTCGCATAGCTGCGGCTCGGAGGGGAGGCGCTCGCCCACGGCATAGTCGCCCGCGGCGATTCTGATACGCAGCTGGTCGGCCAGGTCCATGTACAAGGGCTGGGTCCCTCTGGTGCGAATGTCTTCTGCAGGCATAGTCTTGATCCCTTTCCTCTGCGGCGCAGGTGAGCGGGGCAGTCTACTAACTTGTATTGTTGTATCTTAGCCGATAAATACTTGTCTGCTTGTCACAATTACCTGTTCTTTCAAAAAGTTGACAATCTCAGCAATGTTGGCTGCGAACGGCGCAAAATTGCCAGCCAATGGTTACAGCCTTGTATCGTACTTGTCTGTGACTTGTATTTGTGACAACATACAAGTCGCGCAAGACAAGCAGACAAGTAAGGAGCAACTAGCAATGGAGATTCTCGACCAGGTTCACGAGGTCGTTGCCAACGCGGCCAAGGGCGCCGGTACCGTGCGCCACGTGGTGTGGGTTGCCGCGGGTGGCTCCAACGGCGGCTTCTACCCGGCGCACTACTTCATGACGCACGAGGCCAAGACGGTCTCCAGCCAGATGTTCACCAGCAACGAGTTTGTGATGGCTCCTCCCGCCTACCTTGGCCCCGACACCGTGGCCGTCATCTGCTCCATGCGCGGCACGCCGGAGACCTGCAAGGCGGCCCAGGTTGCCAAGGATCACGGCGCGGCCACCATCGGCCTGTACGTGCAGGAGTCCCTGCTCACCCAGACCTGCGACCAGCTGATTGCCTACGAGTCCATCGCGCTGGACGAGAGCCGCACCGAGCGCGTGAATTCCAGCGTGGGCCTGGCGCTGGCAATGGAGCTGGTGGACCAGACCGAGGGCTACGCCCACATGGCGGAGGCCAAGAGGGCCTTTGCGCAGGTGGACGGCCTGTATCGGAAGGCCGTGGAGCGCACGACGCCCCTTGCGGCCGACTGGGCCAAGCAGAACAAGGACGAGCGCGTGATCTACGTGATGGGTTCCGGCCCAGCGTACGGCTCCGCCTACATCTTCAGCATCTGCAACATAGAGGAGATGCTCCAGATAGCCAGCCCTACCATCAACTCCTGCGAGTTCTTCCACGGCCCGTTCGAGATCCTGACCAAGCAGACCTCCGTGTTCCAGCTGCTCTCCGTGGGTCGCACCCGCGCCGCGGACGAGCGTGCCGTGCGCTTCCTGCAGCGCTACGGCGGCGAGAAGGTCTATGTGCTGGACGGCCTTGACCTTGGTCTGGGCGAGCTGGACGCAAACGTTGCGGAGTACTTCAACCACGTGCTCTTCTCGCCGGTGCTCAACAACGTGTACATGCGCGCGCTCAGTGCCCAGACCGGCAAGGACTACAACACTCGCACCTACATGTGGCAGGTTGAGTACTAGACGCTGCGCTTCCGGGCGGGCAGCCGCTCGCCAAGCAACGGGAATTCACGAGCGGCCCCGGCCGCACGAGAGGAGGAAACAATGAGGCGAGTGATTCTGGCATCGCACGGCGGCCTCGCCACTGGCGCGCTGGACACGGTGCACATGATCGTCGGCGACCTGTCCAACGTGTACGCCTTCACGCTTCTGCGAGACGACATCCTGCCCATTAGCGGCCAGGTGCGTGCCCTGCTGAACACCTTTGACCCTTCGGACGAGGTCTTCATCCTCACCGACATGGTTGGCAGCAGCGTCAACAACGACATGGTGACCCTGCTGCCGGACTACCCCCAGGTCACGCTGATTGCCGGCATGAACATGCCGCTGATCCTGACCCTTGCCACGGAAGATGGCCCCTCCACGCCGGAGGAGCTGGCGGCCGAGCTGGACATGTGCCGAGCCGGCCTCAAGAACTGCAGCCTCGCCCTCAGGGAAATGGACGAGGAGGAAGGGGACGACCTTGATTAAGCTGATTCGCCTGGACTACCGCCTGCTGCACGGCCAGGTCTGCTTCACCTGGGTGCAGCACGTCAGCGCCAACCGCGTGATCATCGTGGATGACGCCTCAGCCACGGACGACCTCAAGAAGGCCGCGCTCAAGCTGGCCAAGCCGCAGGGCGTGCGACTGAACGTCTTCACCATCGCGGCCACGCTCAAGAAGATGCCCAAGGTCCTGGAGCTGGACGAGAACATCATCCTCATCTTCGGCAACACCAGCGCGCTGGCCCAGTTCTGCGAGGCCTACCCCAAGGTTGCCCAGCGGGTCAAGGTCAACTACGGTGCCACCGCCAACAAGGCGGGCGCCAAGCAGGTGGACGACTCCGTCTTCCTCAACGCGGCCGAGCAGGAGGACACGCGCAGGATTCTGGCCCAGGGGGTGGAGATCTTCTCGCAGCAGACGCCCTCCATGCCCAAGAAGGCCATCGCCTCCATGTAGCTGCCAGGGCTGCGCCTGGCACGTAGGCGTCGTGGCGCGCCAACCCAAGTAACAACCCAGGTACCACGTGCGGATGCGTCCGCATGAAAGACCGCGCGGACGCGCGGCAGGGATGCTGTGCGCAAAAGGCGCCAGCCACCGGCACTTGCAATCGTCAAGCCAGCAACAAGCAAGGAAGCACCAAGGAAGGGAGAGAGTATGAGCAACGTTGCAGTTGCAATCATCGTCGGCCTGGTCGGCGTGTTCGCCATGCTCGACTCGCGCCTGCTCGGCCGTCTGAACTTCGAGCAGCCGCTCATCACATCCGCAATCATCGGCGTTATCCTGGGCAACCCCCAGGCCGGCCTGGCCGCCGGTGCCACCATCGAGCTCATGAGCATGGGTCTCGTTCAGGTTGGCGCGGCCGTCCCGCCCGACATGGTCATGGGCGGCATCATCGCCACCACCTTCTCCATCCTCACGGGATCCGACCCCGAGACCGCCGTCGCCATCGCCGTGCCCATTGCGGTGCTGGGCCAGCTCTTGGGCGTGCTGTTCCGCACCATCATCGCGGGCCTTGGCCACAAGGCCGATGCCGCCATCGAGCAGGGCAAGTTCAAGACGGCCACCAACTACCACATTGTGTGGGGCACCATCCTCTACTCCCTCATGTACTTCGTGCCCATCTTCCTGGCCGTCGCCCTGGGTACCGACTTCGTGAGTGCCGTCGTGGCCGCCATCCCGGAGTGGCTCACCAACGGCCTCAACTTCGCCGCCAAGCTCCTCACCGCCTACGGCCTCGCGCTCCTGCTCTCCATGATGGCCAACAAGAGCCTCATGCCCTTCTTCTTCATCGGCTTCTTCGCCTGCGCCTACCTGGGCATTGACGTTACCGGCATCTCCATCTTCGGCATCCTCATCGCAATCGTGATGATGCAGCTCAAGTACGGCAACAAGACGCAGGTCGCCACGGCCGGCTCCTCGGTTGACGACGACTACGACCCCCTCGAGGACGACGAGTAAAGAAGGAGGAAAAACAATGGCAGACAAGAACGGCACCCAGATCCAGCAGGTCTCAGACAAGAAGCGCTACAGCCAGTTCTTCTGGCGCAGCTGGGCCATCCAGGACTCTTGGAACTACGAGCGACAGATGAACATGGGCTTCCTCTACGGCATTGCCCCCACCATCGACCGCTGCTACCCAGACCAGAACGACCCTGAGCAGGTGGCCAAGCGCAAGGAGGCCTACGAGCGCCACATGGCCTTCTACAACTGCACCCCGCAGCTCAGCAACTTCGTGCTCGGACTCTCCGCCTCCATGGAGGAGGAGTACGCCGAGAACCCCGACACCTTCGACCCCGAGTCCATCAACGCCGTGAAGACTTCCCTCATGGGCCCGCTCTCCGGCATCGGCGACTCCTTCTTCCAGGGCACCATCCGCACCATCGCCTTTGGCCTGGGCGCCTCGCTGGCCTCGCAGGGCAACATGCTCGGTCCCATCCTGGCCATGGTCATCTCCGCCGCCTTCTCCATCCCCATCACCTGGCTGGCCGGCAAGTACGGCTACGAGATGGGCCGCTCCTACCTGGAGAAGCTGCAGTCGGGCACCATGGAGAAGGTCATGTACGCCTGCGGCATCGTGGGACTCATGGCCATCGGCGGCATGGCGGCCACGCTGATCGGTGTCACCACTCCCGTGAGCCTCTTCGACGGCACCTTCGTCCTGCAGGACGTGCTGGACGGCATCGTGCCGGGCATCCTCTCGCTGGCCGCGGTCATGGGCATGTACGGCCTGATCAAGAAGAACGTCAACACCGGCTGGATCTTGGCCATCTGCATCGTGGGCGGCATCCTGCTCTCCGCAGTCGGCTTCCTGGCGTAGGGGAAGCATCGCAAACGGCCGGTACCCAGCCCGGCAAGCACCAGGCAAGCACCAAGTAACCAACGCGGGGCAGGCCCCCGCAGGAAAGGAATGATCAACATGACCAACGGAATCGACCTCGCCAACGTGAAGGACATCGTCTCCAAGATCGTCTCGGCCCACCAGATCCAGAACGTGGCCTTCGTGGGCTGCGGCGCCTCCAGCTCCGAGCTGTACCCCGGCTTCTACCTGCTGAAGGACGAGGCCAAGCAGCTGCGCCCCTTCCACTTCACCGCCAGCGAGTTCAACAACGACACCCCCGCCTGGCTGGGCGAGAACACCGTCGTGATCACCGCCTCCCTGGGTGGCACCACGCCCGAGACCGTGCACGCCAACACCGTTGCCAAGCAGCATGGCGCGACCGTGGTCTCCGTCACCCACAACGGCAACTCGCCCCTCACGGAGGAGGCTGACTACGTCATCGTCCACGGCTTCGAGGCCAACTACGCCGCAAAGCTGGAGAAGATGGGCTACGTCATGGACCTCGCGCTGGAGCTCATGAACCAGGTTGAGGGCTACGAGCACTACGACGCTGCCATCGACGGCTTCGAGAAGATCTTCGACCTCTCCGAGAGCGCCGCCCAGCACTGCACCGCCTTCGCCAAGAAGTTCGGCCACGACTACAAGGACGCCCCGGTCATCTACTACATGAGCTCCGGTGCCTCCATGAAGGTCGCCTACTCCTCGTCCATCTGCCTCATGATGGAGATGCAGTGGGTCAACTCTGGCAGCTTCCACGCCGGCGAGTTCTTCCACGGCCCCTTCGAGATCACCGACAAGGACGTGCCCTTCGTCCTGCTCATGAACGACGGCAAGACCCGCTCCGTCGACGCCCGCGCCCTGACCTTCCTGGACCGCTTCCAGGCCAAGACGGCCGTGGTGGATGCCAAGGACTACGGCCTGGGCTCCGCCATCGCGCCCGAGGTCGTGACCTACTTCAATCCCTTCGTGCACACCGCGGTCTTCCGCGTGTACGCCGAGGCCCTGGCCGAGGAGCGCCAGCACCCGCTGACCCTCCGTCGCTACATGTGGAAGCTTCAGTACTAGTCAGGTGCCAGCGCAATGACACTGTGGGCGCCCCGGTCTTGACGCCGGGGCGCTCCTTTCTTTGCATTGAGTTGAGAAAGGTGGGGGATTGGCATGGCAGTTCCGACGGTGCCGGTGGCGGGGCCAGTGCGCGCGGTGCTCTTTGACATGGACGGCGTACTTGTGGACACGGAGGGCTTCTACAACCGCAGGCGCGCGGCCTACCTGCGTGAGGTTGGGCGGCCGGTGGAGCGGTTCGACTTCTCTGGCAGCAATGATGCGCAGATTTGGCAAGAGCTGGTGCCCGAGGACCCGGCCCTGCGCGACCGACTGCACGCCGGGTACGACCGCTACCGGCTGGAGCACCCCGTGGACTACGCCAAGCTGGCAGACCCAGACGTGCGGGAGGTGTTCCGCGGCCTGCACGAGTGCGGCATGCGCTGCGCCATTGCCTCCTCCTCGTACCCCAACATGATTCAGGCCATGATCGACGCCACGGGCATTGGCGAGTGGGTGGACTTCTGGCTGAGCGGCACACAGTGCGAGGAGCACAAGCCCTCGCCGGAGATTTACCTGCGATGCATGGATGCCCTGGGGGTTGGGCCGGAGGAGTGCCTTGTGGTGGAGGACTCCTCGACGGGGATTGCCGCAGGCGTTGCGTCCGGCGCCACGGTTGTGGCGGTGGAGAGGTATGCCTCTGCGACCATGGACCAGTCCGCGGCGGACGTCCGCATCCCGTGCCTTCGCGACATTCTTGATGTCACAGGTGTCCGAAGCTAGCCGTTTGTGCGGCCGCCTCTGAACGCCTACCATTCTGTGCATTGAACTGACGCGACGCGCGAGCGAGTGGTTCGCGCGTCGGCTGCCTTCTGCAAGGAGGTCAACATGCCAGAGGTCATTCAGGGGCTGTCCATTCCCTTCCTGGGCACCACGCTGGGCGCGGCCATGGTCTTTCTCATGCGCGGGGAGCTTAACCGCAGCGTGCAGCGCGCGCTCACGGGCTTTGCCGCGGGCGTGATGGTGGCGGCTTCCATCTGGAGCCTGCTCATCCCCGCCATGGAGGAGGCCGCGGCGCTGGGGCGGCTGGCCTTTCTGCCTGCATTCATTGGATTCTGGCTGGGCATTCTGTTGTTGCTGTTGCTGGACTCGCTGGTTCCGCACCTGCACATGGGCGCCACGGACGCGGAGCCGGAAGGCCGGCCCAGCCACCTTGCCCGCACGACCCTCATGGTCTTTGCTGTGGCCCTGCACAACCTGCCCGAGGGCATGGCCGTGGGCGTGGTCTGGGCTGGGCTCCTCACTGGTCAATCGGAAATCACGCTTGCCAGCGCCTTCGCGCTGTCTGTGGGCATTGCCATCCAGAACTTCCCCGAGGGTGCCATCGTCAGTATGCCGCTGCACGCGGAGGGGGAGAGCCGCGGCCGCGCGTTCTTGAATGGCTTCCTCTCCGGCGCGGTTGAGCCCGTGGGCGCCGCGCTGACCATCGCGTTTGCCAGCCACGTGGTGCCCCTCATGCCCTACCTGCTGAGTTTTGCCGCTGGCGCCATGATGTACGTGGTGGTGGAGGAACTCATCCCCGAGATGTCCGAGGGCGAGCACTCCAACGTGGGCGTGCTCATGTTCGGCCTGGGCTTCACCGTGATGATGGCGCTGGACGTGGCGCTGGGGTAGGGGCTGTGGGCAGCGCCGGACGCCCCACGGCGGCTGGGCCTCTTACCTGCAAGGCATTGCAAATAAGTTACAACGTACTGTGTCCAAAAGTGTCGACGTTCTGCTACTTGTACGAACGCTGCCAGAAACATGCAAGCAACCAACTGATGGGATAGTCGCATGCCATTGACAGAGTATTCTCTGTCGTTCAGCGGATTGGTATAAGCCTATCAGGAAGGGAACAGCATGTCGTATAAACCTCTCGCACGAGCGCGGGCATTTCTGGCCTGTGCGGTGGCGCTTGTGGTGGCCTTCGTGTCGCTTGGGCCCACTCCGGCGTTGGCCGACGCTTCGGCGGTTAAGGGTCAGCACTACGTCATCGCCACGGACACCACGTATGCCCCGTTCGAATACCGCGACTCCAGCGGCGAGCTCGTCGGCATCGACATGGACCTTATGCGCGCCATCGCCGAGGAGGAGGGCTTCACAGTCGACATCCAGTCCCTGGGCTTCAACGCTGCGCTCCAGGCCGTGAGCTCCGGCACGGCAGACATGTGCATTGCCGGCGCGACCATCACCGACGAGCGCCAGCAGCTGTATGACTTCTCCGAGCCCTACTTCGACACCGGCGTCGTCCTCGCCGTGCCCAAGGCATCCGACGTCGAGTCCTACGAGGACCTGAAGGGCATGACGGTTGCCGTCAAGGTCGGAGCCGTTGGCGAGCAGTTCTGCAACTCCATCAAGGACAAGTACGGCTTCGAGACCTACTCCGTTGACCAGGGCTCCACCATGTACCAGCTGGTCTCCTCTGGCAACGCCCAGGCCGTCGCGGACGACTACCCCGTCATTGCCTACGGCATCACCCAGGGCCAGGACCTGAAGATCGTGGGCGACAAGCAGAACGCCGCCCAGTATGGCGCACTCGTGCTCAAGGGCCAGAACCAGGACCTGCTGGAGGCCTTCAACGAGGGCCTGGCCAAGCTGCAGGCCAGCGGCAAGTACGACGAGATTCTCGCCAAGTACATGGGCGAGAATGCCGACGAGGTCTCTACCTCCAAAGACGTCGATACCAGCTTCTTCGGCCTGGTCAAGACCTCCCTGCCCGCCCTTTTGCTCGGCCTCAAGAACACCATCCTCATCACCCTTGCCTCCTTCGCGTTTGCGCTGGTCATCGGCATCCTTCTGGGCCTCTTCCGCGTCTCTCCCAACGCTGTCCTGCAGTGGATCGCCAAGATCTTCGTCTGGCTGTTCCGCGGCACGCCAATTCTTGTTTGGGCATTCTTCTTCTACTTCGGCATCCCGCAGATTACTGGCCACCCCATTAACATCTGGGTCGCCGGCATCCTGACCCTGTGCCTCAACTCCGGCGCCTACCTCACCGAGGTCGTGCGCGGCGCCGTCGAGGCCGTCGATCCGGGCCAGATGGAGGCCTCCCGCTCGCTGGGCGCGCCCTACGGCCTGACCATGCGCAAGGTCATCCTGCCGCAGGCGGTACAGATTGCGGTTCCCTCCGTCATCAACCAGCTCATCATCATGGTCAAGGACTCCTCGCTGCTCTTGGCAATCGGCTTCGCCGAGCTCCTGTACCAGGCCCAGCAGATCTACGCCGCCAACTTCCGCGTCACGGAGACCCTGCTCATCGTCGCAGCAATCTACCTCGTCTCCATCTCCATCCTGACCTGGCTCGCCAACCTTGCTTCTAGGAGGCTGAACTAATGGCTATCGATACCACCAAGACCGTCATCGAGGTCAAGGACCTCCACAAGAGCTTTGGCAAGAACGAGGTCCTCAAGGGCATTGACATGGACGTCCACCAGGGCGAGGTCATCTCCATCATTGGCCCCTCCGGCTCCGGCAAGTCCACCCTGCTGCGCTGCCTGAACGGCCTGGAGACCCCGACCTCTGGCCACGTTGTCGTCACCGGCCACGACCTGACCGATCCCAAGTGCAACATGGACGAGGTGCGCCAGAGCATCGGCATGGTGTTCCAGCACTTCAACCTTTTCCCCAACATGACCGTGCTGGAGAACATCACCTTCGCGCCCATGAACGTGAAGGGCATGGACCAGAAGCAGGCCGAGGACATCGCGCGCAGCCTGCTGCACACCGTTGGCCTGGAGGACAAGGCCGACGCCAGCCCGCGCAGCCTCTCCGGCGGCCAGAAGCAGCGCGTCGCCATCGCCCGCGCCCTGGCCATGCGGCCCGACATCATGCTCTTCGACGAGGCCACGTCCGCGCTTGACCCCGAGATGGTCAAGGACGTCTTGGACGTCATCAAGTCCCTGGCCAACGAGGGCATGACCATGCTGCTTGTCACGCACGAGATGGGCTTCGCCCGTGAGGTCTGCTCCCGCGTGATCTTCACCGCCGGCGGAATCATCGAGGAGGAGGGCGACCCGCAGGAGGTTTTCGCGCACCCCAAGTCCGCCCGCCTGCAGGAGTTCCTGTCCAAGGTACTGTAGGGCACACGGCGACGAGTCGTCTACCGCCGCCAGTGGCGGTGCGCAAGAATACTCGCTACCCCACAACCGACCAGGTTCGGTTGTGGGGTATTCTCGTGCACCACGCTCTACCTGCGGAAACACTGGACTTGCTCGCTACCCCACAACCGAAAGGCGCCGGTTGTGGGGTAGTAACGGTTTAGGACAAGTGACTCGCGGATTCCCAAGATGCCTGCGCGTCGGCAATTGGGGCGAGCTATCTATATAACAGATAACGAAATGGGGAAAGAAGGGCTGCCATAGGTTGCTGGGGCACACTGATATTTGAACGCACCCAAATTCTTGTACACCTCAAAGGTCGAAGGGGGCGGAGGTCGCGTACGTTTCCGCAGTTGGCACGATGAAGAAGGCTTCCCAAAATGGCTTGTGGTGTACAACATTTGTCGACCCATCGAGTAGTGAGCTGCGGCTCCGTTATCGGCGGCTAGCGAAACGCCAGAGAACCACCTCGACTAGCTGCGAAAGGGTGCTCTGGACCAAGGCCACCCGCAGATGTTTGACCCTCGTGATCCCGCAGAGGTCAATCGCGTGTACGATTACATGGAACATCCGGTGCTCACGACGCTGCAGTAGCGTGTGGGCCGCGTTGACGGGAGGAAGCCGCATGAAGGAAAAGCTGCCAGACAGCCTTAGGCTCACGGAAGAGCAGGTCAAGACGCTACTTGCCGCAATGGACAGCGGCGAGGAGATGACGGGCGGCAACGATGTGCACCAGATTATGCACGCCTCGTCCGCACGTGCCATGTGGTACACCTCCCGCATGAACGCCGCCTTCAACAGCATGGAAGACACAGTGGCCCAGTTTGCCGAGCTCACCATGCGGCCCGTGCCGGAGGGGCTGAGCATCTTCCTGCCCTTCACCACGGACTGCGGACTCAACACCCACGTGGGCAGGAACGTCTTCATCAACGCCGGTTGTCGCTTCCAGGACCAGGGCGGCATCTACATTGGCGACGGCACGCTCATCGGCCACAACGTGGTGATTGCCACGCTCAACCACGACCTTGACCCTGCCAAGCGCGCCAACCTCATTCCCGCGCCAGTGCGGCTGGGCAAGGATGTTTGGGTGGGTTCCAACGCGACCATCCTGGCCGGCGTGACCATCGGCGACGGAGCCGTGGTGGCCGCTGGCGCCGTGGTCACCAAGGACGTTCCGCCGCGTACCGTGGTCGGCGGCGTGCCGGCAAAGGTAATAAAGACAATCGGCTGACGACGCGCTAACCCAAGGTGCGGTGAAGGTCCCCCTGAGCTATTCTTAGCAGAGTAGCTCAGGGGGATTGTAGTTAATTGTTGGGAAGGTTGGAACGTCGTGAAGTATTACATCATTGGCGCCGGCGGGACCGGTGGCGCAATTGGCTATTACATGACCAAGGCGGGCAAGGACGTGTGCCTGCTCGCGCGCGGCGAGCACCTGAAGGCCATGCGTCGCAACGGCTTGACAATTCGGCATTTGTGGGACGGCGCGGAGGAGACCGTGCCGGTTGCGGCCGCGGAAATGGACGAGGTCTCCGAGCGGCCGGATGTGATCTTCGTCTGCGTGAAGGGCTACTCCGTGGACAGCGTGCTGCCGTTCATACGGCGCGTGGCGGATGCCCAGACGGTGATCATCCCGATTCTGAACATCTTCGGCACGGGAAAGTCCATGCAGGCGCAACTGCCGGGGCTTTACGTGCTCGATGGTTGCATTTATGTGTCAGCCAGCCGCGAGGCACCAGGCAGGCTCGTGCAACACGGCCCGATTCTGCGCGTCGTGTACGGGCCAAGGAGGGGCCAGGAGGACCGGTCGGGAGTCCTGGATGCCATTGCCAAGGACTTGCAGGAATCTGGCATCACGCCCGTGTATTCGCACGCGATTGAGCGCGACGCGCTGGAGAAGTTCTCGTACGTCTCACCCATTGGCGCGGCGGGTCTGTACTGCCATGCGGTTGCACGGGACTTCCAGAAGGAGGGGCCGGAACGGGAGCTGTTCGCGGACCTGATTCGCGAGGTGTCTGCGCTGGCAGATGCCATGGGCTGCCCCTTTGAGCAGGACTACGTGAAGGTCAACATGCAGATTCTGGCCAACCTCTCGCCCGATGCCGACACGTCCATGCAGCGCGACGTGGCGGCGGGCCACGCGTCCGAGGTGGACGGGTTGGTGTACAGCGTTGTGCGGCTTGGCGACGAGTTGGGCGTGCCGGTTCCCAAGTACAAGATGGTCGCCGAGGAGCTCAAGATTCGCGGGCTGAAGTAGTTTGAAAAGGCCCCGTGGTTGGGTATACTAGGGAGAAATATATCACACCAAGGAGGAGCCATGCCGACAAGTGCATGCATCCTCAGGTCCTGCAACGTCTACGGGAACAGGGGATAGTCTGGTGCTCACAACAAGAATGCTCGAGTACCGCAAGCGCAAGGGAATCAGCCAGCAGGAGCTTGCAGACCGCGTTGGTTGCCGCCGCGAGACGGTTGGCAAGCTTGAGAACGGGAAGTACAACCCGTCCCTCAGGCTCGCCATGAACATTGCACGTGAGTTGGAAACCAACGTCTACGACTTGTTCTTCTTCTCTGACGACAAGTAAGCGGCCGATCACTCGAGCCGAGCGTTGGCTCTGACATGGGGTGCTACGAGATATTTGACTGGTAGGTGCTGGTGGAGAGGTTCTCGCTTCGCTCGGGTGACATTACCATTGAGGGTCGTGTGTATCGTGCGCGGGGTGCATGCGGCCAACAGATTGCGCCCGCCATCGTCCTGAGCCATGAGTTCGGCCTCTCGATGAAGTCTACCTCCCGATACGCCCGAGGTTTGAGCAAGGCCGGCTATCACGTGTTTGTGTTCGATTTTCCCGGATCGGGGGTTGGTAAGAGCCGGGGGCGTAACTCCACGCAGATGAGCGTTCTGACTGAGGTTGAAGATTTGGGGCTGGTGTTCAGGCATGTTCAGTCGCTGCCGTTTGTGGACAGGCACCGCATTGTTCTTGCGGGTGCCTCGCAGGGCGGGCTTGTTTCCGCGCTGCTTGCCGCCAAACACGGCGATGAAGTCTACAGGCTGGTGCTGTACTACCCGGCCTTCAACATTCCAGATGATGCGAGGCGTGGGTGTATGTTGGGGCGGCAAATTGACCCGCGCAACGTTCCAAAGAAGTTTCGCGTCATTGGGTATGTGAACCTTGGTTCCAAGTACGTGCGCGACGCCGCTTCTCTGGACCCATGGAAGCAGATTGAGGGCTACCGGAAGCCGGTGCTGATTTGTCATGGCGCCAAGGACGGCATCGTCGACATTGGCTATTCGAGAAAAGCAGCGAGTGTTTACGCCAATGCTGAACTCGTGGAATTCCCTCGTGCCCACCACGTGTTTGCAATGCCGTGGACGTGGAAAAAGGCAGTTCGTGTGACGCTCAACTTTTTGCAAGCGGCTCAGTAGAGCCAACTGGTCAGTCTTGAGGCTTGCATACGTGCTTTGACGTTCTGGGTCCTGCACATATCGGCAAAATCGATAACGAATTGGCGAAAAGGCGCTCCGTAAGGAGTACCTCTGGGGGGGAGATACTTAGCGGCCTCCCAAAAGTTGTACACCATTACTGTTTTTACGGGCACCATTCATTACGTTTGCGCAGGTACGACGCGTGGACCCATATCGCTATGACCTGTGGAGACTGCTTGAGGTGTACAACTTTTCCGGGGTCTCCGAGTACAGTGAGCACAGAGCGTTATCGATGGCCGTTGAGCATCGCTTGGACGACTCGCAGCGTGCTACACGTGCTACGAAAAAGGGGCCAGAGATGGCCCTTAGCCATGTCACGTTGCTTCTTCCACGTTCCACAGGTTGAGCGTGGCGTAGGCCCGCCAGGGACTCCAATTCTGTGCGAACTCCTTTATTTCCCTCGGCGTGCGCGGGGCAAGTACCTTCCGCACGCCCAAGTCGCTTGCGGGGAAGGCATCCGTGTAGCGAAGGATGCGCATTGCCAGGTAGTTGGCAGTCCAATCGCCTATGCCGGGGAGCTCGACCAGGGAGGCAATCTGCTCGTCGGGTTCGGCGTTGGAATCCGTGAGGATTGCTCCCGAAGAGATGCCCTCTGCCAGCGCGTGGATGGTCCGTTGGCGCTGGCGCGTCACGCCCAGCTGGCCCAGCGCGTCGCCGAAGCCGTTGCCCAGCGCCAGAAGGTCCTCCGCGGTGGGGAACGTGCACGTAAGCCCCTCGATGGGAGTCTGTAGTGGCGTTCCGAAGTTGGTGGCAAGGCGTCCTGCCAGGGTGGTCGCGGCCTTGACAGAAATCTGCTGGCCGAGTACGGCTCGCGTGGCCATCTCGAACGGATCGAAGCAGCCTGGAACGCGCAGGCCGACGATGGGTAACTGAGGGCTTACGGCGCTCATGCCGCTTAGGTGCTGCGCGATGGCAACGGGTTCGCAGCGCAGGTCAAAGAGGTCCTTGATGCGTGTGATGACCTGCGGCAACACAAGTGCGAGCGAGTCCGACGCCTCAAGTACGAGGGCGTCGCGGCGGGGGTGGTGCGTGACGCGAACCCAGCCCGTGACGGGGGAACCGTCGCGGGCCAGTAAGCGGGCTGTCCGGGCATAAAGGCCGTCCCTCGCATCTGGTGCGGTCGGCGGCTTCACTACCTCCACGCCTGGGATGGCCCTTGGAGCCAGGAAGGCCAGAATTCGGTCCCACGCATAGGGAGGTCGATAGCCCAGTGTCACGCGAATTGTCGCGTCTACCTGCGCCTTATTGGAGCCGTTGCGCTTGCAACAAGCGTTCTTGCGCAGCTTGGTGGGCGGCATGCGATACCGCTCGACAAACGCGTCGTTGAAGCGACGGACACTCTTGAAGCCGCACGCCAACGCAACTTCGGAAACCGGCAGCGTGGTCTCCGTCAGGAGGTTCTTCGCCAAGAGAAGCCTACACGTCTCCAAGTATTGCCGGGGCGAGACGTGAAACTCCTGCTCGAAGGCCCGCCGCACGTGACGGCTGGTGTAGCCAAGTCGCGTGGAGAGGTCTTCAAGGCTGGTGATGCTCGCGTAGTCATCCTCAATCGCACGGGCCGTTCTCTGTGCAAGCGAGGTCATGGCGTCTGCTGGCGAGTAGCCAGGAGCTGTCTCCGGTCGGCACTGCAAACACGGCCTGTAACCTGCGGCTTCCGCCTCGGCCGCCGTACGGAAGAAGGTGCAGTTCTCGCGTTTGGGCAGCTTGGAGTGGCAGGTTGGACGGCAGTAGATGCCTGTGGAACTCACGCCAACGAAGAAGCGGCCGTCAAAGCGGGCGTCGCGCGTCGAAATTGCGGCATAGCAGGCGTCGGGATCAAGTGGTGCGTCTGGCATGGAAACCTCGAGGCTGGCAGGCGAATGTCAACACACTAGTTCTACCATCCGCCTTGCTCAAATACCGCCACTTTCGGACATCGAAGCGATGCATGCGAGGCGGAGCGATGACGCGTGGAAGTCCTGGGGTGTCACATCACCGTTCCGCAAAGCATGCGTGCGACATGTGCACCCAGCCGTAAAGCTCGCCATCGAGCTCGGACTCATCACCTACCACCACGTGCACGGTCCAGCGGCCGGGACGTATCTGCACCTGTTGGGCGACGCGGGCAGAGTCGACGGCGGCCGGGGAGGAAAACGTGACAACTATGTATTCCGCTGGCAACTCTGCCTTGCGCCGGGCTCGCATCATGGACACGCAGGCGTACATGCGCCTGTCCAGCAGTGAGATCTGCGTCTTGCGCACGTCCAGCTTCGTGTTTGGGAAGGTGGTCAGCATGCTGCGAGCGAACGCCTGGTACAGGGCGAGGGCGTGCGGCCTGCCTGCGAAGAACGTGCAGGCTTCCGCATTTGTTCGATTCATTTCATCCATATTCGCGGCATTCCGTGTGAGTGATGCTCGGCTTTTTGATTACGGTTTTTATGCGCATTGCGGCGCGGCGCTACTCCACCCAGAACACGCGGCCGTCCTTGCGCGGAGCAGCCGGTGCGGCGCTGCCTGCGGGGTAGCCCAGGACGCAGTGGCCGATGCCCTCATACTCGCCTTCCACGCCCAGGTCTGCCAGCAGGTGCCTGAACTCCGGCTGCTCGAACTCCTCCTTGGCGCGGTGAATCCAGCAGCTGCCCAGCCCCAGCGCGTGGGCGGCGTTGAGCATGTTGCAAAGGGTGCCGGAGCCGTCGTACACGTGCGTCGAGCAGTTCTTCTTTGCCAGCACGACCAGCACCACTGGCGCGCCATAGAAGGGGTCGGTACCGGCGGGCATGCCCGCCACGGCAGCGTTGGCGGTGGCAAGGCGGTCGCGCAGCTCCTTGTTGGTCACGGCGACTACTATAGTGTCCTGCTTGCCCATGCCGCTGGGTGCATAGATGCCAGCTTGAATGACCTGCTCGATGAGATCCCTGGGGACGGCATTTGCCTTGAACTTGCGGCAGCTCCTGCGGGTCATGAGGTCCTGGATAGTCTCCTGCATGGTCGTCACCTCTCTGAGTACTGAACATTGGGCGCTGTGTATCATCGTATGCAGATGCGATGCCTGATTGAATGGTAGCTTTAATCAATCTACCCAGTTACTCGGCATTATCGCTTCGGAAGTATGTGCGAGCTGGGGGTGGGTAAGCCGATGCCGTAGCGTCAGGCGTGAGGCACGGGCGAGGGAAGGGGACGGCGTGACAACGAGTGGCAATCTAGTCAGGCGCGGCGTGCTTATCGGTCTGGTTTGCGTGCTCGCAGCGCTGGTAGTTGCAGCGGTGGTGTACCTGAACACCTCCTACCCCGCGTCCGATGCGGCGCTGGATGCGCTTGCCAGCGACGGACAGGTCACCGTTACCACGCAGGACGACGGTGACATAGTCTTTGCGCCGGCGGACGGCGTCTCTGCGGTGGGGCTTGTGTTCTACCCTGGCGGTAAGGTTGACCAGCGGGCCTATGCGCCCCTCATGCGTGAATGCGCGGAGCGCGGCTACACCTGCGTGCTTGTTAGCATGCCCTTCAACCTGGCCGTCTTCGACGCGGGCGCCGCAGCGGGGGAGGAGGACGCCTTCCCGGAGGTTGAGCGCTGGTACATAGGCGGGCACTCGCTGGGCGGTGCCATGGCGGCGAGTTACGCGGCCGACCACGCGGGGGAGTTTGACGGCTTGCTGTTGTGCGCGGCTTACTCGACGGATGACTTGAGTCAGACGGGGCTCAAGGTGGAGTCCGTTTACGGCACGGCCGATGGTGTTCTCAATCGCGAGTCGTACGAGAAGTACCGCGGGAACGCGCCGCAGATGGCGGAGGACGTGATTGACGGTGGCTGCCACTCCTACTTTGGCGACTACGGCATGCAGGACGGCGACGGCAAGCCCAGCATCACTCGCGAGGAGCAGCTTGCGCGTACTGCGGACGACCTGGTGGCGATGGACTTGGCATAAGCTGCAGGCGCGAGGCGCGACCCGCCAGAGTGAGACGCGAGAACCGGCCCCGCGTCTCATTTTTCAGGTAGCCAAAACCATTGCGGGGCTTCCATGCGCATGCGCGAGGGCATGGCTCCCTTTATGCGTGTTTTAAGGCCCAGGTCATATCTTCTCTCCAACCTCGCGGAACCGTCCGCGAGGACGGCGGCGAAGGGAGAAGACCATGACCGCACGCAACAGCAGCATCCACCGCTCCATCAGTGACCCGTGCACTTGCGACCCGTGCACCCCGCTCGACCTGGAGATCATTCTGCCCGCCTACAACGAGGAGGAGCAGATCGGCCTGGCCATCTCCAGTCTGGCGAGGTGGCTGCGTGCCAACACAACGTGGACCTGGCGCGTCACCGTGGCGGACAACGCCTCCACGGATGGGACCGTTGCCGTGGCGACCCAGCTGGCGAAGGCGGACCCGACGCACGTGGGCGTGACGCACCTTGACCAAAAGGGCCGCGGCCGCGCGCTGCGGCAGACGTGGCTGGCCAGCAAGGCCACCGTCGTGGCCTACATGGACGTGGATCTCTCCACGGGGCTGGACGCGCTGCCGTCGCTGGTAAATCCGCTGCTGGCGGGCGATGCGGATCTGGCCATCGGCAGCCGGCTCATGCGGCAGTCCCGCACCACACGGTGCCTGAAGCGGGAGTTCATCTCGCGCTGCTACAACCTGCTGCTGAATATGGCGTTTGGCTATGGCATCCACGACGCGCAGTGCGGCTTCAAGGCTATGCGCACGGGCGCGGCGCGGCGAATCTTGCCCAGTGTGCAAGACAACGGCTGGTTCTGGGACACGGAGCTCCTGGTCATTGCACGACACGAGGGTCTGCGCATCAACGAGGTGCCAGTTACGTGGGTTGAGGACGCCGGCACGACGGTGAACATCCCCAAGACGGTGCGGGAGGACCTGGCCGGCGTTCGGCGCATGCGGCGTGAGCTGCGCGAAGGCTGGCTGGACCCTGCGCAGATGACTGGCCGCGCAATTGCATGGGAGGTCAACTAGATGGAGAACACGATGACTGGGCCGCGCGTGCCCCTGTGGAACGATTCGGACGAGAAGCGCAGTTGCCGGCATGCCCGCGCGAAGGCGGCTGCCTGCGTTGACGCGCGCACCCGCGTGCAAGTTCTCTCGCTCGTGGCGCTGCTGGGTGCGACGGCCGCATTATATATAGTGGGGCTGAGCGCGTCTGGCTACGCCAACGAGTTCTACTCCGCTGCGGCGCAGGCGGGCTCCACCAATTGGTGGTCCTTCCTGTGGGGCAGCTCCGACGCGGGCAACTCCATCACGGTGGACAAGCCGCCGGCGGCAATCTGGCCCATGGCGCTTGCGGTGAGGATCTTTGGGCTCTCCAGCTGGGCGATCCTGCTGCCGCAGGCCATCATGGGCGTGCTGTGCGTGTGGGTGCTGTACGGCAAGGTGCGCCGCGCGTATGGCCATTGGGCTGGCATTCTAGCAGGTGCGATCATGGCGACGACGCCTGTTGCCTGCCTCATGTTCCGCTTCAACAACCCGGACGCGCTGCTCATGCTCTTGCTGGTTTCGTGCGTGTATTGCGTAATGCGCGCCTGTGAGCTGCCAGCGGGCGAGCTTGAGAACCGCGCCCGCACGCGGTGGATGGCGCTTGCTGGCGTGGCCATGGGCTTCGCCTTCCTGACCAAGCAGCTGCAGGCATTCCTGATTCTGCCGGGCATTGGCGTGGCGTTCCTGGTGGCCTCGCCCACGGGCTGGCGCCGCAAGCTGGGGGACACGTTGGCCGCCTTCGGCGCGCTGGTGGTCTCCGCGGGCTGGTGGGTGCTGCTGACGGTACTGGTGCCGGCGGGCATGCGGCCCTACATCGGCGGCTCTCAGACCAACTCCTTTCTGGAGTTGACCTTCTCGTACAACGGGCTGGGCCGCATCACGGGGTCCATGGAGGGGGCCGTGCTGCCTGGCGGCGGCGCGGGTACCACTGGCACGACCACGATTGCGCAGGGGCAGGCTGGCATGTGGGGGCAGACCGGCATCACGCGGCTCTTCGATGGCGTTTGGGGCACGCAGTGGTCGTGGATGGCGTGGGTCGCGCTTGCGGGCATCGTTGTCGGCCTCTTTTGCACGCGTGGCGAGAAGCGCCAGAGCCTGCGGCGATCCAACGTGGTCGCGTGGGGTGGCTGGCTGCTGGTGACGGGGCTGGTCTTCTCGTTCATGGGCGGCACCATTCACCAGTACTACACCGTGGCGCTGGCACCGGCGGTCGGCGCGCTGGTGGCGATTTGCGTGGCCTGCCTGTGGGAGCGGCGCTGCGAGGCGTGGGCGCGCGTGACGGCCGCGGCACTGATTGTGGTGACTGTCGTGTGGGCCGTCGTGCTGCTGGAGTGCTCCGACTGGATGTGGCAGCTGAGGCCAGCCGTTCTTGCGCTGGCCGCCGCTGCGATTGCCGTTGGTGCCGTGGCGTGGCGTCGTGGGCGAGCGGCCCAACGGTGCGCGCGGGTCATGGTGACGCCGGGCGATAGTGGTGCCCTGGCCGTGACCTCCGTGGAGAAGCACGCTGGTAAGGCGGCGCAGTTGGAGAAGGTCGCCCTCGGCCTAGCGCTTGCATCCGCGCTGGTGGGGCCCGTGGCGTACTCTCTGTACACCGCTTCGACGGGGCACACGGGGTCCATCGTGACGGCTGGTCCCTCCGTGCAGGGTGACTCTGGCATGGGCGGCGGGCCTGGTGGCGCGGGTGGAACAGGCGGAGATGCTGATTTCGGACCGAGCGGTGCGACTTCGGACGGAGGTTTCGGTGGTCGGCAGGGTGCTCCCGGCCTTGGTGATGGGCGGAACGGCATGGGTACGCCAGCGAACGGCATGGCTGGCATGGGCCTTGGCATTTCTTCTGACTCCGATCCTGGCAACTCCAACTCCGTCGACTCCGACGGGAGCCCAATGGATGGCGGGCAACCTTCGGATGGCCAGTCCCTCGGTGGTGCACGCGATGGCCTCGGCAAGGATGGTAACGGCAATGGCGGGCAAGTTGGCGGTGCCGGAGGGCTTCTCGGTGGCGGCGACGTCGACGACGAGCTGGCGGCCGCGCTGAAGGAGGACGCGGACTCCTACCGCTGGGTTGCCGCGACGGTGGGCTCGCAGAATGCAGCAAGTTACCAGCTGGCGACGGAGTGTTCGGTCATGCCTATCGGCGGCTTCAACGGGTCCGATCCGTCGCCCACGTTGGAACAGTTCCAGGAGTGGGTGAGTGAAGGCCTGATTCACTATTTCATCGGCGGTGGTGTGGGCGGCGGCACGCAGATTGGCGGGTCTGACACGTCCAGCCAGATTACCGCGTGGGTGGAGGAGAACTTCACGGCCACGACCATCGGCGCCGTGACGGTGTACGACATGACGCAGAGCGCAGGGTAGCCGAGAACTGCGCTCGAAGGTGGCGCGCGGTGCACAAGAACCCTTTGTCGCCGCGCGCCGTCGTGCGTGTTGTGCTCAAACGATGTGCCAGGGGCATAGGTTGAATTTTATGTACGACGGGGATGTGGCAGAGGTCCCAAAAAATTGACAAATCCGAGGCATGGCGTTCGCGTAAGCGCAGGATTCTGAAACCGGCATGCCTCAGACTTGTCAATCTTTTGGGGTCGTCTTCTATGAGCATCGGTCAATCGTTGCATTGCTTACCAAATTATGCAAACGTCGTCGCTCTTTGGGTGTTGACTGTGTGCTACGCGAATCAACCCTTACTTGGATTGCAAGATAAGTGCTACAAGTGTGTATAACATGCAATATACGAGCAAGCAAACTGCCAGTTTATTACAATAAGAATGAAACTATACAATGTAAATGTAATGTTGTAATATGCACCTCCAAACAGGTTGTGGTCTCTGGAGGTGAGAGATGCAGGCGTACTTGGTTGGGGCGACTTCTTTCATGTTCCTGCGGATAGCGAGGTATTCTAAAATTCCGCGAGTCGATCAGTGTGATGCATGTATGGTGCAAGTTCCGGAAGAGCGACCGCACGCGCAATGGTGGCGTGAATTGGTTGAAGAGGTCGACAACTATCTGAAAGTGGATGTAAATAATCCAATTGAACTCGCCATCCCAAGTGCTTCGGATCGCGTAAGGACGCGCTGCATTGACTGCAGCGTGGTATCACGCAGTTTGCCCAAGGGTGCGTTCCTACGTCTGGAGCTTGAGACAGGTACCTCCATACAGATTCAGTCGCCGGAGTACTCGTTCGTCTGGCTCGCGCACATGCTGGATTTGGCAGTCAAGGACGGGCAGGTATCTCGTGCTGCAGCACGAGCCATTGTGGTGCAATATGGCTGCGAGCTTTGCGGAACCTATGCGCCTGATGCCAACCCTACATACATCCCTGGGACCAATCCCGATGCGGACAGTACTCACTACTTTCTTGAGCCGGCTACTTCTGCGGCAAAGTTGTGCCAGTGGTGCCAGGATGCAAAGGGTGTGCCTGGCGTGGTGTTTGCTCGCAGTTGTGCGAAGCGAGTCGTAGACCTTTCGGGTTCGCCCATGGAGACTAGGCATGCGGTGATTCTCTCGTTTCCGTGCGCGCTGGGTGGGGTTGCTTTGGGGGAGCCGCTCATGAACCAGGAGCCTACGGTTGGCAAGTCGAAGAAGTCTGTGTTCCATCAGTGGCCGTTTCGACCAGACTTGCAGTGGCCAGCCTATGACTTGTACGTGGAGCACTTGGGCGGCAAACATGGCATGTCAGAGCAATACCTCGAGGATTCTATGAGGGAGCAGGACTACGCGTCGTTTGGCGCTCTGATGTTCACCACAACGCTGCAGGATTTTGAGACAGCGAACGACTACGACAATTTCCTTCGGAGGTTGGCGGCGGGGCTCTCCACGCGGCTGACGGAGGACGCGGACCGAGCAGCGAAAAGGATCCGCATGGCGATTGATGATCGCGAATTGAGAAGCACCCGTTGGAACGTGTTCGACGCGCTCGCTGATTCGCGGGATTGGTGGGCAACTGGGCGAGAGCTGGCGCACATGGGGAGGGAGGAGCGTCGTGCTCGGCGTGCTGCGCGGTAATGTTTCGGTCTCATAGAAAAGGGGTCCCGAAAAATTGACAATTCGGAGCCATGCTATTCGCGAAGGCGCAGGATTTAGAAATCGGCATGCCTTGAAGTTGTCAATTTTTTCGGCACCCTTGAGTAGACGCACGTCTCTGATGGCAGCAATCGCTCTGAGGTGGGGTGTGAGAGTTTCGGTTGTTGCAATACCGTGCAAAAAGCATGCCCCGCAAGCATGAAAGTGCACTTGCGGGGCATGCTATGAGAAACTGATGGGGAGAGGTACCGGCAACTCGGTTGATTTCGATAACCTGGGTCGGTTAATGACCACCTAGCTGCAGTGGCTGCACTGGTGCATGGCGGAATCGTCGCTGGCAAGGGTGCCTGCCGCGAGGGCTGCAGCTGCGTCGTCTGCGGACCCGGAAACGCCGGCGTACACCTTGATGCCTGCCTGGGTCAGCAGGTCCACCGCGTGGAAGCCGATGCCGCCCGCGATGAGCGCCTGCACGCCCGCGTCCGCCAGCACGGGAATGAGCCCGACGTGGTTGGCGCCGCCCGTGGAAAGCGGGGCCTTGGCCGTGACCTTGCCACCCTCAATGGTGTAGGTCATGAACTCGGGGGTATCGCCGAAGTGCTGGAACACCTGGCCGTTCTCGTAGGTTGCCGCAACAAGCATGGGAGTCTCCTTAGGTTGCGCATGGATGTTGATTGTCCCTAGCATACGCGGCCCCGGCGCCACGTCCGTCGCATTTGCAACGTGGCACCAATGGGTGCGTAAGCATAACAAATTTACCCAATCGCGATGGGTGATATACGTGCGCCGCCAGGATAGTGCCGCAGGATGAGACCCGCCAGCTGCGCAATTGGGGGCTGGGGGGGCTGCATCTGACGCGGCGCTTGGTCGGCGCGGCATCCTCGCTTACCATGGTTGCACGAGAAGTGCATGCGACTTGGGAGGATTTGCATGGCAGACGTTACGCTTGGTGAAGAGATCGCATGGCTGGCAGTGCGTCTTGCCGGTACTGCCAGTCCGGAGACGCGCATCCACTGCCCTGGTGAGACCGGGGGCAGCCCTTGGGTGCGCATGAAGGTGGACGACCCGCGCCTTGCCGCCTACTTCCGCGTGATGGACGCCACGCTGGGCAGCTGGCACGGCAACAACGCGTACGCCTCATGCGCGCAGGCGGTGTGCGGCGTGCTTGCCTGCACGGTGGAGACGGACATCGCGCCGTGGTCCAGCGAAGGTGGCGCCTCGGACAACCAGGACACCATGCATGCGTGGATGCTCGCACGCCCGGACCTGTACCAGCACATCGGCGCGGTCAAGTCCGAGGCCGAGCTCCAACCCGGCGACATCATGTACATGAAGGGTCACATCGCCATTTATGTGGGGGAGGCCATGGCGCGACGCAAGTGGCCGGCCACCGACGGCAACGTGTTCGAGGCGGCCTTCCACCTGGGCTTTTATCCCGGCATCGACCGCTACGACGACTTCACTGCGCACCCGCAGTTCGGGCCCATCGACGTGACGCGGCCCATCGCGCGCCGGCAGAACCCTCGCTTCCCCTTCCCGGAATACGAGGCTCTGCTGTAAGCGCCTAGGTCGAAGAAAGAAGCGCGGCATTTCAGTTGCGAAATGCCGCGCTGTTGCGTGCCAACTTGTCTTGTCGCATCTGCCGCGGAGAAGCCGCGCCCCTTTTGGGCGCGGCCCTGCCGTCGTGCCCTACGCGGCCTGCGCGCGGAGCATCCAGATGGTCTTGGTGAGGCTGGCGATGTGGCCGTCCATCTGGGCGGACACGAGGTAGTTCTCCTCGGCGTCGGCCGCGCGCTTGGCGTCCTTTACCTGGTCAAGAAGCGCCTGGAAGTCGTCCCGCACCAGCTTGAAGGCCTCGGTGCTCGTGAGGGCGGTAGCGGGGCGCTCGGCGATGGTCGCGGTGGCAAGCACGTTGCGCAGGCTGGCGACGGGGGTGCCGCCCAGCTGGAGAATGGTCTCGGCCACCTCGTCGATGCTGGGGAGCAGCGCGTCGTACAGGGCCTCGAGCTGGGCGTGAGCCTGGAAGAAGTCGGCGCCCTTGACGAGCCAGTGCATGTTCTGCAGCTTGTGGTACTCGACGGTGAGGTTGGCGAGCAGGGCGTTGAGCTTGTCGTTCATCGTTGGGTCCCTTCTTATTAGGAATCTTTCTTGTTAGTGACACTATACCCCTGAGTCTCGACTTAATAACGAGAATCATTATTATTTTTGAGAAATTTTTTCTGCGGCTCACAGGGACAGCGCGCGCTTCGTGGTCCACGGCGGTTTGCTGGTGCGGGGCCATTGTGACCCACAGAATCTTGGACAAGATTGCGGGCCATAGGGCAGTTTCCTGTCCCAGATTCCATGGGACATGGCGATGCATGGTCGCCATCGGGGACTGGAGGCGGCTTAGTGCGCTGCCTTCGCGCAAATGCTAATGTGAGACTGATCGCAAACGCACCTACGAACGCACTCCAGCTTGACCATTACTACCTGACGGGTTTTGCAATGAATCGGCCGTCTAAAGTAACCCTGAGAAGGACCCTGGACATCCTGAGCCTGGCGATGATCGTTGCCTACGTCATCTTTGTGGCGGCGCGGTGGGACGCCTTTCCCAGCGTGGTACCCAGCCACTTCAATGCCCTGGGGCAGCCGGATGCCTACGGGGGCAGATGGGTGCTCCTGCTGGAACCTGCCATCGCACTGGCATTGTGGGCGCTGATGGCCGTGACGCGGCGGTTCCCAGGTGCGTGGAACTTCCCCGTGCGGGTGACGGAGCGCAACCGCGCGCGGCTCTACGTCATTGGCGAGCAAATGATGACGCCGCTGGCACCGATGGTGGTCTTCCTCCTGCTGTACATCGGGCTCATGGGGGTCTACGAACTGCCAGTGGCAGTGCTCTACCTGGTGCTGGCCACCGTGCTTGCAGACATCGCGGTGGGCATAGTGCGCATGGTTCGGGAGAGGGACGCGTAGGGGAGCGGTGCTCGCGCGTTGAGAGTTGCCATGGCGGCGCCCTTCCGCACCCCGAAGCGGATCTTTACGCCGCGCACGCGATCGCCTACCGTGGCGTAAAGTCCACGGAGGTGCGACATGCAGGATTCCCTCGTTCGCGAGTGCCCGGTCTACTTCCCCAGCATCAAGCGCGCGCTGGCGCTGGTGCCGTCTGAGTTCGAGGACTGCTGGCGGTGGTCCGCGCAGAACCAGGGCCAGCACATAAGCGCGCTGCCGCACCGCATGAGGGAGCCGCCGCGCACGCCCATCCCGCTGAGCAGGGACGCTGGCATCTACATTCCCGGTCGCTCCCGTGTCAGGTTCAGCGACGAGAGGCACCGCTACGCGCTAAGCGTGCGCTCGTCCGAGGGGCGCGGCATCTACTCCGACAAGCCTGCCATCAGCCTGGGCGACGGCACGTGGATCCTGGACTACGCCGCGCACCGCAACACGTGGGGAGAGGCGCCCGGTCAGGGTTACAACGATGCCCTGCTGAACTGCCTGCGCGACGCGGTGCCCGTCGGCGTGATGATGCCCGACGGCAGGAGCGGCTACCAGGTGCTGGGGCTGGCCTACGTGGAGAGGTTCAACCCGCTGACGCAGATGTTCACCCTGCACGGGCCCGTCAACGCCCAGACGGATGCGGCGGAGAAGTACGTGGTGCGCGAGTTCGACCGCGCGGAGTACCAGCGGCTTTGGCCCAGCGAGGACCTGTTGGGCGTGAACTACGAGCAGTTCAGGCGAGAGAACGAGGTGCTGGTGGGAAAGTGAGCTCCGCGTTGGGCTAGCCTGCTCTTCCTACTACGAGCCAAATGTGGATGGATTGCATGCCTTGTGCTAACGCATGAAGATGCAGTCATTGTGATACGCGATGTAATCGCGCCCGGGTGAGATTCTCGGCCTTCGTATCGGGGCTTTATCGTATGCCCAAATCCATCTGTCGTTTGCCGCGTTGTGTGGGACCTTTTGGGAGACGCGTATTCTGAGCTGGTCGTCTATGGTGATGTAACCCTGGTCGAAGGCCTTGTCGTGCAGTGCATCTAGAAGCAGGCCATTTGCTGGGTCGAGTTTCTCGGTGGGAGTCGAGTCCTTCCACGGTTTGATGTGGCTGGCAACAAGCAGGTCTTCGATGGAAATGTTTGTGAGGCAGCACCTGTTGTCATAGTTTTCGAGCAGGGTGTACCTGAAGTAGTTCTGGTTTACGCGCTCACGCGTGTATGTGAGCCGGTCAAACCCCACTGCCACGCCTGGCGTTGACGTCAGCAGCTCCACGGCATTATCTGTTTCCGGATCTACAAGTTCGTAGTAGAGCTGGTTCGCTTCATCATGGAAGTCCTCGCCACGGTCTTGGTAGTCTTGCCAGATGCGGCGGTCCATATTGCTGCAGTTTTGCAGGCCTCCCGAGCGATTCGGGTCGAGGAACTTCAGGTTGCCGAGTTTGAGCGCAATCGAGGAGGCCGAGCGGTCAATGGCAGATGCCAGCGCGATTATGGAGGGGTTAGTGCGGGACTGCTGGCCTGGGGGCAACGCCATGTACAGCGCGAAGGCAGCCTTGGTTTCTTCGTAGCTCCAATCCCTTCTCGCGGCCATGGTGACCTCCCCTCTTTGGCCAGGTTAGGTTTATCGGGTTGGAGACGGTGTTACGGTCGGCAGCCGGGCATATGCAACGGCAGCCGGAGCCTTGTTGGTCCTCGGTCATACCATTTATGGGAGAGCTAGCTTCTACCGACAAATGGGATACACGATCGCGTACTAGGACGAGGCCGCTTGCTTGTCTAGGTTCATCCGGGCTGTGCAGAAGTGCCTCATCCGCAGAACGGGCACCCCTTGCCCTTCAGCCGTGACGCTACCGTCGCCGACCACACGTGCTGCGGGTTGTTGGGGCAGACCCACTTGGGCACGAAGTCCAGCTGACCGAATGGCTTGGTGTTCCACGGGCTGATGGGGTTGGCTGGGCTCCATTCCCGTGCAAGTTCGGGATGCTTCCAGGCCAGAGACCCCATGACTTTGCCGCAGTTGGGGCAACGGTTGTTCCTGCGCAGTTCCCGGTTGTGGATGGAGTCGCACCATTCGTATCCGCATGCGATGCAACGCCACGTCACCTTGCGTTTGCTTCCGCTCTTCACCGTGTCTGGTGTGTAGCTCGGGCCGTCCTTGGCCTCCAGCCATTCCTCGGCGAGCTCTGGGTTGGTCTCGCGCAGGCAGGTGCCAGAGTTGGATATCTCCTCCACAATGGCTTGCGCCTTGCTACGCTCATCTGGGTCGGGAGAGTTCTTGGCCAACCATGCGTTGAAGCTTGCTGCGCTGGGTGTGCGCGGCGCAATGTCCCGCTGGTAAAGAGGGGTGTTTGGCTGCTTGCTCTCGTGACCGTATGGCACGCCGGCACCTTTCTTGCCGCCGCAGCTGCATCCAAAGCGGATGTCCTCCGGACGCTCTGCCGTCTGTCTGCCACATACCTGGCACCGGACCACCAGCACGTCATTGCCCAGTCGTGGGCCATGCAGGAGGTCAACAAGATTGAAGCCATTGGAGTTTGCCAGCGCCTGCGCCTCCGCCCATGTGGCGTCGTGCTTCTGCCCAATCACACCCCACTCCAGCAGGTCCTCGCGCGATGCGCCGCGCGCAATCATGCTGCGGACGGACGCATCATAGATGTCGCCGGCCCATCCGTACCAGGCAAGCCAGAAGCAGGCGCGGCATACGGGCTCGCCAATGGCGTTCTTGTCCAGGATGTACTTGAGGCGGTAATGCGCCTCCGTGCCGCACCTTGTGCATGTGGTGTAGAGCCAGTCCGTCTTGCGATACGAGCCGTTGGGGCTGTATGGCTGGGTCAGCCGAAGCCCAGCCGTCTGCAAGATGCCGTCGAGTTCCTGGTTCGTGAGCTTCATGGTGTCCTCCCGCGTGCGCTTGCTGCTTTCCTCCATGCCATGCTCATTCGACTTCAAGTCGGCCGTCTGTGCTCATGATAGACTCTGACCTGCTGGTAGAGCCCTACTCCTTAGCTGGGCGTACAATGAGGCCAATCATGCGTAATAGTCCGCAACGGCCGAGGGCTTTTCCTTTCTTGGTTTAAGACGAGCAATTCCGTGGTATAAGGTAATTGGTGGTGCAAAAGCACTTCCGTCGAGCGCCGGGGGTCTCCCCCCGGCATTTTTTGGCTCTTCGGTGGTTTCTGTGGGAGAGATTCCGGCATAGGCCCAGCTCAGCGGGCGAAAACAACGATCTGGAACTGAAACGGCCCCGGGAGGGGCCGT
>OMVJ01000051.1 GCA_900314495.1 uncultured Olsenella sp.
CGGCCTGCCCCGCAGCCCGCGGCCGCGTCAAGGCCCGCGACACAGCCAGCCCCTCAGCCGACCCGCCGCCCCGCGCCCCAACCGGCGCCTCAGCCCGCGCGTCAGCCTCGCCCCGCGGCACCTTCCGCACCCGCAGCGCCCCAGCGATCGGCCCCCATCTCCGACGGCGGAGAGCTGCAGCGCAAGTGGAAGCAGGTCATCGACACGCTGGTGAAGACGGCCGCCTCGCGTGGGTCCCTCCTCATGAGCTCCACCATCGTGTCCGACGACGGCAACCAACTGCAGGTCAGCCTGCCCAAGGGCTCCGGCTTCGCCCTCCGCATGCTGGAGAGGGGCGACGTGCGGCAGACCATTGACCCGGTGGTGAACCAGGTCTTCGGCACGCGCCACGTGGTCTTCTCCGAGACCAGCGGCCGCCCGCAGGCCCCCGCGCCGGCTGCGCCGCGCCCGACCCGCCAGGCCCCGAGTGCGCCCGCGCAGAGCCCCGCCCCGCGTCCCGCCGCGCCGCAGAGGCCGGCGCCCCAGCCCGCACCAGCGCCACAGCCTGCACCTGCGCCCTCCTTCAGGGCAGCCGTCCCGCCTTCGGTGCCGCAGCCTGCTCCGCAATCCGCCCCACGGCCCGCCGCGCCTGCGCCGCAAACGGCACCACAACCCGCGCCCGCCCCGCAGCCGGCCTACTCCGCTCCGTGGGAGAGCGCCGCTCCCCAGGCGCCCGCCGCGCGCACGGTACCGCCCGCCTACGAGCCGGCACCCTACGACGAGGTTCCCTACGACGATGCGGCGGCAACCAGCTACGACGAGGACGTGCAGATGGGCGGTCTCCCGCCCGTTTCGGCACCCGCCCCGGCGGCTCCGCAGAGGCCTGCGCCCGCTCGCCAGCCTGCGCCGCAGCCGGCGCGCCAGCCTCGTCCGGCTGCGCCAAAGACCGCGCCCGTCGCTGTGCCCGCCCCGCAGCCTGCACCCAAACCGGCTCCGCAACAGCCGGCATCTGCTACCGGCGAGCCCGCCAAGGCTGCCCCAAGGGGCTTCCCGGACGACGTTCCGGCCGACTTGACGGCGATTCTGGAGGATGCCTTCGAGGTCTTTGGCGACGGAATCACGGTCAGCACCTTCCACACGCCGGCGGCGGAGGAGGACGTGGACCTTGGTGATGACGCTGCCGAGGAGGACGCCTACGACGCCGACGGCAGCTACGTGAGCGAGGACGACGCGGACTCGGACGAATGACGGCCCCACTAATGGCTTCCGCGCGCACGGCGCGGCGGCCAACCACAGGAAAGGTTTTCCCATGGACATGAACCAGATAATGCAGCAGGCCCGCCAGATGCAGGCCCAGCTTGCCGCGACGCAGGACAAACTGCCCGACATCACCGTTACGGCCAGCGCGGGTGGTGGTGCCGTGAAGGTTACCGCCTCTGCGGACATGCAGGTGACTGACATCAAGATCGCGCCGGAGGCCGTTGACCCCGAGGACGTGGACCTTCTGCAGGACATGATCTTGGCCGCGGTGAACGACGCGTTGAAGGCGGCTGGCGACGCTGCCAACCAGCAGTTCAGCGCCGCCACGGGCGGGCTCAACGTGCCTGGCCTCTTCCGCTAGGGCGCGGCATGGTCGCACCGAACGACGGGCGGGCCCTGCAGCGCCTGCTGGACGAGCTTGGCAGACTGCCGGGCGTGGGCCCCAAGTCCGCCCAGCGCATCGCATATTACCTGCTGGAGGCCGACGCGGAGGAGGCCCGCCGCCTGGCCACGGCAATCCTGGACGTTAAGCAGCAGGTGCACTTCTGCCCCATTTGCTTCTCGTACGCCACGCGGGACACCTGCGACGTGTGCGCGGACGGCTCGCGCGACCGCACGACCATCTGCGTGGTGTCCGAGCCGCGCGACGTCCAGGCCATAGAGCGCACGGGCACCTACCACGGCCTCTACCACGTTCTGGGCGGCGTGATTTCCCCCATGGACAAGGTGGGGCCGGACCAGCTGCACGTGAAGGAGCTGCTCTCCCGCCTGGCGGACGGCCAGGTGGAGGAGGTCATCCTTGCCACCAACCCGGACGTGGAGGGCGAGACCACGGCCACCTACCTCTCGCGCATCATCAAGCCGCTTGGCGTGAAGGTTTCAAGGCTGGCAAGCGGTTTGCCCGTGGGCGGTGACCTCGAGTATGCTGATGAGGTAACGCTCGGCAGGGCCATAGAGGCGCGCCGCGCGGTGTAGCTCAACGAGGGAGGGGCCAGCATGGCCTTCAAGAACAACGGTCGCAACGGCAAGGGTGCTCCCAAGGGTGCCCACTTCGCGAGCGCGGGGAGCGCGCCGCACGGCTTCACGCCGTCGGCCGAGCCGCCCGACCAGAGCGATGACCTGTTCGAGAGCGGTAGCGCCCCGCGCCCCATTGGCGTGGACCCGGCGGAGACCGGCTCCTTCGAGAAGCTGCCCTCCGGCACGGGTGTCATCATGACCAACCGCGACAACGCGGACCAGGCGGCCGACGCGGCGCGCAAGAGCCTGAGCGGAACCACCGGCATGATGCGGCTTGACGCCACCGACCTGCCCGAGATTGAGGCCCACAAGGTGGAGAAGCACACCAGCAAGCCGGTCATCGCCATTTTGGCCGTGCTGGCGCTTGCCGTGATCTGCCTTGGGTTCTGGCTGTTCAAGGGCGTTGTTGACTCCCAGCGCAACGCCGGCGGCGACTCCGGCTCCGCCGCGGGCCAGACCCAGGGCGAGTTCGTGACCTACCGCGACATCACGTACTCCGTGGTGCAGAAGGACGGCGGTGCCTACCAGCTGCTGCAGTCGGGCGAGAAGAACTCCTCCGAGGCGGCCGGCTCCAGCGCCAGCGTGGACGGGACGGTTGCTCTGGGGGACCTGCCCGGCACGCCGGTGACGCTTGTGCTCTACAACGGCATAATCGTCATTCCGGAGAACCTGGCCGACGGCACCTGGGACATCATGGCCTACACCCTGGGCTCCGGCTGGAGCCAGCTCATGGACTCCACGGGCTCCGCCCGCAGCGGCCAGGGCACCATCTCTGCCGCGTCGCTGGACGGGTCCAACCTCAAGATCACCACGGACCAGGGGGACCAGTCCATTCCGCTGGATTGGTAGGCGCGGGGCCTGCGGCGGGTCGCCGTGAGCGCCGCCGCGCGCTGGCCGTGCACGGTTCCTCCACAACCCGAAAATTTTCAAAATTGGTGCTAGGCAAGGGCGAGGGTGCCATGTAATATGTCTCTCGCACTGAAACGGGGTGTTAGCTCAGCTGGTTAGAGCGCCGGCCTGTCACGTCGGAGGTCGCGGGTTCAAGTCCCGCACATCCCGCCAGTTCTAATGCTCAGGGGGCCCTTCGGGCCCCTTTTCTTTTGCCGCGGCGGGCAGAAAGTTGCCATTCTTTCTCAACTTTCCTCTGGACAAGCCCAAGAATCGCATGGTAATATAGCTCACGCACTGAAGCACGGGGTGTTAGCTCAGCTGGTTAGAGCGCCGGCCTGTCACGTCGGAGGTCGCGGGTTCAAGTCCCGCACATCCCGCCAGTTTTGAATCTCCAAGGACCCATGAGGGTCCTTTTTTTGTGAAGCGCAACAAGTCGTTGCAGCAAGCTTTTGCTCGTGTGCATACGCCTGCCAAAAAGGTGAGACAATTGGTGCCTACGCTCGCGTGCCGAACTTGGCGCGTGCGGAGTGTCAGCACAGGAAGTGGGGAGAATCGCAGCGGGGAGGTGGCCGCCAGAATGGAAACCGAACGCGTCGGCTTGGCCGTCTTCGACTTTGACGGCACCTGCATTGGCGGCCAATCGGGCGCGCTGTTCTCCACCTACCTCTTCAAGCGCGGGTACGTCTCGCCCAAGAACGCGGGCAAGCTGGCCTGGTGGGCCTTCCGCTACCTGTTCCACCTGCCGCACGAGCAGAACACGGCGCGCGAGGCCGTGTTCGGTGGCCTGGGTGGCCTCAACGCGACGCAGGTAAACGCCATCATGCGCGCCTTCCACGACGAGGTGCTGCTCAAGCGCTACCGGCCGCGCGCGGAGGAGGAGGTCCGCCGCTGCAAGCAGGAGGGCCTGATGACCATTCTGGTCTCGGCAACCTTCATTGGCATTGCCCGGCCTGCGGCGGAGCACCTGGGCGTGGACGCGCTCCTTGCCACAGAGATGGAGAAGACCCCCGAGGGCAACTTCACGGGCTACGTGCAGGGCGAGGTCATTGCCGGCCCCGTCAAGCGGAGCGCCGTTGCCGCCTGGGCGGACGACCACATTGGCCCCGGCAAGTGGTATATTGCGCGCGCGTACGGCGACCACCACACGGACCAGTACCTACTTGGCGCCGCCCATGAGCCCGTGGCGGTCTGCCCGGGGCGCACGTTGCGAAAGCTGGCCAAGCAAGAGGGCTGGCGCATCGTGGATTGGAGCGTCTAGGGAAGCTGGCACGTAACTGGCATGCGGAGGTGACGAGATGGACGTTTCGAGAAAGACCGACTACGCGTTGAGGATGCTTGCGGCGCTGGTCCGAAGTCCGGGCGTCGTCTCCGTGAGCTCCGTTGCAAGGCAGAACGACGTGCCCTACTCCTTTGCGCGGTCAATTCAGCACGAGCTGGTGAAGGCGGGAATCATCTGCAGCACGCGGGGCGCCCACGGTGGCATGAGTCTTGCGGTGGACCCGCACGACATTACCATGCTGGAGATTGTGGAGGCCGTGCAGGGGCCCATTCGGGTTGCCGAGTGCGACGTGGACGCGGGCGGTGCCAAATGCCCGCGGTCCGAGGACTGCCCCTTCAATGGCATCTGGTGCTGCGCGCGGTCGCTGCTGACGCAGTACTTCTCGTCAATCACGCTGGCAGATGCAGTTGAGGGCAAGGTCGTGGCAAGCTGGCGGGCGGTGCCCGTCTTGCACGGTGGGCAAGCGGGCGGCGAAGGTGATGCTGCCGGGTCGGCCGCCGCGTTGCCGGAGGCCCCTGCGGACGAAGCTCCCGCGGACGAAGCCGGGAAGCTGGCATAGGGGTGGCAGATCCCACGCAGCAGGAGTTGCAGGCCTTTCGCACGCGGGTGCTTGCGCGCGGCCAGGAGCTGTACCGGGACCTGCCCTGGCGGCGCACGCGTGACCCCTACGCCATCTGGGTGTCTGAGGTGATGCTGCAGCAGACGCAGGTGGTGCGGGTGGACGGCCGCTGGCAGGCCTGGCTGCGGCGGTTCCCGAGCGTGGAGGCGCTGGCCACCGCCGGCACGATGGACGTGCTGGAGGAGTGGCAGGGCATGGGCTACAACCGCCGGGCCCTTGCCTTGCAGCGGGCTGCGCAGAGAATTGCGGAGCTTGGCAGCTTCCCGCAAGACCAGGGCCAGCTGGTGGCACTGCCCGGCATTGGGCCCGCGACTGCCGCGGGAATTCGGGCCTTCGCCTTCGATGCGCCCGGCGTGTACCTGGAGACGAACGTGCGCGCCGTCTTTCTTCACGAGCTCTTTGCCGGCGAGGAGGGTGTGCCAGACAAGCGGCTGATGCCCCTGGTGCAAGCCACCTGCCCGCTGGATGCAAACAACCCCCAGGACGACCCGCGCACCTGGTACTACGCCCTGTTGGACTACGGTGCCTGGCTCAAGAGGACGGTGCCCAACCCGTCGCGGAGGTCCCGCGGGCACGCCAGACAGTCCAAGTTCGAGGGGTCGCACCGCCAGAAGCGCGCGGAGCTGGTGCGCATTCTGCTGGCTGCCGGCGAGGAGGGGCTTGCCCCGGCCGAGGTTGCCGCACGCCTGAACGAAGCCGAGGCCGCGGCGGGCAGGGCACCGGTGGACCCTGCCCTGGTAAAGGGCATTCTCGCGGAGCTTTCGGCCGAGGGCTTCTGCCGCTGTCAAGCGGGCCGCTGGCTGGTGTAGCGGGTGCCTTTCGGGCTGCGCGAGGGTCCTGGGACCCGCAGCCTCGAGCACGAGTCTTTGCCACAAAAGAGAGAAAACTCGCAAGATTTTTCTTGCATTATCAATAACAAGAACTATTATTGAATTATGAGGAAGGGAGAGGGGATGCAGGAGCTGAGGCACAGCCGCCAGAGGGATGCCATCTGGGAGTGGATTCGCGACCGGCATGACCACCCCACGGCGGACTCCGTTTACACGGCGGTGAGAGAGGAGTTCCCTCGCATCAGTCTTGCAACCGTCTACCGCAACCTCATGCTGCTCGCGGACCAGGGCAAGCTCAAGATTGTGGATGCTGGCGACAGGGTGGCGCGCTTTGACCCTAACATTGCCGAACACGTGCATTTCCATTGCACGAAGTGTGGCAAGGTTGTTGATATAGACGCGCCGGAGCTCATTCGCAGCGTTATGCAAAGGGATTTCTCTGGCGTGGGCAGGGCTTCGGCTTGCAGCATCTGCCTGCAAGGCATTTGCAAGGAGTGCGAGGCGGCGGGCGGCGCAAGTTCTGAGGCCACCCAATCGGAAAGCAAAGTAGCCTAGCTCGGGCGGCGGGGACCGCCCGAAGACGAAGAAGGAGAGCAAACATGGCAGAGGGTAAGTTCTTCCGTTGCAACAAGTGCGGCAACATGGTGTATGTGACTAAGTTCGCAGGTGGCCAGCTGGTGTGCTGCGGCGAGCCCATGGAGGAGCTCAAGCCGAACACCACGGAGGCCGCGGGCGAGAAGCACGTGCCCGTCATCGAGCGTGGCCAGCACGGCCATGTGACCGTGAAGGTGGGCGAGGTCGCGCACCCCATGACGGAGCCGCACCTGATTGAGTGGATCTGCGTCGTCACCGGTGACCGCGCATCCTTCAAGTACCTCACGCCCGCCGAGGAGCCGGTGGCAGTCTTCGGCGGCATCCCGGAGGACCAGCCGGTCACCGCGTATGCTTACTGCAACCTCCACGGCCTCTGGTCCGCGCAGGCGTAAGTCAAGCCGTTTCATCCCTTATGGCTGGCGGCTTGGGGGCTGCCAGCTGCAAGGGGAAGTGGGTCTCCGCGGCGTTTCCGTTCCGCGGGGGCATGGTCTAAAGTAGGTTGTGCGGTGCGGGAGGGGCTCGCACCGCAGGAACGAGAGAGGGGTCATTTTCATGGCAGTCGATTTCCAGAA
>OMVJ01000011.1 GCA_900314495.1 uncultured Olsenella sp.
AGGCTCGGGGGCATCACCCCGTTCGCCTATGCGCAGAAGCTAGAGAAGCAGGCTGCCTAGCGGAATTGTTTGTCCACTAGACGGGGTCCACCTCAGCTGGCGTGGCTGGCGCCTGGCACCCCCCCGCGGCCCGCCTTACAGCAGCCGCAACACGCCGCGCACCAGCTTCTCGAAGTCCTCGGCGTGCTTCTCGGCCTCGGCAAGCACGCTCTGGTGCGTCACGGAGCCATCGCCGGAGTAGTTGGCCGCCAACGTGAGGCCAAGCACGTTCATGTCCAGCGCGCGGGCCATGATGACCTCGTTCACCGTGGACATGCCCACGTACGAAACGCCCAGCATGCGCAGGGCGCGGACCTCGGCCGCGGTCTCGAAGCAGGGGCCCAGCACGCCGGCGTACACGCCCTCCTCCACGCTGATGCCCTGGTCGTCCGCCACGCCACGCGCAATGGTGCGCAGGTAGGGGCTGTAGGCGTCGGCCATGTCAACGAAGGGGGTTTCCACGTCGCGAATGTCATCCCACTCGGCCAGGGGGTTGCGGCCGGTAAAGTTGATCTGATCCGTCAGGATGCCCAGGCCCATGTGGGCGTTGCCCTCCACGGCGCCCGTGGCGCACGCGAAGATGATGTCCCGGCAGCCCAGGTGGTGGGCGTGGCGCACCAGGGACGTGACCTCAGAGGCGCTGTAGCCCTGGTACAGGTGGATGCGGCCGGGGTACACCACCACAGGCACGCCGTCTATGCTGCCGATGGTGGCCTCAAAGCTGTGGCCGGCAACGGGCATGGCGTCGTCCGGGAAGCCCTCGATCTCGTGGTAGTCAATCCTGCGGACCGGCTTCACCAGCTTGGCCAAATGACCCAGGCCCGACCCCAGCACAATTGCCACGGGATGCTCCACGGACGGCTTGCACTTCTCGACGACTTCCTCGGTAACCACGGTGATTCCTTCCTCCTGGAGCAGGCGGGCAAAGGTGCCCTCCCCCTCCGTCAGCTTGCCAGTGTACGTTCCATCGTAGATGAGGTGCACGCCGCAGGAGGGGCTCTTTGCCTTGAGCACGGCGAGCGGCGCCGGGTGCGCCTGCACCTTGGCAAGCGAGCGCGCGGATCCCAGCCGGAACTCCGCCGTCACGTCCCTGCCGTCGCGCAGGAAGACGCGGCCGTTGCGCTGCTCCGCGGGGGGACGGGGCACCGGAAGGCCGGACGCGGCCTCCGGGCACACGCCCACCACCTCCACCTTGCCGCACAGGTCCTGCACGGCGGCGTTGGGCTTGGCCCCGCCGTCGTAGCGGCAGGGCACGCCCCGCAGGCACTCGCTGACTATTACGCGCATGGCTCCCAGCCCTTCCAAATAGCCCAGAGGGACGGGGCTGGCTGCCTCCGTCCCTCTGTTCCCGTTCTGTTCCCGTTTCGTCGCTGACCGAAGCACCCCAGCAGGGCCGCTAGGCAACCATGGTGTTGACGGTGATGGACGCCTTGGAGAGCAGGGAGTTCGTGAAGTCCGTCCACTGCTTCTGGTACTCCGAGTAGTCCGTCTGGTACTTGAGCGCGGCCACGTTGTAAGCTGCCTGCGCGGCACCATAGGACGCGGAGTCGTTGGAGATGGTGTAGCTGGAGAGGGACGCGTAGTAGTCGCCGTCCGTGCGGGCCCAGGTGTTCTTCTCGGAATCCCACTCGTCGCCAACGAGGTTGATCACGTACTGCGCGTAGTCACCCGAAGTGGTGTCCGCGTTGCCGTCGGACGGGGCCTCGGGGGCCTCCGGCTGGGTGGGGGCCTCAACCGTGACGACGTCGTCGTGCAGCTTCTTCATGAGGGCCGCCTGGCGAATCATGGTCTTGACCTGGTCCTCCGTCATGCTGTAGGTGGAGGCGATGGTAGCGTAGTCGTTCGTCCTGAGCTCGTCCTGCGCGTAGGAATCCATCTCCTCGTCGGAGACGCTGAGACCGCGGCTCTCCGCCTCCTTGCTGATGATCTGGTAGCGCGCGTACGAGAGGACCGCGTCCGCAGTGGGCACGTTGTAGGTTCCGTCGTCGTTCTTTGCGGCGTCGACGCTGGAGCTCTCCTCAATGGCATTGCGGGCAGTGACCTCGTACGTGGTGCCGTTGTAGGTGTAGCTGCCGATCACCGTGTCCAGCTGGTCCTCAGAAATGGTGGTAGCACCGTTGAAGACGGCGGTGCTGCCCGGCAGCGGGAGGTTCTTGTAGGCCAGCATGCCAACGCCGCAGCCCAGAAGCAGGGCGACCACCGCAATGATGACCACCGCGCCAACGCCCAGCTTCTTCGCGCCCGCCTTTGCCTTCTTGGTCTCTTTCTCGTCCATTGGTTCCCCTTTGACTCATGCGCGCGCCATGAGCCGGTTGGCCTTGCAACCGCCCCAGAACGCACCGCGTAATCGACGCAAGCCCGTGCATAAACGTATGTGATTCTACCCCATGCGCGTGCGGCCCAACCAAAGTAGGGACGAAGTGCAGCCCAGCCGCGCACAACGCGCAAAGCTCAAGGAAACCTGCAAGCGCGGCATGCGGCTACTGCTTGGAGATCTCCATGATGTCCGCAGAGAAGGTCCTGATGTAGCCGCGGCCGTTCTTTGCGTCGAACGCCACGCGGCTGACCAGCGCCTCCCGGCTCTTGTCAGAGATGGGGCCCTTTGCGAAGCTGACCAGGGACTCCAGCATCTCGCGGTACTCGGGGTCTCCGTGGTAGCACTGGATGGCCTCGTCCAGCAGGGGCCAGACGCGGTCAGACCGGTCCACGGACGTGGAGCCATAGGCAGCCAGGAACTTGAAGGCCGCAAGGTTCACCGCCGCGGAGTCCTCGTCAAAGAGGGACTCCTCAGCGCCCTCGCACGCGGGCGCGACCTCCTCTGGATGCGTCGGCGCCATGGCGGCAAGCGCGTCCAGGCACTCCCAGCGCGTCTGCGCCTCGGGGCGGTTGAGCGCATCGATCAGCCTGTCCACAATAGGCAGGCCCATCTCGGGGTCCTGCGTGATCATCTCTGCCAGGTCACGGGACGCCTCCTGCCGATGCCGGCGGTTGGGGCCCGTGAGCCAGAGCACCAGCGCCGTCCGCGACTCCTCAGGCGTTGCCTGCCTACCACTCTCTGCCATGCTGAACCTCTTTCCTCATTTACAGAATCCAGAATCCGCCCGCGGTGGCCGCCGGCCCTCGGATTCCGACGAATTTTGATGAACCTGTAACCCGCAGACCCGCAGGGAGGAGCCCCCGGCGGACGGCGCTAGCAGCAGAACGTCACCACTCCTCGGCGGAAGCCTGGGAGTCGTCCTGCGGCTGGCCGTCCAGCAGCGTCCAGTCCAGGCCGGCAGCCACGCAGGTCTCCTCGTCCTCGTACATGAGCGAGATTGCCTGCGTGCCGAGCCTTGAGCCGCCCACGCTGCAGAGCGTGTCGTACAGGTCGAAGGCGTTGCGGGTGCCCGGCAGCGTGAGCTCCTGGTCCTCCGCCTGCCGAATGGCCAGGGCAAGGTCCTTGCGAAAGTGCTCGTTCATGAAGCCGGGCCTGAAGTCGCCGTCCACGGACTTGGGGGCAAGGCTCTGCAGGGCGCCGGAGTTTCCCGTGCCGTGCATTATGAGGTCTATGAGCTCCCTCTGGTCCAGACCGGACTGCTGGGCCAGGCCAAGGGCCTCCGCATAGCCCACCATGCAGCCCGCCAGCGCAACCTGGTTGCACAGCTTTGCCGTCATGCCGGAGCCGGGCTCCCCAAAGTAGTAGATGCTGTTGGAGAAGCACTCCAGCACGGGCAGAATGGGGTTGACCTTGGCGGGCGTGGACCCCACCATGAGCGTGAGCGTGCCCTCCTGGGCGCCCGTCTGCCCGCCGGTGACGGGGCAGTCAACGAAGTGCTTGTCTGTGACGTCCGCCGCGTCGTGCAGCTCCTTCGCGAGCTGGGGGGAGGAGGTGGTGAGGTCCACCATCCAGGCACCCTTGCCAGCTGCGTCCAGAATGCCGTCCTTGCCAAGGTACACGTCCTCCACCTGGTTGGGGTAGCCCACCATGGTGAAGGTCACGTCCGCCTGCCGCGCCGCCTGCGCGGGCGTGTCCGCCCACGTGGCGCCGCGGTCCAGCAAAGGCTGGGCCTTCGCCCTTGTGTGGTTGTGAACCACCAGCTGGTAGCCGGCATCCAGAATGTGGCCGGCAATGGGCGCACCCATGATGCCCGTGCCTATGAACGCGACCCTGCGCACGCGCGTAACAGCCATGCGACTTCCTTTCGTACCTACCGCCCAGCGGCCGCGGTGCCCCATTCTGCACCGCGGCCGCTGGTACAAGCCCCTGGCGCGCAAACCAGCGCCAATGGCCGTGCTTGCCTACCTGCCGCGCACCTTCCGCGCAATGCGGTCCGTGAGGGAGGCCTTCTCCCTGCGGTCCGTGCCCCAGAAGATGAGCGCCACCATGCCCGGCCCCACGTGGGAGCCAAGGATGGGCGAGACCTGGCTGCGAATAATGGTCACGTCCTCGCAGCCCTTCTCCTTGCGAACCTCCTTCTCCAGCCAGCTGGCGTCCTTCTCTGCGTCCGTCGAGACGATGGCGAGGGGCAGGGAGGTGTCATGCGAGTAGTTGTCGCGGAAGTCCTGCATGATGGCACGCAGGGCCTTCTTGCGGCCACGGCACATGCCCCGCAGCATGAGGGCGCCGTTGGTGTCGTACGAGAGCTCCGGCTTTATGTCCAGCTTGCCGCCCACGTTTGCCGCTGCGGGCGGGATGCGGCCGCCGGCGGCTAGGGCGTCGAAGTTGTCCAGCGTGAAGTAGCCGTGGACGAAGTAGCGCGCGTCACGCGCCCACTCGTACACCTCCCGCGCGGTCATGCCGCTGCTGGCCTGGCGCACCACCTCTATTGCCAGCAGCTCGCCCGCGGCGGAGTCGCACCGGTTGTCCAGAATGTAGAGCTCGTAGTCCGGGTACTTCTCGCGAATCATGTCTGCCGCGCGGCGTGCGGAGTCAATTGAGGAAGAGAGGCCCGCCGTCAGGCCCATGTAGATGGCAGGCTTGCCCTCCTTGGCGGCGCGCTCGAAGACCTCGTAGTAGGCGCCGGGCGTGACGGCCTGGGTCTTGAAGTGCACCGTGGGGTTCTTGCGCATGTACTCGTAGAACTCGTGCGCGTTGCGCGTCTGCCACATGTCATCCACTTGCTCGCCGTTCTGGTCAACGTAGTGGAAGGGGATGACCTCCACGCCCAGCTGCTGGGCGACGGCCGGCGCGTAGTCCGCCGTGGAGTCGACAATGATCTTGCAGGAAGTAGCCTGGTGGTATGCCTTGCCCACACGAACGACGTCGGCAGGCGCCTTGGCGGCCGCCTGCTCGACGTCTTGAGCTACAACCTGATTGTCAGCCACGGGACCCTGGCCGTCGGCCTGCTGGGCCCCGTTTGCCTGATTCTCAGTTTGGTTACTCATCTGCTCCCTCACTCTTGGGCTTGATGATTCCGTACCCGCCGTTCTTACGGTGATAGATTACGTTGACCAAACCCGTGGCGCTGTTCTGGAACACATAAAAGTCATGACCGAGAAGGTCCGTCTGAACCAAGGCCTCCTCCTCCGTCATGGGCCTGAGCTCAATGTACTTCTCGCGCACCAGGGCGTCCTCGTCCTCGGGGGCGACGTGCTCAGGCTCAATGAGGTCCGCAAGGTCTGCCACGCGCTCCACCACGGGCTCCGGCCTCTTCACGCGCTGGCGCTTGTCCACCACGCGAGTCTTGTACTTGCGCATCTGCCGCGTTAGCTTGTCCGCCGCGTCGTCAATGGCGGCGTCCAGGTCTGCGCTGCTTGCGGCGACGCGCACCACGGAATCACGGACGAAAACCGTTACCTCACACGTGCGGCGCTCCGGGTTGGAACGGTTCTTGTCCACACGCAGAACAACGTCACAGCTCATGGGCTTGATGTCGAACACCTTGAGGGCGTCGCCGATCTTGGACTCCACGTGCTCACGCAGGGAATCGGTAATCGTGACCTGACGACCCGAAATCTTGATGTCAACCATCATTGCCTCCTCGTAGCCGAACCGACACTGACCCACGGGGCGAATGGCGCCCGCTTATGGTCATTGATACCCATTACGCGCAGCTTTCACTCCCCCAATTTTTGTTGGGACGCTTGCCGCCCAAACGCGCACGGTGGGCAGGGCGCAAGGCGCCGCAGGCGGCGCGTCTCGCCCCAGCTGACCTGGTATTTGCCCCCACACTCGCGCACTGGGGCCCTCGCTGGTGCGCCGCGGCGCCCTCACTGCTAGCCCTCTCGCCCGCGAGGCGGCATGCCTCTGCTTGTTTGGTTGAACGGGCGGTGCGACTTACTCCTAGGACGAGCCATGCTCGCGCGGGCGCGCACGCCCGCGCTTACGTGGATCCTTTTGGCCTCGTCTGCCATGAACTAGGGCGCACGGGCGCCCGCAACCACAGACCTGGGGCGAGACGCAGGAATTATACCAGCTTGCGGCAGGCGTGGGCCGGCAGCCGCGAGGCCACGCCCAGACCAGGCGCCCCGCTCACCACACCCGCGCGACAGCGGCGCACGTCACCTCCGCCGCCCCGCGCGAGAGCAGCACGCGCGTGGCCTCGCGCATGGTCGCGCCCGTGGTCACCACGTCGTCCACCAAAAGGAGCCTCATTCCGCAGACGTCGTCGCACACCCAGACGGAACCGGCCAGGTTGCGGGCCCTGTCCTCCTTGCCCAGCGTGCGCTGGTCCCGCGCAGAGCCACGCACCAGCACGTCCATGAGGGGGATGCCCGTGAAGCGGGAGAGCTCGCGCGAGACCAGCTCCATGTGGTCGAAGCCGCGGCGCCGGTAGGCCGCCGCGGTGGCGGGCACGAAGCACAGGGCGTCCACCCGCGACGCGTCGAAGCGCGGGGCACCGTCTGCCGCCGGCCACGAGGAGGCCTCGTCCAGCGCGCAGGCGATGGCGGCGGCGTTCACGCCGGCCAGCCTGAGCTCGTGCTTGTCCTTCAGGAAGGCGACCATCTGGGCGGATATCTGACCGAACCCAAGGGCGCAGATGGTGGCCCGCGCCTCCCACGGCCCGTCGCACTCCGTGCACGTGAGGGCACCGAAGGGGGCGCCGCAGTTGGGGCAGGCGAACTGCTGGCGTATCCACGGCATGGCGGCGCGGCACTCCTCGCAGATGAGCTCCCCCGGCATGTCGCACGAGACGCACCGGGTTGGCCAGAGCATCTCCTCGGAGCCCTGCACCAGCCGCCGCGCCAATCCTCTTGGGTCCAAAGGCACACGACCTCCCCCGCGCCATCGCGCTGGTGAGGTCGCCTCGATTTGCTTGGATTCTACCCGGGCGCGCCCGCTTCCAAACCACCCGCAAGCCACGGCTCGCGCGGGCCACGCCAACCGCGGGTGCGGCGCCCGGCTAGCAGGCCTGCCCGATGAGGCGGTTCGCGTTCCGCCACAGGGCCTGGTAGGTGTCCTTCTCGGGGCAGACGCCCGCAATGCTGCGCACGCTGGCAACGCACGCCGCGGAGAAGGCGACCATGGCGGGCTCGCACTCCTGGCCCCGCAGGGGGACGGGAGCCATGTATGGGCAGTCAGTCTCGCAGAGGATGAGGTCCGTGGGGCACTCCACGGCAGCGGCACGAATGTCGTCCGAGCGCTTGAAGGTTGCCGCGCCGCCAAAGGCCACGTAGCAGCCAAGCTCCACGAACGGCCGCATGACCTCCGGCCCCTGGGTGAAGCAGTGCAGGTCGCAGCCTGCCTGGGGCACGCCCTCCTCCTGCAGGACGCGCACGGCGTCGGCGTGGGCGGCGCAGCCCGCGTCGTCGGCGGCATCGCGAATGTGCAGCTCAACGGGCAGGTTGCGGCTGCGGGCGATCCTCAGCTGCTGGCGGAAGGCGGCAAGCTGGGCGTCTCGGGGGACCTGGCTGTAGGGACCGTAGTCAAGGCCGATCTCACCCACGCCCACGCAGCGCGGGTCGTTCAGGAGCGCGTCCAGCCGGGAGAGCGCGGCCCCGTCCAGCCGCTCCGCGCCGTAGGGGTGGGCCCCCGCCACCAGGCGGATGTTGTCCACAAGGTCCGGAACGTCCCAGCCGGTGAAGTCCGGCGGCACAAGCCCGTGCTCCGCGCACTCCTCCACGCGCTCCCGGGCACGCCGGGTAATCTGGTCCAGCCACGCCAGGAAGGCGGGGACGTCGGCCACGTCGTCCGTAGGGTCCACGGGCACGACCAAGAGCCTGACGCCCGCGATGGCCGCTCGGCACAGGGCGATGGAGGCCTCGTGGGCGCGGAAGGACGTCAGGTGGCCATGGCTGTCCGCCAGCGGCGCAAGCGCAACGGGCAGGGGCTTGGCCCTGCCCTTCTTGTCGTGGAACAGCTCTCCGTCGGCGAGGGTCAGCTCGTCCACGGAGACGGGTACGCTAGGCATCGAAGGCCTCCAGGCCAGAAGCGGACCCCGGAATCACCATTCCGTCGTGCACGATGTCCGGTGCGTCGACGTCGCCCAAGTCCTCTCCCCGCGTCTCCGCCAGCGCGTGCGCAAGCCAGACGAAGTCCTCCACGGAGAGCGTCTCCGCCCGGGAGCGGGGGTCTATTCCGGTGGCGGCAAAGGCGGCGTCCAAGGCCTCCTTGGGGTAGCCCGAGGCGGCCATGGAGTTGCGGATGGTCTTCCTGCGCTGGGCGAAGGCGGCGTCGATAACCTGGGAGGTCTCGCGCACCGCATGGGACGAGAGGGGCACTCCGTCGGGGCCCGCCACCGGCGCACGGTCTATGCGCACCACGGCGGAGTCAACGTGGGGTGCCGGGGCAAAGTTCTCCGGACCCACCTCGAAGCGACCCACCACTCGCCCGTACAGGTTCAGCTTGGCGGTGTAGGCCCCGTAGTCGCGGGAGCCGGGCGTGGCGGCAATGCGGTCCGCCACCTCGGCCTGCACCATCACGACGGCGCGGTGCAGGTGATGCATGGTCTCGAACGAGCGCAGGATGACGGTGGCGGCAACCTGGTAGGGCAGGTTGGACACGAGCTTGCGCGGGCGCGGGTCCAGGCCCTCTATGTTGAGGGAGGTGACGGCCTGCGTAAGCTGATCCGGGGTGACCTTGAGGGCGTCCCCCATGATCAGGGCAAAGCGCTCGGAATCACGCGCGCAGGTCTCCGCAAGGACGGGCTCCAGGGAATGGTCCGCCTCCACGGAGACCACGGCACCGGCACGCGCGAGCATGGCCACGGTGAGCGTGCCTATGCCAGGGCCCACCTCGAACACGACGTCGTTGTCGTGCAGGTGCGCCAGGTCCAGAATCCCGCCAATCACGGCGTCGTTCACCAGGAAGTTCTGGCCCAGCCGGTGCTTGGTGTTCAGGCCGAAGTGCTCGATGACGGAGCGCGTCTCACGATGGTTCGCCAGCCACGAGTACGGCAGGCGATCGGTGGTACTGGAAGGGTCCGAGAGGTCGGGCCCAGGCTGGTCGGGTTCTTGGTGGCCGGGCGTTTGGTTGTCGGGCACAAGTACTCCTTACTTCTTGGCTTTGGCGAGGCGCGGGAAGAGCGCGTCGCCCTTGGTCACGGGGAGGCCGCCCTTGAGCTGGCCCCACTCGCATGCGGCGGCAAGGTCGCAGGTGTCAACCTCGTCACCCAGGCTCATGCGGCGCAGGACCTCCGCGGAGGTGGTGGGCATGAAGGGTGCCAGCAGGTGGGCGCAGATGCGGATGCTCTCCAGCAGGTTGACGATGATGTCCTTGAGCTCGCCGGCACGGGCAGGGTCCTTGGCGACGGCCCAGGGTGCGGTGTCCTCGATGTAGTGGTTGGCGGCGTGGACCAGCTCCATGACCACGTCCTTGGCCTGCACGTACTGGAGCTTGTCCATGTGCTGGGCGTAGCGTGCCGCAATGCCCTGGGCCACGGTGCGCAGGGGGTTGTCCTTGCTGGCCCAGCCCTCGTCCAGCTGGGGCGTCTTGCCGTCAAAGTACTTGGCGCTCATGTTGAGGGAGCGGGACACGAGGTTGCCCCAGCTGTTGGCCAAGTCGGCGTTGTAGACCTGCTCCATGCGGTCGAAGCTGATGGCGGAGTCCTCGCCGTGCACGACGTCAGTCATGAAGTAGTAGCGGTAGCCCTCCACGCCCAGCATGTCTATGACGTCCTGCGGGGCAATGGCGTTGCCGCGGGACTTGGACATCTTCTCGCCCTTGCCCGTCTGCTCGTTGCGGACCATGAGGAAGCCGTGGGCAAACACGTGCTCCGGCAGGGCCGCGCCAATTGCCATGAGCATGGCCGGCCAGATGATGCAGTGGAAGCGGATGATGTCCTTGCCCACCACGTGGTACTGGGCCGGCCAACGGTAGGCAAGCTCCGCCGCGGCCTCCGGGCCGTCCTGGCCGTAGCCCACGGCCGTCATGTAGTTTAGAAGGGCGTCAAACCAGACGTAGGTCACGTGCTTCTCGTCGAACGGGACCTTTATGCCCCAATCGAAGCTGGTGCGGGAGACGGAGAGGTCCTGCAGGCCGCCCTCCACGAAGCTGCGCACCTCGTTCATGCGGAAGTCGGGCTGGACGAAGTCCGGGTGCTCCTCGTACAGCTTGAGGAGCCTGTCCTGGAAGGCGCTGAGCTTGAAGAAGTAGGACTCCTCCTGCACGCGCTCCAGCGGACGGCCGCAGTCCGGGCAGAGGTGCTGGCCCTCCGTGTGGTTGGCCTCGTCGGACTTGGAGACCTGGGTCTCTGTGAAGTAGGTCTCCTCCGGCACGCAGTACCAGCCGTCGTAGCTGCCCTTGTACAGGTAGCCAGACTCCTTCATACGCTCCCACAGGTACTGCACGGCCTTGACCTGGCGCGGCTCCGTCGTGCGAATGAAGTCGTCGTTGGAAATCTCCAGCGTCTTCCACAGGTCCTTGAAGAGCGGAGCCTGGGAATCGCACCACTCCTGCGGCTGCATGCCGTGGTTGCGGGCGGCCTCCTCCACCTTCTCGCCGTGCTCGTCCATGCCGGTGAGGAACTTGACGTCGTAGCCGGAGGCGCGACGGTAGCGCGCCTGCACGTCGCAGAGGATGGTGCAGTAGGCGGTGCCCAGGTGCGGCGCGGCGTTGACGTAATAGATTGGCGTGGTGATGAAGAAGGGCTTCTTGTCTGCCATGTGGGACTCCTCATGATGGATTGACAATCGTTGATTGTAGCGTCCGGAGCGCCGCATTACGGGCACACACACCAAATAACCCAGAGGGACGGCCATGGCTGGTCGTCCCCCTGGAATTCCGAAGTCCTGGCTGCGTTTGGCGCAGCGGCGATCTACCTCAGGCCCTTGAAGATGCCGCGGACGATCTGGCGCGAAGCCTCGCGGCCGATGGTGCCCAGCATGCTGCCGACCTGGCGGTTCACCTGCTTGCGAATCTGCTCCTCGCGCCTCTCGCGCGCACGCTCCGCCTTTGCGGCCTCCTGCTCGCGCCGACGCTGTTCCTTTGCCTCCTCGGCTGCGCGCTGCTTCTCTGCCTTGGCCTGGGCAGCCGCCTTCTGCTTCTCGAACTCCGCGCGCTCCTTCTCCAGCTGGGCACGCTCCGCGGCAAGTTGGGCGTCCGCCTGGGCCTTGGCCTTGATGCCGGCTATGTCCTCGTAGGCGGACTGGCGATCCACCGCCGTGCCGTACTTTGCCATGAGGTCTGCCTGGCCGCTGGAGACCTGGGAGAGGACCGCCGCGTCGGCCGCCGCCATGCGGCACTGGGGGAAGAGGACCTTGGCGCGCTCCACCACGCTGGGGCTGCCCTCCTCGTCCAGGAAGCTGACCAGGGCTTCGCCCGTGCCAAGCGCCTGGAGCGCCTCCTCGGAGTCGAAGGCGGGGTTGGGACGGAAGCTCTCCGCCGCGGCGCGCACGCTCTTGCGCTCCGCGGGCGTGTAGGCGCGCAGGCCATGCTGCACGCGGTTGGAGAGCTGGGCCAGGACCTTGTCGGGGATGTCGCTGGGGCTCTGCGTGATGAAGTACACGCCCACGCCCTTGGAACGGATGAGCTTTACCACCTGCACGATCTTGTCTCCCAACTCCTTGGGCATGCCGTCAAAGAGCAGGTGGGCCTCGTCAAAGAAGAAGACGAAGCGGGGCTTCTGCAGGTCGCCCACCTCGGGCAGGCGGTCGTACAGGGCAGAGAGCATCCACAGCAGGAACATGGCGTAGATCTGTGGCGTCTGGATGAGCTTGGCCGCGTTGAGCACGTTCACGTAGCCTCGGCCGTCCGGCGCGGTGGCAAACCAGTCGTTGAGGTCCAGCGCGGGTTCGCCGAAGAAGATGTTGCCGCCCTGGTTCTCCACCTCTATGAGCGCGCGCTGGATGGCACCCACGGACTGCGGCGACACGTTGCCGTAGGTGGTGGTGAGGTCGGAGCGGTGCTCCGACACGTAGCCCAGCATGGCGCGCAGGTCCTTGAGGTCTATGAGCAGGAGGTTCTGGTCGTCCGCCACGCGGAAGACTATGTTGAGCACGCCCTCCTGCACCTCCGTCAGGTCAAGCAGGCGGCTGAGGATCTCTGGCCCCATGTCCGACACCGTGACGCGCACGGGAATGCCCTCGCCGCCCGTCATGTCCCAGATGCGCGTGGGGCAGCCCTGGAACTTCACCGCCGCCGGGTCCAGGTTGAAGGTGTCCGCGCAGCGCTTCTGTATGAAGCTGGTGAGCTCGCCCGCCTGCGCCATGCCCGTGACGTCGCCCTTGACGTCGGCCATGAAGACCGGCACGCCCGCCTGCGAGAAGCCCTCTGCCAGGACCTTGAGCGTGACCGTCTTGCCCGTGCCGGACGCGCCGGCGATGAGGCCGTGGCGGTTGGCCTGGTTGAGCAGCAGGTAGCAGGGGTTGTCGCCTTGGGCAACCCAGATCTTGTCTTCCGCGAGCACGTTGGCCTCCTTCTGCGTGGCAGGGGGGACGTTTCCCTTTTGTCACGCGTGACAAAAGGGAAACGTCCCCCTGTCACGCGCCCTGTCTCACCGTTCCAGAATCACACCTGAATCGTACGCTTCCAACAGGTCCTTCAGGTCGGCAATCTGCTCGCGCACCTCGTCGCCGGTGTCGGTGTCTGAAACCAGCTGCGGGCGGTCGTACCTCTCTATGACCGTGCTCTCGCTCTTGATGTCCGCGTCCCGCTCCAGCGCGGCCTCCACCGTCTGGAAGGGGCGGTGGGCACGCAGCGTGAGGGCATTGTCGTCAGAGACCAGGGTGAAGCCCGCGATGCCCGTCGTGTCGTGGTAGGCCCTGCAGAAGCCGCCGTCTATGATCAGCAGCTTGCCGCCTGCCCGCACGGCGCTCTCGCCCTTGCTCACCTTGATGGGGGTGTGGCCGTTGATGATGTGGCCGCGAACTGGGTCCGCGCCAAACTCGCGCAGGATCGTCTCGCACGTGCGGGGCTCCAGCGTGAGGCTCCAGTACGCGTTGCGCGGCTCGGCCCAGGTGGACTTGTCACGCACCAGGGTGCGCTCCAGGGTCTTGGTCACGCGACCAGAGAGCGGCGAGCACTTGCCGCACCACAGGTACCACATCCAGTCAAGCGACTGCTGGTCGTGCGCCTGCCAGGCGTGCCGCGCCGCGCGGTCGCAGAAGTCGAAGTACGCCTTGCCGGAAAGCCGCCTGCCAGCGCAATCCATCATGTGGAGCGTGCCGTCGTCGTTCATGGGCACGCAGCCGTGGAAGAGCAGGTCGCCGTTGTGCACCAGGTAGACGGAGCCACGGTCAAAGAGGAAGTCCACGTGGGCCTGGAGCTTGGCGGACTCGCGGAAGGAGCGCACCAGGTCCCGGATGACCTCGTCCTCCTCCGGCGTGAGCTCGTAGGGGTGCGCGGGGTCGAAGGTGGGGAAATCGGTGGTGGAAAGATCGTAGTCCCTGCCATTCATGTGCAGTACGCCCGCGGAAGGGTCCAGCCCGTCCAACAGGAGCCTGCCCGTAAGGTCGAAGCCGGGGTTCCTCATTATGAGCTGACCCTCCAGCTTGAGCAGGATCATGGATATTGCCTTGACCTCCGCGGACATGCCCCCCGTGGCGGATTCGTCACGGTAGGTGTGCTCCGCGAAGAGCGCAAGCTCGCGAAGGGATATGCCGTAGGCGCTCTCCAGTATTGAATAGGCGTCGTAGCGAACGTTGTTCCGGACCACCGTGGCGACACAGGCAGCAGAGCCCGCCGCAGCGCCCATCCACAGGATGTCGTGGTTGCCCCACTGGATGTCAACGTTGTGGTGCCTCATGAGGCGGTCCAGGATGCGGTCGGCATGCGGGCCGCGGTCGAAGAGGTCGCCCACGATGTGCAGCCGGTCCACCGCAAGCCGCTTGATGAGGGCCGCGAGGGAGAGGAAGAAGTCCTCCGCGGAGCCCGTCTCGATGATGGACTCGATAATGCGCACGTGGTAGTTGTGCCTGTTCAGGTTGCGGATGCCCGCCTCGTGCAGCAGCTCCTCGATGATGTAGGCGTACTCCACTGGCATGGCCTTGCGGACCTTGGAGCGCGTGTAGGAGTTGGACAGGTAGCGCGCGATGCGCACCATGCGGTGCAGGGTCTCCCGGTACCATTCCTCGGTGTCGCGGTGCTGGGCGCGAATGAGCTCCAGCTTCTCGGCCGGGTAGTATATGAGCGTGCAGAGCTCAGCCTGCTCCGCGTCGGAGAGCTCTCCCTCGTAGGTGGCGCGCACGCGCTCGCGGATGACGCCGGAGCAGCTGTTGAGGATGTGGTTGAAGGCCTCGTCCTCCCCGTGCACGTCGCTCATGAAGTGCTCCGTGGCCCTGGGCAGGTTGAGAATGGCCTGCAGGTTGATGATTTCCGTGAACACCGCCTGGCGCGTGGGGAACTTCTGGGCAAGCAGCCGCAGGTACTTGAGCTCCTCCTGCGTGGAGAACATCGTTTGTTGCAACCCAACCACTCCTCTCATGGGACGCGGGGGGACGCACCTTCTGTCTCATTCAAATGAGACAGAAGGTGCGTCCCCCCGTCTCCCGGCATCTAGTGCTTTGACAACCAGTGCTTGGCCTCCACGCGGTCAGCCAGCGTTCCGCCCTCAAGGTTCACGTAGGTGAAGTCCTCCCGGGCCTCCTCCAGCTCTCCGCGCCGCGCAAGAATCCTTCCGCGGTCGAAGCGCGCCTCGACGTATGGCAGCTTGTTGACCGCCGCGTCGATTACCCTCTCGCTCTGCACCTGGCACTGCTCCAGGTCGTCACCAAAGCAGGACGCGGCGAAGGTGGCCTCGAGCAGCAGCTGGTCGCTCTCCTTGATGAGGGGGTGCTTGCCATACATGCGGGAGTCGATGTCCTTTGCCAGCGAGAGGATTTCCTCCACGGACCTCTGGTCGCCCTTCGCCTTGGCCACGACCAGCCGCAGGTTGGCCAGGTTGATGGCGCGGCCAAGCTCCACGACCTTGCCCTTGGGGTCCCCCTGGCCCACCGAGTCCGCCAGGGCGAGCGCCTCCTTGTACTCGTGCATGTAGGCCATGCACATGCCGCGCCACACGCTGAGGTTGTCGCGCAGGGCCGCCTGGGCCTTCTGACGCTTGGCCGACTTCCGCTTGCCAGCGGCCTCCGCGTCCTCGCGCTCCTCCAGCTTGCTCAGCACCTTGAGCATCTTCCTGGGATCGCAGTCCTGCACCAGGATGGCCGAGATGGACTTCCACGAGTCGTTGGAGGTGCGCTGTTCCATGTTGAGCGTGCCGCGCGCCGCCACGGCGTAGGCCATGATGCCCACGAGCGCAACGAAGAAGCTGCTGCGCAGAATAACGACAACGACGACGAGCGTCATGAGGAAGATGCCCGCGAGGGAGAGGGTGCGAACCTTGCGGAGCTCCCTGACGTGCGTCTGCACGACCTCCTCCGCATCCATGTTTATGTACTTGGACGCGGGAAACAGCCGCGCCTCGTCCTCCACCTTGTTGTTGAGCTCGCTCGACATTGGATTCCCCCTCGGGCAAAACACGATATCAGGATGTTAGTAAACTAGTTTTGCACAGTGCATGGCACCACGATAATTCCAATCACCTGGAATTCAATCGCGATGAGTTTTTATCATACGACGCCCATGGCCCCGCAACCACGTCGCAGGCGCCGAACGAGCCTACTCCTCGGTACCTGCGGCAAGTTGAAGCACGCGATCGTACACCTGTGACCGTGGCTGGTGGTACTGCTTGGCAAGCCGCTTTGCCAGCGACGCCTTGGGCTCACCCGAGGCAAGCCCTCCCGCAATCGCCTGGTCAAGGGAAGGCGCGGAGCCGGCGGCATCCGCACTGGCGAGCTCCTCTGCGGAAGGCCCCTCGATCACGAGGACGCACTCCCCGCGCACCTGAGCCCGCTCCGCCACCCGGCGCGCCAACTCCGGAGCCACGTCGCGCACGACCTCCTCGTGCAGCTTGGTAAGCTCCCGCACCAGCGCCACGCGGCGCGCTGGCAGGCACTCGGCAATCACGGCGAGCGTCCCCGCCACGCGGTGTGGTGACTCGTAAATGACGAGCGCCCCCGGGATGCGGGCCAACGCCGAGAGCCGCTCCCGTTGCGCCGAGGCCTTGCGCGGGAGGAAGCCCTGGAAGAAGAAGTTGGACATGGGCAGGCCCGAGGCCACGAGCGCGCAGGTGACGGCGCTGGGACCGGGAATCACCTCCGTGGGCAGGCCACGATCAAGCGCGCCGTCCACCAGGTGCTGGCCGGGGTCAGAGACCCCCGGCATGCCGGCGTCCGACACGAAGGCGACGCGGTCACCCGCCGCCACGCGGTCAAGAATGGCCTCCGCACGGTCAGCGATAACGTTCTCGTCGCAGCGCTGCAGCGGAACGCGAATGCCAAAGTGCGCGAGCAGCTTGCTGGTAACGCGCGTGTCCTCGCACAGGAGCAGGTCAGCCCGGCGCAGGGTCTGCAGCACGCGCGGCGAGGCGTCTTCCAGGTTGCCGATGGGCGTGCCCACCATGGAAAGCATGCCGTCCGATGCTGCCTCCCCCTGCCGTGGCGCGGCGGCGTCACACCCCGACATCAGACCAACATCCCACGCTCGAAGCTGGAGAGGGCAAGCCGGGAGTCCCAGCCAGAGAGGCGACCGCTGGTCTTCCACGTCTGGAAGAACCAGGCGGGACGGTCTGCGAAGGTGCGCAGCTGGTCCGCCACGTACACGCGCTCCAAGGCTATGCGGCCCTCGGGCGTCATGGCGGAGTCCGCAAAGGGCAGGGCGCCGGACCAGGTGCCCACCATGACGGGAAGGCCGCTCTTCTCCGCCTCCTTGAGGGTCTTGCGCGACGCATTCACCAAGAGGCGCGTGCCGGCGGGACCGGTGGCGTCCACGTGGTCAGAGTAATGGTAGAGGTGGCAGTCCAGCCACACGTTCTGGTAGCGCTTGGGAGCCATGAAGCTGCGCCATGCACCGGGCAGGCCGGCGTCCGGGAACACGATGACGGGCCGCGGCCCGGCCTCGTTGCGAACGGCCGCGTAGGCGTCACGGTAGAAGTTGCGAAGCACATGAAGCGGCACGCCGGGAACCACGCTGAAGCCGCGTCGGTGCTGCGCCACGGGGTTGTTTGCCACCTCGATGCCAAAGAAGGCAGGCCAGTCCGCATAGCGCTTGGCCAGTGCGGAGAGAACCACGAGCAGGTCCTCGCGATGGCCGGAGCCTCCAACGGAGATGACGTTCTCCTCGCCAGGGGCGCCGGGGTTGATGCCGAACGTCAGAAGGATGCTGATGTCGTACTTGGCAGCCCAGGAGAGGGCATTGTCCACCTGCGTAAGGCAGCCCAAGTGGTAGCCCGCGTTTGGCCCCTTGTCACCGAAGACGTACCAGGGCACGAGGATGCGCACCGCATTGAGGCCGCGTTGCGCGATCTGCGCGAAGTCGTCCTCAGTGATGAAGGTGTCCCAGTGCCGCAGCAGGAGCTCTGCATACACGTCCTCCCCCAGCGACTCCGCAAGGGTGTCCTCACCCAGGGAGCCGCTGCCGGCAAAGAGCTCCGGCGTGACCCATGGCTCCAAGATGAGCCAACCGGAAAGATTTACGCCATGAAGCACACGTTCGGCCATCACAACCCCCAAGAAAGGTCGACTGGTGAGGACTTCCCAAGAGTATACCCGCGGCGGGACACGAATTCCCAAGCGCGGCCTCCTCCCCGAGACGTTCCACCATCGGTTTCATAATCGCGAAGACCGTATACCCTCGAAATCTAACCACTGAGATGTTTTGTGCTATCACACTAAGTCATTGCAATTAATATGGACGCACGTACAAATCGGAGTCCATCAGTTGACTTGCGGACTCCCGTGAAAGGGGAAGCAAATGGCTAAGAACTACTTCGACCTCAAGGACCGCGTCGCAATCGTCACCGGCTGCTCCGGCGGCCTGGGCGTCCAGATGGCAAAGGCCCTGGCCAACCAGGGTGCCACCATCGTGGCCGTTGCCCGCCGCCAGAACAAGATCGAGGAGGTCGCCAAGGAGATTGCCGACGAGTTCGGCGTTCCCACCTGGTGCTACCAGTGCGACATCACCGACACGGAGGGCGTGAACAAGATGGTCGACGCCGTGCTGGAGAAGTTCGGCCGCATCGACATCCTGATCAACAACGCCGGCACCGGCGCCGTCGCTCCCGCTGAGGACATCACGGACGAGCAGTTCGGCAACGAGTGCAACATCGACCTCTTCGGCACCTTCCGCGTTGCCCGCGCCGTTGCCAAGAAGGCCATGATCCCCGCCCAGTACGGCCGCATCATCAACATCGCCTCCATGTACGGCCTGGTCGGCAACAAGGTCGCCGGCTCCGCTCCCTACCACGCGGCCAAGGGCGGCGTCGTCAACCTGACCCGTGCCCTCGCCTCCGAGTGGGGCAAGTACGGCATCACCGTCAACGCCATCTGCCCGGGCTACTTCTACACCCCGCTCACCAAGGAGACCCTGGATTCTGACTTCTTCCAGGCCAACGCCCGCACCATGATCCCCGAGGAGCGCTACGGCCACGAGGGTGAGCTTGACCCCGCCGCCATCATGCTTGCTTCCCCCGCCGCCAGCTACATCACCGGCATCATGCTCCCCGTCGACGGTGGCTACACCTGCATGTAAGCTGCACGGTACCACGCACCGCGCAAACAAAGACTGCTTTTGGGGGCCGGCTTTTCGCCGGCCCCTTTCTTGTGGCGTGACAAAAGAGAAACGTCCCCCTGACACGCCCTCACGCGAAGTACGAGACCGGGTGCACGTAGTGGTCGCGCGCCGGGTCAATCATCTGCAGCCTGTCGTCCGTTAGCTCAGAGAGGCGCCTCACGGAGTGGTTGCCAAACCGCGAGCGCAGGCCGTCTATGGTGCGGTCGAGCTCCCGCATGCGAAGCCGCCGCTCCTCCACCCCAGCCAGGTCAAGCTGGATGGGGGTGTCGCCCGGCACCAAACCCGACGCGCGCACGCCTATGGAGCGTACCTTCTCGCTCCGGAAGTCCCAGTCTGCAAGCAGCAGGTCGGTTGCGGTGGAGCAGATCTCCCCCGTTATGTCCGACGGACGCTCCAGGTGACGCTGGCGCGAACGGCCGATGAGGGTCTGCGAGTCACGCCCCGTGACAGAGACGCACGTGCAGCGGAAGCCCAGCGCGCGCAGGCGTTGCGCCACGGACTCCCCCATGAGCCAGACCACCTGGCGGGCCGTTACCGGATCGTCCACGTCAAACGAGCAGGTGATGCCGTTGCCCACGCTCTTGACCTCCCTGTCTATGTCACACGCGACCATGTTGAGCGAGCGGACGGGGCTCTGGTCCATGCCCTGCGCGAAGGACTGCACCATGGCACCCATCTTCCCCAGGCGGTGGCGGATGAGCTCCCCGTCTGCCAGGGCCAGCTCCCCAATGGTGCGAATGCCCAGGCGGTTGAGCTTTGCCGTGGTGGCCGGCCCAACGTACAGGAGGTCTGACACGGGCGCGTTCCACACTATGCGGGTGTAGTTCTGAGGGGTGACCACCGTGAAGCCGTTGGGCTTGCGGTAGTCGCTGCCGAACTTGGCGAAGATCTTGTTCCACGAGAGGCCGATGGAGACGGAAAGCCCCAGCTCGGACCGGATGCGCTCCGATATCTCCCTCGTCACGAGGGTGGCGTCACCGCCCGCAAGCCCCACGGTGCGCGTTATGTCCAGCCAGGCCTCGTCCATGCCGAAGGGCTCGACAAGGTCTGTGTAGTTGTAGTAGATGCGCCGCGCAAGCTGGGAGTAGCGGCTGTACAGCCCGTAGCGAGGCGGCACGACGATTGCCTCCGGGCAGGCCTGGCGCGCCTGCCACAACGCCATGGCAGTCTTGACGCCGCGACGCTTGGCCTCGTAGCTTGCCGTGAGGACGATTCCGTGCCGCGATTCCGCATCACCCCCCACAATGATGGGAAGCCCCCGCAGCTCCGGCCGCTCCGCCTGCTCCACGCCTGCGTAGAAGGCGTTCATGTCACTGTGGATGATGACCCTAGAGACGTCCATTAGCCCCTCCTTGCCCGTGTCCAGAACGTTAGTTCGCAGTATCGCGGGTATGCGGGACATGAATTCGGGCCCGGGGAGCCCGGGCCCGAACTTTATTGCGCTTTATTTTGGACGATGCCCGCCAGCCATGTGACTACTCTCCGCCCGGCTTCCGCGCGTCACCGCCAGCGCCCTGGCCCCCGCGGCCGCGTCCGCCACGGTGGCGGCGACGCGTCTTCGGGGCCCCGTCCTGCCCCGCCGAAGCCTGTAGCTGCTGGGCCTGACCCTTGGGCCTCTGACTCTGCGGTTGGCGGCCCTTGTTCTGGCCACCCTGACCAACCTGCGGCTGCTGGCCACCGTGGTCGCCGGGCCTCCGCATGTGGCGCGCAGGTGCCTTTTCCGCCTTGCCTTGGGGCTGGCCCTGGCCCTGGCGCCTCTCCTGCTGGCCGCCCTTGGCCTGGTCACGCTGCTGGGATGCCTGCACCACGTCCTCGCTGGTGCGGTGATGGCGGCGCTTGCGCATGCCATGTTGCTTTTCGGGCTGGGATTGCTGGCCACCAGGCTGACCGCCTTGGTCCTGGCGCTGGCGCTGGGTGCTCGCGGGTGCCGTGGTGACCTCGCCCTCGCCGGCCTTGCGGTGGCGACGGCGCGTCCTGGTGGAGGCGGCCAGGGCAGAGTCGTCGGCCGCCGCATCATCCGCAGGCTTGCGATCCACGCGCTTGCGCTGCTGGGGACGGTCCGCGCCCCTGGCAGAGGTCTCCTTCGCACCCTCGTCCGCAGCCCCCGCCTTGCGACGCCTGCGTGCGGGCTTGGTGTCCACGAAGATGTCCGAGTCGTCGAAGGTGGGCTCCGCCGGGATGACGCCGTTCTGCCGGTCGAGCTCCGCAAGGGCCATCTGCACGTCTGGGCTGCTGAGCCTGTCCAGCGTGGAGCGGAGCACGGTGTCCGGGCGGCATGCGCAGCCCAGGTCCTTGGACTTCTTCTTGGCGGCGTCGGAAGCGACCATCTCGCCCAGGGGGACGCGTACCTGCTTCCCGCTCTCCAGACGCAGGCACAGCTCCTCCTTGGGCGTGTCGTACTCCACGATCTTCGCCTTGCCCAGGGGGGTCTCTATGACGGCGTTGCGCTTGGGGGCGCGGCTCTTGAAGTCGCGGTAGGCCTCGAACTCGTAGCGCAGGCAGCACATGAGGCGTCCGCAGGCACCGGAGATCTTGCTGGAGTTGAGCGGCAGGTCCTGCTCCTTGGCCATGCGAATGGAGACCGGCTCGAACTGCAGGCCGAAGCGGGCGCAGCACAGCTCCTGGCCGCAGTGGCCGTAGCCGCCCATCACGGCGGCCTCCTCGCGCACGCCAATCTGGCGCATGTCGATGCGCTCGTGCAGCTCGCGGGAGAGGTCCCTCACCAGCTGGCGGAAGTCCACGCGCTCCTCCGCGGCAAAGTAGCAGACCACCTTCTCGCCACCGAAGACGTACTCGACGCCCACGGGCTTCATCTCGAGCCCGCTCTGCTCCACCAGCTTGCGGAAGACGGGCAGGGCCTCCTCGCCCTTGCGCGCCAGCAGCTCGGCGTGGTTGAGGTCAGCCTCGGTAGCAATGCGCACGACGCTCTTCAGCGCCGCGTGGCCAATGGTCTCGCCCAGGGCCTCCTCGGAAATCTCGCGCGGGTCACCCGTGGCCAGGCCGATCTCCGTCCCGCGCTCCGTGGCGCATATGACGTGGTCCGCCTCCTGCGCGCCGGTCTCCGCAGGGTCGAACCAAAGGTCCCGCGCAGCATATTGGAACTTCACCGGTATGACGGTGGGCATGCAAGTGCCTCCTTGACAGAAAGAAGCATGACCTCGAGGGTCAGCTGAGGTGAAACGTTGTGTGCGAGGTCGTCCGCCGCGTGACGAACGGCCTCAAGCGCCGCAAGGGCGCCCTTGGTGGAAGTCGCAGAGGCAATGCGGTCTATGGCATCCTCGGCGTCCTGGTTCACGACGGAATCCGCCGCGTCTTCGCAGCGCATGAGCACGTCCCGCAGGAACGACTCCGCCGCCGCTAGAGCTTCCATCATACCCGAACGCTCGCGCGCGGTGAGCTCGCGCTTGTTCGCGTCCTCCATCTGCTTCAACGCCTTGGCCGAAAGGTAGTCGGCGTCCTTGCTGGACCTTTGCTCCTGCTGCTTGCGGTAGTCCTCCAAGGGCCTGCGAATGGCCGTGAGCAGCTCGGACGCAGACTGCAGGACGTCCCAGGAGTCGTCCCGGGACAGCTCCCCCAAGACGCGCACCACCAGCCGCCTGACCTCGCGCCTGCCGGGCGAGGCGAGGAACTGGACGGCGCGCTCTGGGGTGCCTGCAACCGCGAGCGCGATCCTGGACTCCGTCACGCCCAAGCCAGACCTGCGCCGAACCTCCCGGATGGCGTCTTCGGGCGCCACCACGCGGAAGGGGACCTGCTGGCAGCGCGAGGCAATGGTGGGCAGCACGGAGTCTGCCGAGCGGGCAAGGAGTATGAAGACAACCCCCTGGGGCGGCTCCTCAATGGTCTTGAGCAGGGCGTTTGCGGCGGCACCCCTGAGGAGGCCGGCATCGCCCAGAATGTAGACCTTGGCACGGGCGCGTATGGGGGCGAGCGAGACGTCGTCTATGAGGTCGCGAACCTGCTGCACCAGGTAGCCCGTCACGCTGGCGGGCACCAGGTAGTGGACGTCTGGGTGCGTGCGGTGCGAGACGCGAATGCACTCGTCGCAGGTCGCGTCCCCGCCGTTGGGGCAGACCACGCACTGTGCCAGGGCAAAGGCCGCGTCCAGCTTTCCCGACCCCGGCGCACCCAGGAACAGGTAGGCATGGCTCACGCGGTCCTCGTCCACCGCCGCGGCAAGGAAGTCACGCACGCGCACCTGTTGCGTGAGGCCTGCGAGCGCCTTGGGTATGCGGGGTCGGCTGGGCACTAGACTCCCTCCCCCAGCTGCGGGAGAACGTCTGCCAGCGCCCTCTCCAGGCGTGTCGTCACCTCGTCCACGCTGCCAGAGGCATCCACCACGCGGACGCGGGCCGGCTCCTCCTCCGCCAGCCTCAGGTACCCGGCCCGCACGCGCTCCTGGAAGGCGAGGCCGGCGCTCTCCAACCTGTCCGCGCCGTCGCGCGTCGCACGCGAGAAGGCCAGCTCCGGGTCAAGGTCGAACACGACGGTGCGGTCCGGCCGGACCCCGCAGCTGCCAAGCTCGTTGCAGGTGCGCACCAGGGCGTCCGCCAAGCCGCGGCCGGCGGCCTGGTAGGCATAGGTGGAGTCGAAGAAGCGGTCGCACACCACTACCTTGCCCGAGGCAAGCGCGGGCTCTATGACCTGCCGCACCAGCTGGGCGCGGGAGGCCTCGTACAGCAGCAGCTCGCACTCGTCGCACATGGCGGCGTTGGCGGGGTCCAGCAGGAGCCTGCGGATCTTCTCCGAGATGGGAGTCCCCCCAGGCTCGCGCAGGGACACCACCGGAACGCCCAGCTCCTGCAGGTAGTCCACCAGAAGGGCCGCCTGCGTGGACTTTCCGCTGCCGTCTATGCCCTCCAGCGAGACGAAGGCTCCGCGACGCGCCATGGGCTACTCCCCCTTCTTGGAAGAGGTCGCCTTCGTGGCGCGGGGCTTGGCGCCGGCGCGCTTGGGCTTGGGCTTCGCGGACTTCTTTGCGGCGGACGACTTGGAAGAGGAGGGTGCCTTGGCGGTGCCAGACTTTGCGCCGGCCCTTGCGCGGGACCCGCGGCCGCGGGTGGCCGCCTGCTTCTCCTTGGCGGGGCAGTCCATGTTCACGCAGAACTTCCAGGGTCCGCGCTGCGTAACGACCTCCACCATGGGGGCGCCGCAGTCCGGGCAGACCTCGCCCGTGGCATGCAGCTCGCCGCGAGCGGGCAGGGGGTAGCTGGTGCCGCACTCGTCGTAGTTCTCGCAACGGATAAAGCGCTTGCCGCTGCGCTCGGACTTGTGGGCAACGAGCTTGGCGCTTATGCCCTTCTCCGCGCAGACCTTGCAGGTGCCCACCACCACGTCGGGCTCGTAGTTGGTGGGGCACTGGGGGTTGACGCAGATCTCATACATGCGGCTGCGGAAGGGATGCACCTTCACGCGGGGCGCCCCGCACTCCGGGCAGACGCCCTTCTCGCCCTCTATGGGCTCTATGCGGCCGTTGGGCACGGGGTAGGTGACGTCGCACTCCGGCCAGCCCATGCAGCCAATGAAGTTGCCGTGGGTCTTGGCGGAGGACTTCATGACCAGGTCCTTGCCGCACTTGGGGCACACGCCCACCTTGGCGTCGGCCGTGACGGCGTCGGCAATCTGGTCACCAAGCTCGTCCTTGTGGTCGATGAGGGCGTCCACCAGGCCAGAGAGCAGGGCACGGGAGCGCTCCACCACGTCGTCCTGGGTGTCCTTGCCCTCCGCCACGTTGGTCATGTCCTGCTCCAGCTTCGCGGTCATGTCCGGGGAGGTGATGGGCGGCGCGAACTCGTGCAGGGCACGGATGACTGCCATGCCCAGCTGGGAGGGCTCCACGGGGTCGTTCTTGAGGTACTTGACGTCGTACAGGCGCTGGATGATGCTGGCACGCGTGGACTTGGTGCCCAGACCGCGCTTCTCCATCTCCAGAATGAGCTTGCTCTGGCTGTAGCGTGCGGGCGGCTCCGTCTGCTTGGCGTCCAGGTCCATCTTCCGCACGTCGCACACGTCGCCCTGCTGCAGGGACGGCAGCTGGTCGTCCTTCTTCAGGCCGAAGGGGTAGATGGCGCGGTAGCCCGGCTTCACCAGCACGGTGCCCGTGGAGGTGAAGGGCTCGCCGTTTATGTCGAACGAGACCTTGGTGCCCTCGCTCACGGAGGAGTCCATGAGCGTGGCCAGGAAGCGGCGGGCGATGAGATTGTAGAGCTTCCACTCCGCCGGCTCCAGCTTGCCCTGGTCGGCCGCGGCCGTGGGGTAGATGGGCGGGTGGTCGGTGGTCTCCTGCTTGCCGCGGGTTGCGTGCAGCCTCTCCTGCGAGAGGAGCTGCTTGCAGACGGCGTTGTACTGCGGCACAACGGAGAGGTTGCGCACGCACTCGCGCAGGTCCAGGGAGCTGGGGTACACCGTGTTGTCCACGCGCGGGTACGAGGTGAGACCCTTCATGTACAGTGACTCCGCCAGCCGCATGGTGCGCGCAGGCGAGAGGCCCTCTGCCGCCGCAGCCGCCTGCAGGCCCGTGGTGTTGAAGGGAATGGGCGGCTTCTGGGTGCGGGACTTCTTCTCCACCGCCGTGACGGTGGCCGTCTTGGCGCCCCTCACGCGCGAGAAGGCCGCCTCGGCCTCCTCCTTCTTCTTGAAGCGGGCCGTGGCGTGGGCCGTCTTGAAGGAATCCGACCCGTCGTGGGAAAGCAGGCCGGAAATGACCCAGTAGTCCTCCGGCACGAAGCGGTTGCGCTCCTCCTCCTTGGCAACGACCAGGGCCAGGGTCGGGGTCTGCACGCGACCTGCGGAGCGCACGTTGCCAAAGCCGCCGCGCCGCGCCAGCGTGAGGTAGCGCGTGAGGACGGCACCCCAGACCAAGTCTATGTACTGGCGGGACTCGCCGGCGTCGGCAAGGTCCTGGTCCAGCGGGACCAGGTTGGCAAAGGCGTGGTCTATCTCCGCCTTGGTGAAGGCGGAGTAGCGGGCGCGCGAGACGGGCGTGTCCGGCGCGACCATGCGAATCTGGTTAAGGGCGTCCGAGCCTATGAGCTCTCCCTCGCGGTCGAAGTCCGTGCCGATGACTATGCTGTCGGCCTTCTTGGCAAGGTTCTTGAGGGCGCGGATTATGCCCTTCTCCGCCGGGGTCTTCTCGATGGGAGCCCAGACCAGGTAGGGAAGGCTGGGCACCTTCCAGCCCTTAATGTCCACGCCGTCGGCGAGGAAGGGCTTGCGCTTGGTGTCGTACGGGGGCCGGGCAAGGCTGTCCGGCACGTGCGCCGGCATGACCTCGCCGTCCTGCGAGATGCCGTACCACCCCTGCTTGGGGTCATACTGCAGCTCCGCGGGGAAGTCGGGCGCGAGGATGTGGCCGCGCAGGCCGATGGTCACCCATTCCTCGCCGCCCACCGTGAACCGGTAGACGGGCGTGTCGTACACCTTGTCGGCCTTGGGCCTACCACTACCAAGCAGACGCGCAATCTGCTGGGCCGCGTCGTTCTTCTCTGTGACAACAAGCTTCAAGGTAGGACCTGCCTTCCCCAGAGTACCCGCCTACTCCGCGTGCTCCGCGTACTCCTCTCGAGACCACTTGAGGGCGGCCTTGCCGTCACGCCTGGTAATGACGAAGCGGGCGACCGCCAGAGAAATCTCGTAAAGGGCAAGCATCATAGCAAACATGATGAGCATCGTCACGGGAGAACCGTCGGGCGTGACGACGCCACAGATGGCAAGGAGGGCGACGTAGATGTAGCGCCAGTTCTTGCGGAAGGTGGAGTAGGGCACGATGTGCAGGATGGAGAGGTAGAAGATGACCAGCGGCAGCTCGAAGGCGATGCCGAAGCCAATCTCCAGCAGCATCATGATGTTGAGGTAGTCCTCGGCGTCGGCGATGAGGTTTGCGAAGTCGATGATCTGGTCTGCCAGCCAGCCGAAGGCGGCGCTCTGCGCCACCGCGTAGGCGAAGGCCATGCCAATGTAGAAGAGGGCCACCATGGCGGCGACCGTGGGAATGACCCAGCGGCGCTCATTGGGCTTGAGGGCCGGCAGGAAGAAGCCCATGATCTCCCAGATGATGATGGGGGTGCACATGATGGCGCCAAAGAAGAAGGCGACCTTGATCCTGATGGTGAAGCCGCCCAGGATGGTGAGGACCGTGAGCTCCGTGCCCTCGGGCAGGACCTTCATGATGGGGTCCATGAGGATGTCGATGAGGGAGGGCGTGGCGAAGTAGACCACGACGGCGGTGAGGAACAGCGACACGATGATGATCGTGAGCCTGCGACGGAGCTCCGACAGGTGATCCATGAGGGGCATGCGAGCAGGCCCGATGGGACCGTTCCCGGTGCTTGCTTTGCTGTTGGTATTTGCCATTGGTATGCGGGAGCGCGGCGCTAGGCCTAGGCGTTCCCGTCCTCCTCTCCGTCGGTTGCGGGGGCGGTGGCAGGCGCGGCCTCGGGAGCCTCTGCGGCCTTCTTGGCCTCGGCCTCTGCCTTGGCGGCCGCCTTCTGCTTTGCGAAGGAGCTCCTGCCAGAGCCACGCGAGTACAGGTCGGCCGCGCTCACGCCCGAAGCAGGCTTGGCGGCGGGCTTGGCCGCCGGCTTGGGCGCGGGCTTCTGGGCAGGCGCCGCCGGGGCGCCGGCATCGGCATCGGAATCCGCGTCTTCGGCATCGGCCTGTGCGGCCTCGGCCGCGGCGGCCTCCTGAGCGGCCTTCTCCTCGGCCTCGCGCGCCTCCCGCTCTGCCTGCAGGCGGGCCTTGCGCTCCGCGAAGGTCTCGCGCTTGCGCGGTACCGCGTCGGCGTCGAGGTCGGAATCGTCAACGTCCGCATCGTCGTCGTCCGCGACCTGCGCCGCCGCGGGCTTGCGCTTTGCCGACTTTGCCGTGGGGTTGAGCTCCTCCGTTGCCGGGTCGACGATGTTGGTCTGCACCACCTCGGTGAAGCCCTCGGACGCCTCGCGGAACTGCCTCAGAAAACGTCCGATCGTCCTGCCCATCCCCGGGAGCTTGTCGGGCCCGAAGAGGAGGAAGCCGAAGACGATTATGATGACGAGCTCGGTCTCTCCTATGCCAAACACGCGTGCACCTCCTGCACAAGTTCATTCGCACCAAGCCGACGGCCGACAAGACACCCTACCGGCCGGCAGCGAAGCACCCTTCCTGCCACCGTGGGCAGGGCTATGCCTTCCTCACGTTCAACTCTGCGCCGACGCCCAAGAGGTCGAGCACGCGGGCAACGTTGCGCTGCGGGTTCGCCACGACAAGGCTCGCGCCCTTGTCCCTCGCCCTATGAGCCGTGCCAACCAAGACGCCTATGCCCGTGGAGTCAATGTAAGGGACGTCGGCAAGGTCCACCTGAATCGCGGCCGCACCGTCAGCCAAGGCGGCATCGAGCGCGGAGCGAAGCTCGGCGGCGTTTGAGACGTCCACCTCGCCCGCAACCTTCACGAGCGTGGCGGTGGCGTTCTTGCTGGTTTCGACGGTAAGTGACATGTCCTTCCCTCCGTCTTAGAATCCGAGGCCGGAATCGGACGAGAGCTCGTCCGAAAGGGACTTGGAGCTGCCCGAGTCTGTGGCATTGCCTGAGTCTGAGGAGCTGATGTTGGTCGCATCGCTCGATTGCGCGGACGACGCGGAGAGCTGCAGCAGGCGCTGGCTGGCAGCCGTCTTCACGCCGTACTCGTCGTTGGCATCTCCCTCGACCGCCTTCTGGTAGTCGGCAATGGCGGCGTCCTTGTCGCCATCAATCTCTGCCAGCATGCCCAGGCGGTACCAGGCGGGGCCATAGTCCGGCGCGGCCGTCGTGACCTCCTCCAAGGCGGCCTTGGCACCACTCGTGTCCCCCTGGAAGTACAGGCACATGGCGCGCTCGGTCTTGGCGGTGTTGGAGTCGTTCAGCTTCAGGTACTGGTCATAGTAGCCAATTGCCTTGCCAAAGAGGCCGTTCACGTACGAGGCCTCCTCGTCCGTGGTTGCCTGGCTTGCCGCCGAGGTTCCCCACGAGGTGTAGTTGTGGGCAAGGTTGATGAGCGCGGCCAGGTTGTTGGGGTCGGTCTCCAGCTGCTTCTGCAGGGTGGCGACCTCGGTTGCGTAGGTGTTGGCAACGGACTGCAGGTTCTCTGGTACGCCCTCGGTCAGGGCGGTAGTGTCAACAGCGCTGGAGCCCGAATCGCTTGTGGTGGGGGCCTGCGCCGCGGAGCCCGCGTCCTGCGCTGCCTCCTCCTGCGTGCTGGCAGAGTCGTTGCTGGCGAAGATGCTGGCCAGGGACGGAATCATCATGGAGACCGCCATGATAACGGCCAGGACGATGACGACGACCTTGGTGGAGGTCTTCATGCCCTTCTTCTTTGACGTGCCGCCGTGCTGTGCGCCCTTCGCGTGACGACCCTTCCCAGATGCACCTGCCATATGGCTACGACTCCTCTTTCATATGAAAAGTATTAGGCTCGCATAGCCCGCTACATATATTAGTAATAAGAACAACACGTGCCGGCCGATGGAACCTCGACCGACACGTGTGCCATTCTACAAAACTATTGCCCTCGTGTGACCGAGACGATGCTAACGGGCGTCCCGCGCAATCTTAGCCGACACAAGCTTCACAGCAACCACGAAAACGTCCAACGCCGCTCCAAGGTCCTCAAGGGAGGGGTACGTTGGGGCAATGCGGATGTTGTTGTCCTTGGGATCTTCCCCATACGGCCAGGTGGCGCCAGCCGGCGTGAGCTTCACACCCAGGTCGGCCATGAGCTTGACGATGCGCCGAGCGGACCCCTCCGGACCATCAAAGCTCACAAAATAACCACCGTGCGGGTGCGTCCACGTTGCTACGCCAAGGCCGCCCAGGCCGTCCGAGAGCTTCTGCTCCACCAAGGCGAAGCGGGGGCCAACTATTGCCGCGTGCTTCCTCATGTGCGCCCTCACGCCGTCCAGGTCCTTCAGGTACAGAGCGTGCGCCAGCTGGGAGAACTTCTCAGCGGAGACACGCTCGACCTGGAAGGCCTTGCGAATCTCTGCCATGTCCGCCGGGGAGGCTGTCACGTACGCGATGCCCGAGCTGGGGAAGGTGACCTTTGCCGTGGAGCCGAACTCGTACACCAAGTCCCTGTTGCCGGCCTCCTCCAGGGCGTCGAAGATGTTGAGGAGCTGGTCGTCCTTCTCGCCAAAGCAGTGCACCACGTAGGCGTTGTCCCAATAGATGCGGAAGTCGGGGGCGGCCGGGCGCAGCGCGGCGAAGCGGCGCACGACGCTGTCCGAGTACGTGATGCCCGTGGGGTTGGCGTACTTGGGCACGCACCAGATGCCCTTGACGGAGGGGTCGCTCTCCACAAGGCGCTGGACAACGTCCATGTCGGGGCCCTCGTCCGTCATGGGAACGGGAACGTTCTTGATGCCAAGGTGGGCCGTCACGCCGAAGTGACGGTCGTAGCCGGGGGCGGGGCACAGCCACTTTACCTGGCCCTGCTGGTAGAAGGGCTTGTTGCCGGCCACGCCGTTGGTGAAGGCGTGGGTTACCAGGTCGTGCATGAGGTTGAGGCTGGACGAGCCGGAGACGACCACGTTGGCCGGGTCCACGTCCAGAATCTGCGCGGCAAGCCTGCGGGCGGAGGGCAGGCCCTCGGGCGTGCCGTAGTTGTCCACGAAGGCACCGCCGTCCTCCAGCGGCGTGGCGGAGGTGATCACGTCGAGCATGGGCTTGGAAAGCGCCACCTGCTCCGGCGAGGGCTTGCCGCGCGCCATGTCGAGCTTGAGCCCCTGGGCCCGAATCTGGTCTGCCTCTTGCTCCAGAGCGACGATTGCGGCGTCCAGCTCCTCTGTGGTCATGGACTCGTATGCGTTAGCCATGCTGGCCTCCTCATGGGGATAGCGGAATAAGGCACAAGACGTGCACATGCTGTGAAGTATAGACGCTCGCATATTTCGGGAATGGGTCCGCATGCGTAGCAAGCAACGAATTCGCCCGCATTGACACGTGAGGTCCACACTACCCCAGGCAACTCCCTGCGGGATGCTAGCATAGGGCGCGTTGAACCCGTCGGACCAATTGATTCGGAGGCACCCATGGCGCTCATCTCCCCCAGCACCCCGTCAGAAGACTACGGCGAGCTGCAAAGGCTTGTGGACGACCTCTACCGGCAGAGCGCCTCCGGCTCCGTCAAGCGGGTGGACGTGATAATTCGCGCGGAAGTGAACGACCTCCCGGAAGACCTTATGGAGGTCGTGAACCTGCTGCCTTCGGGCAGCTACAAGCGCGCCCGCCTCTGCGACCAGCTGAACTCCATCATCACCGCCCACGGGTGGGCCTTCCTGTACGGAACGGTGGAATAGGGCCCCGCCTGACGCGGCAGGCCCCGGGCCCCGTATACGGACCCGCCCGCGCGCTTTCGCACATGTGCCCGGCAAACACGTCACGCATTGGTGGATAATGCTCGTTGACCGTCGATAGGGAGCAGCCATGAACAAGTCTCGCATCGCCATCATCACGGACTCCGGCACGGACACGCCCGCAGAGTTCTGCAGGGAGCATGACGTCCGCGTCGTGCCCCTGCACATCAACTACTCCGACGGCACAAGCTACCGCAGCGGCGTGGACATCACCACCGCCGAGGTCATCGACCGCTTTGAGCAGGAGACTCCCAAGACCTCCCTCCCCTCCCCGCAGGAGATTGAGGACGCCTACAGGAAGGCGCAGGGCGACGGCTATGCGGCGGCGGTCTTCGTGACCATTGCGGCCGGCCTCTCCGCCACTAACATGACGGCCCAACTGGTTGCCAACGGCATGACCGACTTCCCGGTGGTCGTCATTGACTCAAAGAGCATCGGCGTCGTTGCGGGCATGGTCACCATGGCGGCCGCCAAGCTTGCCGAGGAAGGTGCCAGCCTGCGCGACATTCGCGCCAAGCTGGAGCTGCTTGCCAAGCGCACCAACGTCTTCTTCACCGTGCAGGAGCTGGACCACCTGTACAAGGGCGGCCGAATCTCCGCCGCGGTGTACAAGCTGGGGTCCATGCTCAACGTGAAGCCCGTCATCAAGTGCGACGAGGCCGGCCACTACGTGGTTGCCAAGAAGTGCCGCGGCTGGAACCGCGCGCTGGACGGCCTGGTCTCTCTCGCCAAGACGGAGGCCGACAAGTACAGCCGCGTGAGGCTGGCCATCTGCTGCTCCGACCGGGTGAAGATCTTTGACCAGATGGAAGCCAAGCTGCGCGAGAAGATTCCCAACGTGGTTGAGTTCGTCTATTCGGGCGTCTCGGCCGACCTCATTGTGCACACGGGCCCGGCGCTTGTGGGCGTGGGGGTGCAGCCCCTGGAGTAGGGCCGCACCGCGTGGCACCAACCGCGCTAGCCCAGGCCCAGCAGCTGGAAGGCAAACATTATGACCGTCAGCACAATGACGGACACCACGGTGAACCACGTGAGGGCATTCCACACGCGGCCGTTGGCATGCTTGCCCATGATGTGCCTGTCGCTGGCAATGAGCACCAGGCAGACCAGGAGCACTGGGAGCAGCACGCCGTTGATGACCTGCGATGCCATCATGATGCCGAAGAGGTCCATGCCGGGGACGAGGATGATGACCGTAGACAGCACGATGATGCCCGTGATGATGCCCTTGTAGACGGGCGCCTCCTGCCAGGTGCGGTCGCTGCCGCGCTCCCAGCCAAAGGCCTCACACACGGCGCTGGCCGTGGTGCCCGGCAGCACGCAGGCGGCCAGGAAGGAGGCGCCAACCAGCCCCGCCGCAAACATGACCCCCGCGTACTGGCCCGCCAGGGGCTCAAGTGCCTGCGCCGCGTCCGCGGCATCCTGCACGACAACGCCCGCCGGGTAGAGCACCGTGCCCGTGGCAAGGATGATGAACCAGGTGATGACCTCGGCCACCACGGCGCCCGATATGTTGTCTGCGCGCTGGCCGGGAATGTCGGTGGCGTCGAGCTTCTTCTCCACCACGTTGCTGGCCACCATGAAGATCATGTAGGGCGAGATGGTGGTACCGACGTTTGCCACCAGGAGCGAGACGTAGTTTGGCGCAAGCGACATCTGCGGCACAACGGTGGCCTGGATCGCCTGGCCCCAATCCGGCTTGGCCAGCACGCCTGCCACGATGTACGACACGAAGACGCAGCTTATTGCCAGCAGGATCTTCTCTATGCGGTGGTAGGAGCCGCTCATGGTGAGCACCCACGAGAGGATTGCGAAGACCACCACCGAGTAAACCACCGGCACGCCGAAGAGCTCCATGCCGGAGGCGATGCCCGCGAACTCCGACACCGTGACCGCAAAGTTGGAGACAATGAGCGCCAGCATGGCCACGGCCGAGATCCTGATGCCAAACCGCTCGCGGATGAGCGAGGCGAAGCCCTTGCCCGTGGCGCAGCCCATGCGGGCCGACGTCTCCTGCACCACGATGAGCAAGAGGCACATGAGCGGGACGGTCCACAGCATGCCAAAGCCGAAGGTGGCACCAACGTTGGAATAGGTTGCGACGCCGCCCGCGTCGTTGCCGGCAAGAGAGGTGAGCAGGCCCGGACCCATTACCGCCAGCAGGGCAAGGATCCGCGAGTTCTTCCGCCTCATGGCTACACCAGCCCGTTGGCACCGGTGGAAACCAGCACGAAGACCGCAAGGGCCACTACCATGGCCACGCAGGCCAGGACAACGCCCGAGGTCTCCTCTCCGCGTTCGTCGCGTTTGGCAATGACGTGCAGGTAGATGGCCGAGAAGAGGAACGACGCGAGCACGCTCACCGCGGCGGCGGCGAAGCCCGCCATGGTGGAGCGGGTGAGCTCACTGGCGGGGGCGCCGAGGGAGATGACGCGCACGACCGCGGCGGCAATGGCAAGCACGAGCACGGACAGCACGATGCCCAGCCCCAGGCCCTTGAGCACAAATCCAAAAAGGGAAGGCGAGTCGTCGTCCTCGGGGTCGTTCTCAAGGTAGAAGTTGGTTACGTAGTCGATGGAGTCGTCTGCGACGATAAGGGCCACGGGCAGCGCGGCTGCCATGAGCGTGGCGTCCAGCATGGCAAGGGCGCCCCCGCGCGTGGTGCTCAGCACCACCCACAGGATGGCAACGCCCACCATCCAGAAGAAGAACCACAGCTCGCGGCGGAGCAGCCAGCGCAGGTCGCGCAGGGGAAGCTCCTCGCCTGGGTCACCCGCGTTGCGGCCGCCCGCTATCTGCAGGTCCTCCTCGTGCTCCTCCTCCATGACGTCCAAGGCGTCGTCCACCGTGACCATGCCAAGGAGCTTGCCGTTCTCGTCCACGACGGGCATGGCGAGCAGGTTGTACTTGGAGATGTCGTTGGCAACGTCTTCCTGGTCCTCGTCCGGCGCAGCGGTGATGAGGTCCGTCGTGGCAATGTCCGCAAGCTGCACGTCGGGCTGGGAGACAATAATCTGGTCCAGGGCGACGGCACCAGACAGCTTGCCGTCCTCGTCGTGCACGTACAGGTAGCGGACGGTCTCGAAGTCATCGTCCAGGGAGCGCATCTTGGCAATGGCGTCTTCCACAGTCGCAGACTCGGGAAGCTGCACGACCTCCTGGGTCATGATGCGACCCGCAGTGTCATCCGGGTAACCAAGGAGCTGGCGAATGGCCCGCTCCTCCTTGACGCCCATGAGCTTGAGGAGCTTCTCCGCGCGCTCGTAGTCGAGCTCGCCCACCAGCTCCGCTGCGTCATCCGGGTCCATCTCCTGCAGCATGCGGGAGGCATCCAACTCGGACATGTTGCCAACCAGCTCGGCGGCGTCGTCGCCCTCCAGCTCCGCAATGGCGCCCGCGCGCTGCTCGTCGTCCAGCTGCGCGAAGACCTGTCCGCGCAGGCGTGGGTCCAGCTGCTCAATGATGTCGGCTATGTCTGCGGGGTGCAGCTCGTCCAGGGTCTTGTGCGACACGGACAGCTTCACGTTGGAGAGGTCGCGCTCCACCAAGTCCATGTAGCTCCAGGCAATCAGGCGCTCCGGGATGCTCTTGCCCATTGAGCGTGAGATGCGCAACGCCATGCGCTCCAGGCGCGGGCTGAGCGTGCGCAGGATGCCGCGCACCCCTACCTCTGCGCCCAGAAGGCGCAGCTGGGTGGAGCTGGTATCGGACAGCTTGAGGTCGTTCACGCGCACGACGCGCATGCCGTGCGTGTCAACAATCTGCTTGTTGAGGATGTCGCGCGAGAGCAGGACCTCGTCGGGCTGCAGGTACGAGAAGCGAATGTCGACGGCCTTCACCTTGAGGTGAATCTCGTTCTCGTCGTAGGAGCCTACGTACTTTCCCCACGAGATCATGAGCGGCTCGTGTCCGCGGTCGCGGAAGGCCAGCGACGTGACGCGGGGAAAGACCTCGCCCGTGGCGATGCCAAGGTCGTTGACCGTACCGAGGCGCTCGCCCTCGGAGTCGATGACGGGATTGCCCAGCATTTGGGACAGGTAAATCATGTGTACTTCCTTTCGCACACGGGTGCCGCACGCCGCGGGCAGCCGTTGCGTCTTCAGTTGCACCCCGCTGGCGCAACCAAGGAAGGACACGTCAGGGGGCTATCGACTATGTGGTCGATCCTTCATCAATAGCCTTTCTCCTGTAGCAGTTGCGGCAGGTGCGAGCGATGTCATCGCGCCTGCGCGCCTCACGCGTTGGGCCACGGGCGACAAAAGCGTGCCAGCATCCCAGCGCCGCACGTCATACTAGCCCGCACCGCGTCCGTTGGCCACCCCTCCGTTTGAATTTTGTTGGAAAACTACGAATGTGCGCTCTTGTGCGCCCTCTCGCGGACACCAATGGTTGCCCGATACGTGTGCGACGCAGTCGTGATGGCACGCGACTATAATCGTCCGATGTGACCGGAGCGTTGTTGACGGGACGGGAGGCAACCGTGAACTTCTCACCCAGCGAGCAACAAGAAAAGCGGGCGGCAAAGGATGCGACATCGCAGGCCCGAGAGGACATCTGTGCCATCGGCAAGCTGCTTTACGACCGCGGCTACGTGGCGAGCAACGACGGCAACATCAGTGTGCGTACCGGGGAAAACGAGCTGCTCATCACTCCCTCGGGCGTGAGCAAGGGCCGCATGACACCGCAGATGCTTGTTCGCTGCGACCTTGACGGCAACGTTCTGCAGGACGACACGTCGGGGCGCTTCCCCTCCTCCGAGATCAAGATGCACCTGCGCGTGTACAGGCGCCGCCCCGACGTCACGGGCGTCGTACATGCCCATCCCGTCTATGCCACTGCCTTCGCCATTCTGCGTCACGACCTTGACCAGGCCTACCTGCCGGAGCTCGTGCTCAACTTCGGTAAGATTCCCGTTGCCCCCTTCGCCATGCTCTCCACGGACGAGGTCCCGGCGAGCATCGAACCCTATCTGGCCGACTACAACGGCCTGCTCCTCGCCAACCACGGGGCACTGGCATGGGGCAAAGATGTGTGGGCAGCCTTTGACCTCATGGAGACCATCGAGCACTCGGCCAAGATCTACAAGGCGGTGCACGACCTGGGCGGCGGCGTGGAGCTGACCGGCGACCAGGTGGAATACCTGACCAACCTGCGCGAGTTCTACAAGCAGCGCGCCGCAAAGAAGCAATAGACGGTAGCAAGCCAGCCGCCTTAGAGGCACCCAGCTGGCAGCAGGAGAGGACATGCCATGCAAGAGGAAAAGAGCGGAAGCGTCGTCAACGTGGACGCCGTTGAGCTGAAGGAGGATGGGAGCGCGGTCGTGATCATTGACCAGACGCTCCTGCCCAACCGCGTTGAGTACATTGAGCTCACCACGCCCAAGCAGATGTACGACGCCATTTTCCAGCTGAAGGTAAGGGGCGCGCCAGCCATTGGCGTCTGCGCGGGCTATTGCTATTACGTGCTCGCCCGCGGCATTGCCTTGGAAGCCGCCGACTGGCAGACCTTCAAGACCATGCTGCACATCCAGAAGGAATACCTCAACTCGTCTCGCCCCACGGCCGTGAACCTGAGCTGGGCGCTCAACCGCATGGAGGCGGTCGTCGACGCAGGCGAGGGCAAGCCCATGCCGGAGGTGCTGGACCTGCTTGAGGCAGAGTGCAAGGCAATCCATGCAGAGGACCTGGCGATGAGCGAGGCAATCAGCGCATACGGCGCGAGCCTCCTCAAGGACGGTGACGGCGTGCTCACCCACTGCAACGCCGGCCCCCTCGCCTGCCTGGGCTATGGCACCGGTCAGGGCCCCCTCTTCTACGCGCACGACCACGGCAAGGAGGTGCACGTCTTTGCCGACGAGACCCGGCCCCTCTTGCAGGGCGCCCGCCTCACCAGCTACGAGCTGCAGCGCGCTGGCATTGACGTGACCCTCATCTGCGACAACATGGCAAGCATCGTGATGAAGAACGGCTGGGTGCAGGCCTGCATGGTTGGTTGCGACCGCGTGGCCATGAACGGAGACGCAGCCAACAAGATCGGCACCTCGGGCGTCGCCATCCTGGCCAGGCACTACGGCATTCCCTTCTACGTGCTGGGACCGACTTCCACCATCGACCAGAACAGCCCCACGGGCGACGACATCAAGATCGAGCTGCGCAACCCGGACGAGATCAAGACCATGTGGTATGCGGAGCCCAAGGCCCTGCCCGAGGTCAAGTGCTACAACCCCTCCTTCGACGTGACGGACCACGAGCTGATCACGGCCATCATTACCGAGAAGGGCATTTGCTACCCGCCGTACGAGAAGAGCCTGGCGGCACTGTTCGAATAGAACCTGGTGGCCACATCGCGCTACACTTCCCCCATGCAACTATTTTCACGTGGACCAGCACCCCCAAGAAAGGAAACACGCATGTTTGAGACCGCATCCGCCTGCATTCGCTGCAACAAGGAGGACGTCGCCAAGGTCGTCCTCATGCCTGGCGACCCCCTGCGCGCAAAGTTCATTGCCGAGCACTACCTGGAGAACCCCGTCCTCTTCAACGACGTCCGCAACATGCTGGGCTACACCGGCACCTACAAGGGCAAGCGCATCTCCGTCATGGGTTCCGGCATGGGCATCCCCAGCATGTGCCTGTATGCGCACGAGCTCTACACGCAAGTCGGCGTGGACGCCATCATCCGCGTTGGTTCCACCGGCTCCCTGCCCGAGAGCATTCACACCGGTGAGATCATCATTGCCCAGAGTGCGGCAACCAACTCCAACATCGCCAGCCTCTACGACTCCCCCGTCAAGCTGGCACCCACTGCCAGCTGGGACATGCTGATTGACGCCGTCAAGTCCTGCGAGAAGCTGGGCGTGAACTACCACGTTGGTCAGGTCGTCAGCTCCGACGTCTTCTACAACCCGCGCGAAGATGCGCCCGTCCGTTACAAGGACCTGGGTCTGCTTTGCGTTGAGATGGAGACCGCCGGCCTCTACATCGAGGCTCAGACCAGCCACAAGAAGGCAGTCTCCATCCTCTCCGTCTCCGACACCTTCTTCACTGGCGAGGCGCTCTCCGCCGACGCGCGTGAGAAGAGCTTCACGGACATGATGGAGGTCTCACTGGAGACCGCCCTCAACTACGCGTAGTTCGAAGCACCAACTATCAGCAGCCAAGCACAGCCGCTTTTCCAGTCAGACGCGCCCCCTTAGCTTCGCATGGGGACGCGTCTGACTCTTTGACGTTACAAAGACGGAACGCTGCCTGAGTTACTCCTCGAGGAACAGTCCTCGGAACAAGCGGCATGCACCTCGTCCGATGTATTGCAATCCTCCGCCGCCATTGGTGAATCTTCGGCCAACCAGTACAGATGCGGCTTACCCCTACCGCCATCCTTGCGAACGACAGCCCCTTCGGCCATGAGTTGGTTGAGCGTCTTGCGCAAGCGTGATTCGCTTTTTCTCATGACCGAGGCCAGCACGCTTACCTTTGCGGGACAGTATTGATGCAGCAAAAACTTGATCTGCTCCTCCATGCTTTTCGGCTCTGGGGCCTCAGACATCCCAAGCTCATGAAGACTGCTCTCGCTCAGGTAGTAGACGTCGTCTCGGTAATAGTGGTACTCGTCATTCTCCGTCAACACCAGGCGACCTTGATACACAAGTTCCTTAAGGATTCCGTCTGAGCGGAAGAATCTTCGGTTGGGGCAGAAGCCTTGCAGCAGGTCTCCCATAGACGGCAGCGCCTCAATTCGGCGTACATCAAGAGGCCCAAAGACCAGCAAGGCTTCCACAAGCCTTGGCCACACCGCCTCTATTTCCCCGGTCGTTATGCCGTAGTCCTCCCGTACCCGAACGGCCTCCTCATCAAGCTTGTCTGCTATCCATCGATACCCAGTGACAAAGTGCTCAGGCTTCTCACGTACGGCAGCCTCTATCAGCTCCTCATCGCAAGTTTCGAACAGCGCATTGAACATTGCGTCATATTCGCGCGAGCTGAGTTGGTGTGGTCCACGCCTGGATGAGAAGAACAGCGGGTCAGTCTCCTTTGGATACTCCGAATAAGTGTAGAAGGGATCCTTGACGGCACCGTAATAGTCATGGACCGGTTCAACGCTCACGTAGATTCCGTTCGTTGCTCTCCGTCTAAAGGAGGCATCATATGTTGGCACAGCATCCAGGTATGGATTGTCCCTGCATTTCTCAAGCGCGCTCTTCACGCCGGCAGCCACTGCGAAATCCAAGACAGGTACCAGTTCCACTTCGCGTCCCATTGCTCCTCCTTTGTGATATATTCACCACTTACATCTTGAGCTAAACATACCACATTGAAGAGTCGTCGTGAAGAGAAAGAGAACATTTGTTCTTAATTATTTCTACTGCTATTGAGCCAGCGTCTGTACCATGTGCTCCACGATCTTGGCGCAGTGCTCGGCGGCCTGCGCCTCGAACGTGGGGTAGTCCACGATGTCGGACCCGTCCGCCTTGTCGGAGATGGCACGAACAATCACGAAGGGAAGGCTGTTGAGCCACGCCGTCTGGGCAATGGAGCAACCCTCCATCTCGCAGCAGTCGGCGTGAAAGGTGCCCTTGATGCGCTGCTTGACGGCGGGGTCGCTCACGAACTGGTCACCGGAGGCGACGCGCCCCTCAAGCACGCCAATTTCTGGCGCGACCGCATGGACGGCAGCGACGGCCGCCCCGCGCAGCGCAGGGTCCGCGGCAAACGACTTGACGCCCATGCCAGGAACCTCGCCCGCCGCATAGCCAAAGACCTGCGCGTCAACGTCGTGGTGCACGGCATCCACGGAGACCAGTACGTCACCGATGTTGAGCTCGTTGTTGAGCGAGCCAGCCACACCCGTGTTGATCACGTGCGTGACGGCAAACACATCCGCCAGCACCTGCACGCACACCGCGGCGTTGACCTTGCCCACGCCGCACTGCACGACGACCACCGGCATGCCGCCAATGGTTCCCTCGCAGAACTCCATGTTCGCGCGCTTCTCCACGCGCGAGACGTTCATGTTGCCCTTGAGGTGCCTGACCTCGACGTCCATGGCACCGATGATGCCAATCTTCATGCCTAGCGTCCCTTCCCCGTTCGTCGGCGCAATGCGCCTCGTCCTACTCCGCGGCGTAGCTCAGGTGTGCCTCGTCAATGCCGTACAGCGTTCCGTCCAGGTAGCGACGCGCCCACCACTGGGCCATGGGCAGGTTGGAGTCGTGCCAGTTGCCGCAGTCGCGCGGGGCGGCACCGGGAATGTCACCCTCGAAGTCGCGGATGAACTCGAACATGCGCGTCACGGGATCCACCACGTCCTTGCTGGTCAGGTCGCCAAACATGACCAGGTAGAAGCCCGTGCGGCAGCCCATGGGACCAAAGTAGATAGTCCGGTCCCTCCACGTGGGATCATTGCGCAGGAAGGTGGCACCAAGGTGCTCCATGGCATGCACGGCGTCCGTGTCCATGACGGGCTCGCGGTTGGGCGCGGTCATGCGCAGGTCAAAGGTGGTGACCACACAGCCCGTCTTGGGGTCCACGTCCTGGCGGGAAAGGTAGATGCCAGGCTCCAGCACCAGGTGGTTGACGGTAAAGCTCGCGATTTTCTCCATGGCAGTTATTTCCCTTCGTTGAGTGCGCTTGCCAGCCAGGGCCTGCCCTCCAGCGCCCGCACGATGGCGTCCTGCGCGGTGGCAAGGGTGACGTCTGGCTTCACGTGCACGTACACGGTACCGTGAACGCCGTATGCGTCAAAGGACGTGAAGTACACGCCAGACTCGTATTGGGTGTCCGCCATGGGGCCCAGGGCGGCATCCGCAAGCTCTACGACCTCCTCCGCCACCGCGTTGAGGTCCGCGCCCATGGCGACGGAGAAGCTCACGCCGCAGCTGCCGGCCTGGCTTGCGCTCCTGCGCAGGAAGGCGGTCTTGTTGAGCACGCTGTTGGGGATGATCTGCTGGTTGCCCAACCGGTCTTGCACCACGGTGTTGCGCCAGTTCACGTCCGTCACCACGCCCTCGAAGTCGCCCACCTTCACGTAGTCGTGCGGGGCGATGACCTTGCCCAGCGTGAGTCCCAAGCCGCTGAAGAGGTTGGAGACCGTGTCCTGCAGGCCGAACGAGATGACCACAGAAGAGACGCCCAGGGCCGCCACGAAGGCCGTGGGCTCTATGCCGAAGACGGGTTTCAGCACCATGAGCAGGCCCAGCGCCCAGATGACACCACGCACGATGTTCACGAAGATCGACGCCGAGGGCACCTTGGAGGCGTTCAGCATGCGCCGCAAGGCACGTGCCAGGAGGTGCTGTACGAAGTAGGTGATGGCAAAGACCACCCCGAAGTAGATTGCCCTGAACAGCAGGTCACCCAGCGTTATGCCGAACACCACCACGTTCTCCAGATCCATTGCGCCTCCACACCGCTGCGCCGCGGCCTACGCGTCAATCCTCACAATGGGCGCGAAGCCCTTCATGAGCTTCTTGACCTTGCCAGTGCGCGTGAACTTGACCTCAATCACGTCGCCCTCCGCCTTGAGCACCACGCCAGGGCCAAAGGTCTTGTGTGACACGTGATCCCCCGCCTTGAAGTCCTCCGTGGCCCTCTTGGCAACGGGACGGGGTGCCGGCGCCGGCGTGCCTTGCGGGTTGCCGCCCGTGGAGCGCGTGTGCGAGCCAAAGACGTGCCCGCCGTACACGGAGGACCCTCGGCCGGAGCCGAAGGTGCCGCGGCGGTCGCCGCGCTTCTCCCAGCCCACGCCCGAGAAGCCCGAGGACCCCACGCCGATGGTCTCCACGTCCTCCGGTGGAATCTCGTTCACGAAGCGGCTGCGCGGGTACGCCTGCACGGACCCGTACATGCGGCGCGTGGCGGCATACGTGAGGAAGAGCTTCTTGCGTGCGCGCGTTATGGCCACGTAGGCAAGGCGGCGCTCCTCCTCTATTCGGCCCGGCTCCTGCTCTGTGCCGGTGTGCGGGAAGATGCCCTCCTCCATGCCCGCCACGAAGACCACGGGAAACTCCAGGCCCTTGGCGGAGTGGATGGTCATCATGGTCACGGCGTGCGTGTCCCCCGCCAGCGAGTCCAAGTCGGAGCGCAGGGCCAGCCACTCCATGAAGGCGGGGAGCTTCTCCGCCGCCACGGGCGGGAGCGTGTCCGCACCGGGTGCGGGCACCGACTGGACGGCAGGCGCCTGCGCGCCCGGAACGCCGTCCAGCGCGCCGGCCTCGCGCAGCTGACGCAGGCTCTCCAGAGTCTCCGCCACGTCGTCGTGGGTCTCGTCGAACTCCTGTGCAACGCCGTAGAATTCCCTAATGTTCTCTATGCGGCTGTCCGCCTCCACGGAATGCTCCGCCTCCAGCGCCTGTACCAGGCCGGACTTCTCCACGATCATCTCCACCACGTTGCCCAGGTCGCCCTGGTAGTGGCGGGCGTTCTCCACCATGTTGGTCCAGTCCTGCAGGCTGCTGCGCACCTTGGCGGAAAGCAGGCCAGTCTCCGCCGCGCAGGCCTCCGCAGCCGAGAAGAACGAGAGCCCGTGCTCCTCCCCGTAGCGCTCGATCTTGCCGATGCTGGTGGTGCCGATGCCGCGGCGCGGCGTGTTGACCGTGCGCTGGGCGCTCACGTCGTCGTCGGGGTTGACCACCAGCTTGAGGTAGGCCATGACGTCGCGAATCTCCGCGCGGTCGAAGAAGCGCGTGCCGCCGACCAGCTTGTAGGGCACGCCGGCGCGCAGGAACATGTCCTCCAGGATGCGTGACTGGGCGTTGGTGCGGTAGAAGACGGCCATGTCGTCGTAGCTGGTGCCGGCGTCGTGCAGCTTCTCTATCTCCGCACCGACCCAGCGGCCCTCGTCGCGCTCGTCGGAAGCCTGGAAGACCTTGACCTTCTCGCCGTCTCCGGCGGAGGTGAAGAGGTGCTTCTCCGTCCGGCGGGAGTTGTGCGCCACCACGGCGTTGGCAGCGTTGAGGATGTGGCCGGTGGAGCGGTAGTTCTCCTCCAGCTTGACCACCGTGGCGTTGGGGTAGTCCTTCTGGAAGCTGAGGATGTTGGTGATGTCCGCACCGCGCCAGGAGTAGATGGACTGGTCGTCGTCGCCAACTACCATGAGGTTCTGGTACTTGCGCGCCAGCAGGTTGGTGATGGCGTACTGCACGCCGTTGGTGTCCTGGTACTCGTCCACGCTGATCTGGCGGAAGCGCTCCTGGTAGCCGTCCAGCACGTCCGGGTGCTTGGCCAAGAGCTCGTACGCGTTTATGAGCAGGTCGTCGAAGTCCATGGCGTTGGCGCGGGCAAGGCGGCGCTGCAGCTCCACGTACACCCGCGCGGCGGCGCGGTCAAGCGGGGCCACGGCCTTGGCCTGCATCTCGTCCGGGAAGACCAGGGCATTCTTGGCAGCAGAGATGCGCGAGCGCACCGCATTTATGGGGAACTGCTTCTGGTCTATGGAGAGGTCCGACATGATGTTGCGCACCAGGCGCTTGGAATCATCGTCGTCGTAGATGGAGAAGTTGGAGTTGAAGCCGATGGCGTCCGCGTCCTCGCGTAGCATGCGGACGCACATGGCGTGGAAGGTGCAGACCCACATGCCGCGCGTGCTGGGCACGAGCTTGGCAAGGCGCTCCCGCATCTCCGCCGCGGCCTTGTTGGTGAAGGTGATGGCAAGGACCTGCCAGGGGGCGACGCCCTCGTCCGCGATCATGTGCGCAATGCGGTAGGTGAGCACGCGAGTCTTGCCGGAGCCGGCGCCGGCCAGCACCAAGAGGGGACCCCTGGTGCAAAGCACTGCCTGGCGCTGCGCGGGGTTGAGCCCCTGGATGTCCACCGAGTAGCCGGCGGGTGGTATGTTGAGCGAGGTCTGACGAGCGTCCGGCATGCGGAGCCTCCATACTGCGGTTGGGGTACGGTCTGAAGCGCGGTCGAGATTCGGCATGGCCTAGTGTAGCAAGCATGCGGGACAGGATGCGGGAAGACGATGTGGCTTCCCTGAGACACGGGGACGCACCTTTTGTCTCATTTGAATGAGACAAAAGGTGCGTCCCCCCGTCTCATCAGCAGCGAGGCTCCACGAAGGCGAAGACCTCGTGGTAGTAGCGGGCGGGGTCCGCGAAGCAGGCGCTGTTGTGACCCGCGTGCCTGAACATGCAGAGGCGCTTGTTCTCGCCCGCCGCGGAACCGCTGGTCGCGTCGTAGAGCCTCTTGCCCATGTAGGCCGGCACCACCAGGTCCTCCTCGCCCTGCAGGTACAGCATGGGAACCTGGGCGTGCACCACCGCGGCGGCAGGGTCGCAGGAGGCGACGTCGTAGCCGCCGGGGCTCAGCTTCAGCACCAACCGCGCGACGTCCAGAACCAGATGGGCGGGCAGACGCATGGCGCGAAGTCCGCGCAGGATGACGTTCCACGCGTCCGAGTAGCCGGAGTCCGACACCGCGGCGACCACGCCGGAGGGCAGGGTCTTCTCCGCAGCAGCCATGCAGACGGCGGCGGCCCCCATGCCCTGGCCATGCAGCACGATGCGGGCACCCTCGTCCATGTCGCGCACGATCCAGCGGCACCACAGCACCAGGTCCATGGCATCCAAGAGGCCCATGCCAATGTAGGCGCCCTCGCTCTGGTGGTGGGCACGAAGCTCTGGCACCAGGACGTTGAAGCCACGCTCCGCGTACCGGCGCACGTGAAGGAGGGCGTCCGTCCAATCCCCCTCGAAGTCGTGCACGAGGACCACCCACCGCCTGCTGGAAGGCGCACAGGCAAACACGTGCCCCACCAGGCGCGCCTCGTCCGAAGCGGCAATGCGAACGGAGACGGGGTCCTCCGCGGCGTCCAGCCAGTCCAAGGTGGCGCGGGTCTCACGCGCCCGGTGGGCGTCCAGAACGGCCACTTCCTCGCTGGTGAGGACGGAAGCGGAGCCCGTGGGCTGCTCGTCCTCCGTCCGGCCCAGCAGGCTGCCGGCACGCTGCACGCGCTGTGCGCGCAGCGCCAGCGCCTCGTCACCCTTGTACTCCAGCGCAATGCGCTCTTCCTGGGAAAGCGCGTCCGCCTTCCATGGCCCAAGGTACTGGGTCAGAAAGCGATAGGCGCACACACCGGGAATGACCACAAGCGCCAAGGCGGCCACGCCGCAAAGCACGGCCGCGCCCATGGACGCATGCAGAATGAACCAATCGCTCAGAAGGAGCAGGGCAAGCACCGACGCCGCCAGCCAAACGAACCTCTTGCCAGTGGGGCGCTCGTCCCGCCTGCCCGCAAGGTCCACGTCCTCCGGCAGCACGGCCGGAAAGCGCTTGGGGCCGTCCTGCTGGGGCGGCTTCTTGTCTGCCCGCAGCGAGCCTTGATCGGCCATGCACACCTCCCTGCACTCATCCCAACCAGGCGCATTCGTACCAAGCCAGGCGGTACGAAGTGCAAGTATACTGCCCTGGTCCCACCTGAACAAACGCGTTGCCGCACACCAGGGCGCGGGCACGCGGTCCGGGCCCCTATGCCGCAAGCAGGAAGTACGCGATCACCGCGACGCCCAGGACGATCCTGTACCAGCCAAAGGGCTTGAAGTCGTGGCGCTTGATGTAACCCATGAGGAAGCGGATGACGATGACGGAGACAACGAACGCGACGACGCATCCCACGCCCAGGATTGCCGACTCCTGCGCCACGAAGCTGCCGCCCTTCATGAAGAAGCGCACGAGCTTGAGGGCCGACGCGCCGAACATGACGGGAATGGCAAGGTAGAAGGTGAACTCCGCCGCAACCTTGCGCGAGCAGCCCAGCAAGAGGCCGCCAATGATGGTGGAGCCAGACCGGGACGTGCCGGGCACCAGGGAAAGCACCTGGAAGATGCCGATGCCAATGGCCCTTGCCCAGCCAAGCTCCGACATGTCCTGAACCGCAGCGTCGGCATCCGCAAGCTGCAGGCTTGTCTGGCCCTCCGTCTTGCGGAAGTGGGCCCCGCGGGAGCGATTCTGCGCAATGCGCCGCGCCTTGCGCTCGCGCGCGGACTCAATGACGATGAACAGGATGCCGTACACGACGAGCGCGGCCGCAATGACGAAGGGCGAGCTCAGGTGGTCCTCCATCCAGTCGTTGAGGGGCACGCCGACGGCAGCCGCCGGTATGCAGGCGACCACGATCTTCGCCCACAGCCCCCACGTGGCGCGGCGCTCCTCCGCCGACTTCTTGCGCGAGAAGGGATTCAGCTGGTGGAAGTACAGCACGCACACGGCCAGGATGGCACCCAGCTGAATGACCACCAGGAACATGTTCCAGAAGTTCTCCGTCACGTCCAGCCTGACGAACTGGTCCAGGAGCAGCATGTGCCCCGTGGACGAGATGGGCAGCCACTCCGTGACGCCCTCAACCAGGCCGTACAAGGCCGCTTTCAAGAGTTCGATGGAATTCAAGACCCAACCCCTTCCGGGAAGCCCAACGGGTGCGGCAGCGAGCCTGCCGCCCGAGCAACGCATTGACCCAGCCATGATGGACCCTCGGAATGCGCGCGGGGCCCAGCCTTGGATATCCGCCGACAAATTCCACCGCACGCGCACGATACCGACGCAAAGGCCGCGTGGGTGGGTAGACTCGCGGTGAGAGAGGTTAACGGAATCGGCACGACGCTCGGGAGGAACCCATGGCAGAGAATCAGACCGCTTACAAGCCCAGCTACGGTGCCCTTGGCTACGACAAGATCTTCGTCGCGCTGGACGGCACCCCACAGCAGGAGCTCGTGCTGGCCCGCGCAATCATCATTGCGTCCACCAACGAGGCCGAGCTCTACATTGGCCACGTCATTGACTCCTCGGCGCTGGAGACCTCGGGCTCCTACCCCACCGGCCTCCTGCAGAGCCTGGAGAAGCAGTTCCGCGAGTCCATTGCCCCGCAGGTGGCGGAGGCCGAGGCCGCCCCGGGCATCCGGAAGGTGGAGGTCATGGTGAAGGCGGGCCGCATTCGCGAGACCATCAAGGAGGACATGCTGGAGGAGATCCAGCCAGACCTGGTAATCTGCGGCGCCCGCGGGCTCTCAAACATCAAGTACGCCCTGCTAGGCTCCATCTCTACCTTCCTCGTTCGCAACGCCAAGTGCGACACCCTGGTGCTCAAGTAGGGCCGGCGCTGGCAACGCGCCCTCGCACAAGCCCTCCTTCCCTGCGGCCGTCCACCTCTTTGTGGTGGGCGGCCGTACCTGTACGGTGAACGGTCATAAGGGGGCCAAGCCACACCAGACAAGGGCCTGGAACCGCGGGGACCTCGTGAAGGATGGGTTACGGGGACGAACGCGGGGTAGAATCAGAAGTTGGTTGACTAGACAACGTCCCCCCTGCATCGCCGGGCGGGACGCCCAGACAGTTTGGATCCCCTTGAGACCCCACGCATTGACACGCAGAATCGCCGTACTTGCCACGAGCGCAGCGCTGGTGGTTTCGGGTACCCCTCTGGCGGCAACGCATGCCTTCGCAGAGGAGAGCGCGGCCCAGCTGCAGACTCAGGCCAACTCCCTGGCCAGCACCGTGGAGCAGAAGCGTCAGGAGTACGCAGACGCCCAGGCTGCCGTGAACGACCTCCAGGCCAAGATTCAGGACAACGAGGCCAACATCCAGGAGATTCAGGCCAAGCTCCCGGAGGAGCGCGCCAAGGCGGCGGAGGCCATCAGGGTGCTCTACAAGCTGCAGCAGAACACGCCCGGCTTGCTCGACCTGCTCCTCTCGTCCGACAACTTCAACGACTTCATCTCCACGCTCGTCTACATAGACAGCGTGCAGAGCCGCAACACCGCCGCGGTGAGCGAGCTCGCGCAGACGCAGACCGAGCTGGACAACGCCGAGGCCACGCTCACCGCCCAGAAGCAGCAGGCGGACGAGAAGGCCGCCACCGCCCAGCAGGCGCTTCAGGAGACCAAGCAGGCACTGGCAAATGCCCGCGCCAAGGCGGAGCAGCAGGCGGCGGCAGAGGCAGCGGAGCGTCAGGCCGCCCTGGAGGCGGCTCAGCAGGCCCTTGCGGAGGCTCAGGCCAAGCAGGAGGCAGAGTCCACCTCCCAGGACGCCGACTCTGATGCCGGGAAGGCGGAGGAAGACTCCGGCTCCTCCTCCAGCTCCACGGCCGCCAGCTCTGGCTCCGCCACCTTCACCACCAACTCCGGCAACACCGCCACGGTGGAGATTCCCCAGACCGTCACGGTGGACCCCTCCGCGGCAGAGACCAACGTCACCAGCAGCGAGCAGCAGGGCTGGGCGGCGCGCATTGACGCCTACCTGGCAGGGTCGCCCCTGGCCGGCCACGGCGCCACCTTCGCCTCCGCGGCCGCGCAGTATGGCATTGACCCGCGCCTCTCCGCCGCCATCTCCTGCGTGGAGAGCGGCAAGGGCACCTACTGCTTCCGCTCGCACAACGCCTGGGGCTGGGGCTCCAGCAACTGGGGAGACTGGGACACCGCCATCAACGCGCACGTGGCCGGCCTCGCCAGCGGCTACGGCGACGTGATGGCAGGCGGCTACACGCTCTCCGTTGCCATGGCAAGGCGCTACTGCCCGCCCACGTACCTGGAGTGGTACGCCAGCGTGGCATCCGAGATGGAGAAGATCTAACCAACGCAAGGGGGGGTTCCGCCGAGCCGGTACCCTCCGGCTCGTTTTATGTGGAGGAACCCAATGAGCGAACCCGCCCCAACCGTCACCGCCCCCCAGCGGGACTTCTCCCTGCCCATCCAGGGCCTGGAGGCCGGCACGCGCCACGCCGGCTTCACCGTGACGGACGTCATACGCATACCGGAGCTCTCCGCCACCGCCTACGTCATGCGGCACGACGCCTCCGGCGCCCGCGCGCTGTGGCTGGCCTGCGCCGACAACAACAAGTCCTTCTCCATTGCCTTCAAGACGGCGCCTTCGGACAACACGGGCGTCTTCCACATTCTGGAGCACTCCGTCCTGTGCGGGTCTGACCGGTTCCCCGTGAAGGAGCCCTTCGTCAACCTGCTCAAGACCAGCATGCAAACGTTCCTGAACGCCCTCACCTTCCCGGACAAGACCATGTACCCGGTGGCATCCACCAACACGGCCGACCTTGAGAACCTGATGGACGTGTACCTGGACGCCGTGCTCCACCCCGCCATCTACTCGCACCCCCACATCTTCCAGCAGGAGGGCTGGCACCTGGAGCTGCAGGACGCCGACGGCAACCCCGCCCCCGCGGACGACCCCACGGCCCGCCTTGCCTACAACGGCGTGGTCTTCAACGAGATGAAGGGCGCCCTCTCGGACCCGGACGACGTGCTCTTCAAGGGCATTGACGCGGCCCTCTTCCCCAACACGCCCTACCGCTTCGAGTCCGGCGGGGACCCGCGCGCCATTCCCACCCTCACCTACGAGCAGTTCCTGCAGACGCACGCGCGCCACTACAACCTGGCAAACAGCTACACCATCCTGTACGGAGACCTGGACGTGGACCGCGAGCTGGCCTTCATTGACTCCCGCTTCCGGCAGGCCACCCAACGCGACGTGGGGGCGCCCAACCCCCTGCCCCTGCAGGCGCCCGTCACGCCGGCGCTCTCGCGCCTTGAGATGGCGACCGCGCCGGAGAACGCCTCTGTGGGCCTTGCCTACGTCATTGGCACCTCGCACGACCGCGAGCGAGTTCTTGCCGCCGACGTCCTGCTGGACGCCATTGCGGGCTCCAACGAGGCGCCCCTCAAGCGCGCCGTCCTGGACGCCAACCTGGGAGACGACTTCGACGCCATACTCTACGACGGCGAGATGCAGCCCCGCGTGGTCTTCCAGCTGAAGGGGGCCAGGCAGGGCGTGGCGCAGCAGTTCCGCACGCTGGTGGAGGACACGTGCGCGCGGCTGGCGGCGGACGGCATTGGCCGGGAGCACCTTGCGGCCTCGCTGGCCCAGGCGGAGTTCAACCTGCGCGAGGGCGACTGGGGCTCCTACTCCGACGGCGTCGCGCTTTCCATGCAGATCATGTCCAGCTGGCTGTACGACGACGCCCGCCCCGTGGACTTCCTCTTCTACGAGGACGCCATCGCAAACATGCGCGCGGGCCTGGACCAGGGCTACTTCGAGGTCCTGCTCCGCTCGCTGGTATGCGAGAGCAACCACAGCGCCGAGGTGGAGCTGGTGCCCGTGGAGTCCGGCAGCGACGCCGCGGAGGCGGCCGAGCTCGCCCAGAGGAAGGCGGCCCTCTCTGGGGAGGAGCTCCAGGGCATAGTCGACGCCGTGGCGGAGCTGCGCGCGGAGCAGGAGGCGCCGGACTCGCCGGAGGACCTGGCCAAGCTGCCCCACCTCTCCGTCGCGGACATTGAGCCCGCCAAGCCCGAGCCGGTGGGCGTGCGCATTGAGGCGCCCCTGCCCTGCGTTGCCCACGAGCTGGACACCCGCCGCATTGACTACCTGTACCTCTACTTTGACCTGCGCCACCTCGCCTTTGACGACCTTCCCTACGTGGGCCTGCTGACGGACCTCCTGGGCAAGCTGGGCACCGCCAAGCACACGGCGTCAGAGCTGGACACGCTGGTGGAGCTCAACCTGGGCAACCTGGACTTCTTCTGCGAGGCCTACTCCAAGGACGAGGACCAGGCCGACGTCATGCCCGCCCTGGTGGTGTCTGCCAGCGCCCTTGTGGAGAACGTGGGCAAGCTGGCTACCATTCCCACCGAGGTATGGTCCGCGACGGACTTCACGGACACGGACCGCATCCTCGCCATCCTGCAGCAGCGGCGCATAGCCCTCGAGCAGGGCTTCACCAACGCCGGCCACTCCTCCGCGGCCGCCCGGCTCTCCTCGTACTTCTCGCCCGCGTCCCTGGCGGCGCAGGCCATGGGCGGCGTTGACTACTACCTGTTCCTGAAGGACCTGCTGGCCCACTTCCCGGAGCGCAGGGATGCCCTGGCGGAGCGCCTGGCCGCCCTCTGCCGGCGCATCTTCGTGGCAGACGCCGTCACCGCCAGCTTCGTGGGGCCCATGGACGACTGCCGGGCCTACTGGCAGGCGGGAGGCACGCTGGGCCTGCCGCCCGCAGACCCCGGGCAGGCGATGCGGCAGATGGTCATCCCCACGCCGACGGTCAGGGACGAGGCCTTCGTCATTCCTTCCAGCGTCTCCTTCGTGACGGAGGGCGCCGGCCCCTCTGGCGCGGACACCGTGCCCTACGGCGTGTGGAACGTTGCCACGAGGCCCCTCTCCTTCGACTACCTGTGGAACTCCGTCCGCGTGCACGGCGGTGCCTACGGTGTGGGCTTCCGGAGGGTTCCCTCGGGCTCCGCGCAGTTCTGGTCCTACCGCGACCCCAGCATCGACGCCACCATCCAGCGCTTCGAGGGCACCGCGGCCTGGCTTGAGGGCTGGGAGCCCGCGGAGGAGGAGCTTGCGGGGTACATAGTCTCAACCGTGGCCTCGCACGACGCGCCCGTCAAGCCGCGCCAGATGGCCCGCCGGCAGGACGTGTCGCGCCTGTGCGGACGCCCCGACAGCTGGCGCGACCAGATTCGCGCGCAGGAGCTTGCCACCACCGCCAGCCAGATTCGTGCCGGCGCCGCGACCCTAGCCAGCGTCCCCTCCCACCGCGGCATCTGCGTCTTTGGCTCCCGCGCCGCCATCGAGGGCTCCAAGCTGGGCCTCAGGGTGATCAACCTCATGGGCGCAGGCGAGGAGGACCGCTGATGCCAGACCTGGTCAACGGCATTGTGGATTGGGGCGGCAACCTGCTGGGCCAGTACGCCACCGTAGCCCCCGAGACCATTCGCTGGATCCTGATGCGCAGCTACGACGGCGTGCGCTGGGGCACCAAGCACCTGCCCAACCGCAGGAAGCCGCCCGCGGGGCAGATGGCCTCCCACCTTGCCCTGAAGACCATCACCGACGCCCTGGACAACTACGACCAGGCCGTCATCACCAGCATCTGGCTTCCCAGCGAGGTCTTCCTTGCCATGGGGCTTCACCCCGTGTGCGCCGAGGTGCTCTCTGGCGCCATTGCCTCCACCAAGGCGGAGGCCAGCTTCCTGGCCGAGGCGGAGAACCGCGGCGTGCCGGCAACCTACTGCAGCTACCACCGGGTGCTGCTGGGCCTGGCGGCCAGCGAGGTGCTGACTGCCCCCCGCATGCTGGCAAGCTGCTCGGTTGCCTGCGACGCCAACAACCTCACCTTCAAGACCCTGGCCCACTACTGGGGCACGCCCCACTTCTATGTGGACGTGCCCTTCGAGGCGGACGACGAGTCCATTCACTACGTGGCGGACCAGCTGCGGCGCATGGGGTCCATGGCCGAGGACGTCTTCGGCCGCAAGCTGTACCTGCCCGCCCTCACGGAGCGGGTGGCCGTCTCGCAGGAGAGCCTGGCCCTGCTGCAGCAGACGCTTCCCCTGCGCCGCGGCAAGTACCTGGCAAGCGACATGGGTCTGGAGATGCAGGAGGCCCTGGCCACCCACCTTGCCCTGGGCACCGACGACGCCCTGCATATGCTGCGGCAGCAGACGGAGGACTTCGCGCACGCCGAGCCCTACGAGGGCCTGAACATTGTGTGGGCGCACACGCCGCCCTACTTCCTTGACTCCCTGAAGCAGGAGCTCAACCAGAACCGCAACGCGCAGATCGTTGCGTCGGACATGCTGTACGACCAGATTCCCGCCCAGGGCACCACCTGGGCCTACGGGCCCGACCAGCCCTTCGAGGCCATGGCGGAGCGGCTCTGCACCTGCTGCTTCAACGGCCCGGCAACTCGCCGGGCAGACCGCCTGCTCCGCCTTGCGCGCGAGACCGCGGCCGACGGCGTGGTGGTCTTCTGCCACTGGGGTTGCAAGGAGACGGCAGGCGCCTCCCAGCTCATTGCCCACCGGCTGGAGGCGGCCGGCTATCCCGTCCTGATTCTGGACGGCGACGGCTGCGACCGCGCCAACTGCATGGAAGGCCAGATGTCCACCCGCTTCACCGCCTTCCTGGAGATGCTGAGGGCACGTCGCGAGGAGGCTGTCCATGCCGACGCGCGGTGACGCGCAGGGTCGCACCCCCATGGACCTATACGGCGACTTCGTTTCCGCAAGCGCCCAGCAGCACCCCGCGCTCGCACGCGGGGCGCTTGACTTTGGCTTCGGCTTCACCGCCTGGCGAACCACCCGCCTGCCCAACAGGGACCAGCTGCCTTCCGCCCAAGCCGCATCCGCCCTCTTCTTCAACAACCTGGTGAGGGCGCTCGCGGACCCGCAGAACGAGGCCATAACCAGCATCTTCCTTCCCACGGAGGTCTTCCAGGCCCTGGGCGTTCGCGCCGTCACGGCGGAGGCAATCTCCGGCACGTGCGCGGGAGCCCACTCCGAGGAGGGCTTCATGTCGGACGCGGAGGGTCGCGGCATTCCAGAGACCTTCTGTTCCTACCACAAGGTGCTCTTGGGGGCGGCTTTCACGGGCGTCCTCAGGCCGCCGCGCATGCTGGCCAGCTGCTCCGTGGCCTGCGACGCCAACAACCTCACCTTCAAGACCCTGTCACGTCTGTGGGACGTCCCCCACTTCTACGTGGACGTGCCCTACGAGCCCACCCGGGATGCCGCCGTCTACGTGGGGGACCAGCTGCGGCAGATGGGCGGGCTCGCCCAAGAGGTCTACGGCCGCCGGCTGAGCGAGCCAGACCTGACGCTGCGGGTGGCCCGCAGCCAGCGCACGCTTGCGCTGCTGGCAAAGTCGCTTCCGTTGCGCCGAGGCCGCTACCTGGCAGGCGACCTCACGCTGGAGCTCATGGAGGTGCTGGACGTGCACCTCTCGCTTGGAACCACGGAGGTCGAGAACATTGCCCAGCAGATGGTGGACGACTTTGCGGCGGCCGCGCCCTACGAGGGCCTGAATCTAGTGTGGGTCCACACGTCGCCCTTCTTCTTTGGGCCCCTCACCACGCACATGGACCGCAGCCGGGAGGCGCAGGTCGTCGCGTCGGACATGTTCTATGACACGGCACTTGCCGGCGACCCCTGGTTTGGCCCAGGCCAGCCCTACGAGGCCATGGGCGAGCGGCTTGTGCGAAACTGCCTCAACGGCCCCGCCGACCGCCGGGCCGCGTGCGTGCGCCAGCTGGCAGACCAGACCCACGCGGATGGCGTTGTCGTGTTCTGCCACTGGGGCTGCAAGCAGATTGCCGGCGCCTCGCACATAATTCGCAAGAGCCTTGAGGCTGCAGGCTACCCCGTGCTGGTCATAGACGGCGACGGGGCGCATCGCTCCAACAACATGGCGGGGCAGGTGTCCACGCGCCTCGAGGCGTTCTTGGAGCTGCTTCGCTTCCGCAGGGAGGAGAATCATGTCACACCCAACCGCGACCGTTGAGGCCGCGAAGGCACCCGCGGGCACCGCAGAGGGCGGCCACGTGGTCTTCTACGCATGCAAGTATACGCCGCTGGAGCTGCTTGCGGGCTTTGGGGCAAGTGGCCACCTGGCCGAGGCGGACGTTGCCTCCTTCGACCACGCCGACGCCCTGGCCCACCCCAACCTGTGCGGCTACGGCAAGGGGCTCATCGAGCGCCTGCTGCGCGACGACGTGCGCGAGGTCGTGCTTGTGACCTGCTGCGACGTGATCAAGCGCGCCTACGACGTGCTGGTTGCCCAGGGGAACCTGGACTTCGTGTACCTGCTGGACCTGCCGCACAAGCGCGGCGCGGCGGAGCGCAGGCTGTTCAGGGCCCGCCTGGCCAAGCTGGCCAAGGCCTACGCGGAGTATTCAGGCCGCACCTTCGACGTGGGTGCCGCGCTCTCGTCCTTCGAGCCGCCGGTTCCGCGCACGGACGAGCGCGTGACGCTGCTTGGCGCCCACGCCACGGGGGCGCTGCTCAAGACCGTCTCGCGCGACGTGGGCTACGCCGTGGAGAACGCCACCTGCACCAACCGGCACTTGCTGGTTTCTCCCCCGCCCCAGCTGGCGCGCATGGCAGCCGCGGGCGACTGCGACGCCTGCGAGGAGGAGGGCAGAGCGACTGACGCGCTGGGCGTCGGCCGCGCGGGCGGCACGCTGGACACCTTCCTGGACTGGTACGCCGATGCCCTGCTGAACCAGATGCCCTGCATGCGCATGGACGACATCTCCGCCCGCATGCGGCTGCGCGGCGAGAAGGGCCAGGCGGGCATTGTGTACCACACGATGAAGTTCTGCGACTACTACGGCTTCGAGTACGCCGAGGCCACCGAAGATGGAGGAACCCCCATGGTGAAGATCGAGACGGACGGCACCTCGCAGAGCGCGGGCCAGCTCAAGACCAGACTGGCGGCCTTTGGCGAGACCCTGCGCGGCGCGGCTAAGGCCAAGGAGGCGGCGGCAGCTCGCCGCGCCAGCATGGACCCCAACAAGCCCGTCTACGTGCTGGGCGTTGACTCCGGCTCAACCTCCACCGACGCCGTGGTAATGGACGCCAACAGGAAGATCGTAGCCTCCGTGATCCTGCCCACGGGCGCCAAGGCAACCGAGGCGGCCGCCCACGCCAAGGAGCAGGCCCTTGCCCAAGCGCATCTTGCGGAGGAGGACCTCACGCTGGAGGTCTCCACGGGCTACGGCCGCGAGGCCATCCCTGGCATGGACACCTCCATCACGGAGATCACCTGCCACGCGCGCGGCGCCCACTACCTCATGCCCGAGGTCAAGACCGTCATCGACATCGGTGGCCAGGACTCCAAGGTCATCCATCTGGGCGACGAGGGCGACGTTCTCAACTTCGTCATGAACGACAAGTGCGCCGCCGGTACCGGCCGCTTCCTGGAGATGATGGCCCGCACGCTGGAGATGCCCCTGGAGGAGTTCTGCGAGAAGGGCCTGCAGTGGAAGCGCGACGTGAAGATCAGCAGCATGTGCACGGTCTTCGCGGAGAGCGAGGTAGTCTCGTTGGTGGCGGACGACACGCCCACACCCGACATCATCCACGGCCTGGACGAGTCCGTGGCGAGGAAGACCGCCACCCTGGCCAAGCGCGTGAGCGCGGAGCCGCCCTACCTCATGACGGGCGGCGTGGCGCAGAACGCCGGCGTGGTCAAGGCGCTGGAGGATGTGCTGGGCGCGCGCGTTGCCACGCACAAGGACAGCCAGCTGTGCGGCGCCATCGGCGCGGCGCTGCTGGGCCTCGAATCCCTGTAAGACAGGGGGGCGCGTGACAGGGGGACGTTTCTGTTTTGTCACGCTGGGATGAGACAGGGGGACGTACCTTTTGTCTCATCCTCCCCAGCCGCGACGCCAGTTGGCCCCGCACTCCGCACTCGGCACCCCGCCAGCCGGCCTCAACAACACGCGCGACGGCACGTGTGTTGTTGGCACAAGGCCCGAGGGCAACAACACGCGTGCCAGCGCCATGACGTGCTAGAAAGCCAGTTGCGTAACCATCTGTCATGCCATACGCGTGTTGTTGAAACCGAATAACATGCGTGCCATCAACGGGACGGCAGCCACCACCGGCCACCGTCCCGCGTGTCAATAGGGAAACGTCCCCCCCTGTCACACTACAGCAGCAGGTCCTCCACCGAGCGCTTGGGCACGTGGTGCACGTTGCCCTCCGTGCGCCAGTACTTGGTGCCGTGGTCCGCGTCCATGGACTCCAGCACGATCTTCTCGTCCGGCGCGGGCTTGCCGAAAGCGATCATGAGGGCAAGGGCGTAGTCGTCGCCCGTCACGCCCAGCACGGAGGCGGCCTGTGCGTCGTAGCTCTTGATCATGCAGGCGCCCAGCCCCTGCGCGCACGCCGCCAGGCAAAGGGTCTGCGCGGCGATGCCCACGTCTATCTGGCGGATGGCAGACTTCGCGCCACCAGCTGGCACGAAGATGCCGATGTAACCACCCGGCTGCTCGCCCTCGGCGGGGCCGGGGAACTCCGGCAGGGCAGCCGCCCAGCCGTGGTGGTGGCCCAGCTCGGCCACCGTAGTCGGGTCAGACGCCACCGCATAGCGCAGGAGCTGCGTGTTGTTGCCCGTGGGTGCAAAGCGCGCCACGTCAATCAGGCCCAGCAGAGCCTCCCTGCTCGCTGGCTCGCCCGTAAAGCGTCGGTAGCTGCGCGAAGCCCTAACAAGCTCCGCAAACGAATTCCCATCCATCGCAACCTCCTTGCACGAACGCGAGACGGCCGGCACCTTGCCCGCCCGTCTCATTCAAATGAGACAAAAGGACCGTCCCCCCGTCTCACATCTTCGCCATGGCGGCAACGGCCTCGCGAATCTGCTCCGGCGGCATGACCAGGGCAAAGCGCACGTAGCCCTCGCCCGCCGGACCAAAGCTGCGCCCGGGCGTCACGATGACACCGGTCTTCTCCATGAGCTCCAGCACGAACTGCATGGAGTCCATGCGGCCGCCGGGGATGCGGCCCCACACGAAGAGCGTTCCGTGCGCGTTGGGGCGCTCCCAGCCAATGGACTCCAGACCGTCGCACAGGGCGTCGCGGCGCTCCTGGTAGCGCATGCGCTGGACCTCCACCTGCTCGCGCGGGCCGGTGAGCGCGGCGATGGCGGCATCCTGCTCCGGCAGGAACATGCCAAAGTTGACCTGGCTGCGCAGCTTGCGCGTGGCACCCACTATGTCCTTGCGCCCCACCAGGAACGAGAGGCGCGCGCCCGTCACGTTGTAGCTCTTGGAGAGCGAGAGGAACTCCACGCCCACGTCCAGCGCGCCGGGGTAGCTGAGGAAGGAACCGCCGGCCGGCCCGTCGAAGACGATGTCCGAATATGCGTTGTCGTGAATGATCACGATGTCGTGGGCCTTGGCGAAGGCGATGATCTGCGCGTACACCTCGGGCGTCCCCACGGAGCCCACCGGGTTGGCCGGCAGGGAGACCACCATGTACTTGGCGCGGTCCGCCACCTCATCGGGGATGCCGGCCACGTAGGGCAGGAAGTCGTGGTCCGCCGTGAGCGGGTAGAACTCCAGCTTAGCACCTGCCAGCAGGCTACCGGCGCGGAAGACGGGGTAGCAGGGGTCGGGCACCAGCACCGTGTCACCGGGGTCCGCCAGGGCCTCGCACACGTACCGCATGCCCTCCTGCGTGCCCGCAACGCTCATTACCATGTCGGGCGTTATGCCCTCCACGCCATAGCGGCTGGCATAGTAGTCGCACACGGCTTGCAGCATCTCGGCCTTATCGTGCAGGGAGTACTTCCAGTTCTCCGGGTCCTGCGCGCTCTTGATGAGGGCGTCCACGATGTGCTGCGGCGGCACGAAGTCAGGCGTGCCCACGGAGAGGTCGTACACCTTGCGGCCCTCCGCCTCCAGCTCGCGCCGCTTTGCGTTGAGTGCCGCAAACACCTCGTCGCCAAACAGGTCCAACCTCTTGGAGAACTCCATCGTGCCACCTTTCAGGCGCTGCCAACCCATCGGCCGCGGCGCCGCATCCCCATATGCCGCTTCACCACGCGCTTGCCTTGCACGCAATGCTTCAACACTCTAACGCAGTGCGAGGTGGACGCCCCACGCCACTCCGTCAAACGTAACATTGCGGCCATGCCCGCCGCGCACAGGTTCACACGCGCCGCACCCCCGCGCGCCAAAGTTTGAACCGCATTCATGTCCCGCCCCGGCCGTACAATCGGGCCCATAACGCACCACGAAGCCAGCATCCAAACCGGAGGAGACCCATATGCGCAACTGGACCCTGGACGACCTTTGCCGCCTTGTTGACCACACCAACCTGCACCCCGACGCGACCGAGGAGGACATGGTCAAGCTCTGCGACGAGGCCAAGAAGTACCACTTCAAGATGGTCGCCATCAACCAGGTGCAGTCCGCCTTCTGCGCCAAGCAGCTGGCCGGCACAGACATTGACACCGGCGCCGCAATCTCCTTCCCGCTGGGGCAAACAACCATTGCCTCCAAGGTCTTCGACACGCGCGACGCCATTGCCAACGGTGCCAACGAAATTGACTACGTGGTCAACCTCACGCAGGTCAAGGCCCACAACTGGGCGTACATCGAGGACGAGATGGCGCAGATTGTGGCCGTCTGCAAGGAGGCGGGCATCCCCTCCAAGGTCATCTTCGAGAACTGCCTGCTCAACGAGGAGGAGAAGCTCGCCCTCTGCGCCATTGCAAAGAAGGTGGAGCCCACCTTCGTGAAGACGTCCACGGGCTTCTCAAAGTGGGGTGCCACCGTGGAGGACGTGGCCCTCATGAAGGCCAACGTGGGAGACAAGGTGCAGGTCAAGGCCGCCGGCGGCATCCGCGACGCGGACACCTTCATCGCCATGGTGCGCGCGGGTGCCACGCGCATCGGCTGCTCCGCCGGCATCCCCATCATCCAGGAGATTCGCCGTCGCATGGAAGAACAGGGCGTCGATTCCATCCAGATATAGCGCGAGCAAGGAGCCAGACATGGGTCCCATTCGGCTGAACCCGACCTACCTCCACCCCATCTGGGGAGGGACGGCCATTGCGGAGGCACGCGGCATTCCCTGCGACACGGAGCGCAACCACGGAGAGTCCTTCGACGTGAGCGCCCACGAGGGGGTCTGCACCTCCGTGGCGGAAGGCCCCTACGTGGGTACCCCGCTTGACCAGCTCATTCGTCAGCACCACGACGAGGTCATCGGAGACCTGGCGGACGACACGGTGCTGCAGATGGTGTGCATGGACGCACGCCAGAACCTCTCCATCCAAGTCCACCCAGACGAGGAGTACGCACGACGCGTGGAGGGCGACCGCGAGAAGGCGGAGTCTTGGTACATCTTCCACGCCGAGCCCGGCGCCACGCTCATTGCCGGCTGCCTGACGGACGACGTGGACGCCCTGCGCGCAGCCGCCGCAGACGACACTGTTGGCGACCGCTTTGGCCAGCGCATCCCCGTTCAGGAGGGCGACTTCGTGCTGATTCCCGCGGGCACCATGCACGCACTGGGTGCGGGCATCTTCGCCGTTGAGCTGGGCAGCTTCGGCAACACAACCTACCGCCTGTGCGACTGGGGCCGCGGACGTCCCCTGCAGGTGGAAAAGGGCTTCGACGTGCTCAGGACCCAGAACCAGCCCACCATCACCCACCTCGGCAAGATGAGACAGGGGGACGGTCCTTTTGTCTCATGCCCCGCAGGCATGGAATCCGCACGGCCCCTCGTTCGCCCGGGCGTACGGCACCGCCTCTTCCAGGCGGACGTCGCAGACGTCCATGGGGAGTGGCACGTGACCAAGCCCAACCGCTACCAGATCCTGACCTGCGTCTCTGGCTCGGCCCAGGTGGAGACGGCCGAGGGGTCCGCACCCCTGCCCTACACCTGCTCGCTGCTCATACCCGCCTGTGTGAGCGAGTACACCGTGCGCGGCACCTGCCGCGTCATCGTCGGCTCCCGCCCATGAGACGCGGGTGAGACGCGGGGACGCACCTTTTGTCTCATCCGCACACAACAGGCCAAACGACCAACCGCCCCAACCAGGAGGAACCCATGAAGCGCATTGCAATCACAGGCGCCAACGGCTACATTGCCAGCCTCGTGCAGCTCTACAACGGCAACAAGTTCGAGTTCGTGCGCGTCTCCCGGCGCGACGTTGACTACACCCACCCGGAGCAGGTGCGCTCCTACTTCCAGAACCTGGACTTTGACCTGGTCTTTCACACCGCGGCCAACGCGACCACGGCCGCCTGCGAGGGCGACCCGCACGGAACGCACCTCGTGAACTGCGATTCCGCCATCGAGATTGCCAAGGTCTGCCAGGAGCGCGGCAAGCGCATCATCTTCATCTCCACGGAGCAGATCTTCAACGGCAAGACCGTGCCAGGCCCCTTCGCGGAGGACGAGGAGCCGGTCTCCGTCACCGCGTACGGCCAGCAGAAGGCCGAGGTAGACGCCTGGATGCGCGCGAACATGGACGACTACGTGATCCTGCGATTCTCTTGGATGTTCGGCCTGCCGCTGCCCCACGTGAAGCCCTCGCCTGGCATTGTGGGCAACACGCTGAAGGCGCTGCGCACCAAGACGCCCACCCTCTTCACCGTGAACGAGAAGCGCTGCATGACCTATACGCAGCGGCTTGCGGACCAGTTCCCGCAGGTCACGCAGCTGCCCAGCGGCGTCTACCACTTCGCCAGCCAGAACGACCTCTGCACCTATGACTGCGCTCGCCTCGTGGCGCGCAAGTTCGGTGCCAGCGAGGAGGAGATTGCGGCCTACATCCTGCCCAACCACGACCGCTACGCGGACCGCTTCCGCGACTTCCGCCTGGACAACGCCAAGGCGCTTGCCGCGGGGCTTGAGCTGGGAACCTTCGAGGACGACGTGGACCGCTGCCTGGCGGATTTTGGCTGGTAGCGCCCGACGCCCCGTACCGGGGCAGGCAGCACGGGAGCAGGCAGCACGCCCAAGGTCCCCAGATATGACAAACGGGACCAGGCCCGAAGGCCTAGCCCCGAATTGTCGGCGAAAAGGGGTGTGCAACTGCTGCACGACTGGAACTATAGTGACCCGCCGCGAAAGCTGCAAATGACGCCGGCGGCGGGTCCCGCGTCATTTTCGCGCAGGCTCCTGCAACTTTCCCTGCAACATATGCAGGAAACTACCGTTAACCGCGATTATTCGACCGTTTGATTCATCAAACGCTACCGTTCACCGACGTATTCCTACCGTTCACATTCACAAATACCACACATTGCAGCGCCCTCGCGTTATTCGCACCGCCACGAGGGCGCCTTCCCTATGCGGCATCCTTCTCGGGCAGCCTGCCCACCTGCGGTCGCTTCCACCGGTGGCTCAGCACCAGCAGCAGGATTCCCGCCACCACCAAAGGCAGCGAGAGGCACTGCCCCATGGTGATCACGCCGCCAAAGAGGTAGCCCAGCTGCGCGTCTGGCATGCGCACGAACTCTATGAGGAAGCGGAAGATGCCGTAGAGCAGCAGGAACGTGCCCAGGAAGGTGAACTGCGGCCGCGGCGGCTGCCTGCGCGACAGCACGAACAGGACAAGGAACATGACCAGGCCCTCCAGCAGCGCCTCGTACAGCTGGGAGGGGTGGCGGTACACCCCGCCGCCGGTCTCGAACATGACGCCCCAAGGCAGGTCCGTTGGTTTGCCCCACAGCTCGCCGTTGATGAAGTTGGCGCAGCGGCCGAAGAATATGCCTATGGGCGCCACGCACACGCCCACGTCGCACATGGTGGGAACGGAGATGCGCTGCGAGCGGCACACTATGGCGCCGCCCACGATGGCCCCCGCCAGCCCGCCGTGGAAGCTCATGCCTCCCTGGTTCAGCGCAAGAACCTCCAGCGGGTGCTCCAGGTAGTACCCCGCACCGTAGAACAGCACGTAGGCGACGCGCGCCCCAACGATGATGCCAAGCGAGATGCCGATCACTATGTTGACCAGCTCGTCCTGGGTGATGTCCAGCCTCCACCTGCGGATGATGGCCCACGCGGCCAAGCCCCCCAGCACGAAGCCCGCCAGGTAGGCCAGGCCGTACCAGCGGATGGCGATGGGACCAAGCTGCAGCGCAATGGGGTCAAGCGCTTGGTAAATGTCGTTGAGGAACACGATGCCTCCTTCTAGAACGCCCAGGATGCAATCCTAGCCCATGCGGCAGAATCCCGCGACAACAGAAAAGGCCCCGAGGAAACCTCGGGGCCAAAAAAACCGCCGGTATGCAGGCCTTAGAAGATGGCGGGCTGCACGCGCGTGACGCCGGGCACGTGCTCGCGCAGGATGCGCTCGATGCCCTCGCTCATGTCGTACGCGGAAAGCGGGCAACCGGCGCAGGCACCCTGCATCTCCAGCGTGACAACTCCCTCGTCATCGCAATCGATGAGCGCAACATCGCCGCCGTCCGCCTGCAGGCTCTGGCGAATGATGTTGATGGTTGCCTCCAGCAGGTCGCGGTTGACCGGAGTCTTCTGGTCGTTCTCTGCCATGTGCATGTTCCTCTCCCCAACGCCGCAGCGCGACGTATGCTAAATCCTAGTCACTTGCTAGATACTACCCCCATGATGCAACTTGTATGCACGAGACTGCGCATGAGAGGTCAATTGTCACCTCTTGACATGCACTTCTCGTGCAGCGAGTCACGAGCTGGGGGCGTGCGGGGTGCCAGCCTCTGGCAAGGGCTACCCAATGGGTTCGAACAGGTGCCCAGAGGTCGCGCCATGCAGCCGGCCCGCAGGCCGCCTGCCTGCCGCGGCAGCCTCCGCCGCCCGGACTACGCGCGCCACGGCAAACGCCGTGTCCTTTGGCCCAAGCAGGGTCGCATCCGCCGCAAACCGAGAGATGCCGGCCGCCAGCAGGTCTCCCATCTGGGGCGTGGCATCCAGCGGGTGCGCGGCATAGATGCGCGAGCGCCCGTGCACGTCGGTCCGAACCGGCAGCAGCGCCCCGTCCAGGTCCCGCAGGGATATTCGCTGGCTGCGCAGCTTGCAGCGCTTGCAGTCGTGGATGCATCGGTTGGCAGCCTGCAGCACGCAGTGCTCGCTGGTCATTGCGCGCGTGCGGCCGGAGACCACCATCCCCACGGGAACGGACGACCTCTTGGCAAGCTCGCAGGCCTCCTCCAAGGTCAGCTCCGGCGAGAGCCACACACCCTTGGCGCCCATGGCTTCCAGCTGCACCAGGCACGCCTCGTTGTGAATGGGAATGCAGCCCCGCACCTCCGCCGCGGCACCGAGCTCGCGCGCCAGCACCAGCTCGGAGATGTTGCCCACGGCGCACGGCATTCCCTCCCGCACCCAGGGGTCAAGGCGCGCATGGTCCGCCTGACGGCAGACCTCGTCCAGGATGGGAACCACGCCCTCTGGCCAAGCGCCCTCAGAAAGCGCGTCCGTCGTGGCGTACAGGCGCGTGGCACCGGCCTCCAGCGCGACCTCCGCACAGGCGGCATCCGCCACGATGGCGCACACCTCCGGCTTGGGGGGAACAATCCAGCCCGGCCGCTCCACGCCCGCGGAATCGCGCACGTCCCGCAGGCCCTGGGAAATCTCGTGCAGACCGGGGGCGGGACCAAGGTCGCGCGCTGCATAGGGCCGCAGCAGCGCCTCCTCCAGCTGCCTGCAGGCCTCCGCGCGCACCTTGTGCACTGCCGAGAAGCCCATGCCACAGCCCTCGTCCATCTGCACCTCAACGGAAACGGGCTCGAAGGGCGTGGAACCCATGCGGGCCACGTGCTCCGCCACGTCCTGGCGCGTAACGGCCTTGGTCCGGGCCTTCTCCACCACAAAGCCGCTGGCAGTGGCCTCGGCAGCGCCGTCCGACGTGGCAACCGTCACCGCGAAGGGCCGCCCCAGACGCGCTTCCACCCGCACGACCACGGACCGCTTGCGCGGAACCTCCGCGTTCGCCACGCGCTGGGCGGCGTCCATGATCTGCCTGCTGCGAATGATGCGCACCACGCAGCCGCGCGGCATGGGCCGAGGCGTCTTGCACACAATGGTGGAGCCGGCGGGGGCATCCGCCTCCGCATGCGTGGTGAGGTACTGGTCTGGGTCGTCCATGGGGCGAATCTCCAGCAGGTCACCCGCGCCAACCGGCGAGTCCAGGCGAATGGTGGTCTCCGCCACGCTGTAGTTGCGCGTTCGCGTGCGACCGCCGTTGCTGCCGCCGCGCGGCTTGCGCACGGAGCCCATCGCACGGCTGGAAACCACCTCGCCCACCAGCTGTCCGCGGTTGTTGGACCTCTCGTAGCTCATGAGCTCGTCACCGGAACGGCCGTACAGGTAGGCGTTGGTGAAGTCGCGGTTGAAGGCCCGCTTGAGGCGGGTGCGTCGTGCCAGCAGGTCCTCCCTTGCGGGCACGCGGCCGGCGGCAACGTCGTCCAGCTGGGCGCGGTAGGCAGAGGTCACGGCGTACACGTAGTCTGGCGCCTTCATGCGCCCCTCCACCTTGAGCGACGCCACGCCCGCCTGGGCCAGCGCGGGAATGTCGTCAAAGGAGTAGTAGTCCTTGGGGCAGAGGGGGCGGCCCCGACCAGGCGCCTCTATGGAGTTGCCCTCCTCGTCCACCAGGTCGTACGGAAGGCGGCAGGGCTGTGCGCACAGGCCGCGGTTGGCGGACCGTCCGCCGGCCAGCGAGCTCATGAGGCACACGCCGGAGTAGCAGAAGCAGATGGCGCCGTGGCCGAAGGCCTCAATCTCCACCCCCGTGCCGGCAAGCGCGCGCATCTCGTCCAGCGATACCTCGCGCGAGGTTGTAACGCGGTCCACCCCAAGGTCCCGGCAGAAGAGCGTCCCGCGCACGTCGTGCACGTTGGCCTGGGTGGAGACGTGCACCTCTATCTGCGGCCAGCGGCGCATGACCTCCACCATGAGGCCCCAGTCCTGGATGATGAAGGCGTCGGCGCCCAGCAGCCAGGCGCGCCGCACCAAGGCCAGTGCGGCGGGCATCTCCTCCGTCTTGATGACCACGTTCTCCGTCACGTACACGCGCGCGCCTGCCAGGTGGGCCCTGCGGCAGGCCTCGGCGAAGGTCTGGTCCGTGAAGTTGTGGGCCCCGCGCCGGGCGTTGAAGTCGTTGCCCAGGCCGCAGTAGATGGCATCTGCCCCACCAGCCAGCGCGGCGTTGAAGGGCTCGGGGCCTCCGGCGGGGGCCAGCAGCTCCGGCACGGCATGCGTGTCACGAAAAGCCATGAAACGTTCTCCCTCTACATGGTACGGGGCGGGACGCATTACGCCCCGCCCCCTCTTGTGCAGCACGCGCGCAGGTCACGCGCGGGTGTCATGAGACAAAAGGTACGTCCCCCTGTCTCATGCGAGCTTGGCGAACTTGCGCTTGCCCACCTGGAGGACCATGCCGGGCTTCACCGTGGCGGGGTCCACGTTGTAGCTCTTGGGCTCGACCTTGGCGCCGTCAATCTTGACGGAACCCTGGTCAATCATGCGGCGCGCCTCGCCGGCGGACTTGCACAGGCCGGCGTCCGCCAGGACCTTTGCCAGGTAGACGGTACCGTCGTCGTTGGGCGTCAGGTCCACGGTGACCTCGGCCACGTCGTCGGGAATCTCGTGCTTCTTGAAGAGGTCGTCGAAGGCGTGCTCCGCCCTCTCGCCCTCGCCCGCGCCGTGGTAGAGGTCCACGATGTTGCGCGCAAGGGCGCGCTTGAGCTTGTAGGGGTCGGCCGTGCCGTCCTTGAAGGCCTGGTCAATTGCCTCGATCTCGTCGATGGAGCAGGTGGAGCACAGGCGGAAGTACATGGGCACCAGCTCGTCGGTGATGCTCATGACCTTGCCGAACATGTCAGCCGGAGCGTCCGTCAGGCCCACGTAGTTCTTGTAGCTCTTGGACATCTTCTTCACGCCGTCGGTGCCCACCAGGAGCGGCATGGTCAGGGCCACCTGCGGCTCCATGCCCATGGCGCGCATGAGGTCGCGGCCGGCAAGCAGGTTGAAGATCTGGTCGTTGCCGCCCATCTCCACGTCGGCCTTGATGACCACGGAGTCGTAGGCCTGCAGCACGGGGTAGATGAACTCGTGCAGGGCGATGGACTGGCCGTTGGTGTAGCGGTTGTGGAAGTCCTCGCGCTCCAGGATGCGGGCCACGTTGAACTGGCTCATGAGCTTGAGCATCTTGGAGAGGTCCAGGGGCTTCAGCCAGTCGCCGTTGTGGACGATGGTGGTCTTCTCAGGGTCCAGCACCTTCATGGCCTGCTCCACGTAGGTCTTGGCGTTGGCCTCCACCTGCTCCTCCGTGAGGGGCGGGCGGGTGCTGTCGCGGCCGGACGGGTCACCGATGAGGGCGGTGCCGTTGCCGATGATGAGCGTCACCTTGTGGCCAAGGTCCTGGAACTGGCGCATCTTGCGCAGCGGGACCGCGTGGCCAAGGTGCAGGTCCGGGCTGGTGGGATCCACGCCCAGCTTGATGTTGAGGGGCGTGCCCTTCTCGAGCTTCTTCCTGAGCTCGTCCATGGGCACGATCTGCATGGTGCCCGAGGTGATCACCTTGAGCTGTTCGTCAACTGGCAGCAACGCTCTGTCCTCCATGTGTGTTCTTCAAGACCTCGCGACACGCTGGCCGCGCGGCTCACTACTCTAACCCAAACGACCGTCTTGCCCGCGGAAAACCCAGAGGTCACGCAAGTCACAACACGGGCGATTCCGTTTGCTACGCTTCCCCGGAGTCTGCCTCCGCGTGCTCTCGGGCGCGGCGCTCCCGCGCCCGCCGCCTGGCCGCCCGGGCGCGCTCCTCCCCGTACTCGCGCATGACCTCCAGCTCCCAGGCCCGGCGGGACGCCTTGACCTCCGTGTCCAGCACCAGGCCGCAGGCCAGGAAGAGGGCCGCCAGCACCATGAGCACGGCGGCCAGCACGGCCGTGGGCAGGCGCGGCACCAGGCCCGTGCGCGCGAACTCCGCTATG
>OMVJ01000023.1 GCA_900314495.1 uncultured Olsenella sp.
CATAGCGGAGTTCGCGCGCACGGGCCTGGTGCCGCGCCTGCCCACGGCCGTGCTGGCCGCCGTGCTCATGGTGCTGGCGGCCCTCTTCCTGGCCTGCGGACTCGTGCTGGACACGGAGGTCAAGGCGTCCCGCCGCGCCTGGGAGCTGGAGGTCATGCGCGAGTACGAGGAGGAGCGCGCCCGTGCGGCCAGGAGGCGCGCACGCGAGCGCCGTGCCCGGGAGTGCGCCGAATCCGCGGGCGAGGGAGCGTAGCCGCTACTTGTTCGGTTGTGTTTAAGCAGAAAGGTGAGCAGGAGGTCTATGTCGCTCATTGAGAGCACGTTTGTTGATAGCTGCCCTCGCGTTGCGGTGGCCATGTCCACCTACAACGGCGAAAAGTACGTGGCGGAGCAGCTGGACAGCATCCTTGCTCAGGACTATCCACAGGTGGACATCTTCGTGCGCGATGACGGCTCTCCCCACGAGGAGTGCCGTGCGGTGCTGCGCCAGTACGCGGACCGCGGCGATGTCACTCTTCTCTGCGGGGAGAACATGGGTGTTGTCGCGTCCTTCCTTTCGGTCATCGCCGCGGTACCGGCTGAGTACGACTACATCTCAGTCGCGGACCAGGATGACGTGTGGTATCCCAACAAAATTTCCCGTGCGGTCAGCGTGCTGCAACAGAAGGACAACACGCTTCCCCAGGCTTATGTGGCGGAGTATCGCTACTGCGACGGGGACATGCACCCCGGCGAGCGCTCCCACCTCAACAAGCGGGGCGTGGGCTTCGCGGACATGCTGTACGAGAACGTGACCTCTGGCAACACCATGGTCATCAACCGCGCGCTGGCCCAGCGCGTCAACGCTGCTGGTCCTACGGGCGTCTACACGCACGACTGGTGGCTGAGCCTGGCGGCATCCGCGCTGGGGGAGCTCACTTTCGACGACTTCATCTGCTTGGACTACCGTCGCACCGGCAACAACGCGAGCGCCTCTGGCGCGGGCGCCAAGGCAATCATGGCCAACCGCATCAAGCGCTACGTGCAGGGCGACGAGCTGAGCAAGGTCACGGAGCAGCTGCTGCGCCTCCGCCAGCTGTGGGGTGACGAGCTTCCGCCAGACAAGCGCGAGCTGCTGGATAAGTTCCTGGATGGCGGCCGCGCGGTCAAGGCGTTCGCCCACACGCGCCTGCGGCAGACCACTGGCGGAGAGCTCGCACTCAGGTTGCTGTTCCTGGCGGGGAAGCTGTAATGGCGCTTGCCTATTCCTGCTTCTCACCCGCGTCCTCGCGCTGGGCTGCCTTGCGCTGAGCATGCATACGACGGCGGTCCGCGTCGTCGAGGCGCTTCTCGGTCAGGCCGTGCTCCTGTGAGAGCTCCTCAACCTTGTGGCGCAGAAGCGATACCTCGCAGGAGAGTGAGAACAGCTTGATGAGCAGCAAGCCGACGATGATCAGGAACACGAAGTTGCTGGCGCTCATGAAGCCGAGCGCATAGGCGAGTCTGATGATTCCGTGGGGGAAGACTGCTGCAAGAACGATCAGGATGCCAAGGATGAGCCAGTAGATGGCGTCCTGCATCAGGATCTTGTCCTTCTTCACGCGCTTGGCAATGGTGTAGAAGACGATCAGGGCTCCGATGATGAGAAGAACGCGAGTGATGGTAGGCATGGTCTTCTCCTAACGAAGCCACTGGAAGAGCAGGATGGAGACGCAGGTACGCGCCATGTAGCGAATGGCGTTGCCGAGCTTGAGGTAGGACTCGCCGCCCTGGCGCTCGCGCATGGTGCAGGGAACCTCCACCACGGTGCCGCCCTTGCGGGCAACGTAGGCAACGGTGTCGGGCTCTGGTGCGACGTCGAAGCCCGTGGCAAAGAAGCGAATCATGCGGCGGTTGTACATGCGCATCCCGCTGGTGGGGTCCGTGATCTTGGTGCCCGTGGTGAGCTTGATGAGCCCGCTGATGAGATGCGATCCCACGCCGCGCGCTCCGCTTGGCTTGACGGTGCCGTCCAGGTAGCGAGAGGCTATCACGATGTCTGCATTCTGCTCCTGCATGGTGCGGGCCATGAGGGGGACGTATTCAGGCAGGTGCTGGCCGTCCGCGTCAATCTGCACGGCGGCGTCGTAGCCATGACGCAGTGCGTACTTCATGCCGGTGCGAACGCCCGAGGTCAAGCCGCAGTTGACGGGCAGGGTGACACCGTTTATGCGGTTCTTACGCATGATGGCGGCAGTTCCATCGGAAGACCCATCGTTTACCACCAGGTAGTCGATATCTGGGCAGGTCTCTCGCAGGAGGGAAACCGTGCCCATGAGGGCTTCTTCCTCGTTGTACGCCGGAATGATGGCGAGGACCTTCATATTGAACCCTTTTGTCGGAAGGCAGGCGAAGCCGTTGGGTGGGCTTCGCGTTTCAGTCTTGTACAGTCTAGCAGGTGCTGGCAAGTTTGCTTAAAGGTCCATGCGTTCTTGCGGATAGAACAAAGCCGGTCGCCAATGGGAATCCCGGCGGCCCGCTGGTCGGCATCTTTGGGATTGTGTCAGTTTGTAGCGACTCTTCAGACTCTGCAATTCTGGTGCCATGCTATAGTTTCGTGTCATGTATCTTGCAGCAAGCTTGCCATATGAGTCTTGGCAGACCATTTGGAGGATAGAAAGATGTTGAACATGAAGTTGGGCAGTACGGCGCTGGGGGCGCGCTTCGCAGGGCTTGGTGTGGCAACCGCCCTCGCCCTTTCTGTTTCCGTGGTGCCTGGTATCGCCCTTGCCGACGAGGCAGATGCCCCAGCGGTGACCGAGCCAGCACCAATCGAGCAGGTTGTTGCTGCCGACGTGACCCCTGAGGCAGTAGTCGCAGATGCCATGCTTCCCGCCACGGAAGAAGCCCCCGCATCGGAGGTAGCGCAGGCGACCGAGCAGGCCGAGCCTATGACCGAGCAACCCTTCCAGATGACCGAGTCAGCCTCTTCCGAAACGACTTCCGAGGGCAATGGAGAGACGACGAACCCTGAGAAGACCACCACTGAGGTGACGGATGACCCCGCCACTAAGGGCGAGGAGGACGTCAAGCCTGCCGCAGAGGAGGACCCGAAGGGCTCTGAGGAGACTGGCGCCGACGCTCAGAAGGACTCTGCGGAGAAGCAGACTACGGAATCCGATGTTACGAAGGCAGAAGCGACTGAGGTGACTGGCGCCACGAAGACCGCCGAGGATGCTCCTGCTGCTACCGTCGAGGCAGCGCGCAAGCTGACGAACGTCTACCGAGTGTACAACCCAAACTCCGGCGAGCACTTCTTCACGGCGAGCGAGGGCGAGGCACTGCACCTCTCTAGCATTGGCTGGCGTTGGGAGGGCATTGCCTACGAATGTGATGCTGCTAGTGGCGCTGCGGTGTACCGCGTTTACAACCCTAATGCCGGCGCTCACTTCTACACTACCAACAAAGGCGAGGCGAATCACCTTGTCTCCGTGGGGTGGAAGCGCGAGGGCATTGCCTGGTACTCCACGGGCAGCAACCAGCTCTACCGCTTGTACAATCCCAACTCGCCCATTGGCGAGCATCTGTATACCGTCAGCGCGGCAGAGCGTGACTCTGTGCGTGCTGCAGGTTGGCGCTACGAGGGTCTTGCCTGGTCCGTGGTTGCCGGCCACATCCCCATCGCGCCCAGGTGGACCATTTCCCCTGCGTGGGGCAGCCAGGAGCGTTATTGGATTCAGTCCAACGGTCAGTTCGCCAAGAACCGCTACATCGAGGCATCCGAGGGCTCTGGCTACCGTGCCTATGCTACGAGCAGTGGTGCCGTTGTGCGCAACAAGACCAAAGTTGGCGGTGGCGTCATGTTCGCCGACAACAATGGCCGCCTGAAGACGGTCAAGAAGGGTTGGTTGGTGACCAAGGACTTCGACGGCGCCCTGCAGCGCTACTACATCACTGACCTTGGTGGCGGTCGTATTGGCGCCAAAACGGGTTACTTTACGGTCAGTGGGACGCGCTACTATGGTTACTACAATGATGGCTACGTTGCCCGTAATACTGTAATCGGCGATGGCAACAATGCCTACGAGGCCAACAATGACGGCGTGCTCACGGGTGCCAGCGGCTACAAGCTCGCCGGTTATCGCTATGCAAGGAACGTCGGGTCCAGCACCGGTTGGATTGTCCTGACTGACACGGGGAATTTCCGCACCATGGTCTTCAGGAAGCGGTCTGGCAACGACCCGTGGAGCATGGAGATGGATGCTCTATGTGGCGTCGGCGCGGTTGGTATGGATACAAGCTATGGGTATCACCGCATTCTGCGCAAGCGTCCGTTTAAAGACAACGGCTGGGAGATTGAATACTATCTCATCGACTACATCATTGTGCGCGACGAAGCGCAGAGCTATCATTCCATAATTTATCGTTCTGGTACGAACGATAGGGTCGTAACTGGATCTGGGCTTGGTACGCGAGTCTCGCATGGCTGCATCCGCCTTCCCAAGGAGAACGTTAAGTTCATCTTTGATAACTGCCCGCTTTACAGCTCCATCTACATTTACTAGGAAAAGAACTCTTGTCGCAAAAAGAGGGGCGCGCCGCGAAATGGTTCTCGGCGCGCCCTTTCTTCTGACTGAAGCTGTTGGTGCGAGTATTGCTCTTAGTTGCTAATGGCTGAAGTGGCGGCCAGTCTTGAGCGTGTCTGCATCGCCTCCACTCTTGTGACGGAACGCGACGCAGCACGCAATGCCCAGTGCAATTCCTGCGACGGAGAGTGCCCCGCCCATCTTCAGGCCAGCTGGCTTGTACTGTGCCGTCACTTGATGGGTGCCCGGGCTAATGGCGAAGCCAATGAATCCGTAGTTGGCACGGAAGGTGCGGACCGGTTGGCCGTCCACCGTTACGCTCCAGCCAGGGGTGTTGGGGATGGCAAGACAGGCCACGGAATCCGCCAAGACATTGATGGTGCCCTCCACCCTGGAGCTCGACGTCTGATGGAACTCGCTGGGGGCGTCAAGCTGGGGCTCCGAGAATGATGGTGCTACCAGGTTAAGGCCTGCGGCAACATCATCAGGAATGATCACGCAGCCTGAGAGGAGCTGCCTGCGCTCGTCCACGGTGCTAGCCGCAGCCTCGCTCTCGGTTGCGTAGACGAAGGAGTCGGTGGCGATGTTTGCCGACCGGTTGTAGTACACATAAATATCGCCAAACTGCTTCTGCAGCTCAAGCCAGCCAAGGTCATCCAGCGGTATCTTCGAGAGCACATAGCGCACACCCAGGAAGTTGTAGATGGGCAGCTGATCCGCGCCGAGTGTGGCATCCTGGTAGGCCGTGCCGCCCGAGATGACGTCTGGCCACACGTTGCGGTAGAAGTCGATGATGCCAGCGCTGGTTGTGGAGTTGTATGCGTTGACTCCGTTGTACCCCTGTACCATGGCATCGTTGAGGCGTGTCCAATCGCTGTACGTCTTAACCACTCGGTAGAGGTCATCGTCCATGCTACTGATGTAGTCGAGTGCAGCCCGGGTGTTGGCGTCGGCATCGGTTGCGGCGGGGAAGTCGGAGACGTTCGAAATCCCGCGCGCGTTGGTGGCAAAGAAGCCGTCGGCGACGGGCATGCCAATGGTGACAAGGCACACGAGTGTCACAAGCGCATTGGCCATTCTGCCGCCGGAGTGCCTTGCGCCGAGAACCAGCAGCGTCAGCAGGAGTACGGTCCCAACCAGGAAAACCGCGCTCATCAGGCGGCCGTCCATCGCGACGGATGCAGACCAAAGGATGGCTGCAAGGGTGACGACCGCAGCGACAACGAGCTCAGGCCAGCAAATCATGCGCTCGGACACGACCTTCTCCCAGCCGCAGGCGCAGCCGATGAGCAGCGGGAAGATGATGGCAAAGCTGCCGCGGAACTTCAGGTCGAAGGCGCTGGAAAGGGCGGGCAAGAAGAAGTTCACGCAGAACAGAACGGTCAGCAGCATCGTAATGCCGGCGAGCACGCGGTCCCGGCCAGTACCGTGGCGGAACACATGCCCCAACGCCTGGCTGCACAGGATGAGGGAGCCTCCGCCCACGCCTACAGTTACGAATTCGTAGCTGTTCATGAGGTAGGCGTAGGAGTCATCGTAGGGAACGATGAACTGCGGGAATATGCCGCCGGTCTCCACAAGGCTGCTGCCCAGGATGCGACTAAGGATTAGGGGAAGCCACTGCAGTGGCACAAAACCGGTAAGGTAACGCACGAAGCGTTGGGAGAAGCTCATACCGCCCGCGCCAGTCACGCGCGAGGAATCTCCAAGAATCAGGAGTGAGTAGGGTACGAGAAGAACGCACGAGGCCAGGAGGCCGCAGACCACGGGAAGGGCGACCCTGCCCACCATGCGAAGGTAGCCGGTGCTTGCCTCGTGCGAAACATGCCCCGCGCGGATAAGGGTGTATGCCACGCCAAAGAGCAGCACCATATAGCCGGAGTATACGCCCATGAGCACGCTTGCCGACGTGACGAGCATGACGCCCAGGAACTGCGCCGTGCCCTGGCGCTCCATCAGGAGCTCGACGACAAGTGCCAGCAGTGCCGAGAGCACGTATACGGCACCGAGCCAGTAGTGCTGGCCCCACAGGACCAGCCAACCGCCAAACGCGAAGAGCGACCCGCCCAGCACGCGCGAGAGCGGAGCCCTGCAGTAGAAGGTGAGCAGATGGTCAAAGAGCAGGCCGGCAATCAGGAGTTTGAGTACTTGCCCCAGCGCGAGTACACGGCCCAGTCGCTGCGTGTCAAGCAACAGGGCCAGCGGAATGGTGACCAGATTGAAGGGGTCGTTCATCCAAGAACCATAGGCCACGAAGGCGCTGCCCAGGCCGTAGTGGAAGTCCCAGAGACCCCAGGTGCCAGACTGAATGCCGCGAATGTAGTCCAGGTAGAAGGGTACGTACTGCTCCAGCGTGTCGGAACCCACGTCCCAGTACCCAAAGCGAAAGCTGCCGAAGAGGCAATTCCAATAGATTGCGAGTGCGCCTAGCACTATGATGCCTGCCAGCAGCAGAAACTCGCTTGCGGGTCGCTTGCGGGTGTCATGCTGCTGTGCAAGCGTGGGTACCAGGAGGGTTCCCACGAGGGCAAGAACCACAGCCGCAAGTGCGATACCGACTAAATATAGGTAGTTCGACCAGTCCATGATTGCTCGCATTCGTTGTGTGAACGTTTGGGCGGCTGCTGGGAAGCGCCAGTCTTGGCACTATATTCTAGGTTATTCGTGTCTCATTACGTCGCTGTGCCAGTGGCGGGTGGGCTTGTCGTTCAGTGGCATTGTGCATGCGGATTCGGAGTCTTCATGATCAACTTCAACGTGCCGCCCTATTTGGGTACAGAGATGAACTATGTGCGTGAGGCTGCGGAGGTCAACCACAAGATCTGTGGTGACGGTCCCTTCTCTCGTAGGTGCCACACGTGGATGGAGAACCGCTTCAGGGCAGAGAAGGTGCTCCTTACCACCAGCGGAACCTCCGCGCTGGAGATGGCGGCCGTCCTGTGCGACCTCAAGCCGGGTGACGAGGTCATCCTTCCCAGCTTCACCTTCAGCAGCACGGCAACTGCCTTCCAGGCGGTGGGTGCCACTCTGGTCTTTGTGGACGTGCGGCCCGACACCATGAACCTGGACGAGAAGAAGATCGAGGCGGCCATCACGGACCGCACGCGCGTGATCGTGCCCGTGCACTACGCTGGCGTCGCGTGCGAGATGGACACGATCATCAACATTGCCCGCAAGCACAACTTGCTGGTGGTGGAGGATGCCGCACAAGGCGTCATGAGCACCTACGAGGGGCGCTACCTTGGCACCATCGGCACCTTCGGCTGCTACTCCTTCCACGAGACCAAGAACTACTCCATGGGTGAGGGCGGTGCCATTGTCATCAACAACCCGGAGTACATAGACCGGGCGGAGATCATTCGCGAGAAGGGCACCAACCGCCAGCGCTTCTTCCGCGGCCAGGTGGACAAGTACACGTGGGTGGATCGTGGTAGCTCCTACCTGCAGAGCGACCTCAACGCCGCGTACCTGTGGGCCCAGTTGGAGCAGGCGGACAAGATCAACGACAACCGTCTGGCCACGTGGCAGTTCTATTGGAACCACCTGAAGCCCCTGGCGGACGAGGGTCTCATCGAGCTGGCGCACATTCCCACGGAGTGCACCCACAACGCGCACATGTTCTGGCTCAAGTGTGCCGACCTGCAGGAGCGCACGGCATTCATCAGGTTCCTGAAGGAGCGTGGCGTCCAGGCAACCTTCCACTACATTCCGCTGCACAGCTCGCCGGCGGGTCTGAAGTTTGGCCGCTTCAACGGCGAGGACGAGTACACCACCAAGGAGAGCGACCGTCTGGTGCGTCTGCCCATGTACTATGGCCTTTCCGCCGCGGACCGTCAGGCCGTGGTCGATGCCGTGCTCGCCTTCTTTGAGCAGGCCTAGCGCCGGTTGCCGTGGCGGTAGCCTGCCGCCTATGCCAAGTCAATGCAGGTTGCGACCTGCCTTAAGATGCTGTCGGTTTCACCGTCACGTGGGTTGCTGACGATGAGCTGGCCTATGCGGTCCGTGCCGTCGTGAGCCTCCTGCACGCGTGAGCCTACGGTCACATCCAAAGATATGCTCACGCGCTCGCTGCGGAGGGCAGCCAGCCGCTCAAGGTCAACGGCACGTATGGTGCCCGTCGCGCGCGAGAAGACCAACCGCGCCTCGCAGGCGTCTTGCTTGTTGGGATTGAAGTCGCATTTCTCGCCAAGGGCGCAACGGATGATCTGCTCGTAGTAGTCGATGCCCGTGTGCAGATGGATGAGCTCTGGTATGCAGGTGGCGCCGCAGCGGGCGCCGGCCTCAATGATGGAGACCTCGCCATCGGCCGTGATCATGGCATCGGAGTTGATGGCACAGTTGTCCATGCCGGCACACTCCACGATGGCCTGCATCTCGTGCTCGATTGCGTTGATCGTAGCTTGCTCTGCCTTGAACGGGAACGAGTGCCCTGCGGGAATGGTCACGCCCTGGTTGCTCCAGACTGCTTTGTTGTGCGGCAGGCAAATCTGCAGCTTGCCGTCCCTCACAAAGGCGTCGATGCCAATCTCCGTCCCCAAGACGCAGCGCTCGACCACGTAGTGGGTGGTGTGGCTTGCGCTGACGGAGGCATCGAAGGCCGCGGCTAGCTCCTCGGGGGAGTCTACGCGCGTCACGCCGCGCGAGCCAGAGACGTCACAGGCCTTGACCATTACGGGGTAGCCAAGGTCCTCCGCTGCCCAGCGGGCCTCATCCTGGTCGTGTACGATACGGAAATCCGAGGTGTGCACGTGGCCTGCGAAGACCTGCTTCATGAGGGACTTGTCCGTGAGCGTGCGCGCCGCATGCTCGCTCACGCCGGAGAGGCCCAGCCGGTCGCACACATAGCCAACGGTGCGTACGGCCACGTCGGTACCTGTGGTCACGATGCCATCCACATGCTCGTCGCGTGCCAGGGCGAGCACTCCCTCGCAGTCGCGCGTGTTGAGGTAGGAGACCTGGTCTGCGTGGGAGAAACCCGGGTAGTTTCCAGGGATGCTCACCACGAGCGTCTGGCAGCCAAGGTCGCGGGCCTTGTCGATGAGGGGCACCTGGTACACACCTGCGCCGAGCACGATGAGCTTCTTCTGCATGGTTCAGTCCTCGCTGTGTCCTTGCCGTAGCCGTGCCGCTACAAGTTGACCTTGTCCCGAATGATGAACTGCGGTGTCCCGTTGATGGACATGACAATTTCGCCTAGGTACTCGCCTATGACACCCAAGACAATGAGGACGATGCCGAAGAAGATGAGCATGACGCTCATGGTGGAAGCCCAGCCCATGAGCATGGTGGGGTCCATCAGTTTTCGGATGATGGTCACGATGCCGGCTATGATGCCAATGAGTGCCGTGGCAAACCCGAGGAACGAAGCGATGCGTAACGGCAAGACGGAATAGTTGAAGTAGCTGAGCCAGAGCTTCATGAGCTTCTTCAGCGTGTAGCCGGAGTGGCCGTACTCTCGCTTGTGGTGTTCCACGTCTACGTTGCCAATGTTGTGTGATGTGCGGTAGAAGAGCCCATCCACGTAGGGATTGTAGGAGTCGGACTTGATGATTTCGTCCCTTACGTTGTGGGTGATGACCCAGAAGTTGCTGGACCGGATGTCCTTGGGACGACCGAGCAGAGTGCGGGACGAGACCTTGTTGAGCCAGCTGGTGAAGTTCTTGGCCCTGCTGTTCTTACTCTCTGGATAGACGCCGTACACAATGTCGTAGCCCTCAGAAATCTTGCCTAGCAGTTTGAAAATCTGCGAAGGGTGGGTCTGCAGGTCATCGTCCATGCCCAGAATGTAGTCGCCTGTGGTGAAGTGCATGGCACACATGAGACCATTGTGCTGGCCAAAGTTGCGCATGAGGTGAATGCCGTGCACGCAGGGGTAGTCATCGGCAAGGCGGCGTATCTCTGCGAATGTACCGTCGGCAGAAGAGTCGTCCACAAGGACGAACTCGCACTCGTAGCCCTCGTGGTGCTCGAACTCATCCATGGTGAGTTCGACGACCTCGCGAATGGACTTCTCGGAGTTGTAGCAGGGGATTACAACGGAAACTAGCATGCGGATCTCTTTTCGGTGAGGTAGTCAAAGTAGAGGGGTAGTCCGCCCGTGTGCAGGAACAGAATGCGCTTGCCCGTGATGCCTTGATCGGCAAGGTAGCGCAGCAGGCCCGAGAAGGCCTTGGCGGAATAGATGGGGTCCATGGGGATGCCGTTCTCCTGCAGCATGCGGTCGCTGACGGCCGTGACGGACTCATCGTAGATACCATATCCGCCCAGGTTGTAGCCGCACTGCAGGTTGATTGCCGCGTCCAGTACGTCGTCTGAGGGAAGCGGCTTGCCGACTTTGGTGAAGTAGCCGCTGACGGCGCCGCGCAAGATGCGGGAGGCACGCTCCCGCGTGCGGGAGGAAATGGAGATTCCCACAATGTCCCGCTGGTCGCCCGTGGCAAGGCTGCCAGCAATGAGTCCGCCCATAGAGGCGCCGGTGCCGTAGGGGAGCGCCAAGAGGTCGAAGGGCTGGTTTTGGTTCTCCCACGTGCGAATTTCCTGGTAGGCGGCTGCATAGGCTATGGCGCCCGTACCCTCGTTACCCTCGCCATAGCGGTTGCCAAAGATGTAGTAGGGGCTTAACCCCTGTGCCTGGAAGTAGGCGAAGGCGTCATCCACGGCTTTGGCGATGGCGCCCTTCTCGCACGGCATGAGCTTCACGTCAAACTGCGACGTGATGGTCTGGTTGAAGGAGATGCCATCGTCAGTTACCGAAGTGACGACCATGGCGCAGGGAACCTGGTATACGTGGCAGAGGTTGGCGAGGACACGGCATAGGTTGGAGTGGCGGTCTCCGTACATGATGAGGGCGTTCTTGCCAGATGCGCGCATGTCGTCTAGGTAGGCCTTGGCAATGCGTACCTTGTTGCCGCCAAAGGAGAAAGGCAGTAGGTCGTCGCGCTTCATGAAGAGCTGGTTGCTCTGGGTGTCGAAGCCCCGGAGCTTCTGAATCGGAGTGTCGAAGATGATGCTCGGTGCCATGGGCCTACACCTCTTGCCTGCGGTTGTTGCTCGTCCCGCCCGAAGCGTCATGCTTGGGCGGCAAACTCATTCTGTCAGCATAGCCGAAGTCTCAAGGATTGTGATGGGGCTGCGGAGCAACCCCATCAAAGCTAGGGCTGGGGCCGTCACTGGGGCGTTCGTTGTGGCCGCAGGGGAACGCAAGCCATATAATCGTAGAATCCACTTTTTCAATCTTGTTCAAGGTAGGTATGAAGCATGCTTCAGAAGACCAATCGTGTACGCGTTTCTGCCCAGGCCAAGCTTGCCGGTCTCGGTGTGTCTGCGGCACTCGCCGTGGCCCTTACTATGGGCGGGGCGACGGTTGCCTTGGCGGAGACCACAACCGTACAAGACGATGCGCAGACCGCCGCAGTTGAGGCGCAGCCCGTAGAGGAGCTGGCGTCTGTTGCGGCTCCCATGGCGGAGACCCAGGCTGCACCCGCAAGCGTCACGGACGATGTGACGCCGGAGCCTAACTCGTCCGTCTCGGACGTTGCCACGGCCAGTGCCACGGACATTGCTCCAGAGAACGCCGATGCTCCGGCTGCGGTCCCTACCGCCGGCGCGGAGGCAGCGGCCACGCACGGGGAAGGGGCAGGCCAGTCTGAGGCGCCCTCTGCGGAGGCAACCGAGTCGGACATTGCCGCGACCGCGGGCGCTGCGACCGCAAGGACGAGCGACCCCGCCCTCGCAGACTCTATAAACGCGCAGACTCAGGTGTCCAACAGCGAAGCGACCGCCTCCACGCAGGCCAAGGCTATTACCTACAAGAACATGTTCCGCCTGTACAACCCCAACTCGGGCGAGCACTTCTACACGGCGAACCCAGACGAGGCCAAGAACGTGGTGGAGGCCGGCTGGCGGTGGGAGGGCATAGGCTGGGTAGCCCCCAGCGAGGGCGCCCCGGTCTACCGCCTGTACTCCGGCACGGATCACCACTACACAAAGAATGCGGGCGAGCGTGACTGGCTCATCACACAGGGCTGGAAGTACGAGGGCGTTGGCTGGTTCTCAGCCGACGAGTCCGATGGTCTGCCCCTCTACCGTCAGTTCAACCCCAACGTGGACCCCAGCGCCCCGCGCAACAACTCCGGCTCCCACAACTACACCCTGAACAAGGGGGAGAACGACCAGCTGGTCTCGCTGGGCTGGCGTGCCGAGGGTATTGGCTGGTACGGCGCAAAAGTCGCGAACCAGCCCATGAAGGGCATGTGGGTCAACACTGCCGCCTGGACGGGCTCGCAGAAGGAGCTGTACTGGATAGGTGCGAACGGCGTGCTGGCAAAGTCCCGCGTGATCGATCCCTCCGCCAACGCGGCCGACGCCGGCGCCGGCAGGCGGGCCTACGCCACAGAGACGGGCGCCGTGGTGCGGGGCAAGCGCCTGGTGAGCAACGGCATGATGTTCGCAGACCAGAACGGCACGCTTGTGGACCTCAGCAAGCTGGGTGACGTGAGCCAGCATTGGATCGTCACGGGCAATCTGGACAACGGTGACACCCAGCGCTACTACATCACGACCCTGAAGAACGGCCAGCTGGGCGCGCTCGTGGGCGACTTCACCGCTACGCTGACTGGCAAGAGTAGTTCCTTCCATGGCCGTGAGGACCAGGGGTACATTGTCAGAGGTACGTGGAGCTACGGCGGCTGGATTTATACAGCGGACAACGACGGTCGCATCACCAGCAAGAGGTACGGTTGGAACGCGCCGGGCGTGGACTCCTGGTTCTACAACGACACCTCGTACGTCAACTCCATGCTGGATCGCGCCAAGCGCTACGGCAGCGACACGGACTGGTTTGTGACCATCGACACGTCGCGTTGCAGGGTGAGCATCTTCAACAGGACCAACGGAACGTGGAGCGCCGTGGGCGGCTGGAAGAGCGTGCAGGGCAAGCTGGTGAATGGCAGGTCCCTGACCAAGCGCGGCGTCTACAAGATCGTCGCCAAGGAGTACGAGGACAGCGGCACCCTGTACGAGGGCTCGGCTGCGGCTGGTGGCCCGCGGTCAGAGGGCAACTGGTGGGACATCTTCTATTGCAACCACCGGAACATCGACGACGGTGGCATGGTCATGGAGTACAACGGGCACTCCTTCCTCGTCAACCAGCCTTCCCCGTACTACTCGCATGGCGGCACGTGCATTTCCTTGGACGCGGTCAAGTTCATCAGCCAGCATGCGCCCGTCGGCAGTACGGTTTGCGTGCTGGACAACGTGAACAGCTGGCCCAGCTGGTATCAGTGGGACTAGAGGGGTGTCCCGTTCCAGGCCGCATGCGGACAACAGACGCAACAACGCAGACGCAACGAAGCAAGACAGACGAAGCACGACGGCAAGAGGTGGATGCATGAACGAACACGGCAATCGCAGCGGCAAGAGAATCGTCCAACTAGTGATGGCATTGATGACGGGCATGGTGCTCGCTTGCGTATTGCCGGCGACGGCCCAAGCCGCCTCCTGCCGCGCCATGTACCGCCTGTATAACCCCAACTCGGGTGAGCACTTCTATACTGCAAACAAGGACGAGGCAAAGAACGTGGTCGAGGCCGGCTGGCGTTGGGAGGGCATCGGCTGGGTGGCCCCGACGGAGGGTGCCCCTGTCTATCGTCTGTACTCTGGGACGGACCACCACTACACGGCAAATGTAGGCGAGAGGGACTGGCTCATCACCAAGGGATGGAGATACGAGGGCGTGGGCTGGCTGACCGCGGATGAGGAGGGCGGACTGCCACTCTACCGACAGTTCAACCCCAACGTTGATCCATCGGCGCCGCGCAACAACTCCGGCTCCCACAACTACACCCTGAGCAAGGATGAGAACGACTACCTGGTCTCTGCGGGCTGGCGTGCCGAGGGCATAGGCTGGTATGGTGCTGATGCTCCCACGCCTGCAATGGAGGACGGCGGCATGTGGGTTAACACTGCTGCCTGGACGGGCTCGAACAAGGAACTTTACTGGATTGGTGCCGACGGCGTGCTGGCCACGTCCCGCGTCATCGACCCCTCTGTCAACGCGGCTGACGCTGGCGCTGGCAGGCGAGCCTACGCCACAGAGACAGGCGCCGTAGTCAGGGGGAAGTACGTGACCTCCGATGGTCACGTGATTCTCGCCGCCCAGGACGGCACGCTGGAGACCTCCACCGGCTGGAAGGAGACGAGCTCCTATGACAGCGATGGGTCTCACCTCTACTATCTCGAGGACTTCGGCAACGGCCTTGTGGGAGCCAAGACCGGTGACTTTACCGTCGACGGCAAGAAGTACCATGGCATTCCCGGTGAGGGCTACATCGTTCGCAACGGTACGTGGGTAGACGGCGGCACGGGTATTGCCTACACGGCGGATGCCAATGGCGTGATTACCAAGACCGAGCAGGTAGATTACGGCACGCAAATCGCGAACCTGGCCGCGGCCCTTGCTGGTACGGCAACGCCGGGTGACCGTAGCGCGGACATAACGGTTTCTAGCGTGTATGAGAAGAGCACACGCGCCGAGGTGCAAGACTACATCAAGGTACACGACATGACTCTTGGCGCGTGGGGCGGCAACATGGCATATGCCTCGTGCACGCAGGCCGCGGCTACCGTACTTGCCGCAACGGTTGATCCGGACATCGCATCTGGCCAGACTCAGGGCAACTCTGGCCCGGGCGGCATGCTCTCCTACTTTGCCAATAACGGCCTGTACCAAGAGGTGACGAGCGGTCCGCTCAAGCCTGGAGACATCCTTGCAGACCCCACGCACGATGCCATCTATACGGGTACGGAGATTGCTCAGCGCTACTTCCCTGGCACTACAGCTTATATATATGAGGCTAGTTACTCTCGTCGTGCCTATCCGGCTCTTCATGCGTTCGGGGATCCGTCCAACGTGAAGTCGTACGGTAGCATGAAGGTGTACCGTGTGACGGGTAAGGCCACACCCAAGCTGGGTACCTCCTTCATCGACTACAGCTTCGCCCTCCGCTAGCGCCTGCCCCACACGAACTTTGCATTTGACTTGCAACCGCCCGCCAACTGGCCATCAGCTGGCGGGCGACCGTGTAACCTGCGGTATCATCGAGCCTTGTATAAGCGTTTCTCGTCCGCACCGCACGTGCGGCATCAAGAGGAGAACATCATGAACGTCACCAACACCATGGACGCGCTGCTCGCCCACGGCTATACCCGCAAGATGGCCAACGCCTACCTGGGCGTGGTCCAGCGCGAGGACGCCAACACCATCTTCGACCCAGACTACCGCGCGTGGGCCCACTCCCACGGCTTCTATGCCATCGACGCCTACGCCTTCGGCCTCACCGAGGAGACGGTGGATGACTATCTCAGCGACTACGAGTACCACCGCACCTGGCCGCTCAACAGTTGGAACCGTGCCTGGATCGACGACAAGATGACCATGAACTACATGCTCTTTGGCACGGAGTGGGAGGACCTCATGCCCGAGGCCTACTTCTACGCCTCCACCAAGGGGCTCATCCCGCTGACGCATGCCCACGGCAAGGGCGGCTACCAGGCCTTCCTCGAGCTCCTGCGCGAGAAGGGTGAGTTTGCCTGCAAGCCCTGCAACGGCCAGCGCGCCGCCGGCTTCGACAAGCTGGGCTACGCGGACGGCCAGTACCTGGTAGACAACCAGCCAGCCACGGAGGACGACGTCATCCACTTCCTGGACGAGCACCCCAACAACATCTACACGGAGTTCTTCCACCCTGGCATGGGCATGGAGAAGGTCAGCCCCGTCATCCACACCCTGCGCGTGCTCACCTGCAACCCCACGGGCATGGAGGTGCACATGTGTGGCACCTACCTGCGCTTTGCCGGCGGCACCAACGGTGACGACTCCAAGGCCAACTATATCTACCCGGACAAGCACGACATCTACGACATCAACGTGGACTTCGATCTGCAAACCGGCGAGTTCGGCAAGGGTGCCCTCATCTACCCCAACCGCGTGGTCATGACGGACACCCACCCGGAGACGGGTGGCTCCTTCCAAGGCAAGATGGACTGCTGGCCGGAGCTGCGCGAGCGTCTCATGCGTCTCTCCGAGCACCTGGACCTCTTGGAGTGGATGGGCTACGACGTCTGCTTCACCGACCACGGCCCCAAGATCATCGAGATCAACTCCCACTCCGGCGTCAAGTACCTGCAGTTCTACCACCCCTTCAAGAAGGACCCCTTCCTGCGCGACTACTTTGCGGCCAAGCAGGAGAAGATCGACGCCCTGGTGAGGCGCGCCGAGGCCGACCCCAACCTGCTGGTCCGTCGCAACAATGGCGGTGCGTACTAAATGGCGGATGAGCTGCAAGGCAAGCGCACCATTCTGCTGCTGGGCGGCTCGCAGCAGCAGGTCGTTGCCATAGAGACCGCCAAGCGCCTGGGCTATCGCACCGTCCTGTGCGACTACCTGCCAGACAACCCCGGCCAGTACCACGCGGACGTCTTCTACCAGGAGTCCACCACGGACCGCGAGACCATGCTGCGCATCGCACGGGAGGAGCACGCCCAGGGCGTGCTTGCTTACGCGTCAGACCCGGCGGCGCTCACGGCGGCCTACGTGGCGGAGCAGCTGGGCCTGCCCACCAACCCGCTTGCCGGCGTGGAGAAGCTCTCCGTAAAGCACCTCTTTCGCGCCCACCTGCACGAGGCCGGTCTGCCTTGCCCCCAGGCGACGCCCGTACCCGCGGACGCCACGCCTGAGCAGGCAATTGCCGCCAGCCAGGGCATGCGTCTTCCCGTGGTGCTCAAGCCCACGGACAGCTCCGGTTCCAAGGGCGTGACGGTGCTGGAAGAGCGCGACCCCCAGGCCTTTGCCGCGGCCATCGAGCACGCGGCGGGCTTCTCTCGCAACCGCATCCTGGTGCTGGAGGAGTACATCCGCGCCAAGTTCCCCCGCGTCATAGGCGGGGACATCTTCATTGCGCATGGCAAGGTGGCCTTCTGGGGCCTCATGAGCTGCCTGCGCGACGAGTCCCTGGGTGGCCTGGTGCCCGTGGGCGAGCGCTTTCCCTCCGGTCTCTCGCCTGAGCAGACGGCCAAGGTGAAGAAGGTCATCCAAGACCTGGTGACCAGCCTGGACCTGCAGTTTGGCGAGATGAACGTGGAAGTCATTGTGGGCGAGGACGACGTGCCCTACTTCCTGGAGCTGGGCGCCCGCGCCGGCGGCAACATGATTCCCGTGCAGCTGAGCGACATAAGCGGCATAGACCTTGTTGAGGCCAACGTGCGCTACGCCATGGGCGACGACTCTCTGAGCGTTGCCTTTGACGAGGCCGACGCACAGGGCCGCGCCAACTGCACCTACGTGCCCCACAGCAGCGTGGACGGAACCTTCCGCGGCCTGGACATTGCGCCCGAGCTCGCCCCGCACGTGTACCGCACGGTGCCCTACGTGCAGGAAGGCGCCCATGTGGAGCGCTTCGACGGCGCCAACAAGGCGCTGGGCATTCTGTTCCTGCGCTTCGATTCCGTGGAGCAGATGGAGCAGATGCTGCCGCGCATGAACGAGCTGGTACGAGCGCGGGTAGAGTAAGGCTATCGACCTGCTTTGGAGGTGTCGCGTGAGCGTAAGAAGGGAAGGGGGTCACGGCTTGTGTCGCTGGGTCGACGGACCCATGTGCGTATTTCTCGCGTTTATCCTCATGCTCTTCTTCTACGTTGGGATGGCCGTAACTCGGACGGGTACCTCATTCGGTTACCTAACGAGTCCGGTACGCATCGCGCTCTCTGCTGTGGCTTGCCTAGTGGTATGGATTGCACTGACTCTGCTGTGCTCACTGGCCTTCCGCGGACTGGATGTCCTAGCACGGCATCAGAGGGTAGGCTCTCATGCGCGGGCGGATGCCGCACGCGAACCTTCCCGTTGGCTGACCACGCTTGCCTTTGTCGCCATCCTTGTCTGCTGGGCCCCCTTCATAGCGCTGAGCTTTCCAGCTTCTATCAACTTCGATTACTTCAACCAGCTGAGCCAGTTCGTAGGGGACCGTCCCCTCAGCAACCACCATCCCGTGCTGACCACGTGGGTCTTCGGGCTGCTGTACCAGTCAGGGCACATCCTCGCTGGCGCGCGGGGCGGTCTCTTTCTCACTGTAGTTGTGCAGGCGCTGGGGCTGGATGCACTCTTCAGTTGCGCGCACCGGTGGATGTGCCGCATGGGAGCCAAGCGCGGTGCGCGCATTGCGCTGGTGGCCTTCGCAGCGCTTTGTCCTGTGCTTTCGCTGTACTCGCACGTTCTGGCCAAGGACGTATTCTCCGCCGTGACGCTGGGATTCTTTGCCCTGCAGCTGGTTGTAAGAGCGTGGACGGATCAAGGCGGCGGTACGCATGAGCTCGAGATGCCCAAGCTCGCCTCGCTTCCTGCCATCGGAGTGTTGGGCGTGCTCTGCTCCCTTACCCGTGGCAACTGCATCTATGTGGTGCTGGTTGGCCTGCTGGCGTATGCCTGTATCGCTCGCAAGGGGACGCACCTTAGGGTCATGTTGACGGCGGCGTTGGTTGCAGCGGCTTACTTCGGCTGGAACAACTTGCTAGTACCCGCTGCTGGAGTGCAGCCGAGTGACTCCGCCTTGGTGCTGAGCATTCCTCTACAGCAAACGGCGGCCTATGCGCGGGACGCAGGCGACGCAACGTCAGAAGAATGTGCCGCTATTCAAGGCATTCTGGATGTGGACTACGACCAGCTGGGCGACTTGTATGACCCAGCCATCGTGGATCCGGTGAAGACGCACGTGAAGGGCTTGGACGATGCCAGCTTGAGGACGGCCTACCTTGCGGCGTGGCGCGACCAGGGCGTGCGCCACCCCGTAGTGTACTTGGATACCTTGCTGCGAGCTAACGTCGGTTACTGGTACCCATTCATGAGTGGTGCGAGCATCCAGGACCTTGATTACTTCCCGAACACTGCGGAGATGCACTACCAGTGGATGCAAGGCTTGGGGTACCCCTTCAGCGGAATGCTCTCTGATCTGGGGACGGCGGGCTCCATTCATGAGGTCGCGCGGGTGCAGCTGGAGGCCCGTGTTGTATGGCTTGCCGGCATACCCGTTGCTGGCTTCCTGTTCCAGCCCGCTTTCTATGCTTGGGCCTGCCTGATTCTTGGCACGTGGACGCTCTGCCGTCGTTCTCATGCGTGGCCGGTCTTTGCCATGAGCTTCGTGGTGTGGGCGGTGTGCTGCGTCTCTCCGCTCAACGCGTCCCTGCGTTACGCGTTGCCGCTGGTGGTTCTTCTGCCCATCATGTGGGCTGGCGTTGCTGGTGTGGGTGGCCGGCGGGGAGCCAACGAATAGCTGTGACGCTGCTGCAATCTGGCAACCTGCTCGCCGTGCACTAGCAGGTGGGGATACCTGATCGCCTTTGGCATGCTAGACTCAATCAGGAGGTCAGCCCGCTCATTGGCCGGAACCTAGCCGGCCCACTACGAAGGGATATCACCATGCTTACTGCAGTTCAGGTCAAGCCGGACGTCTATTGGGTTGGCGGCGTGGACTGGAACGCCCGCAGCTTCCACGGCTACACCACGGAGGACGGCATCACCTACAACGCCTACCTCATCATGGACGAGAAGGTCACCCTCATCGACACCGCCAAGTCCACCTTCAAGGACGAGTTCCTGCAGCGCATCAGTGCGATCATCGACCCCAGCAAGATCGACGTGCTGGTCTGCAACCACGTGGAGATGGACCACTCCGGCAACATCCCCACCATCAAGGAGCTTGCGCCCAACGCGCAGATCTATTGCTCCCCGCAGGCCGTGAAGGAGCTCACCGCCCACTACGGTGATTTGGGCTACACCCCCGTCAAGACGGGCGACACCCTGAGCATTGGCAAGCGTACCCTGGCCTTCGTGCAGACGCCCATGGTCCACTGGCCGGACAACATGGTCACCCTGGACGTTGAGGACAAGATCCTCTTCTCCAACGACGCCTTTGGCCAGCACTTTGCCAGCTCCGCCCGCTTTGACGACGAGAACGACTATCACGAGATCATGAAGCAGGCCCGCAAGTACTATGCCAACATCGTGCAGCCCTACCGCATGCAGGCCGCCAACGCGGTGAAGGCCGTGCGCAAGCTTGGCCCGGACGCCATCGAGATGATTGCCCCCGCCCACGGTGTCATCTGGCGCAGCCACGTGGCGGACATCCTGGATGCCTACGAGCAGGTCTTCGTCAGCGGCAAGCTGGCCAACAAGGCCGTGGTCATCTACGACAGCATGTGGCACTCCACGGACAAGATCGCCCACTCCATCTGCGACGCCTTCCTGGCGGAGGGCGTGGCCGCCCACCTCATGGACCTGAAGGAGAACCACGTCTCTGACGCCATGGACTTCTTCCTGGACGCCAAGTACGTGGCTGTTGGCTCGCCCACGCTCAACAGCAACATGATGCCCACCGTGGCCGAGTTCCTCACCTACATGCGCGGCCTCTCGCCCAAGCAGAACAACACCGATCGCATCGGCTTCGCCTTTGGCTCCTACGGCTGGGCGCCCCTTGGCCCCAAGAACGTGTACGCGGAGCTCGAGGCCGACGGCTTCCAGCTGCCGGAACCCGCCTTCATGTACAACTGGATTCCCACCCAGGAGTACCTGGATGGCGTGCGCGAGAAGGTTCGCGCCGTGGTGAAGGCCAACCCGGTGGCGTAGGGTCACATCGCCCCGTTGACGTATGAGTTAGGCGTGGCATATCGCCCTGCGTCGTAACACGCGGCGCAGGGCGACTGGAAGAAACGAGCAAAGTCGTGGGTCCGTTCAAGCTAGCGATGGTATTCCTCTTCCTGGAAGTCTTCGTCCCGGGGTACCTCATCCTGCGGTGCTTCCGGTTTCCACGTACCTGGTCTGTGTGCCTGGCCCCCGTTGTGACCGTTGGCGCGGTTGCCATCTGGTGCCAGGCCCTGGCGTTCCTTGGAATCTTCGCCTCGCCCCTCAGCGTCTTGCTTCCCCTGTGTGCCCTTGCCGCGGTGCTCTTTCTGGTGTTGGAGCGCAACCGCAGCGACCTGCAGCTGCCAGACCTTGGCTGGGGAGAAGTCCTGCTCTATGGCGTCATCGGCATTGTGCTTGGTTACACCCTGTACGTTCAGCTGCTGCCCACGGGCGAGTACATCTACGTCCTGTACGACGTTACCCAGCACCTGAACCTGGTGAAGGCCTTCGCGGACTCGGGACACATGTCGTCCCTGGGTACCAGCGCCTACCTCACGGCGGCGGACGTTGCCATAGACCCCACGCCCAACCGCGTGTTCTACCCGGCCGCCTACCACACCATGTGTGCGCTGCTGGTGCAGGGCACCTCATGCTCCGTTCCCATGAGCCTGAACGTTGCCACCGTGGTCTTCTGCTTTGTCGCGTACCCGGTGTCCATGCTGGCGTTCCTCGCGGTGGCGTTCCCCAACAACAGGAAGGTGCGCCTGGCCGGGTCAGTCTCCTGCCTAGCACTCATTGCCTGCCCCTGGATAACCATTACCTGGGGCCCCGTCTACCCCAACCTGACGGCAATGAACCTGCTGCCAGGCGCCATGGCCATCTTCGTGCTGCTATTCTCTGCCGAGCGGAGGCGCAGGGAGTACGCGGACATGGCCCTGGCGCTGCTGGTGTCTGTGGTGGCCATAGGCCTGCTGCACCCCAACGGCGTGTTTGCGGCCATTGTGACCCTGACTCCCTTCTGCATTGGTCGGCTGTGGCGCCTGCCGCAGACCAAGGGCAAGGCCCTGTCGCGCCGCCTGCTGCCGCCCGTCGCGTTCGGCGTGCTCGTGCTGGTGTTCTGGACCCTGTGCTACAAGCTGCCGGCCTTCCAGGGGACGGTGTGGGAGAACTGGCCGGCCTATGCCCACCCCGTGCAGGCGCTGGTGAACATACTCACGCTGAGCTTCAGCTTCGGCAGGTTGCACAACGAGTACGCCATCCAGTTGGTTCCGGGAATCATGGTCATCATCGGTCTTGTCAAGCTGCTGCATAGGAGGGACGAGCGCTGGCTGGCAGTTGCCTATGTGGCGTGGTGCGTCTTCTGCTATGTGGGCATGACCTCAGAGGGTGAGCTGAAGCACTACCTCACGGGCTTCTGGTACACGGACCAGGTGCGCGTGGCGGCCTTTGCGGCCCTGTGCGCCGTGCCGCTGGTTGCGGCGGGCCTGGTCTGGGTGCTCGATGATGTGACTGCCCTGGTGACGCAGTACAACGCAGCCAGGAAGGCCAAGACCCACCCCGCCAAGATTGCGGTGGTCGTGCTCGCCCTGTTCGTGGCCGGTACCTTCGTTCCCAGCTTCGACCTGCCGGCGGAGCGGGACGCGACACCGCCGCAGGTAATAACGTATCTCTCGGACGGAGAAAACGCCCTCATACGCAATCAGTCCTACCCAGCGGTGAGGACCACGTTCGGTGACTGGCAGATGGCTGTCCAAGAGCAGTACGCCTTCGTCATCCCCTTCACCAAGCCCGAGAGGGCATTCGCAAACCGCGTGGCAAAGGTTACGGGCGACGAACTCGTGATCAACGACCCCATGGATGGCAGCTACTTTGCCTACTCCGCCTGTGACGTGCGGTGCTACTATCGCAACTTCATTGGCGTGGGCGACACGAACGAGACGGAGGCGAGCAAGGCCATCCGCCTGCACCTGAGCGAGTACGCGACGAATCCAGAGGTGCAGGAGGCCGTCAAACAGACGGGTGCCACGTACGTGATGAAGCTGAAGCTGGCGTGGTCGGACCTCTCGTCCATGAACCTGCGCGGCGACTTCAACTTTGATGACTTTGCGGGCATCCAGGCAATTCAGGATGACACGCCCGGGTTCGAGAAGGTGCTCGAGTCTCCCGGCTGCACCTTGTACAGGATTGTGCCGACTGCGTGAGTGGCGCACTAACATGCGTTGAGGCCGCCAACAGGCGAGGTTTGCGTTATGGTGGACGCCGTCTTGTTGGGCGGGAGGTCAACTGATGCGTAAAGGGGACGGACGAATGACGCGGCGTGCTGGCGTATGGACGCGCTTCCTCGTGGTGCTGGCTTGCGCGGTCACGGTTGCCACCGCGGCACTTGCGGACGAGGGTGGCTCGCCCGCCGCGACGTTGGTCTCCACCCCGGCGCAGATGGCGGCTGCCGTTCCGGCGAGTACGGACCTGCCGGCCGAGATCACCATTGACCCCGAAAGCACGACGGCCTCTGAACTCAAGACGTTAGGCCTTACGGACGAGGAGGCCGTGGAAGCCAAGGGCGGTGACGTAGCGGCCGCCGCCCAGACCATTGCCGACGCGCTGGAGGACAGCAAGACCGCAGACGCCACGGTGACCGATGACAACACCGTGCAGGTGACCTACCCCTTTGCCCTGCAGCGCATTGCCGTGGTCGGCGCGGGCGCAGACGTGGACACCACGGGTGCCAGCGCGGCGGCCTACGACCAGACAACGGACTCCTGCGTCATGACCTTCGATTCCATGGATGCCGCCGCGCAGGCCTACGACCGGCTGGTTGCCCAGTACGGCGAGGGCCGCGTCTTCGTGGACACCATGGCCCAGGTTCAGGAAGCGGACGATACCGCGGTTGGCTATTGGGGCGTGGGTTCTGACTACATGAACCTGGACGCCGCCAAGGAGGGCATCAAGACCAGCAAAACCGTGAAGGTCGCCGTCATCGACTCTGGCTGCAACAAGGCGGATGCGGTCTTCAAGGGCGTGACCTTCGACTCTGCCTCCTGCAGCATCTTCAACGCCTACGACAAGTCCGGAAAGGTGACGGGGAAGGCCTCGGACGCAGGTGCGGACCCCTTCTCCGATCCCTTGGGGCATGGAACGAACGTCTCGGCCATCATTGCCGCGGGCACGCCGGCCAACGTGCAGCTGCTTGAGGTCAAGGTCGTGCGCAACAACGGCGAGGCAAGCTTCTGGGACATCTACTACGCCCTGAAGTACGCCCAGGCGCATGGTGCCAAGGTCTTCAACGTGAGCCTGGGCCAGGAGCTGAGTTCCGCCAGCAACGGTGTGCTGGACTCGCAGCATACCGGCCTGGTCCAGAGCTTCGAGGCGCTGTTCAAGAGCATCCAGAGCTCCGGAGGGCTCGTGGTTGCGGCTGCGGGCAACAGGCGTACGGGCCAGACCACCATGGACATGGGACTGCTGTACGCCTACCCCGCGGTCAGTGACCACGTGACGGCCGTGGCAGCGCTTAAGCGCGTTGGCTCCACCCTGATGCGCGACGGAGACTACTCCTACTACGGTAAGGAGCTCGACCTGAGTGCCCCTGGCACGGGCATTGTGGTTGCCACCGGTGGCGGCAAGACCAGCAGTGGAACCTCCATGGCAACGCCCTTCATAAGTGCCCTGGCGGCGGACATGATGCTGCTGCAGCAGGACAAGACGGGCGCGCAGATTGCGTCTGACATGCAGACTGCGTACTGCCGGGACATCACGGCGGGCGAGGCGGGCGTGGGCTTTGACAAGTACACCGGCTACGGCATGCCGCGGTTTGATTCCGCGCTGATGAGTGCGGCCAGCGTGACCCGCGTGCCGATGTACCGCTGCTACAACCCCAACTCCGGCGAGCACTTCTACACGGCATCCACGGTAGAGCGTGACCATCTGGTGAAGGTCGGCTGGCGCTACGAGGGTGTGGGCTGGACGGCGCCCAAGACATCCAAAACGCCCGTGTACCGACTGTACTCGGGGACGGACCACCACTACACCACGTCCAAGGACGAACGCGACCACCTGGTCTCCGTCGGCTGGAAGTACGAGGGCGTGGGCTGGTACTCCGACGACGCCAAGGGCGTGCCGCTGTACCGCCAGTTCAACCCCAACGTGGACCCGTCCGCACCGCGCAACAACTCCGGCTCCCACAACTACACCACGTCCAAGGCCGAGAACGACCATCTGGTCTCACTCGGCTGGCGCGCCGAGGGCATCGGGTGGTATGGGGTGAAGTAGTTCTAAGAACTTGGTACTGTTGCCAAGGCGGCTGGGCGGGGGACGCAAGGCTGTTGTCTAAGGTGATACCTATTGCGCATCGATCCTGTAGAGGCGCATGTCGTCTTCTTCCAATACAAGCGTGAACCTTGGGGTCGTCTCATCAACTGAGGTGATGCCAGGGAAGGCGCCGTAGGGGAGAGGAATGGTGTCGAACTCGTGTACCTGCTCAAGCTGGTCCAGCGTGTCGGCGTGCAGCTGCAGTACGTATGCGGCGCCAACGGACTGAACGGCGTCGCCGACCTCTTGGTTGCCGGCAAGCTGGTTGAGCTCGGTGCGGATTGCCAGGCTTGCGGCGCTTTCGTTCTGGTGAAGCTGGTAGTCCCGGTAGTAGGTCCTTATGCCGGACGTGCCGTAAAGGAACATGCTGCCGTCCATGGGATTGTTGACAACAAGTTCATCCCCCACGATTTGCGAAACCTCGGACGCGAACGTCAGCTCTTCCTGGGAGAGCACGTGGTGGTCCACGTAGTGGTAGCGAATCTTTGTATTGAGCGTCTCGAACGATGTCCAAAGGTAGTTGGTGGGAGTGGGCAGCAGCCAGCCGGATGCAAAGTTCAGGTACGAGAAGAGGCAGAGTGTAATGCATGCGGAGGCGACTCTCGTTAGGTCTGCGGCCTGCGGATCGCCCGCCATGTGTGCGGCCTTTGATCCCCTGTGGGAGATTAGCCAGAGGGCTCCCTCGCACAGCCAGTCGATTCCCAGCGCCGCAAGCGGCACGGCGAAGAGGGCGCATTGGGCTCCCATGCGGTAGGGGTCCGCATACCAAAAGCCGCCCAGGAGCTGGTGGACAGGGTTGTCGGTCACCAGGGTGATCACGAAGACGGCGCAGCACATGAGGTAGGAAAACACCAGCCAACGAGCCCGCCTCTGTTGAAAGGTATGCACGGCGCCGGAGATAACGAAGACCGCCAGAACGTACTGCGGGGCGATGTCCCTGAAGCCGTCCGCATAGTTGAGCCTGATGGTGTTCTTGATCGCCTGAACCAGCGTGAGGTAGTGCGAGGGGTACGTGCCGCCGAGCGAGCCAGCGTGCAAGAGGACCTTGTAGCACGCGTACCATATGCCAGCCACGGCGGCGAGCCAGAGCGCCACAAAGGCTGCGCCCACGGGAATACTGCCGTGGAATCGCTCCTTGGACGCACGGAATACCGCCGCCGCGATACCGCAAACCGAGAAGAACCCGACGGTGAAGATGGCGCCCGGATGCACGAAGAAGAGGCAAATGGCTGCCAGAACAAAGATCGTCAGCAGTGGAAAGGCGTTGTGGAGTCTGGGCAGGTGGCGCAGGGCGAGGAAGAGCACCGCCGTGACCGCGGGTACCAGGCAGAATGAGAAAAGGTTGGGGTAGAGCGTCCCATGGACGAGGAAACCCCATGGGAAGATGACAAAGCTCAGCGATGCCAGGCCAAATGCCACTTGAGTACGGGGGTTGTCAAAACCTGCCGCCGCGGCAAAGGCCACGAAGCTGAGTGGGTAGACGAAGGCGATGCACACGACGCTCAACGCGTTGATGGTTATGAGAGGCGGCGAGCCGGTGGCCTCGGCAATGAGGGCGCAGACCAGATGCCACCCACTGGGGTACCAGCCGTGGTAGCGGAAGGGTGCCACGGCAAGGTCCCGCGTCGTGGCGTATTGGCCGTACGATCCCGCAACGAAGTCGCCCGAGTCCATGATGGCGCCGATGTGGCCAAGGTGGAAGACGGAGTCCCAGTCTTCGTTGATTGCCTCGGGGTATGGCAGGACCCGTACGAAGATAAGCCAGGTGATTGCAAGCCCGATGCAAGCCACAAGGAAGAGCGTCGCGGGTTCCAGACGGGAAAGCTCGAGCTCGTTGATGCCTCTGTGGTGCCTGACCGCAAAGAGCAGCAGAAGAACAACAGTGGGCACGGCTGCGAGTGAGACCACGTTTGCCTGGACGTGGACCAAGCTGAAGGCAACAGCCAGCAGACAGTACTGGGTGATTGTGGCTAGAGGGGCTGTGACAATCGCCCATGTGCGGGGGAGTCGGAGCATGCGCGCACAAAGGTAGCCGGGTATCCAAAGAATTGCCACAGCAACAAGTATGTCAAGCCACAGCATGGGCCAACCCAAGGTCAATCAAGCCTTTCTTCTGGGGAACACTGGTCAAGAATTATACAAGCCAGCTAGACTAGCCAAAGCAGGCGAGGAAGGGCGCGGCAGTCTGCATTGCGCGCACATGTCACGCGGCCCTGCGGACCCGTGGGGGTTTCTGCCCCCAGAATGTCTGACTCTGATAAGGTTAGTGCGTACTCCCGCGAAAAGAGTAGAGGGGCGTCACAAGGTGTCGGGTAATGGCGCAGAGCATAGGACCATCTGCATCTTCTCGGCCTTCTTCTACCCATACTTGGGTGGAATCGAGGGCTGGACAGATTCCCTTATGCAGGCGCTTGCGGCCAAGGGGTACCGCGTGATCCTCGTGGTCAACAACCACGCGAACCTCTCTGCCTACGAAGAGTATCTGCCTGGCATCGAGATATATCGCCTGCCTTGCCGCGTGTTTGCCAGCAATCGCTATCCGGTTCCGAAGAAGGATGACGAGTTCAAGCGGCTGTGGGGAGAGCTCCTCAACCGGGACATGTGGGGGCTCCTCATCAACACGCGCTTCTACGAGCACTCACTCATGGGCTGTGACATGGCGCGCGCGCATGGCCTGCGGCCCATTGTTGTTGACCACGGGTCGAGCTGGCTGGGCTTTGGGAACCCGCGCATCGACTGGGCGGTGCGGGCGTATGAGCGCGGCTTCACGCAGCTTGTTAAGGCCAAGCATCCCGACTTCTATGGCGTCTCGCACGCCAGCTCGCGATGGCTGGAACACTTTGGCATCAGCCCAAAGGGGGTCCTACATAATTCGATTGACGCGGAGGCGTACCGGGCCTCGGCTTCGGGGCGTGACTTCAGGGTGGAGCTCGGCCTTCCCGAGGATGCCTACGTCGTCGCTTGGACGGGGAGGTTGGTGCCGCAGAAGGGAACCAATTGCTTGCTTGGCATGGCCCCAATCCTTGCCGAGAAGAGCCCCAGGACGCATGTTCTTGTGGCTGGGGATGGCCCGGAGAGAGGGCACATGGAGTCGTATGCCTACTCCAACCTGCATCTGCTGGGCAGGCTTAGCCACGAGGACGTGTCGCAGCTGTTGAGTACGGCCCAGCTGTTCTGTTTTCCAAGTTTGTACCCAGAGGCAACGCCCTCCTCCATCATGGAGGCTGCTGCTTGGGCGCTGCCAGCGGTCTGCTCTGACACCGGCGGCGTGAAGGAGCTCATACCCGACGGGCAAGCTTGCGGCACGGTATTGCCGTCGCAAGACTCGGATCCCTTTGTGGAGCGGATACTCTGGTACCAGAACAACCCTGCGATTGCGCGCGAGCACGGAGCGAACTTGAGGCGTCGCATCGAGACGGAGTACACCTGGCCAGACACGGCGAGGCGCGTGATTGATGCCTTGGAACACTGCAGAACCGAAGAGGCAGGAATGATGCCATGAACGTCCTCTTTGCCATAGACGACAACTTTGCGCCGCAGCTCTCCACCACCATCATCTCCTTGTGCGAGAACAACCGCGACGCGGAGGACATTCACCTGTATGTGCTGGGCATGGGGCTGGCCGAGCAGACCATTGCCAACCTGGCTGGCCTGGTCCAGCGCTATGGCCGCGAGCTTGATGTGATTGACGCGGGCAACTTCATGGAGTCCTTTGACGGGTTCGACACGGGCGGGTGGAACCAGGTGGTGCTGGCCCGCCTGCTCATGGGCAGCTATCTGCCAGAGAGCGTGCACCGCGTGATCTACCTGGATGCGGACATGATTGTGGTGGACACCCTTCGCCCCCTGTGGGAGACGGAGCTTGCTCCCGGCAAGGTTCTTGGTGCCGTGATAGAAGCGACCATTGATGACGGCCGCCTGCAGACGCTGAACCTGACGGACAGCTGGTACTTCAACGCCGGCATGCTGCTGGTGAACCTTGACCGCTGGCGTGAGGAAGGCTGCGAGCGGCGCCTGGTGGAGTACTGCCGCGTAAACCGCGACCACCTGACGGCCAACGACCAAGACGCCATATCTGGCGAACTCAAGGGACAGATCCAGCCCGTGCCCGTGAGCTACAACTGGGGCAACACGTACGAGTTCTACCCTTATCGCTTCCTCAAGGGGCTTATGGACCCCGTGCCCTACTATCCCGAGGATGAGTACGAATACGCCGTGGCCCACCCCGCCGTAGTGCACTTTTGGGGTGAGGACAAGCCTTGGCGCGAGGGCAGCACCCATACGTTCGCAGCTGACTACGACCGCTACCTCTCCATGGGACCGTACGCTGGGACGCCCAAGGTGCAGGGTTGGACTGGCTACTTCAAGGCGTGGAAGGCCTTCAACGTGCTGACGTACCCCTTCCCGGGGCTTCGCTACCGCATCATCACCGCGCTGGTGCCCAAGATGCTTGCCAGGAGGGCGAAGAACAAGTGAGCAAGCATATGGGGGAAGCAGCGGTGCCCATAACCAGACTCAACGCTCAATGGCTTAACGCGCGTAGCGTGCCATGCGCCGTCGTGCCGGGCGTGCTGCTGGGGTTCGCACTCGTCGTGGGCGCAAACGTTATGGCCCATCACGCGGGTAATCTCTCGAACGCGGCTACGTGGGGTGCGATTCTCCTGACGGGCGCCGCCTGTTCTCTGCTCCTGCTGGGGCTCTTCTGGCTGCTCAGTCGCGTGCCGTCTCGCGGAGGTCGCCTGCGTTGGAACGAGCATCCCCTCGCAACTTTGCTGGCTGCTGGCATCATCTTTGCGTGCTGGCTACCCTACTTCCTTGCCCTTTACCCTGGCGCTTACAGCTACGATACGCCCACGCAGGTGGCTCAGGTCATGGGCGTCATCCCCATGACCACGCAGCATCCCGTGGTCCACACGCTGCTCATTGGCTTCTTTGTGTGGCTTGGGAAGGACGTTCTGGGGTCGTACGTTACTGGTATGGCGCTGTGCACCATCTTGCAGATGGCTGTCACAGCGCTTGCGTTTGGTTACACCGCGACTGCGGTCGGCAGGGTTGTGCGATCGACTGTGGGCTATGTGGTGGCGCTAGTGTGGTTCGCGCTCTTCCCCGTCAATGGGCTCATGGCCGTGAGCTGCACCAAAGACGTGTACTTTACGGCAGCCTTCTGCTGGTTTTTGGCCTTGTTCGTGCAAGCTCTGCAAAGGGGAGAAAGACCCACCGTGAGCCGGCTTGTGCCCCTGGGCACTGCCGGCCTTGCTGCGCTGCTGTTGCGTAACAACATGACATACGCATGGGCGGTCTTCTGCGTGGTGGTGACCGTTGTGGCTTTCGTGCGGGCGCTGCGGCATAGAGCGGCGCAACGCGGGCGTGGCCTTTCGCTGGTCGTGACGCTATGGGTGGCACTGGCACTCTCTTGGCTGGTGACGGGGCCGATTTATGCGGCAGGTGGCGTCTCGCATGACATCAATCTGCGCGAAAGCCTGTCGCTACCCTCGCAGCAGATGGCGCGTGTGGTGGCACGCAAGGGAGAAATTTCCGTACGGGACGAGCGGGCGCTGGAGAGGCTGATACCAGGCCTGACTGCGGAAACGTACCACCCCTACCTTGCGGACTATGCCAAGAGCGCGTTGGACATGGACTACTTACCAGACCACATGGACGAGTTTTGGAAGACGTACCGTTCCATAGGCAGCGAGAACGTGGACGACTACGTGGATGCCTTCTTGGAGCTGACGGTGACGGCGTGGTACCCGCTTGTGCCGGGCAACCTGGGCAAGCCGTACCTGGAGCTTGAGGTCTCCAACTGGTACGACACGCTGGATGCGGCGGATTACTACATTCCGCACGAACCCGTGCTGCCGGAATTGGCCAGCGCCATCTATGATGCCGTCGAGGTTCGGCCATGGGAGGGAGTCCCCATCCTGCGCCTGCTCATGAGCCAAGGCTTCCTTGTGTGGCCACCCGTGGTGGCATTCTTCTGGCTGCTGTCTAGTCGCAAGAATGCTGTACGCGCGCTGCCGCTGGTGCTCCCCCTCCTCTACTGGGGGACCCTCCTGCTTGGGCCCACCATCATCACGCGCTACGTGTACCCGCTGTGTGCTCTGGAGCCGGTGGTGATTGCGCTTGTGGTGAGCGGGATGCAGGGCAGGGATAGAGCCGAAGTGCGCATGCCTAGGCCAAGGCGGACTGCGGCGCGGCCCTAGGAAACTGGCCAGTTCGGAACAGGAGCTATCCTGTTACGTCTCAATCGTGTCCTGTCCCTGGGCCATTGAGAAGCCATGCACGTACCGGCCTATGTCCCGCCGGACTCCGCCCCAGCGCATGAAATATGCGACTAGCCGCGGTTCTGCAGGCTCGGCTCAGACGGGATTTGCATAACCTGCTATAACCGCAGCTCAATAGCAGTGTCGAGGAATGCGGCATTTCCCTGGTGGCCAAAGGGCACCTCCGGAGGAGCGTCTACCCGAATATTTTCTGCATCGGCGAGCCCAGTCGTATGCGCGGCCCAGCGGATCCAACTTGTCGTCCACGCCAGGCATCTCAATCGCCCGTCCCGCCGTGAGTTTCCGCGGCACCGGCACACCTTGCGCCAGCGGGACGAGACAGAGAGCTCAGCAGCCTCGCCCCCGCGCCACGCCTCGCCCGCGAGAGTTACTCTTCCCCGGGCCTGGAATCGCTCCACTTGCTGATGTGCGGCAGGACGAGCCTGCGCAGATTGTTGTGGCAGATGCGGAAGTTCGTGCTCACCGGGGTCCACCTAACGTCCAGCTCACGGCACAGCTGTCTAACCACCAGCTCCAGGCTCTCGACCCTGTTGACCTGCCACCATCTGACGACGAAGACGTGGTTGCCCATAACGGTGTAGGAGTTGGACTTTTCTGCGTCTCGCTTCATATCGTAGTCGCTGGAGTGGTCCGCCTTGCCGTTGTACTCGACGCCGACGCGTTTGTCTGGCCAATATAAGTCGCAAAGGTAGTAGTCGCGGTCGGTCACGCTGCGCTTGTTGCGCTCAGGGTCGATGCGGTAGTTCATGACCGGTCGCGAGAGGCCATAGCCGCCGTATTTGCGCGGCAGGCAAAGCAGCAGGTAGAGCGAGGTTTCCATCCATGAGGCCGACCCGTCCACCAGGTACTTGGCCGCGCGCAGGGCTAGCTTGACGCCGTACGCGCCCTTGCATCCCTCCAGAAAACTTCCTATGCGCTTGGCGGTGGTCAGCGGGCGCATCTTGTAGCGCGGTTCTCCGTTCGAGCCATGGCAGTAGGTGCCGCAGAGCTCCATCCCGTACGCGACCAGCCGCGCAACCCGTGTGTCGCGGGTGCGCGCCAACGCCCGTTCCCCGGGCGTCTTAGCGCAATCCTCTCGCAGACTGGCTGGATTCTCGGGTTTTCTCTGCGCGCCCGGGGTCTCCGTGCGTTTCCTCGGCGTCGACGGCTCCGGGAGGTCATTCCCCTCGCCCTGCTCTTCTGTGCGGATTGCGCCGGCAGCCAGCAGAAAGCAGAACTCGGGCGTGGCGACGCCGACGTCTGGGCAAATCCGGCGGATCGCGCGCCGCGGAAGTACTCCGCTCCAAATGTGGCGCACGATCGATTGCCGCTCCTTCTGCGTTCGCGAGGCCGGAACCATCACATGAATCGGCCGATGAAGCATGGCGATGCGGTCGCCCACCTGGGTGTCCATAATCTTGAGCAGCCGGAGCTGGCTCGCGGTCGCAACGCACTTACTCGGCACGTGGGTGGCCCGGCTGTACTCGCACCCAGCCGCTACGCATGGCTTCAGCTTGTCCAAGGGCACGTACTCGCCCTCGTCGCCTGGGTCATCGAGCCTCCAGTACTCGGTCGCGGAATCGCCGCAAATAATCAGATTCATGCTCCCCGCCTCTCGCTGTTTGGCCGTGGTCACGCCAGCGCGTGGTCACGCGTTTGGTAGGGGCGGATTCTATGCCGCTGGCCTCAGTCCTCGCCCGCGAGACGCTTGCACGAATCTTGCTGATAAATCACAGCAAACTGGTACGTCTACCTGCTGCGTTATGGACGCGGCCGACACGAGCTGGGGGAGCATGCGGTGCGGACATCAAAGATTTTCGCGAGAAAGACATGGCGTGTCTTGAATGCGATGCCTGGGGAATCGCCGAACGGTAAGTGTGACGACCAGCGGCGTGCCCGCGTGGCTGGGGCAGCCGAGCGGCTGGTCGGGTTGGCTTGCCCCTTCGGCCTGGCAGGGTGTGCATGTGGCGCTCGACACCAGTGCATGAAAAACGCGCCTAGCCGCGGTTCTTCAGGCTCCGATCAGACGGGGGTTTGCATCACATGCACTGATAATTGTTATCAGTCGCACGGGGACGCAGAAGTGCCCCTGATACGATGATTGGCACGCGGCGCGGTGGCCCCAGTACGTGCTGGCGTCCCGGAGGGGGCTGCCTTCTTATAGACATGCCCCGCGCCGCGTGCCGGACCAGGGGGCGCCCGATGACCTAATAGGAGCTTGGGCGCAAGGCCGTGGACCCAGACAACCCACATGCTAGCGCTCCCGTCAGTGCAACGTCTCGCACGCCCCCCGGCCGCACGGAAACCACGGACGGAGGGAGAGGGCATGTCATCCGGAGTCAGGCTCACGGACGAGGAGCTCGAGGGGAAGGTCGTCGCGGGCGTCGACACGCACGCGGACACGCACTGGCTGTGCGTGCTGGACGGGAGGGGCAGGGTGGCGCTGTCGCGCGAGTTCGACGCCACGGCGGAGGGCTGC
>OMVJ01000004.1 GCA_900314495.1 uncultured Olsenella sp.
GTCCCCCGATCCTCCGGATGCATCAGCCGTTCATCCATATGATGCAGCGGAGCGGCGACAGGAATTCCTGCGGTTATGCCGGAGGTCCTCAGCCATTTTCAGGTATTTGCCTGAGTCTAGCACGAGGACGGCAATCGTCTGCAGCTGCCCGCTGACGGCAACGCGCTAGCATTCCGCAGCCGCACGCGTCACGCCACGCCCCTACCCCAGGAACACCGTATCGTTGTGCCATTCCAGGAAGTCCCTCGAAGGCTGGTCGCGCAGCGCGTCCGGCACTATCGCGAGCCTCTCGCCCTGGTAGGCGTAGTAGATGCGCCCGTTGTCGAAGTCTGAGTGCAGTCGCTTGCTCACGTGGATCGTCAGGTCGGGCGTCACGGTGAGGTACCCCGCGTCGAACAGCGTGTGCATGTCGGACCGCAGGAAGAGCCCGTTGCACACGGCGTGCGGGCCCTGCTTTGCGTAGGGCCGGATGTGGGCGGCCTGCAGCACGGGCAGGGTGCGCTCCCCCGTTATGGCGCAGCGGTCATGGTAGGCGTCGGCCACAAGCGCGCGGAAGGCACCCTGGCCCAGCCTGTGCCGAGCCATGGAGAAGCCGTAGCGGCCGTCCTCGCTCGCGCCGTCCGTGCCGAGCGCGGCCATGGGGCCCGTGGGGCAATCCGCCAGCATCTTGGCCTTCAGGCGCATCGCGGTCTGCTCGTACAGCCACTTGCCGTCCGGCTTCTCGGCATCGTAGCTCTTGCCAGACACGATGTAGCGCCAGTCATCCTGGTTGCCGGGCACGTCGAACCAGTCCCGTTCGTCGAACCAGAACACGTCGTTCAGGATGATGCACCCAATGCGCGGGTTCTCCTCGAGCGCGCCCGCGCCAGACCGGTACCCCACAATTCGCTCGGAGAGCTCCGCCATGTTGTCGACGCCGTTCTCGATGCCGAACGCGCGCCAGGCCCACTCCACCGTCATGGTCACGTACCGCGTGAAGAAGCCGCCGCCCGCGATCTTGCCGCCCTGCGGAGCCTTCATCTTGAAGAGGAAGAGGTCACCCTCCTGCAGGGCCTTGAAGGGCACGCCGCTCGGCTTCCAGAAGTTGACCTCGTCGAGGTTCTTGTCACGAAGGTACTCGTACCAAGACCAGTCCGTCTTGCCCACGTATACCTTCATGCTTCCTCGCTCTCCAGCCACTCGGTCAGCTTTGACTGCAGCAGCTCCTTGCTGGGCAGGTACAGCCGGTACTCCGCGGCGTATATGTGGGCGTCCTTGGGCAGGGTCAGCTCCACAAGCGCTTGGTCGCTCCGCTTGCAGAGGCGGAAGGGCATCGTTTGTGGCTGCCCCACGAATTGTCTCGACGGTGTTGAGACAATTCCCTCCGCGTCAAGGGTGGTCAATCGTCTCAATCCCGTTGAGACAATTGACGCCTGCCTGTCCCTGTATTCCAAATAGAACTGGCGCATCTTGGCTACGTTCGCACGCGAAAAGCCGCGCCCGAACTCGGCAGTCAAATACTCGGACAACGCATCAATCACGTGCTTACCGTAGCCAGCACGCTCGTAACCGCCCTGCTCCTCCTCAACAATGTAGCGGCCAAGCTCGAAACTTGTGTACACCGTGACGGCGTTGATGAGCGTACCGACATAGCTGCGTGCGTTTTCGACCAGGGACTTTGAGCGTCTAAACAGGTCTGAGAGGTCGGTGCCGTTGGCGCCGTGTCTAATAGCCTGGGCGTCTTCTACCATGTCATCGTCCTCTCCCCTACAATGCGTCCTACCAGTCGCAACATTACAGCCGCAACAGTACTTATCTTAACTTTGACATGAGCCAGTTGTGCCTTTGCGCGTGTAGCTGCTCGCGCACTGGTACGGTATACGGCCGGTGATTCCTCACTAGGCTCCCATGCGTAACTCGTCCCATGCGGACAGTACCATTGTCCTCAAGCATCACGGTCAAACGGCAACACGCTGAAAGGGGCCCGCATGGTATCACTAACGTGCAAGTGGGACAGACTCGTCAACGAGTTCGTCGAGGATATTCTCGCGGGTGTCGACCTCTACCCCGAGCCAACCGGACCGGGCACCTATGAGGTACAGCTTGAACCCTGGGGTTGCGACTGCTCCACATATGCCGTCTGGTGTGAGATTCCCATTGGCGACAACACCCTATCCGTGAGTTTCACGCTGATAGTTGGGGATGGAAGCACCGGCATGCCCGTGCCGCCACCGAGCTACAGCGACGTCCATGTATCGAAGTCTGCTCGCGAGATACCCGTTACTTCGCACTTCATATGGAACGATCGCGAGAACCGCTGGAAGTGGGAGAAGCTGCCTCCCAAGATGTAGTTTGCATTGCTCCTCAGCGACCGAACGACAACCTTGCCACTAGGCCAAACCGCCCTCAGTGACTCCCCGTGAGGCATCACCCACCAGAGGTTTCCTTACATCACGACGGTGCTATAGGTTGGTAGCGCCCCACAGTGATAACACGCGCGGCAGCACGCATGTTATTTCTCGGGGCTAACACGCGTGCGACGCTGCGCCGATTGCGCCAACTGGCCTCCTAGCACGTGCTGATCACCGCACGCGTGTTCCTGCGGGCAAACAACACGCGTGCCATCCGACCCTTGCGGAGTTTGCTCCAATGGCAGCCGGCAAGTCCGCCCGCACGTCTGGGGCCTGCTGCGTCCCGAGTGCCCATGCTGCAAGTTTCGTGCAACAAACCGCAGGTCAAGGCTATAATCCGTTCGATTTCCCCGTAACGTCAGCGTCCCTCGCGTAGTAGAATCGCCCCACGGCCGACGGCCACACCGCGTGCGCAGGCAGCGCCTTTCCACAAAGAGAGGTGATGCCCATGGATAAGCTGATCGTCTTCATCAACCTGGCCACCGCCCTGGCGGGGCTGGCGAGGGAGGTCCTGAAGCATATCGACGCACGAAGGGAGGGCCGCGATGACAACGGGGAGCCCCGGGCCAGGCCCAAAGCTCCCCGCCATCTAGGCAAGTAGGCCGCCGGGTCGCAACCGGCGGCTGAACGCTAACAACGGCGCTGCCTGGGCGACTCAAACGCAGGCGGCCGTCGGTCTCATTGTACCCGCGCGTGCGGGCAGATTTCAAGTTGGTGCACAACTGGATGACCGACGTGACGCGGAGCCTCCGCACAGCGCCGACACAGGCACTGGCGCACCCTGCAAGTTTCGTGCAATAAACCGCAGGTCAACGGCACAATTCGTTCCATTCCCCCATGGCATCCGCACGCCTCGCGTAGTTGAATCGCCCCACGGCCGACGGCCGCACCGCGTGCGCAGGCAGCGCCTTCTGAAAAGGAGGTAAAGCCTATGGATCTGCTGATCGTCCTTATACGGCTCACCACCGAACTGGTGGGGCTAGCCGGAAAGGTCTTGAAGCTCGTCGACGCACGAAGGGAGGGCCGCGATGACAACGGGGAGCCCCGGGCAAAGCCCAAAGCTCCCCGCCATCTAGGCAAGTAGGCCGCCGGGTCGCAACCGGCGGCTAAAAACTGAAAACGGCGCTGCCTGAGCCACCCAACGCAGGCGGCCGTCGGTCTCATTGTACCCACCTGGGCGGGCAGATTTCAAGTTGTCGCACACCCAAGCGAGCGACGTGGCACGGCCGCCTCTGCGCGGCGTCGGAACACGCTCGCGGAGCTGCCTGAACGCATAGGGTCGGTCTGAGCCGAGCCAACCCGCGGGGCGGGGAGTCGCGTACTCCCCGCCCCTTTCGTGCCAGGGCGTCGCGTGGCTGGGCCGCGCCGTGCTCCTCTCCGCCACGGTGGGCGATCGTGACACAGAATTACCCCGTCTGACCTGCGGATTCTTTGGTGCTGGTACCGCACGCGGATGGAAACCCGCTCAATTTCGATGACCTTGACCTGCGGGTTCTCTCCGCCCCGGGGAGCACGGGACCAGAAAAACCGTCGCACCTTGGTTGTGGTGACCCGGAAAATACCCAGTTGGCGCATCAAGAACTGTAGCAATATGGCCGAATGTGCGACGGTTTTTCGGGTGCCAAACGCCCGCAGGGGAAGTGAGCACCCTTCCCAAGCGCTATGGGGACGAAGGTTTGGCCGCACACGGCCATGAATCGCCTGCAAACCTCCCGACCCCATGCAAGCGAAGCATGCGCGCCGCAATGCCTCGCCTGAGACCAGCCCACGGGGCGGGGAGTCGCGTACTCCCCGCCCCTTTTGTTAATCTGCAAGTTTCGTGCAATAAACCGCAGGTCAAAGCCATAATTCGATGCATTCCCCCATAGCGCGTTCGCGCCTCGCGTAGTAGAATCGCCCCACGGCCGACGGCCACACCGCGTGCGCAGGCAGCGCCTTTCCAAGAGAGAGGTGATGCCCATGGATCTGCTGATCGTCCTCATACGGCTCACCACCGAACTGGTGGAACTGGCCGGAAAGGTCTTGAAGCTCATCGACGCGCGAAGGGAGGGCCGCGATGCAAAGGAGGGGCCTCGGGGCAAGCCCCGAGGCCCCTCCCCGCCATCTTAGCAAGTAGGCCGCCGGCCTCGAAACCGGCGGCTCAAAGCGAAAACGGCGCTGCCTGACACCCCAAGCGCAGGCGGCCGTCGGTCTCATTGTACCCACGCAGGCGGGCGGCTTTCAAGCGCGAGTCAGAGCGCAACAACCGGGAAAGATCTTCTTCGCTACAGCAGCCCCTCCAGCTCGTCCACCAAGGCCGCGAACCGCTTCAGGGCCTCGTCCACGGCGGCACCGTTGGCCATGTCCACCCCGGCACCCGCAAGCAGGTCCAGCGGCGGCTTGGAGCAGCCGCCGCGCAGGAAGCCAAGGTAGGCGTCGCGGGCAGGCGCGCCGCCCTTCAGAATGCGCTCCGCAAGGGCCACCGCGGCGGCGAAGCTGGTGGCGTATACGTACACGTAGTAGTTGTAGTAGAAGTGCGGGATGCGAGCCCACTCCAGGGAAATGTCGTCGTCCACCTTCAGCGCGGGGCCGTAGTACAGCTCGTTGAGCTTGCCATAGCGCTCGCTCAGGGCGTCCGCGCCCGTGCCTTCCCCGCGCGCGGAGGCCTCGTTGGCGTCGCGCTCGAACTCCGCGAAGAGCGTCTGGCGGTACAGGGCGTTCTTGAACTGGCTGCACCAGTGGTCCAGCAGGAAGGCGCGCTCCTGCACGGACGCGGCGTGGTCCAGCAGGTACTGCAGGAGCAGCATCTCGTTGGTGGTGGAGGCCACCTCCGCCACGAACATCTCGTACTCGGAGTAGCGCACCGGCTGGCTGTGGCTGGAGAGCCACGTGTGCAGGGAATGGCCGGTCTCGTGCGCAAGCACGAACAGATCCTCGAGAGACCCCTGCCAGTTAAGCAGAATGAGCGGGGCAATGCCGCGGCCGCCGCAGCTGTAGGCGCCACTGCGCTTGCCCGGGGTCTCGTACACGTCGTACCAGCGGTCGCTTATGGCCTGGCGCACCACGGCAAGGTAGTCCTGGCCCAGGGGCGCGAGGGCGGCGAGCATTATGTCGCAGGCCTCCTCGAACGTGTAGTGGTGCTCGGGGGCCTGCACGGTGGGCAGGTAGACGTCCCAGTAGCGCATCTGCTCCAGCCCCAGGCGATGCGCGCGCAGGGCCATGTAGCGGTGCATAGGTTCCACGTTGGCGTGCACGGCCTGAATGAGCCCGCTGTAGACGGAGACGGGCACCTCCGTGGGCGCCAGGCTGGCCTCCAGGCTGCTGCCGTAGTGGCGGGCGCGGGCAAAGAACTCAAGGGACTTCATCTGCGCGCCCAGAATGGCGGCGCTGGTGTTCTTGACCTTGCGGTAGGCGCCGTACACGCTGTGATAGGCGTTCTGACGCAGCGTGCGGTCCGGGCTGACCTCCAGCACGGCCGTGAAATTGCCATGGGTGACGGTGTGCGGCTGGCCCTGGGAGTCCAGCGCGTCCGGAAAGGCCATGTCCGCCTCGTTGAGCATGGAGAACTCCCGCTCTGGCGCGGCGGCTAGCTCCCCCGCCTGGGCCAGCAGGGCCTCCTCCGCGGGGCTCAGCACGTGGTCGCGCAGGGCGCGCATCTTCTGCAGCGCACGACGGTAGAGGGCAAGGTCCGGCTCCTGGGCGTACCAGGCGTCAAGAGTTGCGTCGTCCAGGGCCAGAAGCGCCGGCTGGAACCAGGCCGCCGCAGCACCAACGCGGGCCGCCAGGGCGTGCACTTGGCCCACCAGGTCCTGCCAGCGGTTAATGCGGGTGTCCTCGTCTCCCCGGCGCTCCAGGTACTCCCACACGCGCTGCAGCTTGGACGTGGCCTCGTCATCAAAGCGCAGGAAGCCCAAGAGCCCCGCGGCCGTGGCGGTAGCACGGTCCTGCCAGGCGGCGTACTCCTCCGGCAGGCTCTGGCACTCCCCCAGCGAAGCCAGGCAGGCCTCGTCTGAGGGGAACCACAGCGTCAGGTTCCACTTGTACTTCTGCGGCACCTGGTCGCGCGAGGAATAGGCCACGGTCTCGCTTGCCGCGGTCTTGCTTTCGTCTTGCATGCGTCACTCCTCCTTAAGAAAAAGGCCCGGCTCCCCGACCCTCCGGCGGGTCTTGTGGGAAGCCGGGCAAAACGGTTGCGGGCTAGGACCGCCCAGAGCAGGGCAATGACCGCCCAGAACGGTGCTCCCTAGAACAGCGCTCACCACGCGCTAGAGCTTGACGGAGCTGTCCTTGATGGGGTGGTCGGCGGCAAAGTGGCAGGCGCAGAAGTGGCCCGGCGCAACCTCGCGCAGCTCGGGCATGGGCTCCTTGGAGCAGATGTCCTTGGCGATGGGGCAGCGGGTGTGGAAGCGGCAGCCACTGGGCGGGTCTATCGGCGAGGGAGGGTCGCCCTGCAGGATGATGCGCTTCCTGCTGTGCTGAATGTCCGGGTCAGGCACCGGCACGGCGGAGAGCAGCGACTGCGTGTAGGGGTGGTGCGGGGCCGCGTACAGGCTCTTCCAGTCCGAGAACTCCATCATGTTGCCCAGGTACATGACGGCGATGCGGTCCGAGATGTGCTGGACCACGGAGAGGTCGTGGGCAATGAAGAGGTAGGCGGTGCCGTACTCCTGCTGCAGGTCGTTCAGGAGGTTGAGCACCTGGGCCTGGATGGAGACGTCCAGGGCGGAGACGGGCTCGTCGCAGATGATGAGCTTGGGCTTGAGGGCGAACGCACGCGCGATGCCGACGCGCTGGCGCTGACCGCCCGAGAACTCGTGCGGGTAGCGGTTGATGTGCTCGGGGTTCAGACCAACGATGTCCAGGAGGCTGCGCACGTACTTGAGGCGCTCCTCCTTGTCGGGCATGACGCCGTGGATGATCAGCGGCTCGGAAATGATCTCGCCAATGGTCATGCGGGGGTTGAGGCTGGCGTAGGGGTCCTGGAAGATGAACTGCATGTTGCGGCGCATCTCCTTCAGCTCCGCCTTGCTCATCTTGCCAACGTCCTTGCCGTCAAAGACGACGGTGCCCGAAGTGGGCTGCGTCAGGCGCATGATGCAGCGGCCGGTGGTGGACTTGCCGCAGCCGGACTCGCCGACCAGGCCGAAGGTCTCGCCCGGGTAGATGTCGAAGCTCACGTTGTTGACGGCGTGGACGAACTTCCTGTTCCTGGAGCCAAAGCCGCCCTCCACGGGAAACTCCTTGCAGAGGTTCTCCACGTGCAGCAGGGGCTGGCCGGACCTGTTCGCGTTTTCTGCCATTAGGCCTCGCCTCCCTTGGCGACTTCGGGGCTCTTGCTGGACTTGGTCTTGGTGTGCGAGGTCTGGGGCGCGTTCTTGCGAACGAACTCCGGGTCGTGCGCGTAGTGGCAACGGGAGTAGTGGCCGGTCTCCGTGGTAAAGCGCTCGGGCACCTTGGTCCTGCAGAGGTCCGTGGCATAGGGGCAGCGCGGCGAGAAGGGGCAGCCGGCGGGAAGGTTCACCAGCGAGGGCGGGTTGCCCTTGATGGGCGTGAGGGCGTGCTTCTCGTCGAACACAGGGTCTGGGATGGAGCGGGTGAGACCCCAGGTGTAGGGGTGCATGGACTCATAGAAGATCTCGTCCGCCGTGCCAAACTCCACGGGCGAGCCCGCGTACATGACCATGATCTTGTCCGCCACGTCCGCCACGACGCCCAGGTCGTGCGTGATCATGATGATGGCGTTGCCGTTCTTCTTCTGCATCTCCTGCATGAGCTCGATGATCTGGGCCTGGATGGTCACGTCCAGGGCGGTGGTGGGCTCGTCGGCAATGAGGATGTCCGGGTTGCAGGCAAGGGCCATGGCAATCATGACGCGCTGGCGCATGCCGCCGGAGAACTCGTGCGGGTAGTCCTTCACGCGCTGCTCCGCGTTGGGGATGCCCACCATCTTCAGCAGCTCTATGGAGCGCTGCAGGGCCTGCTCCTTGGTGTAGCCCATGTGCAGGCGCATGCCCTCGGACAGCTGGCGGCCAATGGTGTAGACGGGGTTGAGGGAGGTCATGGGGTCCTGGAAGATCATGGCGATGTCGTTGCCACGAACGTGCTCCATCTGCTCCTCGCTCATCTTGAGCAGGGACTTGCCGCGGTAGCGCACGTCGCCGCCCTCGATCTTTCCCGGCGGCATGTCGATGAGGCCCATGATGGTCATGGAGGTCACGGACTTGCCGGAGCCGGACTCGCCCACCACGCCCAGGGTCTCTCCGCGGTCCAGCGTGTAGGAGACTCCGTTCACGGCCTTCACCACGCCGTCCTCGGTGTGGAAGAACATCTTCAAATCATCGACCTCAAGCAGGTGCGAGCCCTCGGGAACGGGCTGGTCCTTGAGTTCCACCCAGTCGTCGGCCTTCTTTTTCTTTCGTCCAAACATTTATGCATCCTTCATCTTGACGTCGAGTGCGTCGCGCAGACCGTCGCCCAGCAGGGTGAAGGCAAGCACGGTGGAAAGAATTGCGAGACCGGGCATGATCATGAGCCAGGGCTGGGTGGCCAGGAACTTCTGGCCATCCTGAATGAGGATTCCCCAGGAGGGGTTGGGAGGCGTGACGCCCATGCCCAGGAAGGACAGGGCCGCCTCCGTAAGGATTGCGCCGCCGATGTTCATGGTGGCGTAGACCACGATGGAGGCCACGGAGTTGGGGAAGATGTGGCGCGTGATTATGCGGAAGTCCGAGGCGCCCATGGCGCGGGCCGCGTCCACGTAGTCGTTGGACTTGACGGAGAGGATCGCGGAGCGGAACACTCGGGCGATGGAGGGCCAGCCCAGGACGCCGATGGCGATGAACACGTTCTGGATGCCGCCGCCCAACACCGCAAGCATGACAATGACGAAGAGGGTGTAGGGGAAGGCAAGGAAGATGTCTGCCAGGCGCATGATGATGGTGTCCCAGATGCCACCGTAGTAGGCAGCCAGCGCGCCCATGACCAGGCCGATGACCGTGGAGATGGCCGTTGCCAGCAGGCCGACCGCCAGAGAGATGCGGGCGCCGTAGATGACGCGGGCAAAGACGTCTCGGCCAACCTGGTCCGTGCCGAAGGGATGCTGGGCGCTCATGGGCATGCGGACGTCGTAGAGCTGGTCGTTGGGGCCGCCGAAGGTCTGGGGCACCCAGAGGTCCGCGGTGACCGCAAGCAGGACGATGAAGGCAATCCAGACGACGGCGATGATGGCCAGCCTGTTGCGCTTCAGGCGCTTCCAGGCGTCGCCCCAGAGGGTACGGACGGGAGCCGCGCCGTCAGGGCCCTGGCCCTCAGCGGGGGCAGCCGCGCGCGCCTCCTCGGGCGTCTGCACGCCCACCGCGGTCTCGTTGCCCAGACCATGCTTCTTTTTTGATGCCATGTTATCTCCTAGCCCTTGTTCTTCGGGCTGCCGTACCTGATGCGGGGATCCAGGAAGGCGTAGCTCACGTCAACAACAAGGTTGATGACCATAACGACGATTACGATGACGGTGACGGAACCGATGACGATGGGCCAGTCACGCTGTGTGATGGCGCGGTAGGTCTCGAAGCCGACACCGGGCCAGTTGAAGACCGTCTCCGTCAGGATGGCGCCGGCAAGCATGCCGCCGAAGTCGATGCCAATGTAGGTGACCACTGGGATGAGGGCGTTCTTCAGGGCGTGGTGGATGATGACCGCCCTGCGCGAGAGGCCCTTGGCGCGCGCCGTGCGAATGTAGTCCTGGTTCATGACCTCAAGCAGCTGCGAACGCATGATTCGCGCGGTGTAGGCGGACGAGACCGAGGACAGGGTGATTGCCGGCAGGATGTAGTACATGGCCGAGACGAACTCCGCCGTCGGGCCGCCCGCGCCAGAGATGGGCAGGTAGAAGGCCCCGCCGGTGGCGTTCTTAAGCAGGATGCCGAAGAAGAGCTGCAGCAGCATGCCCAGCCAGAAGGCGGGCATGGCAACAAGTATTGACGTGAGCAGCGTGACTATGATGTCTATTGCCGAATATCTCTTGATGGCCGATATCATTCCCGCGATTATGCCCACCAAAGCCTCCAAGAGGATGCCCACCAAGGCCAGCTTGATGGTGTAGGGGTACTTCTCGGCCAGGATGTCCGCCACGGGCTTGCCGTTCTGCTGGTAGGACTTGCCCAGGTCTCCGTGCAGAAGGCCAACCACGTACTCCACGTAGCGCTCCACCAGGGGCGTCTCGATGGTGTTGCCGTTCTCGTCCAGGATGGGGTTGCCGTCCGCGTCTGTCTTGATGAGGTGGTAGGTGGCGCGCAGGTTCATCTCCGTCTGGGGGTCCAGCTTCTTCTCGCCCGCAATCAGCTTGATGGGGTCACCGGGGACCACGTTCTGCATGAGGAACAGAATCAGCGTGACTCCCAGGAAGACGGGAATGAACTGAACCACTCTCTTTGCTATGTATCTGCCCATACGATTCCTCTCCCTTGGTATGGTGACTTGGGTCTTTGACGCCAAACGCGCTAAACATGTCCCTGGGACCCGTTGCATGGCCGGCGCGTGAAGCAAGGGCCATGGTTAGAGCGTTCAGGCCGACAAGGCCCAAAGACGAACGGGGCCCCCAATACCGAGGGCCCCGTTCACAGCGGTGCCTATGCCTTAGGCCTTCAGGCTGGCCTCATGCAGGTAGGCCTTGCCCTGGGGGTCAAAGTAGAGCTCCTGGACACGGTCGCTGCCCACGTAGTTGTGGGAGTAGAACATGACGGGGATGGCAGGCAGCTGCTCGCCGATGGTCTGGTTGATCTCGCGCTCCTTGGCCTTGCGCTCGTCGTCGTCGTTGATCTGACGGGCGTCCTCAAGGGCCTTGTCAACCTCGGGATCGTTGTACTTGGAGTAGTTGTTCTCTGCGGTGCTGAAGAAGTTGGGGTACAGGAAGTTGTCCAGCGTCGGGTAGTCGGCAATCCAGCCAAGGCGGCCGATCTGGAACTGGCCGTCGCCCAGGGCGGTGAGGTAGGCAGCCCACTCCATGGTGGAAATCTCCACCTCAAAGCCCACGGCCTTCAGGTTCTCCTGAATCATGGCCATGATGTCCTCGTGGCCGCCACCGGAGTTGCAGGAGAGGGTGATCTTGGTGCCAGCGAGGTTGTTGTCGTCCACGATCTTCTTCGCAGCCTCGGGGTCATACTTGCAGTACTCCCAGGCGTTGTCCTGGCCCGGGTCCAGAACCGCGGGGAAGAAGTTGTCGGCAGGCTGGCGGGAGCCCTCGAAGAGGCTGTCGCAGATCTTCTGGCGGTCGATGGCCAGGGAGATTGCCTGACGGACGGGCAGCTGGCTCATGACCGGGTCTTCCATGTTCACGACGAGGTAGTAGACGGAAGTCTCAGCGCCAGTGAGGACCTGCTTGCCCGGCGTGACGGTGTAGCCGTCCTCGGCGACACCCTTGGAGGACTTGAGCTCCTCCAGACGGCCCGTGGGGATCTGGGCGAAGTCCATGTTGCCGGCCTCGAACTCGCGGAAGGCGGTGTCCGGGTCCTTCTGGATGGAGAAGTTCACGCCGTCCAGCTTGGCCTTCTCGCCGTAGTAGTCGTCGAAGCGGACGACGTTGATGTACTGGTCGGCCTTCCACTCGCCGTCCATCTTGAAGGGGCCGTTGCCGATGGGGGCCACGAGGAACTTCTCGGGGTCGTCCAGTGCGGCCTGGGGCACGGGCGCCAGCGCGGGGTGAGCGCAGACGTAGGGGAAGTCGGCCATGGGGGCGGTCAGCTCGACGACGAAGGTGTTCTCGTCGGGGCAGGTAAGACCGACAATCTCGTCAGCCTCGCCCTTGCCCATCTCCACCGCGCCCTTGACGGGGTTCAGGTGGTAGCCAATCTCGCTGGGGGTGGCCATGTTCTGGTCACACAGACGCTGCCAGCCGCGCTTGAAGGACTCCGCGTCCACGGGGTCGCCGTTGTGGAACTTGGCGCCCTTGACCAGGTGGAAGGTGTAGGTCAGGCCGTCATCGGAGACGTCCCAGGACTCGGCGGCCTTGGGGACGATCTTGCCGGCCTCCCAGTCATAGTCCGTAAGGGCGTCGAAGAGCATGTACTCGACCTTGGTGCCCTGATCCTCCTGGGTGTTGTAAGGATCGATGGCGACCGGGTTGTTGATGTAGTACTTGAAGGTACCGCCGGCTGCGGCAGCGGAACCCGCAGCGCTGGAGGAACCCGCGTCAGAAGCGGCGGGCTGCTTCTTGCCGCAAGCGGACAGGGCGGCCAGCGCGCTGGCGGCAAGCCCACCCTTCACGAAGGAGCGACGAGAAACCTGATTTGCCATGTTTTCTCCCTTTCCCACAGGCGTCTGCCACAGGACGGCAGAACGCTTTACAACAGTGACTTTCCTACTTTACATCAGATTTGCATATTCCCTGCCATAAAGAGCCGCGTATCGCTGTCTGGTAACGGGTCTGTGCCGGCCAGTTAACCCTTAGGGAAGCACGGTCGCCCTGCTAGCTGCAAATGAAAGAGGCCCCCGCCGCATAGCAACAGGGGCCCTTACGAGCATTTGGTTCTGCAGTTTGCGCCGACGAATGGCGCTGCAAAGCAAGTCCTAGCCGATGGTGCCCTGCGGGAACGTGAGCGCCATGACCACGATGCACACGCCAAAGATGACGGCGCAGATGACCGTCAGGCGGTCCAGGTTCTTCTCCCACACGGCGGAGCCGGCGTTGGAGTTGTACATGGACGAGGCGATGAGCTCAGAAACGCCCGTGCCCTTGCCGGAGTGCATGAGGATGAGGATGACGCAGAGGACGGCCGAGACGGCCATGAGGATGATAAGGACGGTGTTCAGAATGCCCACGATATGGCTCCTTGGGGACTGGGAGGTTAGAACCTATACAGACAGTCTGTAAGAATACCACATGTGGGTGAGACAGGGGGACGCACCATTTGTCTCATGGAAATGAGACAAATGGTGCGTCCCCCTGTCTCATGCAAAGAGGGCCCGAGCCGAAGCCCGAGCCCTCCCTGGCGCGTGGGGTTACTCCCCTGCTTACATGGCAGCCTTGACCATGGCGGCGAAGGAGTCAGCCTTCAGGGAAGCGCCGCCGACGAGAGCGCCGTCGACGTCGTCCTTCTCCAGGAAGCCCGCGACGTTGGTCGGCTTGGCGGAGCCACCGTAGAGGATGCGGATGCCGTCAGCGGTCTCCTGGCCAAAGATCTCGGCCAGGGTCTTGCGGATGGCGCCGCAGACCTCCTGGGCGTCGTCGGCAGTAGCGGTCTTGCCGGTGCCGATGGCCCAGATGGGCTCGTAGGCGATGATGTACTTGGAAGGATCGGTGATCTGGAGACCCTCGGTGTCCTTCTTGATCTGGTCGGTCACGAACTCGACGTGGGTGCCGGCCTCGCGGACCTCAAGAGGCTCGCCGCAGCAGCTGATGGGGATGATCCCATGCTCCATGAGCTTCTTGGCCTTCTTGTTGATGTCCTCGTCGGTCTCGCCGAAGTAGCCGCGACGCTCGGAGTGGCCGATGATGCAGTAGGTGGCACCAACGGACTCCAGCATGGAGGGAGCGGTCTCGCCGGTGTAGGCGCCGGACTCCTCGAAGTACACGTTCTGAGCGGAAAGGGCGAACGGGGCCTTCTCCTGCTCGATGACCTCGGCAACGCCCTTGAGGTCGACCGCAGGCGGCGCGACGATGACGTCCACGGAGCCGGTGCCGTCCTTGAGCTCTGCAGCCAGGCCGGTGGCAAGCTCCACGGCCTCGCTGTAGGTCTTGTTCATCTTCCAGTTACCCGCCATCACACGATTACGCATCGAGAAGCGCCTCCACTCCAGGAAGAGCCTTGCCCTCGACGAGCTCCATGGAAGCGCCACCGCCGGTGGAGATCCAGCTCATCTTGTCGGCCAGGCCAAACTTGTTGATTGCAGCCACGGAGTCGCCACCACCGATGATGGAGGTGCCACCGTTGCCCTTGACCTCAGCGACGGCCTCGGCGACAGCCTTGGTGCCGTGCTGGTAGTTCTCGAACTCGAAGACGCCGCAGGGGCCGTTCCAGAAGACGGTCTTGGCGCCGGCGATGGCCTCGGCATAGAGCTTCTCGGTCTCGGGGCCGATGTCCATGCCCATGCAGTCATCGGGGATAGCGTCGGAGGCGACGACGGTGCCGGGCTCGTCCTTGAACTCCTTGGCAACGACGTTGTCGATGGGGAGCAGGATCTTGACGCCCTTGGCCTCTGCCTTCTTCAGCATCTCGCCAGCGCGCTCGACCCAGTCCTCCTCCTTGAGGGAGGTGCCCACGGAGTAGCCCTTGGCCAGGAAGAAGGTGTAGGCCATGCCGCCACCGATGATCAGGGTGTCAGCGGAGTCGATGAGGTGATCCAGGACGCCGATCTTGGAGGACACCTTGGAGCCGCCGACGATGGCGACGAAGGGGCGCTCGGGCTCGGCGAAGATGGAGGTCAGGGTGTCGACCTCCTTCTCCAGCAGGAAGCCGGCAACGGCCGGGATGTAGGCGGCGGGGCCGACCACGGAGCCCTGGGCACGGTGAGCGGTGCCGAAGGCGTCCAGGACGAAGATGTCACCGTAGGAGGCGAGCTTCTTCGCGACCTCGGGGTCGTTCTTCTTCTCGGCCTTGAGGAAGCGGACGTTCTCCAGAACCAGGATGTCGCCGGGCTTGACCTCGGCGACGGCAGCTGCGGCCTTGTCGCCGTAGGTGTCGTCCACGAACTTGACGTCGTAGCCGGTGAGCTCAGCGAGCTTCTCGGCCGCGGGCTTCAGGGACAGCGCGGGCTCGGGGCCGTCGCCCTTGGGGCGGCCGAGGTGGGACATCAGGACGATGCCGGCGTTGTGCTCCTTGAGGTACTGGATGGTGGGGATGGCGGCACGCACGCGGGTGTCGTCAGTCACGACGCCGTCCTTCAGGGGGACGTTGAAGTCGACGCGCATGATGACGCGCTTGCCGTCGACGTCGATGTCGCGAACAGTCTTCTTGGTGAAAGCCATGTTCACTCCTTTTGCGATTGCCCTACAGAAAAGGGGGCGCGGCAGCGGCTCGTAAGCTGCTAACCGCGCCCCCGTACTACCTAAAAGCTGAAGCTCATACTAGGCAACGAACTTCTCGAAGTACTTGATGGTGCGGACCATCTGGGAGGTGAAGGAGTTCTCGTTGTCGTACCAAGAGGTGACCTGGACGAGAGACTGGCCGTTGCCGAGCGGGTTGACCATGGTCTGGGTGGCGTCGAAGAGGGAGCCGTAGGTCATGCCGACGATGTCGCGAGAAACGATCTGGTCCTCGTTGTAGCCGAAGGTCTCAGGGATCTTCTCGGAGTAAGCCTTCATAGCGGCGTTGACCTCATCAACCGTGACCTCCTTGTCAACCACGGCGTAGAGGTTGGTGAGGGAGCCGGTGGGCGTCGGGACGCGCTGAGCAGCGCCGATGAGCTTGCCGTTGAGCTCGGGCAGAACCAGGCCGATGGCCTTGGCAGCGCCGGTGGAGTTGGGGACGATGTTCTCTGCGCCAGCGCGGGAACGACGGAAGTTGCCCTTGCGCTGCGGGCCGTCGAGGATCATCTGGTCGCCAGTGTAGGCGTGGATGGTGGTCATGATGCCGGAGACGATGGGGGCGAAGTCGTTCAGGCCCTTGGCCATAGGAGCGAGGCAGTTGGTGGTGCAGGAGGCGGCGGAGATGATGTCGTCCTCAGCGGTCAGCGTCTCGTGGTTGACGTTGTAGACGATGGTCTTGAGGTCGGAGCCCGCAGGAGCGGAGATGACGCACTTCTTGGCGCCGGCGTTCAGGTGAGCCTGAGCCTTGGCCTTGGAGGTGTAGAAACCGGTGCACTCGAGAACGACGTCAACGCCGAGCTCGCCCCAAGGCAGATCGTTAGCGTCCTTCTCCTTGTAGATCTTGATGGTCTTGCCGTCGACGGTGATGGAGTCCTCGCCAGCGCTGATCTCGTGCTCACGAGAGTAGTTGCCCTGAGTGGAGTCATACTTCAGAAGGTAGGCGAGCATCTCGGGAGAGGTGAGGTCGTTGATGGCGACGATCTCGGAGCCCTCATGACCGAACATCTGACGGAAAGCCAGACGACCGATGCGGCCGAAGCCGTTAATAGCAACCTTAACTGCCATGCTTTCTCCTTTCGGATGGCCCTTGGGGCCTATCCCCAACCGGGCCTCACAAACCACATTGAAGAGTATACCTACATTTCACGAACCTATACCGTCTTTGCCGCTCAGCGGAAGAAAAATGTTCCAATGCGGTGCAGCTCAGGCCCTATGCGCGTACATTACGTTTACAAATCGCGACCAGAAAAGTGATTAGTGCACGTATAAACGCTAATCACTTCTTTGGCATGTTAGCCCCTTGAAAACTGCAACCGCCTATTCCCCGTTTGCAAGGCCGTTGGCCGATTTGTTGCCCGCGGCATCTTCCACGATTTTTTGCAGCCGCAGCAGCCGGTGGTACATGGCGGACTTGGAGACGGGAGGGTCGCAGCGGCGGCCAAGCTCCGCCAGGGACTCCTCCGGGTAGCGCAGGCGCAGGAAGCAGAACTCCCGCAGGGCCCTGGGCAGGGTCTTCACGCCAACGCTGCGCTCCACGTCTGCCACCAGCATGCGCTGGTCAACGGCCGCCTGGGAGGCGCGCTGCAGGTTGGCCATCTCTGCGTTGACGCGGCGGTTGGCGTTGTTCTTCTTGGACTTTACCTGCCGCACGGCGGCGACTGCGCGCGTGGTCCGCACCGCGCCCATCTGCACCAGCAGCTTCTCTATGTCCTCGTAGCTCTTCAAATATATGGCGTAGGCGCCGCGCCGGTGGTTCAGCCGGGCCGAGACCCCCAGGCCGGACAGGACGTCCACCACGCCCTGGGCGAACTCCTCGCCCGTGACCGCAATCTCAAGGTGGAAGTCGCCCCGCGGGTCTGCGATGAAGCCACCCGCCATGAAGGCGCCGCGCACGAAGGCGCGCTGGCAGCACTCGCTCTGCAGGAGCTCGTGGGGAACGCCGGGGTTGAGCCCGCGCCCGGGGACGAGGATTCCCAGCTCGTCAAGGGCGGAGGCAAGGTCCTCCCCCTCACCCATCTCTATGAGGTAGTTGCGCGTCTTGTGCAGGACGGACCGCCGCACCACCAGCTGCGTGTCAAGGTCGAACAGCTTGTGCGTGAGCTTGATGACGGTGCGCGCCACGGCGCCCGTCTCTGTTGAGATGCGCAGCTGGTAGTGGCCGTTGCCGCGGAAGGAGAGCGTTCCGCACACGCGGATGAGCGCCGACAGCTCCGCGAAGGGGCAGTCCGGGCAGTCCCCCTCCACGCGCGAGAGCTCCTCCTTGACCTCCGCCGTGAACGACATGCTAGCTTGCCCTCTGGTTGGCCAGGGCCAGGTCGCGGTGCGAGAGCGTGACGTGGTACTGCTTGCCCTTGAGGTACTCCCCCGTGGCGTTGGCTATGGCCACGCTCCTGTGCTGGCCACCGGTGCAGCCGACGGCAATGGAGAGCTGCGCCTTGCCCTCCGCCACGTAGCCGGGCATGACAACGTCCAGCATCTCGAACCAGGACCTGAGGAACCTCTGCGTGATGTCCTGGCCCAGCACGAAGTCGCGCACCTTGGGGTCGTTGCCGGTGAGGGTGCGCATGACCGGGTCATAGAAGGGGTTGGGCAGGAAGCGGACGTCCACCATGAGGTCGGCCTCTGTGGGCAGGCCGTGCTTGAAGCCGAACGAGAAGACGCGCACGTCCAGCATCTGCTGGTCCGTGAGCTCCGAGAAGGACCTGGTGATGATGGCGCGCAGCTCGCTGGTGCGCATGTGGCTGGTGTCTATGACCAGGTCCGAGATGTCCTTGATGACCCTGAGCTGCTGGCGCTCGCGCCCGACGGCGTGGGCCAGACCCTCCCCCTCCATGGCAATGGGGTGGCGGCGGCGGTTCTCGTCGTAGCGCCGCATGATGACCTCGTCCGAGGCGTCCAGGAAGAGCAGCTTGTAGGTGTACTGGTGGGCGGACAGCTCCTCCAGGGAGTCCCGCAGCTCGTCGAAGAGGCCCTGCGCGCGCAGGTCGCACGTGACGGCCAGGTGGCGGCCGATGCCCTCGTTTATGCCGACGACCATGGCAAGCTGGAGAATCAGGCGCGGCGGCAGGTTGTCTATGCAGTAGTAGCCCATGTCCTCGAACACGTGCATGGCCTGCGTGCGGCCGCTGCCCGACATGCCGGTAATGACCACTATGTCGGGAACGCGGTCCCTGATGGCGGCCTGCCGCATCTCTTTCCCAAGGTCCTCTGCCATGATGCCACCTCGCACTTGGTTGCGGGCGCGCCGCGCGGCACGCCGTGTACGAAAGCAGGGGGCGTTTGCGCCCCCTGCCTAGGATACCCTACCTATGCCCCACTCTGGCGCCCTACTCCTCGATTGCGGCGCGGAACCACTTGGTGAGGCTGGTGGGATGGGTTATGCCCGTGCCCACGACCACTGCCCAGGCGCCCGCGTCTATGGCCGCCTTGCCGTCCGCCGGGGTGTGGACGTGGCCCTCGCATATGATGGGCAGGCCGGGGAACTCCTCCGTGGCCTGCCTGAGCAGGGCGATGTCCGGGCCCTCGTCCATGGTGGTCTGGATGGCCGGCTTGTTGTGGCTGAGCGTGGTTGAGACCAGGTCGCAGCCGCACGCCACACCGCGGCGGATGTCCTCCATGGTCATGCAGTCCGCCATGACCAGGGTCTCGCACTGGGCGCGCAGGTCGCGCACCGTCTGCTCGAAGGTGCGGCCGTCCGGCCGGGGCCGGTCCGTGGCGTCTATGGCCACGACGTCCGCGCCGGCGTTGACGCAGGCCACGGCGTGGCGCAGCGTGGGAGTAATGTATACGCCCTCGTGCCCCTCCTTCCACAGGCCGATGACGGGAATCTCCACGCGCCCCTTGATGGCCGCGATGTCCGAGAGGCCCTGGCAGCGGATGGCGGCCGCGCCGCCCTGCTCGCAGGCCTCCGCAATCTGGGCCATGGTCTCCGGGTGACGCATGGGCTCGCCGGGGTAGGCCTGCACGCTGACTATGAGCCTGCCCCTGAGCGACTGGACCAGCTGTGAGATCTGCATGGCGCACCCCCTACGCGAACTCGACGTAGCCGGAGGAGATGACGTTCTCCGCCGCGCCGATGAGCGGGGCATCCCCGCCCAGCTCGCCGGTGACGATGGGCGTCTTGGCCACGGGCGGCATGACGGCCTCGTTCCAACCCTTCTCCATGGCGTCGTGCCAGGCGGGGCCGCACTGGGCAACGGAACCGGAGAGAATCACGCAGTCAGGGTCGAACATGTTGACCATGGAGCCCAGGACCTCGCCGATGGCGTGGCCGGAGCGGGCCTCCGCGGCAATGGCCGCCTGGTCACCGGCCGCGGCGCGGCGGTCGATCTCCGCACCGTCCATGGGGCCGCCGTCGGGCAGGGTGGCGTCGCCGCCCAGCTCTATGTAGCGCTCGATGATGCCGGGGCCGGCCGCGATGGGCTCCAGGTGGCCGGTTGCGCCGCAGGAGCACGGGATGCCCACGGCGTCGGAGCAGGACACGTGGCCGATGTGGCCGGCCTCGTTATGAACGCCCAGCATGATATGGCCGCGCTCCACGTAGGCGCCGCCGATGCCGGTGCCCACGGCAACCACCAGGCAGGAGGTCTTGCCCAGGCCGCCGCCCCAGCGGGCCTCGCCCAGAGCGTGGGCGTGCACGTCGTTCTGCACGCGCGCGGGAACGCCGAACTCGCGCTCCAGCTCCGCCCCCAGGTGGGTGCCGCCCCAGCTGGGCATCATGTCGTTGGCGTAGGTGACGTCGCCGGTCTTGGGGTCAATGACGCCGCCGGACGATACGCCGATGCCGTCCACCGTGCCGCCCGCGTACTCGATGACGCGCCGGGCGGAGTCAATGGCCACCTGCAGCACGTGCCTGCCGCCCTTCTTGGCCTCCGTGGGGAGCTTGCCATAGGCCTCGATGCGGGGCTTCTGGCCGTCGCCCAGGGTGACCAGGGCGGACGCCACCTTGGTGCCGCCAATGTCTATTGCAACTATCTTCTTGACTTCGCTCTGTGCCATTTTGCACACCCTTTCGTCCGCGGGAGGGCGCCTCCCCTCCCGCTTGCTTGCATTGCTCGGCGCGCCCGCCAAGACGCGCCGGAAGTTCCTACAGCAGGCCGCAGTTGCGGAGCACCTGGGCAATGGCCTCGCGGTTCTGGCCCGTGAGGGACTTCACCGGCCGCGGCATGGTGTCGTACTTGAAGATGCCCATGAGGTTGAGGGCCGTCTTGAAGGCGCCGACGCCGCCGGCATAGCCCTGCACGCCCGTGGTCACGTCGAAGATGTGGCTGAGCTCGTTGAGCTTGTCCTGCTCGGCCTTGACCCTTGCCCAGTCGCCGGCCTGGAAGGCCTTCCACATGCGCACGTAGCCGTAGGGCTCCACGTTGGCCAGGCCGGGGACGGAGCCGTCCGCGCCGGAGAGGTAGGCGCCGTCCACCACGATCTCGTGCCCGGTGAGGATGGACATGGGGTGGCCGGCCTTCTCGTTCTCCATGCAGAGGTAGCGGAAGCCGATGTCGTCGCCGGAGGAGTCCTTGACGCCGGCCAGCACGCCCTCGCGGCCCAGCTTTATTGCCAGCTTCCAGGGCAGCTTGGTGTGCACGCACACCGGGATGTCGTAGGCAAAGAGCGGCAGGTCAACGGCCTCGTGAATCAGGCGGAAGTGCTCCTCCATCTCCGTCAGGCCGCCCAGGGCGTAGAAGGGGGCCGTGGCCACTATGGCGTCGGCGCCCATCTCCTGCGCGTGCTTTGCGTGCTCTATGACGCGGTCGGTCTCCATGTCTATGCAGCCCACCAGTACGGGCACGCGGCCGTCCACGATGCGGATGCCCTCGCGTACGATCTGCCTGCGATGGTCGTCCGCAGAGAAGGCCACCTCGCCGGTGGAGCCCAGCAGGAAGAGGCCGTCCACGCCCGCGTCGATCATGCGGTTGATGAGCTTCTCGAAGGACTCCACGTCCACGGTGCCGTCCGGGTTGTCCGGGGTGACAACAGGGGGTACGACGCCCCTGATCTTGAAGTCTGCCATGTTGCAATCCCTCCTATTGGTGCAACTGTTGGTGTTGGGCTACGGGTGCAGGAACCTGAGGACCTCGTCCTCGAAATCGTTGATGCGCTCGTGGCCCCATTTGGGGTAGCGCACCTGCCGCTTGGGGCATGATGCGCGGTTAAAGATAGCGAACTGGCCGGGCACGAACGAGGTGTCGTTCATGAGGCCGGTGCCAAGCAGCAGGTCAGAGCCCAGCTTGACGGAAAAGTTCACGGTGTCAACATAGTCCAGCACGCCGAAGAGCTCCTGGGCGTCCTTGGCCAGGGGGTCGGCCACGCGGAAGTGCGAGACGAGCCCCGCGTACAGGGACTTGTTGGCGTTGTGCTGGAAGGCGGCCTGGAAGTCCGCCGGCAGCGGGTTGCAGGCGGCAACCTTGCGGACGGACGGCACCAGGGCCGCCGCGTCTATGGCCAGTGCCGCGCCAAGGCCCTCGCCCCAGGCCACCACGTGGGCGGTGTCCGTCTTGGGAAGGGCCAGCGCCACGTTCGCGGTAACGAGCGCGTCGCTGATGACCTGCGCGAAGGCAAGGCCGGACGGGCCCGCCTCCCAGCCCTCCGTGACGTTGCCGGACCACAGGCGATTCTCCAGCTGCAGCACGGCGTAGCCCATGGCCACGAAGCGCGTGAGGTGGAGCCAGCCGCGCGGGCCGCGGCCGAAGTCGTGGAACATGACGGCCGTGGGCACGAGCCCCTGGCACTTAGGTGCCACGTAGCGGGCACGGAGCATGCGGCCGTCCGTGGATGGGAACGCCAGCTGCCGGTAGGTTGCCGCGGGCGAGTCCAGCCCCACCTCCGCAGACGTCACCTGGCGGGCCTGCGCCGCGTGCTCGGCACGGGCGACCCAGAAGGCGTCGAAGCCTTCGGGCTTTTCTCGCAGGCCCCGGTAGGAGGAGAGCTTACGCACGGTGTCAGAGATACGCGCCATTACCACTCCCCTCCCTTCCAGAAGAAGTTGATGAGCTCGTCGTCGAAGGCCTGAATCTCCTCGTGGCCAAAGTCCGGGTACAGGAGGTGGCGCTTGTGCTGCGTGCCCAGCGCGTTGTAGACGGCGAACTGCGTGGGCAGGGGGCAGACGTCATCCGAGAGGCCGGAGCCAAAGAGCACGGGGCACCGGACCATGTGGGCGAAGCCCAAGGTGTCCACGTAGCCCAGCTGGCGGAACTTCTGGTCCGCACGGGAGCCGTCGGCGTCGAACCAGCGGGAGTAGTAGCGCAGGCCCTCGTAGGCAATCTGGTCCTGTCCCAGCTCCCAGACCTCACGGTAGTCGCTGAGGAAGGGGTACAGGATGCCAGCCCGCGTAACCAGGTCCGGGTTGAGCGCGCAGGTGGCCAGGCCCACGCCGCCTCCCTGCGAGTCTCCGTACACGCACACCAGGGAGGTGTCCAGGCCGGGCAGCTGCCGCACTATGCGGCAGAGGATGCGGATGTCCTGGTGCAGACGGACGTAGTACATGCCCTTGGGGTCGCCCTCCAGGCCGGTAATGAGGTGGCCGGAGACCGTGGGCCCGCAGAAGCCGCCCACGTCCTGCGACCTGCCGCCCTGGCCGGGGTTGTCCATGGTGATGTCCGCGAAGCCCAAACCCGCGAAGGAGCTGTTCTCCCACCAGCTGCGGGTGCGGCCGGGGTAGCCGTGGAAGCGCAGCACCAGGGGCACGGGACCTGCCGAGACGGGCTTGAGGTAGCGGGCGTACAGGCGCGCCCCGCCCATGCCGCGGAACCACAGGTCAAGGTACTCGCAGGTTGGGTAGGCCGGGACGTCCGAGGGCACGACCTTGTAGTCCAGCTGCACGGCGTCCGCCTCGGCCATGCGGTCGGCCCAGAAGGCGTCGAAGTCCGCGGGTATCTCGTTCGTGCCCGTGCACGACTCCAGCTCCTTGAGCATCTGAGGCGTGATCATGCCAACTCCCCCATGAGTGAAGTACGGGTGACGGTGTGAGACGGGCGTGCCCGGGTTGCCCCGGGCACGCTTCAACTTGCGACGGGTGTTACTGGCCCAGTTTGGGGTGCAGCAGGGACGGCGCGGCACCCAGGAGCGTCTTGGTGTACTCGTCCTGCGGGTTGTTGAAGACCTGCTGGGCGGGACCCTCCTCCATGATCTGGCCGTGGTTCATGACGATGATGCGGTCAGAGATGTAGCGGACGGTCTGGATGTCGTGGCTGATGAAGATCATGGAGAGGCCGAAGTCGCGCTTGAGGTCCGTGAGCAGGTTCAGGATCTGCGCGCGCACGGACACGTCCAAGGCGGACGTGGGCTCGTCGGCGATGATGGCGTCCGGGTTGAGCGACATGGCGCGGGCGATTGCCACGCGCTGGCGCTGGCCGCCGGACAGCTGGCCGGGCAGGGCGCGCAGGGCGGAGTGCGGCAGGCCAACCATCTGGATGAGCTCGTCTATGCGCTTCTCCTGGTCCTGCGTGGAGCCCGTCTTGTGGACGAGCATTGGGTCCAGCAGCTGGTCGTGGATGATCATGCGGGGGTTCAGGGCCGTTGCGGGGTCCTGGAACACGACGGAGACGACGCGGCCGATCTTCTTGCGCATGTCTGCGGACCGCTTGGTGACGTCCTCGCCCTTGAAGTACACGTGGCCGGACGTGGGCGACTGCAGGCCGCACATGACGTTTGCCGTGGTGGACTTGCCGCAGCCGGACTCGCCCACGATGCCGATGGTCTCGCCGGGCATGAGCTTGACGGTCACGCCCTGCACCGCGTGCACCAGGTTGGGGTGGAAGAGCGACCCCGTGCGCGTCCTGAAGGTGACGGAGATGTTGTCCAGGAAGATGATGGGCTCCTGCGCGGAGGCCTTGTTCTGGTCTGCCATGAGCTACGCCTCCTTACCGATGCGCTCGAGGTACGGCGTGAGGCCGTTCTGCTTCAGATAGTCGTCGGGCAGCTCGGAGAACCTGTGGTGGTTGCCACCGGGGAGCTCCTTGAGCACGGGGTGCACGTCCAGACCCAGCGTTGGATGGCTGGAGCGCGGCGCGAAGCGGTCGCCCTTGGGGAAGTCCTCCGGGGACGGCACGGAACCGGGCACCTGGTGCAGGCGGGTGCCGGTCTTGGCACCCTCCTCGATGGAGAGCACGGAGCCCAGAAGGCCGCGCGTGTACTCGTGCACGGGGTTGGTGAGCAGCTCCTTGGTGGGCGCCTGCTCCACGATCTGGCCGGCGTACATGACCGTGATCTCAGACGCGACCTCGGCAACCAGGGCAAGGTCGTGGCTCACGAAGATCATGGCGAAGCCCAGCTTTGCCTGCAGGTCGTTCAGGAGCTTGATGACCTGCTTCTGGACGGTCACGTCCAGGGCCGTGGTGGGCTCGTCGCAGATGACCAGGGACGGGTCGCGCGTCAGGGCCATGGCGATGAGCACGCGCTGGCGCTGGCCGCCGGAGAGCTCGTGCGGGTAGGACTCCAGCGTGCGCTTGGGGTCCAGGCCAACCAGCTCCAACAGCTCCTCCGCGGAGCGGGTGCCGCCGCGGTCCGTGAGCTGCTTCATCTGGGCGGAGATGAGCATGGACGGGTTGAGGGACGAGAGCGCGTCCTGGTACACCATTGCCAGCTCCGTGCCCAGCAGCTTGCGGTGCTCCTCCGAGGAGAGCTTCAGCAGGTCCTGGCCCTTGTACAGGACCTGGCCCGTGATGGTCTCCTTGGGGTCCGTCAGGTTCATGATGACCTTGGTGGTGATGGACTTGCCGCAGCCGGACTCGCCCACCAGGGCCATGCACTGGCCGGGGCGCACGTCGAATGAGACGTTGTCCACGACCTTGGTGTCGCCGTGGCTCTCGAAGCTGATGCAGAGGTTCTTGACCTGCAGCAGGGGCTCCACGGAGAGGTCCGGCACGTGGCGGTCCGTACGCCTGAGCTCAACCTCTCGCAGGGCGCTCAGCCTGCGGTCCAGGGACTCCTTCTGCTCCGCGTAGGCGCGAACGGGGTCGGAGGCCAGGATGTCGTCCTTGCGGCGGCTCTCGGAGTTCTCCGTGTCAACGGGGGCGCCGGGGGCGGCGGCCATGGCGTCGGTGAGGCCCTCGGAGAGGATGTTCAGCGCCAGGCAGGTGATCATGATGGCCAGGCCCGGGAAGAGCGCCTGCCACCAACGGCCGGCCAGCACGCCGCCGCGGGCGTCCGCCAGGATGTTGCCCCACGTGGCCGTGGGCTCCTGGATGCCGGCGCCGATGAAGGTGAGCGAGGCCTCGAAGATGATGGCGTCTGCCACCAGGGTGACGGTGAAGACCATGATGGGGGCAATGCAGTTGCGCAGCACGTGGCGCCACAGGATCCAGGGGGCGCGAGCGCCAGAGACTATGACCGCGCGCACGTAGTCCTCGCCGTACTCCGACACGATGTTGGCGCGCACGATGCGGGCCACCTGCGGCGTGTACATGAAGCCGATGGAGAAGATGATGGAGGGCAGGTTGTTGCCCAGGATGGACACGAACACGGCCGCCAGGGCGATGCCCGGGAAGGACATGATGATGTCCAGGATGCGCATGATGACCTCGGACACCCACTTGCGCGACACCGCGGCGATGGCACCGATGATGGAGCCGAACACCAGGGCGAAGAAGACCGCGCCGAAGCCGATGACCAGGGAGTAGCGGCCGCCGTACATCATGCGTGAAAGGATGTCGCGGCCCTTGTCGTCCGTGCCGAAGAAGAAGCCGCCGCCGGGGGCCTGGCGGGCCAGGAAGATGTCCGTGGGGTTGTAGGGGGCCAGCAGGGGCGCCAGCACGGAGACCAGCACCACCAGGGCCAGCAGGCAGACGGAGATCTTGGAGCCTACGCTCATCTTCTTCCAGCCGCCCAGGCGCGCGCCCTTGGACGCGGCCTCCTCAAGCTTGAGGGATTGCTCTTTCCTCTTAGTAAGCATGGCTACACCGTCCTAATCCTGGGGTTGATCAGGAGATAGAGCATGTCAACCACAATGTTGATGATGATGAAGGACAGTGCGACCACAATGACGACGCCCTGCACGAGGTTGGTCTCGTTGCCCTGGATGCCCTCCAGGATGGCCATGCCCATGCCGGGCAGGTTGAAGATGACCTCGATGACGACGGCGCCACCCATGAGGTAGCCGATCTTCATGCCCAGCGTGGTGACGGGCGTGATGAGGGCGTTGCGCAGCACGTTGCGGCCGACGACCACGCGCTGGGGCAGGCCGGCGCCCTTGGCGGTGCGCACGTAGTCCTTGTCCAGCTCCTCCACCATGGCGGTGCGCACGATGCGAGTCATCTGGCCCGTGAGCGGGAAGGCCAGGGCGATGGCGGGCATGATCATGCGGGCCATGTAGCCGCCGAAGTTGACCGCGGGGCTGGGCAGGCGGCCGGAGGCGGGCAGCAGGTGCAGGTAGGACGAGAAGACCAGAATGAGGAGGACTGCCAGCCAGAAGGAGGGCGTTGCCAGGCCCGCGATGGAGAGCACGCGAATGACCTGGTCGGGCCAGCCGTCCCGGTACAGGGCCGAGATTATGCCCAGTAGGAACGAGAAGACCGCGCCGATGAGCAGGCCGATGAAGGTGAGCTGCATGGTGACGGGCAGGGCCTTGCCAATGCGCTCGCCCACGGAGTAGCGGGCGGCACCGTAGGTGCCCAGGTCGCCGTGGAGCAGGCCACCCATGTAGCGAACGTAGCGGACGGGAATGGGGTCGTCCAGGCCATGCTCCTGGTGGTACTGGGCCACGGCCTCAGGCGTGGCGCTCTCACCCAGGGCGTTGTAGGCAGGGTCGACCTTAGAGAAGGACATGAGGAAGAAAACCAGAATCGTGACGCCAAGGGCCATGATGGGCAGCGCGATGAGGCGCCGGCCTATGAGTCGCAGAAGGTTGTTCACTTGCCTCTCCTTTCCTTGTGTCGAAGTGTGGAAAAACCGACAGTTACATGCGATGGCGCTTCAAAGTACGGGACCCGGAACTGCAGCGTTGCACTCCGGGTCCCGTCCCGTGTGCCCGGGGCGGAAGGATACCCCAGGCTATTGGCTATGACTTACTGGGCGGTGGCCACGTCAGTGAAGGACAGGCCGGTGGTGCCGATGCCCTTGAAGCCGGAGACGGTCACGCCCTCGGCGTTGGGCGTCTCGCCCCAAGAGGCAGTGGTGGTCTGGACCTGGAGCACCGGGTACAGAGGCACGTTCTCGGCCAGGAGGTCGAAGCACTGGTTCCAGAGGTCCTGCTGCTCGTCGCCAGAGGTCTGGAGCGCCTGGTCCATGAGCTCGTGCAGCTTGGTGTACTCCGCGGAGTCCTTCCAGGGGCAACGGGTCTGCATCCAGATGTTGTCGCCGTACCACCAGTTGAGCAGGAGGTCGGGGTCTGCACCGAAGCAGGACGGGTCACCGGGGGCCAGCAGCAAGTCGTAGGCGTTGGCGCCCTGGTCGATGTTGGCATAGGTGGCCGCAGAGGTGTCGGACTGGATGGTGGTGTTGAAGCCCAGGGCGTCCAGGTCCTGCTTGATCTGGGTGGACATGGCAACAACCTGGTCGTTGTCGGTGGTGAGCAGGGTGATGTCACCCGGGGTGATGCCGGACTCCTCGATGAGGCTCTTGGCCTTCTCGGGGTCATAGGTGTAGACCGTCGAGGCCTCGTGGAAGTTGGTGAAGGTCTCCGGCAGGTAGGACTTGGGAGCCGCGGCCATGCCAGACAGGGCGTTGGTGATCATCTGGTCGTAGTTGAGGGCGTACATGACGGCCTGACGGACCTTGACGTTGTCCCACGGCGCCTTGGCGATGTCGAACATCATGAAACGGGTGCCGAAGCCCTGGACCGTGTCGATGGTGCAGCCGGCGGCCTTGAGCTGATCGATCTGGTCGGCCGGGACGGACTCGGAGACGAGCGTGGTGCCCTCCTGCTGGGCGGTGACGCGCGCCGTGGCGTCCTTGAGGACGGAGAAGTTGAGCGCGTTGTCCTTGGCGGGGTGCTCACCGTTGTAGTTGGGGTTGGGAACCAGGTCGACCTCGGAGTCGGAGATGGAGCTGTACATCCAGGGGCCGGAGCCGACGGGCTGCTTGGTGAGCTCGTCGTCAGAGGCGGCGGCGGGCACGACGCGGATGATGGCCAGGCGCTCCTTGATCAGGCCGAAGTTGGGAACCGTGGTCTCGATGGCGACCGTGGTGTCGTCCTTGGCGGAGATGGAGGCGAAGGGAGCCAGCATGGGGATGTAGACGTTGCCCTCGGCCGTGCAGCGCTCGAAGGACTTGGCGACGTCGGCCGCGGTGACCGGGTTGCCGTCGGAGAACTTGGCGTCGGCGCGCAGCTTGACCTCAAAGTGGGTCTCGTCCACCTGGGTGGGGTCGCCGTCGGCGAGCTCCGGGAAGGTGCTGTAGTCGTGGTAGTCCAGGCCGTACAGACCCTCGACCACGTTCCAGTTGGTGCTGAGCGCAAGTGCGGACGAGGTGCTGGACGGGTGGTAGTTCTGCGTGGAGTAGGCGCTGCCAGCCGTCAGGGTGCCACCACCAGTGGCGCCAGCTGCCGCGCCGGAGCCAGAGTCAGACGAACCGCTGCCAGAACCGCCACCGCAGCCGACAAGGCCCAGGCCAGCGGCGGCAACGCCTGCGGCGCCCAGGAACGAACGACGAGAAAGGTTCATTTCCTTCATACTTCCCCCATTCGGTAGAACCAACAAAGCCCGCTCGTAGTCGAAAACCCGACATACGTACCAAGCGATTACCTTTAGATTACAGGGCGAACCCCAACTCATCCTGTCTTACTCGGTCAGCGGGCGCACATCGGGCATGTGCGTACAGTTTTGGAACAAGACATCGGTGGTCAACATAAGACTCTGTACCGTATAACCCCTTGGCAGCGCCATTGTAAATGTGCAATGGAGCGCAGGTATTGCCCATTGGTTATCCGCATGTTTCGGGGGCTTGGCAAGACTTAGCGTGTCATTTGCTGAGAACGTTTTCACGCGGGAACGATTCCACATTTTGGGGCAGAAGGTAGGTTCAAAGGCCCACCGGACTACCCCTGCAGGCCCTCCGCAGACGCCCCAGGGTGGTCCTCTGCCCCCGGCTCCGCAAGCTCGTCCTCCCCTTGCCGCACGGCCTGCCACACGGCCTGGGCCACGTCCTCGGGCACGCCCTTGACGGAGGCAATCTCGTCCGCGCTGGCGGCGCGCAGCTTCCTCATGGAGCCAAAGTGCCTCATGATGGCCTTCTTGCGCTTGGGGCCCACGCCGGGCACCTCGTCCAAGACGGAGACGGTCATGGCCTTGTCGCGCAGCTCGCGGTGGAAGGTGATGGCGAAGCGGTGGGACTCGTCGCGCACCTGCTTTATGAGGTAGAGGGAGGCTGAGCCGGACGGCAGCACGATGGGCGTCTCGTCCCAGGGAACGAAGACCTCCTCGTCGGACTTGGCCAGGCCGCAGCAGGGAATGTCCAGGCCCAGCAGGTCCAGCTGCTCCATGGCGGCATGGAGCTGGGGCTTGCCTCCGTCCAGGACCAGCAGGTCCGGCCGCGAGCCAAAGCGCTCGTCCGCCATGGTCTTGGGGCCGTAGCGGCGGGACAGCACCTCGCTCATGGAGACGAAGTCATTGGCCTCCGTGAGGGGCGTCTGGATCTTGAAGCGGCGGTACTGGGACTTGTCGGGCCGGCCGTTGGTGAAGACCACCATGCTTGCCACGGTGAAGTGGCCGTGCAAGGTGGAGATGTCGAAGCACTCTATGCGCATGGGCGGCGCGTCCAGGGCCAGGGCGCTTTCCAGCTGCAGCAGGGCCTGGTTGGTGCGGTCGTCCGCGTAGCCCGTGCGCACCATGTAGCGGTTGAGGGCGTGGTGGGCGTTCTGGGCGGCCATCTCCAAGAGGCGGCGCTTCTCGCCGCGCTGGGGCCGGTGCACGCGCACGTTGTGGCCCCTCTTGCCCGTTAGCCACTCCTCTATGACGTCCGCGTCGGGAAGGTCTATGGTCAGGTCGACCTCCGCGGGAAGGTCCGCCGTCTCGTCGTAGTAGCGCTTGAGGAAGCCCTCCTGCAGCTCCACCTCGTCCACGTCGTTGCCCTTGTCCAGCACGAACTCCACGCTGCGCACGGTTATGCCCTCGCGCACCACGAAGACGCAGGCGCAGCTAATGGTCTCCTCGCGGTAGAAGCCAATGAGGTCCAGGTTGACGGAGGACGAAAAGACCACCTGCTGGCGGGCCTCAACGGCGTTTATGGCCTCCAGCCGCGCCTTGATGCGGCCCGCGCGCTCAAACTCCAGGTCCGCCGCGGCCTCCTGCATCTGCTGGGTGAGCTCGCTCACCACCTCGGACCGCTTGCCTGAGAGGAACCGCTCCACCTGGCTCACGTGCTTGGCGTAGTCCACGGTGTTTATGGCGCCGCAGCACACGCCGGGGCCGCGCCCCACGTGGTAGTCAAAGCAGGGACGGCCGGTATCCGCCAGCAGCAGGTTGGCGTAGGCCGCCTGGTCGGGGTTCTTCTCCATTATGCGGCGGGCGCGCTTCCACTCCGCGCAGGTGCCGATGCAGATGGGGATGACCTTGCGCAGGGTATCGATGGTCTCGCGCGCGGCCTTGGCGTCCGTGTAGGGGCCGAAGTAGCGGGTGTCCTTGCGGTGGCGCTCGCGCGTGTACTTTATGGCCGGGAAGACGTCGCCCTCCGTGATGGCTATGAAGGGGTAGGACTTGTCGTCCTTGAAGTCCACGTTGAAGTAGGGGTGGTACTGGGCTATGAGGTTGCGCTCCAGCACCAGGGCCTCGTGCTCGTTCTGCACCACGATGTAGTCGAAGGACCGCACCACCTGCATCATGAGTGGGATCTTGATGCGCTCGTCCGCCAGGGTGGTGTACTGGCGCATGCGGGCGCGCAGGTTCTTGGCCTTGCCAACGTAGATGACCTGGCCCTTGCCGTCCTTCCACAGGTAGCAGCCGGGCTCCGTGGGAACCTGGTTCACCTGCTCCGCAATGGAGGGCAGGCCCTGGTCCTCCGGCCGGGGGGCCTGGGACGCGAAGTCCGGTATGTAGCCGGGGCCCTTAGTCGACATCTGCCTGCTTGCCGCCCGTGTCCCACACGTACTTCTTGAACTTGGAGGGCTGGCGGTAGAACGAGACACCCGCCCAGAACTTGTGCATGAAGGAATCCGGTTCGTAGCCTTCCGGCGAGGCGGCCTGGCCGTCCTTGTACATGGCCAGCACCCGGCTGCGCAGGGCCTCGTCCTTGACGGTCTTCTCCACCACGGAGGACGGGATCACCGTGTACACAAAGGGCTTGTAGGCCTCCTGGTAGGGTAACTGCCGGCCAAGAACCCAGTCCTCCACCAGCGGCTTTATGAAGGGCAGGCCGCCCAGGCTCATGTAGAAGGTGTTCTTGCCCGGCCGGGTGTTGACCTCAAAGAAGCGGTAGGAGCCGTCACGGGAGTCATACTTTATGTCGAAGTTGGCAAAGCCGTGGTAGCCCACGTGCTTGAGGAACTTGGCCGCGTCGCGAATGATGCGGTCCACGCGCTCCCCCAGAATGCAGACGGGGTTGCCCAGGGCCAGGGGTGAGTGGTCCTGCAGCACAACGCGCCCGCCAGAGACCGCGCACAGGTTGCCCTCCGCGTCCGAGAAGGTGGTGAGGGAGCGGATGGCGTCGTCCTCGCCGGGCACGAAGTCCTGCACGATGAGCTTGTGCTGGTAGCCGGAGTGGCGCACCACGTCGTACACGCGGGCCAGCTCCTCCGGGGTCTCTATCTCGTAGATCTTCTTCTTGCCGTGGAACTGCAGCAGGTCGTAGGTGGCGGAGTTGGACGGCTTGGCGATGAGCGGGTACGGGAAGGCCGAGGTGTCCAGCGTGGACTCCTGGTCCGCGCAGTCCAGGTACCAGGTCTTGGGGTAGGCTATGCCCAGCTCCTCGCAGATGCCGTAGAAGGTCTCCTTCTGGGTGATGGCGTCCAAGAGGTCGAAGTCTATGTATGGCACCACGTACCACTCGGAGAGCTCCTCCTTGTGGGCGGAGATGACGCGGGTGTTCCAGTCCGCCGAGCCCACCACCAGGCCGACCTTGCCCTGCTCCTCCAGGTGACGGCCGATCTGCGAGAGCGTCTCGACCAGGCCCTCCTCGTCGTTGACCTCCGGGATGACGCGGTAGTCGCAGAACTTGCTGGAGGAGGTCACCTTAACGTCTATGGCCGAGAGGACGATGGGGTCTATGCCGTAGTGCTCGTGGAACTCCCGCACGTAGGAGTAACCCAGGATGTCACCGCCGCAGACGACGGGCTGCAGGTGGTCCTTGAGGTCTGCCTCGCTCTTGATGAGATCCAGTGCCTTGGGGCGCTTCGCCATGGTTTACCTTGCCTTTCTTTGGCCGCGTTACTCGCCGGCGGCGATGGCTGCCACCGCCGCGGCAATCTGCGCCGCCTGGTCTGGTTGGATGTCGCACGGGAGGTCCACCGCGCCGGCGCTGAGACGCGCCGTCTGGGGCCAGGCGTCGGAGGCGGGGTCATAGCCGAAGGCCGCCGGGTCCAGCGCACCCGGCGAGAGGAGCGGCCGGTACCAGCCCACGGCGTAGAAGCCCATCTGGGCGACCTTTGCGATGACGCGGTCCGCCTGGTCCGTGGACGCCAGCGTGACGGGCAGCCGAAGCAGCGGCGCGCTCTCCCCCGCCGCGCGCACGGCCGCCGGCACCTCCACGCCCGGGGTATCTGGCGTAAGGACTCGCAGGTAGGCAGCCACGCAGGAGCGGTGGCGCGCCTCCGTTGCGTCCAGGTTGGAGAGGCCCGCCAGCGCCTGCTGGGCAATGTATTCGCTCACTCCCTGAGGCTCGTAGGGCAGCTGGGCGCGCTGCTCGCTGGGAGCGACCGCGGGCTCGAAGGTGCCCTTGCGCTCCATGCGGGTGCGCAGGGCATGGGAGGCGCCGCGCGGTAGCCGCGTGAGCACGCGTAGCTGGTTGCGATAGCTCTGGGCCGCCTTGTCCAGGCGGGGGTCAAGCTGCGGTAGGGCGGCCAGGTCGCGCACCACGACGGCGCGCAGGTCAGCGTCCTGCCACGTGGGGTTGATCCAGACGGCACCGCCAAAGTAGCTGGCAGGGAGCATCTTCTCCACGCCAAAGGAGTGGACGGAGACGTCCACAAGGGGCCTGCCGTCCGCCCCGCGCGAGAGGCGCCCCACGCAATGGGCGTTGTCCTCCATCACGATAGCGCCGACGGCGTGGGCCGCACTGCACAGGCGGGCATCGGACGCAGGGTCGATGATGCCAAAAGAGTGCTGAATGACCAGCGCGCGGGTGTCCGCGGGGAGGCCCTGCTCGGCAGCCGCCGCGTCTATGGCCAAGGTGTCCGGCGAGACGTCCAGGTACAGGGGCGCCAGGCCCGCTGCCGTGATGGGGTCCACCGCCGTGCAGCAGGTGTAGAGCTGCGTGGCCACCCGGCCGTCGCCGCGCGCGGCGCGCAGGGTGCGAAAGACCTGCTCCATGCCGTAGCGGGCCTTGAAGACCAGGTACCAGTCCCCCGGCTCCGTGCCCGTGCGCTCCGCCAGGGCGCGACGCAGCTTGGCCTGTGCTGAATCCTGCATGTGGTGTCCTTTCCAAATGCTAAAGCCCTAGATTACGCCTTTGGCCCGCGCCGTGCGAGCGAGACAGCATCGTAATAGCACGCGTGCAGGCAGATGGCAGGTTGCGAACAAACGAGCTGACGGCGAATTGGGTCCACACGTAAACGCGTTTACACCTAGAAAAAGTGATCGCTAATCGCGTTACGTGTGGACCAAAAAGAGCGTATGCCGAGTAGCGGACCCCATTGGTGCTGGCAACCGGAGTAGATGTCGCCAGCCTTCGCAAGGCACTAGGCCGTCAGAAGGATTGGAACCCCCTACCCGCGGTGCGGTCGTAGGCGCGCGAGCAGGTTGGTGAAGGTGGAGGCCTCGGGCATCTTGAGGGCGATGGCCAGACCGAACGTAACCAAGAGCGCCGGGATGCCACCTGCGAACGTGAAGATGAGCGAGCGCAGCATGGAGCCGCCCGTCGGGCCCATGACGCGTGCCAGCGCGAAGAGGATGCCGGCACCCACAGCGGAGCCCGCCAGGCCAACCAAGCAGGACTTGATGGCGCTGACCACCACGGCGCGCAGGCCCATCTGCCCAAGGTGGCGGCGCAGGCTGACGAAGGTGACCACGTCCACCATGGCGAAGAAGAAGAGCGAGGAAAGCGGCACCATCATCAGGCCGCCAACCGGGGTGAGGAAGAGGCAGAAGGCCACCTGCATGGCCGAGCCCAGGATGATGGAGATGGCGTACAGGTACATGCGGCGCAGAGAAGAGCAAACTTTCTGCAAGTAGGTGCAGACGCCGTACGCCGGCAGGGACAGCGAGAGAACTGCCAGGTAGTCGGCAGTGAGCTGCAGGTTCTGGGCCGAGAAGTTGCCGGCGGCCATGATGGTGATGAGCGGCAGGGAGAACACGATGAGGTACATGGTGAAGGGTATCAGCATGAAGAGGATGCGGCTGGTGCCGTACGAGACGCCGCGCGCGACGGCGGGCAGGTCGTCCTTGGCCATGGCGTCGGAGAGCTCCGTGAACATGGCCGTGGTGATGGGAATAGCGAAGACCGAGTACGGCAGGGTGTACCAGGTGCGCGTGTAGTAGGCGATGGACGAGCCGGCCACCGTGACGGAGAGCGCGCTCGAGTTCTGCACGGAGAAGGTGATGAAGGAGCAGATGGTCACCACCAGCGAGGGGATGCCGATGGAGAGGGTCTCCTTGATGGCGGGGTCGTGCACGTCCACGTAGAAGCGCAGCTTGATGCCGTTGCGGCGCAGGGACGGCACCTGCATGAGCACCTGCACCAGGACGCCCAGGGGGTTGCCAATGGCCAGGCTGAGGATGGCCACCGTGTAGTTGGTGCCCGCGAACGCGTAGTAGAGGAAGAAGGACGCAATGCAGACGATGTTGTTGAAGATGGGCGCCGCCTGGCTCCAGAAGTAGTCGCGCTCCGCGTTGAGCAGGCCGGAGATGAGCGACGACAGCGCGTACAGGATGCACTCGATCACGAAGAAGCGGAAGAGGAAGACCGAGAGGTCGAAGTCGAAGTCACCAGTAGCGTTGAAGGCCTGCGTCCAGATGGCCTGCCGCGCGAAGACGAAGCCCAGGATGGTGACCGCGCCCATGAGGATGAGCACCAGCGACACCAGGTTGGACGCGTACTTGTTGGCGGAGTCACGGCCGGCCTTCTTCTTCAGCGAGAGGTACACGGGCAGGAAGGCGGTGGCGATCATGCCGCCCATGACCAGCTCGTACAGCTGGTTGGGCAGGTTGTTGGCCGTGGTGTAGACGCTGGAGAGGCCCGTTGCGCCCAACGCGAAGGCCTGGCCCCACGTGCGGAAGAAGCCCGTGATGCGCGAGATTATGACCAGCACGCTCATCATGGCGGCGGAACGGCCGACGTTGGCGGCGGTCTCCTCGCTGGCGGCGACTTGCGGCTGGCTGGCAGCGGGCTGCTTGCTGGCAGCGGGCTGCTTGCTGGCGGGCGCGGCCTGCCCCCGCAGGTGCTTGGGCTCTTGGCTCTGTGGCATGCATCGCTCCTCTCGATGAAACGAAAGGATTATATGCCCCTGCAGCAAACTGGCAGGAAACTGCACCGAAGCTACGCCACGGGCCGCGCCGCCGCGGGGCCCATTACGCCACGGGCGTGCCCATGGCGTAGATGGTGAAGTAGCTCAGCGGCTTGATGTTCACCACGTCGCCGGGGTGCGGGTCGTGCACGCACTGGTCGTTGCCAATGTACATGGCCACGTGGTGGCCGCCGTTGGCAAAGACCAGGTCACCGGGCTGCAGCTGCGTGGTGTCGCTGAAGAGGTGGCCCAGCTGGCGGCAGTAGGGAATCTGCGTGTAGGTGGTGCGCGGGATGGAGAACCCACCCTGCCGGTAGGCCCATTGGCACAGGCCGGAACAGTCCGTGCCGCCGGACGTGGGCCAGGTGCCGCCCCACACGTAGGGCGTGCCCAGCAGGGACAGCGCCGCCTGCACGATGGTCTGGCGCGTGGCTGCGTCGAGCGTGCCGGAGGTGCCCGTGGCACCGTAGGCCGCGGAGTAGGAGCCCGCCCGAGCGGCACGGGCGGCCGCCTCGCGCGCCTTGCGCTCCTCCTCCTCGCGCGCGGCCTGAATCTCCGCGTCGCGCTTGGCCATGAGGTCCTTGACCTCGCCGTCCAGGGAGTTTACGAGGTTCGTCGCCTCCTGCGACTTGGCTTGAGTGGCCGCCGCCTGGGAATTGAGCTGAGCCTGCAGGCTCTGCAGGGAATTGCGCTGGGTCACCAGCTCCGCCTGGGCGGCCTCAAGCTCGTCCTGCTGGGAGACAAGCGACGCCTTGGCATCCTCCAGCTGGGACTTCTTGCTTTCGAGGTCCTTCTTCTGGTCCTCCAGCTGGGCCTTGAGGTCCTTTATCTCCGCCACCTGCTGGGAGTCCTGCTCCTGGATGGCGTCCATGTAGTGCACGCCGCTCAGGAACTCGTCCATGGTGGCAGCGTTGAGGGCAACGGAGAGGATGTTGGTGGGGCCGGCCTTGTAGTCGCTCTTGATGCGCCTGGAGAGGAGGTCCTGCTTCTGGTCGATCTCGCGCTCGGTCTTGGTGATGCTGTCCTGCGTGGACTTGATCTGCGCCTGCGTGGAGTCGATCTGGCCCTGGGTCTTGTCGATCTCCGCCTGCTTGGCGTCGATCTTCTTCTGCTGGTCCGCGATCTGGGAGTTTACGCCGTCGACCTTCTCCTGCGTCTGCGCCTGCTGGTAGCCAAGCTCCTCCAGCTCCGCGCCAATCTGCTCCAGCTGGGCCTGGGCAGCGTCGTAGCGGCTTTGCGCGTCGCTGAGGGCGTTGAGAGTCTCCTGCGTGGCCTGGGGCACGGCATGAGCGGTCACCGGCGCAAGAGCGCTGATGCCGAGGCCCGCGAGCGCGGCCCCCGCTAGGCGGAAGGCGCCGCGGCGGGTGATGTTGGCGGTGGTGCTAGCGCTGGGAGAAGTGCTGGTGCTTATGTTTGACCCGGCACGCTGGGTGCCGGCGTTGGCTTGTCTGCCCATGGGGTACCCCCGAGTTTGGTTGTGGTGTGGTTACGGTTGCGGTTCGTTTTGCGTTGTGGGTAGGCAACCATTATACGTGCGATGCGCCGACGCGCACCACTTTTTCATCCATGAGACACGGGGTCGGTTCTCACGTCTCATTCAAATGAGACAAAAGGTGCGTCCCCCTGTCTCATCCCACGAGCTGGCGGAAGAAGCAGCTGCGGTGGCCGGTGTGGCAGGCGGGGCCGGGCGAGTCCACCTCGTATACCAGCGTGTCCGAGTCGCAGTCCACCAGCACGCGGCGTAGCTGCTGCGTGTTTCCGCTGGTAGCGCCCTTGTTCCACAGCTCCTGGCGGGAGCGGGACCAGAACCACGTGGTGCCCGTCTCAAACGTCAGGCGCACGGCCTCCTGGTTGGCCCACGCCACCATGAGCACCTCGCCCGTATCCCACTGCTGCACCACCACGGGGATGAGCCCGCGTGCGTCCAGCTTGAGGGGCGTCTGACTCAGCTTGGCGGGCTCCACGGCCTCGCCCGCGTACTTCTCGCACGTATCTTCGGCGTCCATTTGCATCCTCCCGTCGCGGAAAACCGTCCGCTTGCGACCTTTTGGCACAACCTTACCACGGGTACATACAATGGAAGCTTACATCCCAATGCAAGCGAGGTCAGAATGCCAGAAACCCCCAACCAGCATCCCGGCGTGCGCGTCGCCTTCGAGGACGAGCTGTGCGCCGGAGCAACCATGAAGTGCCTGGACGCGCGCATGATGCAGATTTACGTCCACATGGCCAGCAACGACGCGCTGACGCCGGAGGAACTGCTGCGGCGCAAGGGCTACCTGGTGGGGGACACGCTCACCAAGGGCGGGGTGCTGCTGTTTGCCAAGGATCCCGCGCGGTTCATTCCGTGCGCGCGCGTGCACATCGCCCGCTTCAAGCAGTTTGAACGCGGCGGCCACAAGGAGTCCATCTGCGTGAAGGACCTGCTGCTGGACGGGCCCCTTCCCAAGCTGCTGGCCCGCACGGAGGAGCAGGTGCTGGACCTCACGGACGAGATCACCTTCTTCGACACGGACGGCGGCTTCAAGAAGGTGCGAGACTACCCCCGCCACGCCTGGATTGACGGCCTGCTGGGCGCCCTGCTCCACCGGTCCTATCGGTCGGACAGCTACATCCACATCACGATTCTGGAGGACCGGCTGCAAATCCTCTCCCCCGGCACGCCCGACGTGCCCATCGACCGCGGCGCGCGCACGGCGGAGGGCAGCATGCGCAACCCCCGCATAACCCGCGGCATGACCGAGATGGGCATCGCCATGGAGCACATCGAGAGCAGCACCTCCCTGCAGGAGCGGCTGACCAGCCTGGAGCGGCCGGTCTTCGAGGAGCGCGACGCGCTGGACGGCAGCTCCGTGCAGCTGACGGTGAAGAGCAACATCGAGGCCTGGAACCAGCTGCTGGAGGAGAACATGGTGGATGGCCGCATGCTGCTCTCCCCCATCTACTCGCTGTGAGACACGGGGACGTGATGAGACGGGGGGACGTACCTTTTGTCTCATGACAAAGGGGGATGACAAAGGGGGACGTTTCCCTTCTGTCACGCATGGCAGCCTTCGCGCTGCGGGCGGCCGCCGGCTGGCTACCGTAACCCAAATTCTGGAGAGCGAAGCCCTCGAATTACGCCAAGTGGCATCACGCGTAGACCCCCAGTCGTGATTCCGGGACTTTTGCACCATTCTCGGCAAGCACAACATGCTATAAGGCCAGCTCAGAGGCACCGTGAAAAAGTGCGTGTTCCCCACCGTAGGGAATCGCACTCTCAAGGGTGCTGCCGTTTCAAGAAAGTGCAGGTCAGAGGGGGTGGCCGTCTCGTCGCACAACGCCAAAATAGCGCCTAAGGTGCAAAAGTTCGACAATCACGACTGGGGGTAGGCTGGGGAGTCAGCGCCGAACGGCAATCGCCCGCTCCGTTCCCCACTGCTCGGCGCCAACCAAGCGCGTATGCCAATGGCGTGCGCACTCTTTCCTCCGCAGGCAACGCAACAGTGCGCACGCCAGCTTCGTGACGTGCTAGAAAGCCAGTTGGCATCCGACCGGCCCCACAGAATGCGCACTACCGAATCGGAAAGGTGTACAAGCCATTGGCATGCGCACTCTTTCCCCTGCTTCGCTCCTGCCTTCGCGGGCAACGCGACAAGTGGCCCCGCCACCAGCAGAAACAACAAAGGGGCGGTGACCACCGGCCGCCGCCCCGCATGTCAGAAGAGCGTGTCAAAACAGAAACGTCCCCCTTTGTCTCCCCCCTTTGTCACGTCAGAAGTCGAGGCGGACGGGGATGCCCTGGGAGGCCATGTACTCCTTCACCTGGCGAATGCTGTACGTGCCAAAGTGGAAGACGCTGGCGGCCAGCACGGCGTCGGCCTCGCCCTCGATGATGCCCTCGGCAAAGTGCTCCAGCGTGCCCACGCCGCCGGACGCGATCACGGGGATGGGCACGGCACGGGCGACGGTGCGCGTCAGGGCCAGGTCGAAGCCCTCCTTGGTACCGTCGCGGTCCATGCTGGTGAGCAGAATCTCGCCCGCGCCGCGGCGCGCGGCTTCCTCCGCCCAGCCAACGGCGTCGATGCCAGTGTTGTGCCGGCCGCCCGCGGTGAAGACCTCCCACTTGTCACGCCCGTCGCTCACGCGCTTGGCGTCGATGGCCACGATCACGGCCTGGCTGCCAAAGGCCTGGGCCGCGCGCGTGATGAGCGTGGGGTCCTTGACGGCGGCGGAGTTGAGCGAGACCTTGTCCGCGCCGGCGGAGACCATGCGCACCATGTCGGGCAAGGTGCGGAAGCCGCCGCCCACGGTGTAGGGAATGCGCAGCTCGGCGGAGGCGCGGCTGGCCAGGTCAACGGTGGTCTTGCGGTCGTCGGAGGTGGCGGTGATGTCCAGGAAGACAACCTCGTCGGCACCCTCGTGGTCGTAGACGCTGGCCAGCTCAACGGGGTCGCCGGCGTCGCGCAGGTCCACGAAGTTCACGCCCTTGACCACGCGGCCGTCCTTGACGTCCAGGCAGGGAATCACGCGCTTGGTTAGCATGGTTGGTCCTCCTTCTGGTCTTCGCTGGCGACGCGCGCGGCGGCGGAACCCGTCGCGGCCGCGGCAAGGGCGTCCTCCAGCGAGAAGTTGCCCTCGTAGATGGCCCTGCCGGTGATTGCGCCCTCGACAACCGCCGGCCCGGCAGCCGCCAGCGCGCGAATGTCCGCCAGCGTGGCGATGCCGCCGGAGGCAACCACCGGGAAGCCCGCGACGCCCGAGATGTGGCGGTAGGCGTCCACGTCTATGCCCGTCTGCATGCCGTCGCGCGCGATGTCCGTGAAGACCAGGTGGCGATAGCCCAGCGCGGCCAAGCGCGAGACCAGCTCGTCAGCCTGCAGCGCCTCCCCCTCGCGCCAGCCGTTCACGCGAACCTGGCCGTCTCGGGCGGCAACGTCCGCCACCAGCAGCTCGCCATACTCGCGCGCGGCCGCCTCCGCGAAGCCGGGATCACGCACCAGGGCCGTGCCGATGGCGATGCGCTTGGCGCCCGCGTCCGCCAGTCGCGCCACGGCCTCCATGCTGCGAACGCCGCCACCCGTGTCCACGGAGATGCCCGGAACCTGGCAGATGGCTGCAATCGCGCGGCGGTTCTTCTCCAGCGCGTCGGCGTCTTCCTCAAACGTGGCAGAGAGATCCACCACGTGGATCCACTTTGCCCCGCGGGCCACGAAGTCGCGCGCCACAGCCGCCGGATCCGTGGAGTAGACGGTCATCTTGGACCGGTCGCCGCGCTGCAGGCGCACCACCTGGCCGGCTATGAGGTCAATCGCGGGGAAGAGGATCATGCGACCCCTCCCCGCTCCACGATGGCCACGTAGTTGCGCAGGATGTTGAGGCCCGTGCGCGAGGACTTCTCGGGGTGGAACTGCACGCCGAAGACATTTTCGTGCCAGACACCAGAGGCAAAGCTGCGCGTGTAGTGCGTGCGGGTGGTCACCAGGTCGGGCCCCACGTCCTCCGCAAGCGCGTAGGAATGGGTGAAGTAGACGTTGGCGCCCTCGGCCGTGCCCTGCAGCAGGGGGCACTCGCGGCCGTGCTGCGTGAGGTGAATCTGGTCCCAGCCAACATGCGGCACCTTCAGGCGGGGGGACTCCAGCCTGCGCACGGAACCCGGCAGGATGCCCAGGCCCTGGGCCCAAATGTCCTCCGGCGCGTGCTGCAGGGTGCGCTCGTCCCCGCGCTCGAACAGCAGGTGCAGGCCCAGGCAGATGCCCAGGAAGGGCACGCCGCGCTCGGCGGAGCCCAGAATTGCCTCCGCCTCGCCGGATTCCCGCAGGTAGATCATGGCGTCCTCAAAGGAACCGACGCCGGGCACAATGACGCCACCGGCCGCCGCGATGGTCGCGGGGTCGTCCGAGATGACCGCGTTGCCGCCCGCGTCGTTGATGGAGCGCGCCACGCTGGAGAGGTTGCCCTTGTGGTAGTCCACCACGACGATCTTCTTGCTCATTACAGGGCCCCCTTCGTGGACGGGATGCCGGTCACGCGCGGGTCGTCCTCCACGGCGGTGCGCAGCGCCCGCGCGCAGGCCTTGAACGTGGCCTCGATTATGTGGTGCGCGTTGGTGCCGGCAATCTTGTGCAGGTGCAGCGTCATGCCAGCCTGCCGCGCGAAGCCGACGAAGAACTCCTGCGCCAGCTCCGTGTCGAAGGTGCCCACCTTGGCCGGGCCAATCTCCACGTCCCAGTACAGCTCCCCGCGGCCAGAGATGTCCACGGCTGCCATGACCAGTGCCTCGTCCAGCGGCACGGCCACGCTGCCAAAGCGGCGGATTCCCTCCTTGGTGCCCAGGGCCTGCGCCAGCGCCTGACCCAGCACGATGCCCGTGTCCTCCACGGTGTGGTGGTCGTCCACCCAGGTATCGCCCTGCGCGTGCACCGTCAGGTCGATGAGCGAATGGCGGCCCAGGGCGTTGAGCATGTGGTCGAAGAAGCCGACGCCCGTGGAGATGTCGCACTTGCCCGTGCCGTCCAGGTCCACCGTGACGGTGATGTCCGTCTCGCCCGTCTTGCGGGATATGGTTGCGGTTCGCGTACCTGCGACCTGCGTGCCAGCTGCCTGCGTGCCTGCGGTCTGCGCCATGCTATGCCTCCTTCGAGCTCTGCGAGAGGATCTGGTTCAGCGCCGCGAGCACGCGGTCGTTCTCCTCTGGCTTCCCTATGGTGACGCGAAGGCAGCCCCCAAGGCCCGGCGTGGACGAAAAGTTACGAACCAGAATCGAATGCCGGTCGCGCAGGGTGGCCCAGACGCGCGGCGCGTCCGGCACGCGCACGCACAGGAAGTTGGCGCAGCTGGGCCAGACGGTCACGCCCAGGCCCCCCATGCCGAGAAGCGCCTGGTAAACGCGGGTGCGCTCGGCCTTAATGCAGTCGATGGTGGGCTGGAAGTCCGCGCGGGAGTCCGCGATGACCTCCGCCGCCGCCTGCACCAGCACGTCCACGGTGTAGGGCTGGCGCACCGCCGCCAGAGCGCCCACCACGGAGGGGTCCGCCAAAATGTAGCCCAGGCGGCCGCCCGCGAAGGCGAAGGCCTTGGAGAAGGTATGCAGCACGGCCAGGTTGGGGTAGGTGTTCACCAGGTCCTCACAGGTTGTGCCGTCCGGCGCGAACTCCATGTAGGCCTCGTCCAAGAGCACGATGCCGGGGCAGGCCTGGCACAGGCGCGCCACGTCCTGGCGGGAGGCCACGTCGCCCGTGGGGTTGTTGGGCGAGGTCAGGATGACCAGGTGCGCCGTGCGAGCGGCCTCCACCAGGGCATCCATGTTGGGACGCAGGGTGACGGGGTCGCGCGGCACGTCCACCACCGGCGTGTCGACCAAGCCGGCGTAGAGGCCGTACACGGAGAACGTGGGCGGGCAGTTCACCAGCACATGTCCCGGCCCGCCAAAGGCCAGGAAGAGGTTGAAGAGAAGCTCGTCGCCACCGTTGCCCACGCAGACCTGCGCCGGCGTCACGCCGTGCCAGTCCGCAATCCTCTGCCGCAGGGCGTCCGCCAGGGGCACCGGGTAGCGGTTGAGGGGCGTGGCCGCCAGCGCGGCGTTCAGGCGCTCGCGCACCGCGGGCGGCATGCCGTAGGTGTTCTCGTTGGCGGAGAGGTTGACCTCCACCGGCGAGAAGCCCGGATCGTAGGGCTCAAGCGCCGCGGCGGACGGGCGCATCAGGGCGCGTACCTGGTCTGATATGGCTAGGGCCATGGGTTCTCCCTCGGTGTTCGGGCGCGGACGCGAATTGCGCGGCGTCCGCGCTGCCTGCTCGCTACTCCGCGCGGTCGAAGTCCAGCTTGGGACGGTCGGGCGTGCTCAGCTCGCGCGGCCAGGCGGTGTGCATGGCGTCCTGGGTGGCGGCAACCGGGTCCGCGAAGGTCTCCGTGCCCTCGGCCAGGAGTTTCTCCCTCATGCCGACCGAGAGCGCGTGCGCCCACAGGCCCTCGCCCTGGGCCAGCGCCTGCACGGCGGGGCCGTCCTTGAGCAGGCCCTGCGGGGAGTAGCTTATGACGGAGGACCGCTTCACGAAGTCGTAGACGCCCAGCGGATTGGAGAAGGCCGCCGTGCCGCCCGTGGGCAGCGTGTGGTTGGGGCCGGCCACGTAGTCGCCCAGGGGCTCGGAGGACCAGGGGCCCACGAAGATGGCGCCGGCGTTCTGGATGGAGCCCAGGACGTCGAAGGCATTGGCGCAGTGCAGCTCCAGGTGCTCCGGCGCCACCACGTTGACGGCGTCCACCGCTGCGGCAAGGTCCTCCGCCAGCACGATGACGCCGTTGTTGTCCAGCGAGGCACGGGTGATGTCCTCGCGCGGGGACTGGGAGACCAGGCGCTCGATTGCCGCCGTGACCTTGCCGGGCAGGGCCGGGTCGTCCGTGACCAGGTAGCAGGAGGCCATGGGGTCGTGCTCGGCCTGGGCCATGAGGTCCGCCGCAACGACCACCGGGTCCGCAGTGGCGTCGGCCAGCACGCAGACCTCGGAGGGGCCGGCCACCATGTCTATGCCCACGTCGCCGGACACGTAGCGCTTGGCGGCGGCCACGAAGGCGTTGCCCGGGCCCACGATCTTGGCCACCTTGGGGATGGTCTCCGTGCCGTAGGCCACGGCGCCAATAGCCTGGGCGCCGCCCACGGCGTAGACCTCGTCCACGCCCGCGACGGCCGCCGCAGCCAGCGTGTAGGCACTGAGCGAGCCGTCGCGCTGGGGCGGGGTCACCATGATCACGCGCTTGACGCCCGCGACCTTGGCGGGAATGGTGTCCATGAGCACCGTGGAGGGGTACTGGGCGCGGCCGCCCGGCACGTACACGGCAACGGAGGGCACGGGCGTGACCTTCACGCCCAGGATGGTGCCGTCGGGCTTGCTGGTGAACCAGGACTGCTCCACCTCGCGCTGGTGGAAGTCGCGAATCTGCTGGTAGGCAAGGCGGAGGGAGCTCAGGAACTCCGGGTCAACCATATCCAGCGCGCCCTCAACGACCTCCTTTGGCACCAGGAAGCTCTGGGGGCAGGCGCCGTCGAACTTCATGCAGTAGCCGCGCACGGCCTCGTCGCCGCGCTCGCGCACGGCGTCCACGATGGCCTGGGCGGACTCCTCCACCTCGCGCGGCAGGGTGCCCGCGCGATTGAGGTCCCTGTTGGTGAGCTTGCGGCCGTCCTTGAGTTCTATGGTCCTCATTTGGAATGTCCTCCTACTTGTTCTGGTCTGCCGCGATGTCGGAGAGGCGCTCCGCCAGGTCGCGGATGCGGGCATCCACGCGGTAGGCCGCGGGACCCGCGAAGAAGCGCGCCGAGCACTCCAGCACGTCGTCCACGATCACCAGGTCGTTCTCGCGCAGGGTCGTGCCCGTGGCGGTTATGTCCACAATGCGGTCGGTCATGCCCACGATGGGGCCCAGCTCTATGTTGCCGTGCAGCTGGATGATGTCCACCTGCTGGCCGATGCGGTCGTAGTACATCTGCGTTATGCGCGGGTACTTGGTGGCCACGCGCACCGTGCCGCGCCAGGCGTAGTTGCGCTCCGCCTGGCCCTTGGCGGCCGCGGGCTCCGCCACGATGAAGCGGCAGCCGCCGTAGCGCAGGTCCACCAGCTGCAGCAGGTCGTAGCCGGCCTCGATGAGGGAGTCGTAGCCGCAGATGCCGCAGTCCGCGCCGCCATGCCCCACGAAGGAGGGGGCGTCCTGGGCGCGCACGATCACGTACTCCACGTCCTGCTCGCGCACGATGAGCTTGCGGCCGGGGTCGCGCAGGTTGTCCACGGGCAGGCCCGCGCGTTGCAGCAGGTCAACGGTGTCGCCGAAGAGCGAGCCCTTGGGCACGGCAATGCGCAGCGGGCGCTCCGACAGGCGCACGCCCGGCGTGGCCACGCCGGAATCGCCCTGCTCGCCCAGGACCTCCTGCAGGCGCTCCATGGAGAGCGCGAAGCCGCAGGCGGCAATGCCCGGCCGGCCAAGGTTGCCGAGAACCGCGTCGTAGCGGCCGCCGGAGGCCAGCGAGGCCGCGATGCCGTCCGCGTAACCCTTGAAGATGATGCCCGTGTAGTAGTCAAAGGAGTTGATGATGGAGAAGTCGAAGCGCAGGCGGCCCTGGCGCACCAGCGGGGCGCAGTTCTGCACCAGCTGGCGCAGGGCGTCGGTTCCGCGTTCGGCCTCAGGCACGCCGGCGGCGGAGAGGAGCTGGTCGATCTTCTCGATGACGGAGACGTCACCGGAGAGGCGCGGAACCTGGTGCAGGGCGCGCGACTGGTCCGGCGCCAGGCCGGGGGTGGCGTCCACGTAGGCGTCCAGGCTCACCAAGTCGGACTCGTGCACGTAGCTGAGGACGCGGCGCGAGAACTCAGCGCTGGGAGAGCAGGCCGCCAAGAGCGAGGTCAGCGGCGAGACGGACCCGCACACGATGCGCCAAGCGGGCACGCCCAGGCGCGCCAGTGCGTCTGCCAGCAGGTTTACGACCTCGGACTCCGCCTTCGTGCCGTCCTCCCCCACCAGTTCCACGCCCAGCTGCGTGAACTGGCGTGGCTGGCCCTTGAGGGACGACTCCTCGCGCACCACGGGCGCCTCGTAGCGGAAGCGGCACGGCAGCTCGTCCGCAGAGATGCGGCCCGCCACCAGGCGCGCGATGGGCAGCGTGAGGTCCGGGCGCAGGACCAGCAGGTTGCTGTCGGAGTCGAACAGCTGGAAGGGGGCGTCCTGGATGCGGCAGCCGCGCTCCAGCACGGCGCGGTCCTCCAAGAGCGGCGTCTCCACCGGCAGGTAGCCGTGCGCGGAGAAGCACTCGCGCACCGTGCTGGAGATGCGCTCGCGCGCCAGCGCCTCCTGCGGAAGAATGTCCCTGAATCCCCTGGGCGTTCCCTCTATCAAACCGTTCCCCTCTCGACGCGGTGGGATGGCGCTTCACTTTAGCGCGCTACAGTGTGTGCGGTGGATACTTTAGCACACTAAAGTGCCTGTGCAATAGTCACACTCGCACTAGTCACACTCATAAATAAGAGAGAGTAGCATTTTGAAGCTATGGAGTGGTGAATGAGGGGCAGTTCAACGGGAACCTACTCAGGGCGCTCCCCCTCCGCCGAGGCCCCCAGGCGTCGGTGGCGCCTCCCAACAACACGCGTGCTGGCGCGCGTGTTAACTTGCGCACCTAACATACGCGCGGCCAAAGAGACATGCTATGACCCCAGTTGGCAAGCGCATTTTGCTCTCACACGTATGTTAACGTCCGGCCCTAACACGCGTGCTGGCGCGCGTGTTGTTGGGGATGGCGTACAGCAACGCACCGAGGCCGGCCAGCTGGAGAAGATTCAGCGAAATCTGGCGGTTTTTCCCAAGCGGGCTCGCCAAACGAAGCGCACAAAAGAGCCCCGCACGTGGACCACTGCCACATGCGGGGCATACATGAAAATCGCTTAGGGCTCGAACCGCGATGCCGTGCGGAACAGAGGCGTCCTACAGGGAGCCGCCGCCGATGAAGGTGCCGGGGAAGTACAGGTCGCGGACGGCCACGCCGGAGCCGGGCTCGGAGTCAATGATCTGACCGCCGCCGATGTAGATACCCACGTGACCGGGGTACCGGCCGCCCCAGGAGTAGTACACGAGGTCGCCGGCGACCAGCTCGTCCGCGGACTTGCTCATGCCCGTGATGGCCGCGAAGCCCTCCGGCGAGTGGGAGTTGGTGGAGTAGCCATACGCGAAGTCCACCAGGCCAGAGCAGGTGAAGGCGGAACCAGAGGGGCTGCCGGACCAGTAGTAGCCGCTCCACTGGTAGCCGGAACCGATTGCCGCGTAGGCGCGGGCGATGACGCCCGTCGGCGTGTAGGCGGAAGAATTGGAACCGGAGTTGCTGCTGGAGCCGCCGTTGTAGGTGCCGGAGCCAGAGTTGCTGCTGGAGCCGCGATTGGAAGTGGAACCGGAGTTGGAACCGGAGTTGGAACTGCTGGAGCTAGAGGACCCGGAGTTGGAGCTGCTGGAACCGGAATTGCTGGCAGAGCCGCCGTTGGAGCTGGAGGAACCGGAGTTTGCCGAGCTGTTGGAGCCCGTGTTGGCGCTGGAGTTCGAGGCGCCGGAGTTGGAGCTGCCGGAGTTGGAGGCGGAAGAGCCCGACCCCGTGGAGCTGGAGGAGCTGGAAGCTGAGCCGTTGTTGGAGGCGGCCTTCTTGGCAGCCTCCTCCTCCGCGGCCTTCTGCGCGGCCGCGGCAGCCTCGGCGGCAGCCTTCTGCTGGGCCTCCCTCTCCGCAGCCTCCTGGGCGGCAATCTCCGCCTGGAGCTCCGCGGACAGGCCGTTGTAGTAGTTCTGGGCGGAGCTGGCGGCAGCCTGGGCGGACGCCTGCTTCTGCGCAGCGTCCTCGACCTCCTGCTTCTGGGCGGCCTGCTGGTTCTCCAGGTCGGACTGCTGCTGGTGAAGGTCTGCCGAGAGCGTCTTCACGTTGTTGACGGCCTCCGTCTTGGACTCGGAGACCTTCTCGGCGTAGTGGACGCGCGTGACCAGGTCGTCGAAGTCGTTGGCGCCGAGCACGATGGAGAGCAGGCTGGTGGTGCCGCTGGTGTAGTCGTCCTCCACCACCTGGGCCAGGGTCTTGCGCGCGGCGTCCAGCTGAACCTGCGTGTCAGCAATCTGGCCATTCAGGTCGTCGATCTTGGCGTTGGTCTGCGCAAGTGCGTTGGCAGCGTCGTCGTAATCGTAGTTCGCCTGCTCGGCCTCACGCGAGAGCGAGTAGTACTGCTGACGGGCGGACTCAACCTCACCGGAAGTCACGGCAAGCGCGGGCGCGGCGGAGCCGAAAGCCAGCATGGCGGAGACGAGCCCCGCAATGACTGCGCGGCGTGCACTGAAGTGCGGTTGGTACATGAAACCTCCCTTGGGATTGGGATCTCTTGGGTGGTACTAGGAAGCCCGCGCCACGAGCGGCACAGGCCATAAGGTTGCAAACATATGTCAACATACCACACCGCCCTTACGATGCCAAAACGTTGCGGCGCTCGCACACACAAGGACCGCCTTTCTGAAACTGCGTTCAGAAAGGCGGCCGGTTGCTTCCGCGGGAGCCACGCGCACGGAACTTACGTCCTAGTGCCGCGGAGCCCTACTCGTTGCGCAACAAGCGCCTAACGCTCGGCCATGCGCGCCCGGTCGCGCTCCAGAATGGGCTTCAGGTACTTGCCGGTGTAGCTCTCCGGCACCTCCGCCACCTGCTCCGGCGTGCCGTAGGCCACCACGGTGCCGCCGCCCTCGCCGCCTTCCGGACCCATGTCTATGATGCGATCCGCCATCTTTATGACGTCCAGGTTGTGCTCGATGACCAGAACCGTGTTGCCGGCGTCCACCAGCTTCTCCAGCACGTCCACCAGCTGGCGAACGTCCTCGAAGTGCAGGCCTGTGGTGGGCTCGTCCAGGATGTAGAAGGTCTTGCCCGTCTGCTGGCGGTGCAGCTCCTTGGCCAGCTTCACGCGCTGCGCCTCGCCGCCGGAAAGCGTGGTTGCCGGCTGGCCCAGGTGGATGTAGCCCAGGCCCACGTCGTAGAGGGTCTGCAGCTTGTTCTTGATGCGCGGGATGTTGGTGAAGAAGGCAAGCGCCTCCGTCACCGTCATGTCCAGAACGTCGCTGATTGACTTGCCGTTGTAGCGAATCTCCAGCGTCTCGCGGTTGTAGCGCTTGCCGCCGCAGACCTCGCAGGGAACGTAGATGTCCGGCAGGAAGTTCATCTCGATCTTGATTTGGCCGTCACCCTTGCAGGCCTCGCAGCGGCCGCCCGGCACGTTGAAGCTGAAGCGCCCGGCGGAGTAGCCGCGCGCGCGGCTCTCCGGCACGGAGGCGAAGAGGTTGCGCAGGTCGTCCCAGAGGCCGATGTAGGTGGCCGGGTTGGACCGCGGCGTGCGACCGATGGGGCTCTGGTCAATGTCGATGACCTTGTCTATGAGCTTGTGGCCCTCTTTGTCCTTGAGGCCCTCCAGCTTGCGGTAGGGCCCCACTATGCGCTGGGACCGGTGGACGGCGTTGGTGAGCGCTGGCGCCAGCGTGTCCGTGACCAGGCTCGACTTTCCCGAGCCCGAGACGCCCGTGACCACCGTCAGCGTGCCGTACTCCACCTTGGCCGTCACGCTCTTGAGGTTGTTTGCCGTGGCACCCGTGATTTTCAGAGACCCACGCCGCGGGTTGCGCCTGCCCTCCGGAAGGCGAATCTGCTTCTTGCCCGTGAGGTAGGCGCCCGTGAGCGAGTCCCCGTTGGCCATGATCTGCTCCGGCGTGCCGGCGGCCACCACGTTGCCGCCGCGCTCGCCGGCGCCGGGGCCCATGTCTATGACATAGTCCGCCGCGCGGATGGTGTCCTCGTCGTGCTCCACCACGATGACGGTGTTGCCCTGGTCGCGCAGCCGCTTGAGGGTGGCAATCAGGCGGTCGTTGTCGCGCTGGTGCAGGCCAATGGAGGGCTCGTCCAGGATGTAGAGCACGCCCATGAGGCCGGCGCCTATCTGCGTTGCCAGACGTATACGCTGGGCCTCGCCGCCGGAAAGGGTGGCCGCCGCGCGGCTGAGCGTCAGGTAGTCCAGGCCCACGTTGACCATGAAGCGCAGGCGGGCCACGATCTCCTTCACGATGGCCGCGCCGATGAGCTGCTGGCGGTCCGTCAGCTGCAGCCCGTCAAAGAACTCCAGTGCGTCCTTGCAGGAGAGCTGGCACACCTCCCAGATGTTCTTGTCTCCCACCGTGACGGCCAGGTACTCCGGCTTCAGGCGCGCGCCGTGGCAGGTGGAGCAGGGCACCTCGCGAATGAACTTCTCGTAGTGCTTCTTCATGGTCTCCGACGTGGTTTCCTGGTACTTGTCGAAGAGGATCTTGCGCACACCGGAGTAGGTGGCGAACCAATAGGTGTCGCGACCGTCGCGCGTGTGGTAGTCCACGCGAATCTTCGTGTCGCCCAGGCCGTCCAGGATGACGTTGCGTGCCTCCTGCGGCAGGTCCTCCCAGGGGGTGCTGGGGTCCACGCCTATGTGGTGGCACACCGCGTCCAGAATCTGCGGGTAGTAGTTGGAGCGACCGAAGAGGTCTTGGAACACCCCGCCCGACACGGAGAGCGTGGGGTCCTCTATGAGCGCGGCCGCGTCCACGATGCGCCGCGTGCCGATGCCGTCGCAGTCCGGGCAGGCGCCGTAGGGCGCGTTGAACGAGAAGTCGCGCGGCTGCAGGTCGTCTATTGAGTGGCCGTGCTCAGGGCAGGCCAGCGCCAGGGAGTACTGCAGCAGCTCCCCCTCCGTGCCCTCCGGGGCGCTGCGGTCCGGCAGCAGGTAGAAGCCCACGCGGCCGTCGGCCAGCTTGGTTGCTTGCTCCACTGCCTCCGCGATGCGGCCCAGGGAGTTCTCCCGCACCACGATGCGGTCCACCACGACCTCGATGGAGTGCTTGAGCTTCTTGTTGAGCTTGATGTCCTCGTCCAGCTCCCGCACCTCGCCGTCCACGCGCACGCGCGAGAAGCCCTCCTTGCGCAGGTCCTCGAAGAGCTTCTGATACTCACCCTTGCGGCCCAGAACCACGGGAGCCAGCACCAGGGCTCGGCGACCCTGCGCCGCGGCAAGGACCTTGTCCGCCACCTGGTCCGTGGTCTGGCGCTCAATCACGCGGCCGCACACCGGGCAGTGCGGCGTGCCTATGCGAGCGAAGAGCAGGCGCAGGTAGTCGTAGATCTCCGTCACCGTGCCCACCGTGGAGCGAGGGTTGCGGCTGGTCGTCTTCTGGTCAATGGAGACGGCAGGCGAGAGGCCGTCGATGGAATCCAGGTCCGGCTTGTCCATCTGGCCCAGGAACATGCGGGCGTAGCTGGAAAGGGACTCCACGTACCGGCGCTGGCCCTCAGCATATATAGTGTCGAAGGCCAGGCTGGACTTGCCGGAGCCTGACAGGCCCGTGATCACGACAAGCTTGTCGCACGGGATGTCCACGTCCACGTTGCGAAGATTGTGCTCCCGTGCGCCGCGAATCTTGATGCAATCCTGTGCCATGCTTTGGCTCCGTCCCTATCGAGGCACCACCGGGATGGCGTGCCCCACTTTGCAGCGGGCAACAGTCTATACGACCGCGCGGCGCTCAGGCGTAAGAACAGATGTTCTACATTATTCCCCCGCACTCGGGTAGGGGCGAACAGCCACGAGGCGCCGCCTGCAGGCGTGTACCACGACTTCCGGCAGGACCCATACTTTGGGTGCCCAAGAATCTTGTACACCTTAACTCTTGTTGTCACATATCAGGTTCAATGCCAACTGGCTTTATAGCATGTCTACATGCCGCGGACTGTTTCTGCATCGTGTTGAGGTGTACAACTTTTCGGGACCCTCTGAGTAGCCAAGCTGCTAGAACCGCAGGTCGCAGGCGCGCGCCTGCGGTGTGGTGCGCCCACGGACCATCTATCGCGCGGCCAAAGCCTTAGTCCCACGCACCGGACGCCGACCCAAGCTCCTCCAGCGCGGCGCGAGTCTCCTCGGGCGAAAGCGACTCCAGGTAGTACTCGTCAATCTGCTCGATCGTGCCGTTGAGGTAGCCATCCACGTTGTAGCGGGCGATCCACGTCGCCGGTCGCGAGAGCGCAAAGGCCAGCCACGCCACCAAAATCACGCCGGTACCCCACGCGACGGCATTCACACTCGTGCGCAGCACGCGCGCAGCTGCCACCACGAGAAGCCCCACAATCGTGACCATGCCCACGCACGTGAGCGCTCGCAGCAGCGTGAGGCCGTACTCCCCCACATAGAGGGCCATGCGCCAAGCGGCCGACGCCACCAAGAGCGCGGTCAGAACAACGAGTGCCAGCTCGAGGGCCACGAGCGGGCGCGACCGCTCGGCCTCGCGGCGCGCGTGGAGTGCACCCGAGAGCAAGGCCAGGTTGATCGCCGCCACGGACACCAACTGAAAGAAGCCTGACCGCGCGTACTCCGCGTAGCCGCCGTGGGAGGCCGCGTCCCCGAAGAGGTAGCCCGCTTGGAGGGCAATGAAGAGCAGGTAGATGGCATCGACGGCCGCAAGCACGATGGCGACCGTAATGGGGCTTGCGGGACGGCCCGGCTCGCGGTGCGGCACTGGGCGCGCCTCTCCGTGCGTTGCCGCGTACAGCAGCGAGAAGCCCAAGAGGGTGAGCACGAGGGCGTGCGCGATGCGCACGAGGTCGTCCGGCAGATTGCTCAGCATGCGCCCGAAGAGTCCCGTCAGCACACTATTGAAGATGTAGTCCGCGCTTGCAAGCAAGGGCACCACCACGACGAGCACGCCCGCGGCCACGAGCGCGCCCAGCAAGACGGCGCCGACCGACCCCCTCGAAGCCCCGCGCGCGGCCCTGAACGGCAGCGCCATGTGCGCCAGCTGCGCCCGCACGAAGTTGCCCACCGACCGGAACATGCCCCCGATTCCCAGCGCATCCTCGACGCTCGCCCCGCAGAGGGTGTAGAAGGTGACCAGGCAGCAGGCGCCTAGCACGAAGGCATTGAGCGCGCGCACATCTTGGCAAAGGTTGACCGCGGGGACCAGGGCGCAGCCGAGCGTCGCCGCCAAGAGGGCTCGCTTGCCACGCGTCAGGCGTAGGTCGCGGCGCCTAAGCACGAGGATGACCGTGAAAAAGGCCACAATCATCAGCGTGAGCTCGGGGCCACCCACCAGGAAGAAGAAGCTGGAGAAGCCCGAATAGTCGCGGTCCAACACCGCACACCAGGCCACGCCCAGGACCCCCGCCGCGGCCAGCGCCAGCCAGTCGCGCGCGGCCATGGCGGGCGCAGCGCACACATGCGGGTTGTCCCCGGCACGTTTTTCGGCACAGTCGTACCCTTGGGGCGCCAGGGGGCGTCCCTCGTCACTCATGCTCATTCGATTCTCTCCTTTGGTCTAGTGCTTCGGTCTGTAACTTGGGGCCTCGCCTTGCGGACCTACGCGTCACCAGCCCCGTCACCGGGCTCGTACTTGATCAGGTCACCGGGCTGACAGTCCAACTCCCTGCAGATTGCCTCCAGCGTGGTGAAGCGCACGGCCTTGGCCTTGCCGTTCTTCAGGATGGAGAGGTTGGCCATGGTGACGCCCACCCGCTCCGAAAGCTCCGTGAGGGTCATCCTGCGGCTGGCCAGCACGACGTCCAGATTGACAACAATGCGGCCCACGTCACACCACCAAATCGTTCTCTGACTTGATGTCCGCGGCGTTCGCCGTGAAGAGCGAGAGGGCCGCCGAGACCACCGCCAGGCTCACTGCGAAGATCAGGGCCACGGAAAGCGACGCCACCACGGAGAAGACCACCACCTCGGCCACCGCAAGGTATGTCACCAAGGCAAGCACCCACACGGCCGCATCCGCCGCCGAGGCGTAGGCCATGGCGCGCAGGCGGCGGGAGTTGGCGGCCACGAAGACCTCCCCACGACCGATAGCCGCGAAGAGTCGCCAGGCAACAACGGCCACGACCATCAGCGGGGCCACGCCGAGGGCGAACACGACCGCGGAACCCCGTGGCACGACGCCGCGCGCCTCCACGCCCGGTATGACCAGGGCCGCGACCACGGCGCAGGCCACCACCGCAACCACGTCCACCACGCGCAGCAACACCGAAAGCTCCCTGTGCGACATCTGCGTCCTCCCGTCTCCGCTCTCGTTGGTCACAGCATAGGCGGTTGTTTATCGTTTTTCAATATGAATTTATCGTTTTTCGATAAACCATGGAATTCACTGGGAACAGGTCACAGAGAACCGAGACCACTCCCGACACCCAGCCGTTGCCGTAGAATGGTGTCTGTTGGCCCGAACGCGCGCCCGACGCGCGCAACCACACACAGAGAGAGGGAAACACCATGGACGCATCCGAAGAGGAGGCGCTGCGCCGCGAGGTCCAGCAGACCTTCCACCACGAGCAGCCCTCGTTCGACATGAACGACCGCTCCACCATCAAGCACGTCATCGGCGTCGTGTCCGGCAAGGGCGGCGTCGGAAAGTCGCTGGTCACCGGCCTTCTGGCCACCGAGCTCGCGCGCACCGGCGCCAAGGTCGGCATCCTGGACTGCGACATCACCGGCCCCTCCATCCCCAAGATGTTCGGCCTGTCAGGCCAGCACATCACGGCCATTGACCAGCTCATGATCCCCGCCCAGACCAAGGGCGGCATCAAGGTCATGAGCGCCAACCTGGTGCTGGAGAACGAGGACGACCCCGTGCTGTGGCGCGGCCCCGTGCTCTCCGGCGCGCTGCGCCAGTTCTGGAACGAGTCCCTGTGGGGCGACATCGACTACATGATCTGCGACATGCCCCCCGGAACCGGCGACGTGGCGCTGACCGTGTTCCAAGAGCTGCCCATCGAGGGCGTGGTCATCGTGACCTCCCCGCAGGACCTGGTGAAGATGATCGTGGGCAAGGCCGTCAACATGGCAACCATGATGAAGGTGCCCGTGCTCGGCCTGGTGGAGAACATGAGCTACATCGAGTGCCCCCACTGCGGCGAGAAGATCCAGCCCTACGGCCCCAGCCACCTGGACGAGACCGCCCAGGCCTACGACCTGGACATCCTCGGCCGCCTGCCCATTGACCCCAAGATCGCCGCAGCGTGCGACGCGGGCACCATCGAGGACGTGCAGCGCGACCTGTTGCCCGAGGCGGTGCGCGTGATCCAGACGGTCGCCGCCATCGACGAGGCCAAGGGCGAGTAACCCATGGCCAAGGGGCGGGAGAGAGGACGCGAGACCCGGCAGCAGAGGCGGACGCGCGAGCTTGCGGCCGCCCAGGCCGTTCGGCCGCCCGCAGCCTGCGACGTATGCGTGGTTGGTGGCGGGGCCGCGGGGCTGGCCGCCGCCATCACCGCTGCGGAGGCCGGGGCGAGCACGGTCGTGCTGGAGCGCGACCTGGAGTGCGGTCGCAGCATCCTGGCAACCGGCAACGGCCGGTGCAACTTCAGCAACGCCAACCTCTCCCCCGCCGCCTACAACCAGCCAGACTTTGTGGGGGCCGTCTGCGGCCCCCTCTTTTTGGACGGCGTGCTGGACTTCTTCCGCGACTGCGGCCTAGTCTGGGCCGTGGAGGAGGGGCGGCTCTACCCCGCCAGCTTCCAGGCGGCGTCCGTGCGCAACGTGCTCTTGGCGCGAGCGCGCAAGGCGGGCGTCGTGGAGGCCTGCGGGCGGGCCGTCACCGCCGTATCCGCGCAGGTCAATGGGGGTGTCGCGGGCTTCCGCGTTACGTTTGAGGGCGAGGCCCCCGAGCTTTGCGGCACGCTGGCCGCGCGGCGCGTTGTCTGGGCCACCGGCGGCGGCACCAGCGATGCGCTGGCCGGGCTCGGCCTTTCGATGGTTCCGACCCAGCCCGTGCTCTGCCCCCTTGCCTGCGATTCAGTGGACGGCCTCCCCCTTGCCCGCCTGGACGGCCGCCGGGCCCACGCCGCGCTGACGCTGCTGCGCAACGGCCTGCCCCTGGCATGCGAGCGCGGGGAGGTGCTCTTCCGCCCCTATGGCGTCTCCGGCATAGCGGTCTTCAACCTCTCGCGGGTGGCGAAGCCGGGCGACGCGCTGGTGGTGGACCTCCTCCCCCAGACGGGCGAGGACGACCTTGCGCAGGTTCTCAGCCATGGGACGCCGCTGGACGGCGCGGTAGACCCTGCGATTGCCCAGGTCCTCTTGGACGCGGCAAGGGCACGGGGCGACGCCTCCCCGGCCGCGCTGTCGCGCGCAGTAAAGCACGTGACGCTGACCGTCCGCGGCCTGGCGGACACCAACCACGCGCAGGTCACAAGGGGTGGCTTGGCCGTGGAGGGCTTCTCGCCTCGCACGCTGCAGAGCAAGGTGGCCCCCGGCCTCTTCGCCGCCGGAGAGGCGCTGGATGTGGACGGCGCCTGCGGGGGCTTCAACCTCTCGTGGGCGTGGGCCAGCGGCATGGTGGCCGGCGCGGCGGCTGCCAGGTAGGTGCCTCGAGGCGTCCCGCCGAAGGCCCCGAAAGCTCGCGCCGGCGCAGGCTAGCCCTCCGCCAGCCAGCGGGCGGCGTCCTTGGCATGGTAGGTGATGATCATGTCTGCGCCAGCGCGCTTGATGCTGGTGAGCAGCTCCAGCACCACGCGGCGCTCGTCGACCCAGCCATTTGCCGCGGCAGCCTTGACCATGGAGTACTCGCCAGACACGTTGTAGGCCACCGTGGGGAAGTTGGTCTCGCGCTTGACGCGCTCCAGCACGTCCAGGTAGGGCAGGGCGGGCTTGACCATGACAAGGTCCGCACCCTCCGCAATGTCGTACATGGCCTCGCGCACGCCCTCGTCCGCGTTGGCGGGGTCCATCTGGTAGGCGCGCCGGTCGCCGAAGGCGGGTGCCGAATCCGCCGCGTCGCGGAAGGGGCCATAGAAGCCGCTGGCGTACTTGGTGGAGTAGCTCATAATGGGCACGTTGGAGAAGCCCGCTTGGTCAAGCGCGCGGCGGATGTGGCCAATGCGGCCGTCCATCATGTCCGACGGGGCCACCATGTTGGCGCCGGCCTGGGCGTGGCTCACGGCCTCGCGGGCCAGAAGGTCCAAGGTCTCGTCGTTCATCACGTAGCCGTCCTGGTCCAGCTTGCCGCAGTGGCCGTGGCTGGTGTACTCGCACATGCAGACGTCCGTGATCACGTACATCTGGGGCGCGTTGGCGCGGATGATGCGCACGGCCTCCTGCACCACGCCGTGCTCGTCCCAGGCGCTGGAGCCCACCTCGTCCTTGGAGGCGGGCAGGCCGAAGAGCAGCACGTAGTGGATGCCGCAGTCCAGGAGCTCCCGAGTCTCCGGCATGAGCATGTCCAGCGAGACTTGGTACACGTTGGGCATGCTGGGAATCTCGTCCCGCCTGCCCTGGCCCGGCTTCACGAACAGCGGGTAGATGAAGTCCTTTGCGCTGAGCTCCGTCTCGCGAATCATCTGGCGGGCCAGCTCGCCGTCGCGCATGCGGCGTGGCCTGTATGCTGGGAACTTTCCGTACTCCATGATCATTTCCTCCCATCGGGCTTGAAGCTTGCGGCCATTGCCGCAACAAGCCCCTCCACCGTGTACCTTTCCGCCTGCACCGTGACCCCAAGGCCATGCTGGCGCAGGGTCGCGCTGGTGACGGGACCTATGGAATAGGTCTCCACACCGCGCAGGAGGCCGGGGGCGTCCGCCCCCAGGGCCGCCACCAGGTTGCGCGCCGTAGAGGAGGACGTGAACGTGATGCCATCCACTTCGCCCTCCCGCAATGCACTCGCAAGCTGCAGAACGTCCTCCTCCAGGGGCCCGGCCGCCTGGTAGGCGGCAACCACGTCCACCGTGGCACCCGCCGCCCGAAGGAGGTGGGGCAGCGCGTCGCGGGCCACCTGCGCGCGCGGAACCAGCACCCTGGAGCCCGGCCCAAGTGGCTTTGCCCCATTCTGAGCCGCCGCCCTCATTGCGTCGAGAATCGCCTCCGACTCGTAGCAATCCGGCATGGCATCCGCAACGATCCCGTGCCCGCGCAGGCGCCCGGCCGTCGTGGGGCCTATGACCGCCACGCTGGCGCCCGCAAGCGCCCGGGCGTCCGCCCCGAGCTTGGCAAGCCGCCGGAAGAAGGCGTCGACGCCGTTGACGCTGGTGAAGACGACCCACGAGTAGGTTCCCAGGGCCCTCAGCGCACCGTCCAGGGGACCGTAGTCGTCCGGCGGAACGATGCGGATGGTGGGCAGCTCCAGGACGTCCGCGCCCAGCTCCCGCAGGCGGTCGCTCAGGGCGGGAGCCTGGGCGCGGGGCCGCGTGACCAAAATCCGCCTGCCGAAGAGCGGCGCGTCCTCGAACCAAGACAGGCGGTCCCGCAGGCCGACGACCCTTCCCACCACGATGATGGCCGGGGCACCAAAGCCCGCCTCCGTCACCCTGGCAACCACATGGTCCAGAGTGGAGACGAGCGTCTGCTGCGCGGGCAGCGTGCCCCAGCGCACCAGGGCAACCGGCGTGGAACCAGCCAGGCCCTCCTCGCCCAGCCGGCGCACTATGAGGGGCAGGCCGTGCACGCCCATGTAGAAGCAGAGCGTGTCTCCCCGGGCGGCAAGCGCCGCCAGCGCGCGCCAGTCCAGGCCGGAGACGTCACGCGTGGGGTCCTCGTGGCCCGTGACCAAGGTCACCGAGGAGGCGACCTTGCGGTGCGTCACCGGGATGCCCGCGCAGGCCGGCGCGGCGATTCCGCTGGTCACGCCCGGGACGACCTCGAAGGGTATGCCCGCCGCGCGCAGGGCCAGGGCCTCCTCCCCACCACGGCCGAAGACAAAGGGGTCGCCCCCCTTCAGCCGCACGACCACGGCAGGCCCCGAGCCCGGCCTCCCCGCCAGCTCGCGCGCCTTGACCACCAGAAGGTCGTTGACCTGGTCCTGGCTCATGTGGTTTGCGAACCCGCGCTTACCCACGAAGATGCGCTCCGCATCGGGCATCGTGTTGCGAAGGAGCTGGTCGTTGGCCAGGTAGTCGTACACCACCACGTCCGCGCGGCGCAGGAGCTCCCGGCCGCGAACGCTGATGAGCGCAGCGTCGCCGGGACCAGCCCCCACAAGAAAGACCTTGACGTCCATGCCGCTCACCTGCCCCCGTCTATCTGGGCGAGAATCTCTCGGGCGCCCTGCGCCTCAAGGTCCTCCAGAACAAGCGGAACAAGGTACATGGGGTCGGCACCCGCCCGTTCGCGCCTGCTGTGGGCGGCGCGGCTTCCGTCCACGGAGAGCACGATCGCATCCAGCGAGGTCACGCCGCCATCGGCCGTGGCGTACACGCCTATGGGTACCTTGCAGCTTCCTCCCACCGCTGCCAAAACCGCCCGTTCCGCATCCACGTACCGGTGCGTTGCCGGGTCGTCTATGGCGGCGCACAGGGCAAGCAGCTCCGCGTCGTCCGCGCGCACCTCCACCCCAATGGCGCCCTGGCCGGCGGCGGGAATGAGCTCCGTCGGCGGGATGAGACCAGAGATGGCCTCCTGGCAGCCCATCCTCCGCACGCCGGCCGCGGCAAGGATGACCGCATCGTAGTCCGGCCCCTGCGACTTGGCCAGACGGGTGTCCACGTTGCCCCGCAGGGCCGTGGGAACCAGGTGCGGGAAGCTGGCGCGCAGCTGCGCCGCCCGCCTGAGGGAACCCGTGCCCACGCGCGCACCCGCCGGCAGGTCCGCCAAGGCGCGGACGCCGGCCACCCGGGGCCCGCAGACCAGGGCGTCGCGGGCGTCTGCCCGCGGCAGCATCGCCGCCATGCAACAACCCGCAGGCAGCGTGCTCGGCACGTCCTTCATGGAGTGCACGCACATGTCGACCTGGCCCGCGAGCAGGGCTGACTCCAGCTGCTTGGTGAAGACGCCGTTAGCGCCCAGCTTGTGCAGGGGCCTGGTGGGGTGCAGGTCGCCCGTCGTCCGGTACGGCACCACCCGGAAGTCCCGGTTGGGGAAGGCGCTGCGCAGGAGCCGCACGGCCTCGTCCGTCTGCTCCAGGGCCAGCCGGCTGCCACGCGTGGCAATGGTTATGGTCCTCACTCCGCCGTCCTTCCGCAGGACCCCGCACGACGCCAGCTCGCGCACGTCCGGGTCGCCGTCTTGTAGCTCGCTCCCGTCGCAACAGGGCTCATGAGCTCATCTCTTTCAGCTTGGGCAGCACGATACGCTCGTACGCCTCCTCCAGGCCGGGCAGCCTGCCCTCGGCCGCGCACTGGCTCAGGTCGCTCTTGGCAACCGCCTCGTACAGGGGCAGGCGGTTCTCGGCGGGGCCGGGCACCCGCTCCCGGACCATGGTCCGAAGTGCCCCGACGAAGTCCACGTATTCGGCCAGGTACGGGGGCAGGTGGTCCTCAAGCTCCCGCCGGACCTCCCGGGCCAGGCCGGGTGCCGCGCCAGAGGTGGAGACCGCCACCTGCAGCCTGCCGCGCCTTGCCACGGAGGGAACGGCCACGTTGCCGCCGAGCGCCCCGTCTGCAATGTTGACCAGCTGGTTGTTGCGCAGGGCCTCGTCACGCGCGGCGGCGTTGACAGCGGCTTCGTCCGCCGCGCACACCACGAGCGCGGCACCCGCCGCGTCACCCGCCAGGTAGGGCCGGCCCTTCCAGGCGAGCCTGCCCTCGGCGGCAGCCTGCCTCAGGAAGTCCGTGGCCTTCGGTGAGACCACGGTGATGCGGGCGCCGTAGCCAAGCAGCATGCGCACCTTGCGCTCCGCCACCCTGCCGCCGCCGACAACGCACACGGGGCGCCCCGCAAGGTCCACGAAGAGCGGGCACGGCAGGTACGCGACGGCATCCGCCGCGGTCGCCTTGGTGCCACCCCTCAGGTCCTCCATCAGAACTTCCCCCTCCAGACTTCCAGCCAGCGCCCGCTGGCTTGCGCACGGCTCCCTATTTTGCCCCATCAGTGCCACCGCCCGCATCCCATTGGGCGTGTATTCATTGTCCTGACGCACGCATGGCACTCCGCGCAAGGTCGCTCAAAACGGATTTTGCACGGGGAGTTTGCGGTCCCGCGCCGCACGCCCGCCGCGAGTGCGATGATTCCCCCGCACAGTGCACGCGTCCCGATGGGAGCCAAGGTGATAGAGGTCTCGAACGTCTCAATTCCGCTCGACAGGGCTGGAACGACCGGCCCGCAGGAGGAAGCCGCGCTCTGGCGCGCCGTCTGCCACCGCCTGCGCCTGAGGAGGGACGAGGTCTCCGCGCTGGAACCGCGCCGCCGGTCCATCGACGCCCGCAAGAAGCAGAGCATCTGCCTGCTCTACACCGTGCGGGTCGAGCTCGTGGGCGGCAAGGAGGCGGAGAGGCAGCTCCTGACGCGCCTGCGCCGCCACCACGCGGATAAGAACGTGCGCACGGTGAGCCCCCAAAAGAGCCAGCTTCCAGGCTTCCTTGGCACCGCCCTCCCCCCGCGCCCCGTGGTGGTGGGAGCGGGGTGCGCCGGCCTCTTCTGCGCCCTCGCCCTGGCGCAGGCGGGCCTGGCGCCGCTCTTGGTGGAGCGCGGCCAGGACGCCACGCGACGCACCGCCGCGATCGAGCGCTTCAACCGGACGGGCAGGCTGGACCCAGAGAGCAACATCCAGTTCGGCCTGGGTGGCGCGGGGACCTTCTCGGACGGCAAGCTTGCCACGGGCACCAAGAGCCCCTACCACCGGCTTGTTCTGGAGGAGTTCGTGCAGGCGGGGGCGCAGCGGCAGATCCTGTGGGACGCCAAGCCGCACGTGGGCAGCGACGTGCTCCCCACCGTTGTCACCAACCTGCTGCGCAAGATCCAGGACCTTGGCGGGGAGGTCCGCCTGGGGCAGCGCCTGACGGACGTGGACACCACGGGCGGCCGCGTGCGGGCCGTCACCCTGGCGCACACCGACCCTGCCACGGGCATGCTCATAGAGGAGACCATCCCCGCCCAGGACGTGGTGCTGGCCTGCGGCCACTCCGCGCGGGACGTCTTTGAGCTGTTGTCCTGCCGCGGGGTGGCGCTGGAGCGCAAAACCTTCGCCATGGGCGCCCGCATAGAGCACCTGCAGGCGGACGTGGACCGGGCCCAGTACGGCCCCTACGCGGGACACCCCGCCCTGGGCGCGGCGCCATACAAGCTGGCCTGCCACCTGCCAGACGGGCGCGGGGCCTTCTCCTTCTGCATGTGCCCCGGCGGCTACGTGGTTGCCGCGGCAAGCGAGCCGGGCGGCGTGGTCACCAACGGCATGAGTCTCTCGCGCCGGGACGGCACCAACGCCAACGCGGCCCTGCTGGCAAACGTCTTCCCCACGGACCTGCCCGGCAGCGACCCCCTGGAGGGCGTGCGCCTGCAGCGCCAGTGCGAGCAGGGGGCCTTCGCGGCGGGCGGGGGCGACTTCGCTGCGCCGGCACAGCTGGTGCGCGACTTCCTGGACGACGTGCCCTCCACGGCGGGCGGCGACGTCGTGCCAACCTACCCGCGCGGCGTGACCTGGGGGGACGTCGGCGCCTGCCTGCCCGACTACGTGGCGCAGACCATGCGCGCGGCCATACCCCTCATGGAGCGCCAGCTGCACGGGTTCTCACGCGCGGACGCCGTCCTGACGGGAGCGGAGACACGCTCCAGCTCCCCCGTGCGCGTCACCCGTGGTGCCGACGGCCAGTCCGTGAGCACTCGGGGGCTCTGGCCCTGCGGCGAGGGCGCCGGCTACGCGGGCGGCATCATGAGCGCCGCAGCGGACGGAATTCGCCAGGCGGAGGCTCTGGTCAAGCGGTACAACGACGACACGCAGGCGTAGGCTACGGACGCGCGGGCGCCACCTACGTGGCCCGCGCCCGCGCGGCGATGCGGTGGGGCGGCTCAGTGCTTGGGGTGGTAGCGGCGCCTGGTCGCATGGGTGCTCCCCTTGCGGGCGCCCTGCTTGAGCTTCTTCATCACGTCCTCCTCTGAGACGCCCTCCAGGTGGGACTTGAGCTCCACCAGCTGGTCGCGCACGCGGGCGGCGCGCTCGAAGTCCATGTCCGCCGAGGCGGCTGCCATCTCCTCCTCCAGAGACTGCATGATGCGGGCCACCTCCTCCTTGGGCAGCTTGGAGAGCTCCGCGGCCACGGACTCGATGGTCTGCTCGTCCTCCTGCGGGGCGGCCTTGCCCTCGCTTCCGGCCGCGGTGTAGAAGACGCCGTCCTTGCGCTGGCGCTTGTCCACGTTCTCCGACGCCTCGGCAATGAAGCTCGTGATGTCGCTGATGGCCTTGCGCACGGTCTTGGGCTCTATGTGGTGCTCCTCGTTGAAGCGCTCCTGGATGGCGCGGCGGCGGCGCGTCTCGCCTATGGCGGCGCGCATGGAATCCGTGACCTCGTCCGCGTACATGATGACCTCGCCGGACACGTTGCGCGCCGCGCGGCCCATGGTCTGGATGAGCGAGCGCCGGTTGCGGAGGAAGCCCTCCTTGTCCGCGTCCAAGATGGCCACGAGCGAGACCTCCGGGATGTCCAGGCCCTCACGCAGCAGGTTGATGCCCACCAGCACGTCGATCTTGCCCTCGCGCAGGGTGCGGATGATCTGCACGCGGTCCAGGGTGGCAGTGTCCGAGTGCATGTAGTTGACCTTGATGCCCTCGTCCAGCAGGTGGTCGGTCAGGTCCTCCGCCATGCGCTTGGTGAGGGTGGTCACCAGCACGCGCTCCTTCCTGGCGGTTCGGGTCTTTATCTCGTCGATGAGGTCGTCGATCTGCCCGCGAACGGGGCGCACCTCGATCTTGGGGTCCAGCAGGCCCGTGGGGCGGATAATCTGCTCAACCGTCTGCTGGGAGACCATCTCCTCGTAGTCGCCAGGCGTGGCCGAGACGTATATGAACTGGGGCACGCGCGCCTCGAACTCGTCGAATCGCAGGGGGCGGTTGTCCAGCGCGGACGGCAGGCGGAAGCCGTGGTCCACCAGGGTCACCTTGCGCGCGCGGTCGCCCTCGTGCATGCCACGGATCTGCGGCACCGTGACGTGGGACTCGTCGATGATGCAGAGCATGTCAGACGGGAAGTAGTCTATGAGCGTGTAGGGCGGCTCGCCGGGCTTGCGGCCGTCCAGGTGGCGGGAGTAGTTCTCGATGCCGTTGCAGTAGCCCATCTGCTCCAGCATCTCCAGGTCGTAGCCGGTGCGCTGGGCAAGCCGCTGGGCCTCCAGCAGCATGTTGTTGGCCTTGAGCTCCGCCACGCGCTGCTCCAGCTCGTCGTTGATGGTCTTGATGGCGTGGGTGACCTTGGGCCGCTCCGTCACGTAGTGCGAGGCCGGCCAAATGGGGATGGCGTCGTACTCGCGCACGACCTCCCCCGTCACCTTGTCAATCTCGCCGATGAACTCCACCTCGTCGCCAAAGAAGGAGATGCGCAGCGGGTTGTCCGCGTAGGGCGGGAAGACGTCCACGGTGTCGCCCCGCACGCGGAACATGCCACGCTGCAGGTCCAGGTCGTTGCGGTCGTACTGGATGTCTATGAGGGCATGAATGAGGTCGTCGCGCTCCAGGGGCTGGGACTTGTCCACGTTGGGGGCCAGGCCGGCGTAGTCCTGGGGACTTCCGATGCCGTAGATGCAGCTCACCGAAGCGACAACTATCACGTCGCGGCGGCTCAGCAGGCTGGAGGTTGCCTGGTGGCGGAGCTTCTCCACCTCCTCGTTGATGGAGGCGTCCTTCTCTATGTAGGTGTCGGTCTGCGGGACGTAGGCCTCGGGCTGGTAGTAGTCGTAGTAGCTCACGAAGTAGACCACGGCGTTGCGGGGGAAGATCTCTCGCATCTCGCTGGCCACCTGGGCGGCGAGGGTCTTGTTGGGCTCGAAGATGAGCGTCGGCTTGTTGACCGCCTCGATGGTCTTGGCCATGGTGAAGGTCTTGCCGGAACCCGTGACGCCCAGGAGCGTCTGGTAGCGCAGGCCGCGGTTCACGCCGTCCGCCAGCTTCTGTATTGCCTGTGGCTGGTCGCCCGCCGGCTCATAAGGAGAGACGACCTGGAACCTGGTCTCGTCGTGGTCAAGCCCAAAGCGCTTGAGCTCCGCTCCGAAGCGCTCGTGCGCCTCCCGGGAGCCTGCGACGGGTTCGTGCCAATCCCCCTCGGCATCATGCGCGGACGGCCATGCGGTGGTATCGAACGTCGCCATGTGAAGCCCCTTCCCCATTGCTGGCACCACCCACCCGTGCCAGAGACCATTCAGCAGCCTTGGATCCGTGCCCTAGCCCTCGGAGAAGCCGTTTGGGTAGAGCTCTTGGTAGTGCTCGTACGCGTCGTTCACGCGTTGCAGATAGAAACGAGTCTCCGGATAGTCTATGGCATCCGAGACGATGCCCGACGACGTGCCAGAGAGCCAGTCGCGCACCTTGCCGGGGCCCGCATTGTAGGCGGCGATGACCTCGTCACGGTTGCTGAGCTGCATGCCCAGGTAGCGAAGGTAGGCACAGCCGTACTCGATGTTGGTCTCCGGGTCCGTCAGGTCCGAGGGGCTGTAGAGCGACGTGTTCACAAAGCCCAGGCCCGCAATGGTCTCGGCCGTGTCCGGCATGAGCTGCATGAGGCCAACCGCGCCCGCGGACGACTGCACGTCCTCGTTCCAGTTGGACTCGCACTTGATGACGGCCGCCGCAAGGTAGGGATCCACCCCCTGCCGAGCCGCGGAATCCTCCAGCGCCACGTTATGGTGCACCGGGTAGAGCGTGCTTCGCATGACCGAGGCCGGCACAAGGTCGACGCCCAGCGAAAGCGCCAAGATGACGCCCATGGCAAGCAGGGGCACCATCCTGAACCAGGCGAAGAAGCGAGGGCGTTCGTTCATCGTTCCCGTGCCTCCCACCCTCGGGCCTCGTGCCCGGCCCACCAGGCCTCCACCTGCGAGACTAGCTCGCCCTCCGTTCCGGCGTTGTGGAAGACCGTGTCTGCGTGGGCCAGGAGGAACTCATCCGTTGGCTGCTTGGCCCGGCGCGCCTCGAAGTCCGAGGCATCCATGCCGCGGCCAATGGCGCGCTCGCGGCGCAGCTCCAGGGGGGCGACCACGCAAACCACCTCGTCCACCAGGGGAACCAGGTCCGTGACGCGGTCCAGCAGGGGGACTTCTACCACGCAGACGCGGCTCACTCCGTCGGTGCACTCGTCGCCCGCCAGCGTGCGGACGAGGGCCTCCCGTATGGCCGGCGTCTCGATTCTCTCCAAGAGGCGTGTGGTCTCCTCCGACTGGAAGGCGCGCTCCGCAAGCAGATGCCGGTTGAGCTCCCCCGTCTGAGGGTCCAACAAGTCCGCGCCAAAGGCCTCGGCAACCCGAGCGACCACCGGGGAGCCGGCGGCAAGCACCTCACGGGAAACGCGGTCCAGGTCGTACCGCCACGCGCCCAGCCTCTGCATGGTGCGTGCAACTGTCGATTTGCCCGACGCTATTCCGCCCGCAAGAAAGAGCTTGTACACCGCTACCCTCCCCTTAGCGCGTGTCCGCGCACGTCTTCGCTAAGACTTGACCTCGAACTTCTTGTGGCACTTGGGGCAGGTTACGCGAAGTTTGCCCTTGCCACGCGGCACACGAACCTTCTGCCCGCAATCCGGGCAGACCGCGTGCTTGTACGTGCGCGCCTCCTTGAGCGCGGCGGAAGGGTTGCGCAGCCAGGGGCGGAACCTGCCGGCGTGGTCCAGGAAGAGCTCGTTCTCGTTCCGGCGTGCCTCCACGTTCTTGGACATTATGCGCCAGCCCACGCACACGACAAGCGCCAGGGCAATGAGCAAGAGCCAGGTCTGCTGGGCAAAGATGTTGATGATGAGCAAAACCAGGACGATGGCGTTCAGCAGGTTGTTGAGCTCGTCAGAGCCGTAGCGCCCACGCATTGCCTCCGCCATCTTGCGGTCGAAGTCTCCCTTTGCCATGCGATTCCCCTTTCAGGCCGGCTGCCAAGGCCAGCAGAACATTTGTACGTAGTTCTCCTTCTACCCACATGGCGGGCAGATAAGACACCATACGTCAATTCTCTTGAAGAACCTTACTGGACTGGGGAACCCCACAGGGATAAGACAAAAGGTACGTCCCCCTGTCTCATCCCCCTGTCACACGTCCGTCCTGCGGAGAAGGAGCAGCTCCTGCGGGGTATGGCAGGTCAGCGAGTAGTTGATCATCATGTTCGAGCAGAGCACCCTCTGGCCGACTATGCGGTTGTACTCAAAGGGGTGGCCCTCCACGATTCTGATGTATTCCCTGTACTGCGGCGGGAAGCCCTCAGCAATGAGGTCCCGCTCGCTCTCCACGTACCAGGGGTCAAAGATTCTGAAGCTCTCGATCACACCCTGCTGGTCGCGGTCCACACCCGTGACCAGGACATAGTGGTCGGAACCCGAGAGGAAGCAGCTCATAACCGCAACGCCGCCCTGTTCCAGGCACGTGATGAGGGGGGTCCCGTCGCCAATGCGCACCTCCGAGCCGCGAAGCTGGTGTGCCTGGATGGGAAGCCCCGTCGTACGACGCGTGTCGTTGAGCCAGTGGGCAAAGAAGCGCATGGCCCAGCAGGAGGTACCGCCAGGGTGCTCCTTGCCGCGATACCGGTCGAGCATGACCGAGTACACGTACTGGAGCACCTCAGGCGGAAACTCCTCTCGCTCGAGCAGGTAGCTCAGGGCGTTTGTCATAGAGGTCGGGCCGCAGTCATTCCGCGTCACCTGGTAACGCAGGGGTACCTTCATGTATGTCCTCAGATGGGTTAGTGTCCCTTGATGGAGTCCAGGAAGTCGCGCGCACGCTGGGACTTCGGGTGGTCGAAGAACTCGTCGGGCGAACCCTCCTCCACAATCTGACCGTCGGCCATGAAGACCACGCGATTGGCGACTCGGCGGGCGAAGTTCATCTCATGCGTGACGACGATCATGGTCATGCCGCCACGGGCCAGCTCCACCATGACATCCAGGACCTCGTTGATCATCTCGGGGTCCAGCGCGGAGGTCGGCTCGTCAAAGAGCATGGCCTTGGGCTGCATGGCCAGGGAACGAGCGATGGCGACGCGCTGCTGCTGGCCACCGGAGAGCTGCGCGGGCACCTTGTTGGCCTGCTGGGCCACGCCCACGCGCGTGAGCAGGGTCATCGCACGCTCCTCGGCCTCCTTCTTGGGAACCTTGAGCACCTCGATGGGGCCCATGGTCACGTTCTCCAGAATCGTCTTGTGCGCAAAGAGGTTGAAGCTCTGGAAGACCATACCCAGCTCGGCACGCATCTTCGCCAGCTCCTTGCCTTCCTGCGGCAGGGGCTTGCCCTCGATCAGGATCTGGCCGGAGTCTATGGTCTCCAGGCGGTTGATGGTGCGGCAGAGGGTGGACTTGCCCGAGCCAGAGGGGCCGATCACGACGACGACCTCGCCCTTGTCCACCGCGAGGTTGATGTCCTTGAGTACGTGCAGCTGGCCGTAGTGCTTGTCAACGTGGCGCAGCTCGATGACAGGAGTCACGGCCGCACCGTCCGTCTTTGCCTCAACGTTGTCTGTGCTCATGTTGGCTCCTTACACCGGTTTGATGTTGGTCTGGGTCACGATCTTGGCTCCGCTGCGCCGCGACACATAGATGGCGAGCTGGTTGACGCCGTAGTTGATGAGGATGTAGATGATGGCGACCACGAAGTACGTGGAGACGAGCGCGTCATAGTTGGTGATGAGGACGCGCGCGTTCTGAAGCATGTCGGGGTAGCTCACGACGTAGGCCACGGTCGTGTCCTTGACGACGACCACCAGCTGCGAGATCAGGGACGGAATGACGATCTTGAGCGCCTGGGGGAAGACGATCTTGGTCTTCACGCGGAAGGGCCGCATGCCGATGGAGAGCGCCGCCTCGGTCTGGCCCTTTGGAACGGCGTTCATGCCGGCGCGGAAGACCTCCGCCAGGACGGCGGCCGCCGCGAGCCCGATGGGGATGGCCAGCATCCAGAAGGCGGGAAGCTTCACGCCGAACTTGGGAATCACGAGGAAGAAGAAGTAGATCAGCAGAAGGCTTGGGACGCCACGGAAGAACTCCGTGATCACGCGGGCGATGCCACGCAGCACCACGTAGGTGCTGGTGCGCATCAGCATCAGCGCAAGACCGAGCACGATGGCGATGACGCCCGCGGTCAATGCGACCTCGAAGGTGCCCAGCAGGCCCAGTGCCAGGAAACGCCAGGTGGTCCACTTGGTGAAGAATGACCAGTACTCGGCATCCAGCTGTCCGGCACTGGCAAAGAGGCGAAGGACCCACACGATCAGCAGCGTAAGCGCCACGACCGTGATTGCCGTTCCAATCTGGATGGCTCGCTTGGTTTTGGGACCCGGCTCCTCGTAGAGGTAGTCGCGTACGGACACGTGAGCAGCGGCACTCATCGCAGGATCCTCACCTTCTTGTCGAGGCGGTTGCCAATGTAGCCGATGACCAGCGCCGTCCCAACGTACCCAAGGGCAGCGAGGATGAAGGCGGTAAGGCCGGCCGTGGAGTTGCGGGTGGTGACGTAGGCGACGATGCCGGTGAGCTCATGCGGGTCCAAGGGAACCTGCGAGCCCAGGGAGGTCGTCAGCATGATGGCGATGAGCAGGTTGGTCATGGGCAGCACGGCCGAGCGCAGCGCCTGCGGAATGACGACCAGGCGGATCATCTGGGTAAAGGTAAGGCCCAGGGACCGCGCCGCCTCTATCTGCCCCACGCCAATGGTGTTGACGCCCGTCATGAAGTTCTCGGACCCGAAGGCGGAGCCCACCAGCGTCACGGCAATGAGCACGCAGGTCTTCTCCGACATCAGTATCCCCAGGTACGGGAAGGCGTAGTAGAGAAAGATAAGCAGCGAGATGCCCGCGATGTTGCGGAAGACCTGCACGTAGAAGTCACCAAAGACGCGCAGGGGCTTGACGGGCGACACGCGGAATATCGTGATCACAATCGCGATCAGGAACCCGAAGGTGAACGATATTGCCGTGAGCTGCCAGGTGGTGAGAAGCGCCTGGAGGTACATGCCCCCGTATTCTGCCAAAATCTCGGAAAGGCCCATGGTCCGATCCTCGCTTAGAAAATGGCGAGGGCCCTGCTACGACACAGGACCCTGCCGACTTACAGAGTGCTGACGGGCGAACCCCTATGCCCCGATTGCGGGAGGCTCGGCGGGGACGGTGTCCTCACCCAGGGTGACCTTCCAGAGCTCGGCCCAGGTGCCGTCGTCCTCGATGCCCTTGAGCCAGTCGTTCACGAACTGGACGCCGTCGGAGTCCTTGGGCAGGCCGATGCCGTAGGGGTCCTCGGGACCGAAGGTCTCCTCCAGCATGGCGTACTTGCCCGGGTTCTTGAGGACGGAGCCAAGGATGATGTCGGTGTTGACCGCGTAGGCGTCGATGCGACCCTGGTCCAGGGCGGTGACGATCTCCTCGTCGGTGTTCATCTCCTGCAGCTCGGCATCGGGCAGGTACTGCTCGACAAGCTCCGGGCCGTTGGAGCCGGACTGGGCGGCAACCTTCTTGCCCTTGAGGTCGTCCAGAGACGAGATGCCGCTGTCTGCCTTGACCATCACGCCGTACTGGGAGACGTAGTACGGGCCTGCGAAGGAGATGACCTCCTTGCGCTCATCGTTGATGGAGTAGGTTGCGAAGACGACGTCCACGTCGTCGTTCTGGAGGACGGACTCGCGGGTGGAGGAGGTGACGGTCGTAGGCTCGAAGGCCTGGTCGTCGCCCGTGATGTAACGCGCCAGGAGCTGCCACAGGCCTGCGTCAAAGCCGCGGTAGTGACCGTCGACCTCGTTGAGCTGGCTGAAGAGCTCGGAGGTGCTGACGCAACCGACGCGGAGCTTGCCCGCGTCCTTGACCTTCTGGGCCCACTCGCTCGCGCTGATCACGTCGTCGGCAGCCGTGGCGCCACCAGCAACCAGGGCATCGAAGGCGGCCGTGTCAATGGAGACCGCGGGCTCCTCCGCCGCGGAGCCGGCAGCAGAGCCGGAATCGGCAGCCGGCGTCGAGGAACCGCCGCATGCGGCGAGGCCGAGCGAAGCGACAGCAGCCGTGCCCAGACCAAGCACCTGGCGACGGCTCAGCATCATCTTGTCAAGGATTGCCATATTGGTAATTCCCTTCTCCTCCGCGTTTCCTCCTATGGAAACGCCACAACAAAGATTACCTGCCGTACCGGAACTACATGCGAAAACGCGCATATATGTAACGCTGCACGCGCACACATGTAACGTTCCGACAATGTGCCGGTACATGCGCCCAATATACTACTTTTATGATGGGAATTAGTACACGCGCAGCGCGTGTTTCTCAACGGAAACACTAGATGTGTAACCGGCCATGGTACACATACGCCAATTGGTATTCTGGCTGCCGTGGCAGCAGTCAGACGTCAGCATTCCGCGAACGGTTCGCAAGTCGAGCATGCTTGAGCGGCAATGGCCTTCAGAGCTCGAGCGGCTGTGACGGATTCCATGGAGGGCATTGCCAGCTTGGCCACCGCCTGCGCTGGCGTCAGGGGCACGTGCACAAAACCGGCGGGGATGGCAGCGGCCGCGCGCGCAACCTCGTGCAATATGCGATACATGAGCTGGTTGCATACGTAGAGGCCAGCCGTGTTAGAGATTGCCGTGGGCACCCCGGCCGCGCGGGCCGCCTCCGCGCAGGCCTGCAGCGGAAGGCAGGTCTGGTACGCGTCCGGTCCACCCGCAATGACGGGCTGCTCCTGCGGCTCTGCGCCCGCGTTGTCGGGGATGCGCGCGCACTCCACGTTGAGGGCCACACGCTCAAGGGTGACCTCCGCGCGGCCAGCGGCCTCCCCCACGGCTATGACGCAGGCCGGCCGCAGCTGGCGCATGGCCTCCACCGCAAGGTCGCCAGAACGTCCGAACTCCACGGGAAGAAGCAAGCGCCGCAGCGGGTGGTCGGCGATCTCGTCCGGCAACGCGCGGACCGCCTCCCAGGAGGCATTGACGCTCTCCCCGTCGAAGGGTTCGAAGCCCGTGAACAGAATCGGTTGCATGCTGCCCACCCTTTCCATGATGTGTCAAATGGGAAACGTCCCCCTCTGTCATGAGACACGAGAACCGTCCCCCTGTCTCATGAAAAAAGGGGAGCCACCGGAAGGTGGCTCCCCTGGAAGCTCTGCAAGAAGCAGGAACCGCTACTCGGCAGCGGGCTCCTCGGCCTTCTCGGCGGTCTCCTCGCCCTCGAGCGGCTTGACGGGAACCTCAACACCCAGGGTCTCGGCGGCAGCCTTCATGGACAGGGAGATGCGGCGACGGTCGAGGTCGATCTCCATGACCTTGACCTGGACCTTGTCGCCCACGGAGCAAACCTGGGACGGCTGGTCAACGTGCTGCTTGGCCATCTCGGAGATGTGGACCAGGCCCTCGACGCCGTCACCAAGGTCAACGAACGCACCGAAGGAGACGAGCTTGGTAACGGTGCCCTCGACGATGGCGCCGATGGGGTACTTCTTGACCAGCGTGCGCCAAGGATCCTCGGTGGTCTGCTTGAGGCCAAGGGAGATGCGCTCGCGGTTCAGATCGACGTCCAGCACCTGGACCTCGACCTCCTGGCCAACCTTGACGACCTCGGACGGGTGGTTGACGTGGTTCCAAGAGAGCTCGGAGATGTGGACCAGTCCGTCAATACCGCCAAGATCGACGAAGGCGCCGAAGTCGACGATGGAGGAAACGGTGCCCTTGAGGCGCATACCAGGCTTGAGCTTGGAGAGGATCTCCTGGCGCTCGGCCTTGCGGGCCTCCTCGAGCACGACGCGACGGGACAGAACGACGTTGTTGCGGTTGCGGTCCATCTCGATGACGCGGGCCTCGATGCGGGTGCCCAGGTAGGCGTTGAGATCCTTGACACGACGGAGGTCGACCAGGGAGGCGGGCAGGAAGCCGCGCAGGCCGATGTCGAGGATAAGGCCGCCCTTGACGACCTCGATGACCTCGCCCTCGACGTTCTCGCCGGACTGGAACTTCTCCTCGACGCGATTCCAGGCACGCTCGTACTCGGCGCGCTTCTTGGAGAGGATCAGGCGACCCTCCTTGTCCTCCTTCTGAAGGACGAGCGCCTCGATCTCGTCACCAAGGGCAACGACCTCGGAGGGGTTGACGTCCTTGCGAATGGAGAGCTCGCGTGCAGGAATGACACCCTCGGACTTGTAGCCAATGTCGAGAAGAACCTCGTCATGCTCGAGCTTGACGACCGTACCGGTGACAAGGTCGCCCTCATCGAAGTCGGTGATGGTGCCGTCGATGAGCTTGTTCATCTCCTCGTCGGACACGTCGTCCAGGGAGAAGATGGACGAGTTCTGAATCTCACTCAAAAGTGGACCCCTTTCGGAAACGGGGCCCCGGTCGTCATGGTCGCTGCCGTCGGCGTCTTGGACGTGCGTCCCTCCCGCCGCTTGGAAACTACATGTCTCGGGGGCCTATAGATACGTTTGCACGAGCCCTATGCCCATGCGTCGTAGAAGATACCAAAAACGCAGGGGGCATTTCAAGACTCAATTTGGAAGGATGCGAGAAGGCCTGGCCTGGGCAGGCCGGGGCACGCGCTAGTGCTGAATCTGGAAGGTGGGCTGAACCTCGTCCACGATCTTGGCGCAGTACGGCTTCTGGCTGGCCGGGAAGGAGATGTTCATCGTCGCGGTCCTCCCCTGCTCCACGTACACCATCTCGTACCAGATCACCTTGTCGTCGCCGGAGCCAGATACGTCCGACACCACGTACCAGTTGGGGTCATCGTCCAGGTCTGTGGTGCAATAGGCCTCGTCGGTCACACCGGCCGACGCGCTCTGGTACGCGTCATCCAGCGACACGTTGCTGGGGTTGCCGTCCGCCCAGAACGAGATGGACGCGTCGCTGGAGGAGTCATAGAAGGTTATCTTATCGCCGCTCGTCTGGTACGTGTCGAAGGAGGTGGGAAGCTGGGCGTAGTAGCCCCACTTCTTGGAGGAGATGGTGCGGTCGGCGAAGACGCTGATCTGGTCGGACCCGAAGCTGATGGTCTGCACGTTGGACCCGCCAGTGCCGCTGGGGGACTGGCCCGCGTCGCCCGTTGCGGAGCTGGAGCTGTTGGACGGCGCGGCGCTGGTGGCCGTGCCGGACGTCGCGCCATTGGCCGTGGCCAAGGTGCCGGAGGTGTTGCCGGAGGAATCTGCCGTGGCGGTTGCCCCGGCGGCATCCGCGCCGGACGTGGTTCCCCCAAGGGTTGAGCCACCAGTGCCGAAGAGCCCCATCGAGTAGCCACCCAGGGCAAGAGCGATGACGGCGGCGGCCGCGATGCCGCCCACGATCAGACCAGTGTGGGAATCCGCCTTCTTGTGGCCGACCTCGCCGGCGGCCACGGTGTTCGAGGCGGCAACGTAGGGCGAAGAACCTGCCATGGGCTGAGGCTTCGGCTGCCCGGCCACACGGGAGACGCCGAGCGAAGTCCCGCATTGGGTGCAGAACTTGGTTCCCGCCGGCATTTGCGCGCCACATGTGGGGCAGGTGAGCCCCGCGGCCCTCCTGGCAGGTAGCTCGGACTGCAGGGGCGCACCGCAACTGGTGCAGAACTTCGTTCCCTCTGGCATGTTGGCGCCACAATTCGTGCAATACATGGTCAGTCCTCCCCCATTGCCGCCACACAAACATATTAGTGAGGGTGGGGCCGAAAATGTTGCGCAACAAGCGGTGGGCAGATGGGCGCTGGCACGCCGCCGGGCAACATGCAGACTCAGGATGCCCGGCCACGGGACGGCGTTACACCAGCTTCGTGCCGCAGTTCATGCAGAAGAAGTCACCAGGCTCCACCGAGTGCCCGCAATTGGGGCAGAAGGCAGGATGCTCCGGAACGGACGGCACCGCCTCTGCCGGCTCCGCCGCAACGGGCATCGGCATGGTGTCAAGCACGGGCTCAGGTGCAGCGGTAGGGGCAGCCGCCTCCGGCTCCGGCTGTGACTTGGCCGGCACGCCGACCGACTTCTTTGCCTTGGGCTTCACAACCATCCTGAGCGTGACCGCCTGGTCTTCAAAGTCCTGGCCCGCAAAGTCCTGGTTCCCGAGCAGGTCTGGCGAGAACCAATCCGGCGTCGGCGACGACACCGGCTTGGAGACGGGCGTGGACGAATAGTCAACCGCGACACTCGCGGGTGCTGGCGTGGGGTCCGGCGCAGGCTCCGGCGCGGGCTGCGGCGCGGCGGCCGCTTCCTTGGGGGCCTCTTCCACGGGAGAGAACTCGCCGGGCGAGGCAAGAGGGGGCTCAACGGCAGCCGCAGGCTCGGGTGCCTGCGGCTTTGGAGCAGGCTCCGGCTCCGGCTCGAACGCGGCAGGCTCCACAGCCTCGACGGGCGGTACCGGCTCAGACACGGAAGGCACGGGCGGAACAGGCCGATCCTCCACGACGGGCGCGGCATCCACGGCGGGCTTCTCCTCCGGAGCGGGCTCGACGGGAGCAGGCTCATCCGAGGGAACTGGCGTCACCGCCTGTGCGGGCTCGGCCGCGGGCTCCGGCTCGGGGTCAACCACGGGCTCGGGTTCGGCCACCGGCGCGGGTGCCGCGGTAGCCGTCGCCGCGCTCTCCAGGCGCGCGCCGCAATTGGTGCAGAAGGCGTCGTCAGAGGCCACGGGGGCACCGCAGCTGGGGCAGACGGGCCCGGTGGGGGCCGGTGCCGCGGGGGAGCTGGCGACAATGCCCAGCGCAGCCTGGACCTCCGCCATGGGCTTTCCGCACCCGCTGCAGAACATGTCCGCAGTGCCGATCTTGGCGCCGCAGAAGGGGCACGTGTAGTACGCGGCAGTGGTCGCGGCCACATGGAGCTGCTCAATCTGCCGCTGGCACTCGCGCCTCTCCGCATCGCACTGGGCTATGCCGTCGTAAAGGGCCTCTCGCCCCGCGCGGAGGCTGGGGTCGTTCTTGGTGGCCTCGTACAGGCTCGCGCCAAGCTGGGTCGCCAGCTGCTGGCGTCGCCTCAGCGCGTCCTCCATCTGCCGCTTGAGCCTCATCTCCGTGGTGGCACGGCCGGCCGCAGAGCTGGCGCGATTGATGGACGACGAGAAGCTGTCGAAAATACCCATGGTGCGACCCTTCCATGCCGGCCCGGCGCTGGGACACTGGTAAGACGCAGGGCTAAGCAGACGTTCTGAACACCGTACCCGCACATTGTACAGCCGCGCGCGGGCGCCGCCACGGCGAACGGCCGCTGCACCCCGCCGGGCACGGCCTGGCGGCCGCACCATTCCCCTTGTTTCGGCGCGAACGGCACGCGCAGTGCTACGCTCTAGCCCAAACGCTTCACGCAGGGGGTCACATGAGCCAAGAGCAGAGCACCGCCGCGCCCGGCAGCCTCGTGGTCATAGAGTTCCAGCAGTTCGACACCACCTTCGCCGTTCGGCCGAACGAGGAGGAGGGGGCCAAGCGCCGCTTCATGACGCTCATCTCGGAGCCGACGGGCACGCCCGACCGGCTTTACCAGAACGAGGTCCTGCACGTCACGAACACGGAGGGCGAGCACTTTGCCCTCAAGCGCATCCGCCCGCTTCCCGGTGACGTGGACCCCGCCGCACGGCGCGGGCGCGAGGCGGCGCTCTTCGAGGAGTATCGCAACCAGCTCATAGTCTCTCACCTGCAGGGGTTCCCGCGCGTGTACGGCTACGGCGTGACGCGCGAGGGAGACCCCGCCATCCTCATGGAATGGGTGGACGGCGTGACGCTCCAGCAGGCGCTGGAGAAGGGCATGCTGCCAAAGTCCCCCTTGGGCAAGGGTGGCATCGCCAGCGTTGCCGTGGCATCCCTTGCCACGTCCGTACTGCAGACGCTGGTCTCCACCACCTTCCTGGAGGGAACCTTCGCCCACCGGGACATATCCACCAGAAACATCATGCTGCGCCTGAAGCCGGCGGGGCACAGGCCGGGCGCGCCCGAGAAGGCCCCCGCGGGCTGGGGCGTCACGGTTCCGCTGGAGACATGCCTCATAGACCTGGGCAGCGCCATCATCATGCGGCGGGACGAGGCCACCTTCACCATGACCATGGACGTGTGGCGCAACGCCACCCCCGAGTACGCCCCGCCAGAGATGCTGGCCCTGAACGACCGCAGCTACATGGAGGCGCGGCGCTCCCCCTCCATTGACGTGTACGCGCTCTGCAGCGTGCTCTACCAGCTGTACAGCGGCACGGCACCCTTCAACGTGGCCGCCCAGCCAGCCAGCAGCGCATTCGACCTCAAGACGCAGGGCACGCCGCAGACCCCGCAGCTGCAGGCCCCGGAGGACGCGCCCCTGGTCCAGGCCATAATGGCGGGCCTTGCCGTCCCGCAGGACGAGAGGCCAACCGCCCGAGACCTCCTGGACCGCATTTCCGCGTGGCGCGAATCCGTGACGGGCCAGGCCACGGAAAAGCGCGACATGCCCAGCGCGCCACAGACTCGCGGAACGCACCTGACCGCCCTCGTGTCCGCAATGCCCAGCCAGACCGAGGCGAGGCAGACGCAGACCAAGATCCGCACGGACGGACCCGCCCCCGCCGTCGCAGCCGAGGCCCCCAAGCGGCGCAGCATCAGCAGGCGCGGGTTCATCGTCGGCGCGACCTGCGTGGGCGCGGCAGCTGTGGGCGGCGCCCTGTGGGGCGTGAACTTCACTGCCACTGGCCGCGCATGGAAGTTCGGGCAACAGTCCTGGGACAGCCTCGCGGACCTTGCAGACCGCATCTCTGCCGCGGGAAGCCGTGAAGAGGCCTTGGCCATAGCCGTGGACGCGGGCATTGCCAACGAGGACGGAAGCATGGTGGACGGCCTGACCAAGAAAGTCACGCTCGCGGACGGAACAAGCTCCGCCGTGCAGCTGGTTGACTTCTGGCACGACGACCGCACCGACGGCGTCGGAAAGGCGGGGCTCACCTTTGCCTTCACGTCTCCCCTTGCGGAGCGCCCCATGTCTTCCACCAGCATGGACACGGGCGGCTGGAAGCAGTGCGACATGCGCTCATGGCTCAACGCGGAGCTCTTGGACGCGCTGCCGGAAGACTTGGCCGACTACATCAGGCCCGTCCAGAAGCTCACCAACAACGTGGGCTCCACGCGGGATGCCACATCCGTCACCGCAACCAGCGATTCCCTGTGGCTCTTCTCCGTGGCGGAGATGGGCGGAACCAGGACGCCGGAGAGCTTCAGCGCTGACTTTCACTACCTTGCCGACATCCTCAATGCGGAGGGCGAGCAGTACCAGCTGTGGAAGGACAAGCACGTCAACGCCATCAGCGCCAACAACTCCCTGGTGCGCCAGTGGCAGGGCAACCCCTGCTACTGGTGGAACCGCTCGCCCAGCCCGGACTGCTCCGAGGACTATGGCCAGACCTGGTTCAACCGCGTGGGCGCCAACGGCGACGTGTTCCACTTCGCGGCGCCCGCCACGGGTGACCAGAACGCGGCGTACGTGCTGCCCGGCTTCTGCCTGTAACGGTTGCGGGCAAAGGGACACGGAGAGGAGCTTCCATGCAAGGCAACAACCGCAGCGTTGTGGTGGCCATCATCGCGACATGCGCTGCCGTGGCCGTAGCTCTGGCCATCATCATGAGTGGTCAGCAGCCTGGCCCAGTTTCCACATCCGCCAGGGGTAACGAGCAGAATGCCGTCACCGTCACCCAACCCCCTCAGCAGACGAGCACCGTCAACGCGGCCCCCAGCGCAAAGACGCTGAGCGGGAACGGTTTTGGAGTCGTGGTACCCAATGCCTACGCTGACCGCGTGGCGCTCAAGAGCTCCGCCTCCTACGAGCGGAACTGTGGCTTTGACCTCACTGTGGACGGCACCACCGTCGCAACCATCTTCGCGGAGGGAACACAGACCGGCGAAATTGAGTGGAAGCTGGCCCACTACGAGTTAGGAGTCGCGAATACCACCCAGGGAAGCATGACGCTTGGCATGAACCTTTACGTTGGCGGTACCGGTGGCCCCACGTACTGGGGCAACAGCCAGGCCAACGAGCTCGTTGTGCACGCGCTGCTGGGATTGAGTGACACAGACGTGTTCTCTTGGATAAAGCTCGCCACGACCGACGGATTCAGGGGTTGCGACGCCAAGCTGCTGGGCGCCGACTCCACGGACACCACGGGCGTAGTGCTCAGCGCATCCACCAGCGGCAACGCGCCTGACAGCCAGGTATCCACAACACCTGCGGACACCGATGCGGACATGACGACCGGCATGGCCGCCTTCTGGGGCATTTGGATCGGCGCGAGCAAGAACCAAGGCGAGGCGGAAGTCCTGGCGAGTGAGGCGCAGTCCAAGGGGTTCCCTGCATCTGTCTACCTGACCACAGACTGGGACAACCTCAACTCCGAGCCATGGTACGTGGTGTCCGCCGGAGAATACTCCTCACAACAGGCGGCCAACTCCACTCTGCCATCCGTTCAGGCGGCAGGCTACTCGGACGCCTACGTAAAGTACTCCGGCGAGCACAAGTAGCTGGCCGGCAGACGCCCGCCCGGAGGCATGACTACAGCAGGCCGCAGTCGCGCTTGAGCTGCAGCACGCGGCGCACGCTCTGGTCCAGGCGGTCCTCGCTTATGGTCCCGTCCGCCACGGCGTCGAGAATGCCCTGGTGGGCTGCCGTGAGGCTATTGGGCATGAGCATGATGTCGCCGCCTGCCTTGAAGAAGAGGGCCGCCGCGTCGTTGGAGTGGTAGTCGTTGCCGATGGCCGCCATGTTCATGGCGTCGGAGACCACAACGCCCTCAAAGCCCAGCTCCTGGCGCAGAATCCCGTCGATGATGCCCTCGCTCAGGGTCGCGGGCACCTCGTCGCCCGTGACCTCCGGCACGCTGATGTGGCCCACCATGATCATGGGGGCGCCAGCCTTGATGGCGGCCTTGAAGGGCACGAACTCGCACTCCTCCAGCTCGTCCCTGGTCTTGTAGGTGATGGCCTTGCCGGTGTGGGAGTCCTCCGCCGTGTTGCCGTGGCCGGGGAAGTGCTTGGCGCAGCTGGCCACGCCGGTGCCAGCGAAGCCCTCAACCTCCGCGGACACCATAGACGCCACGAGCTCCGGATCACCACCGAAGGACCGCGTGCCAATGACGGTGTTCTCCGCGTTGGTGAGCACGTCCGCCACGGGGGCAAAGTCCACGGTGAAGCCAATCTCATGCAGGTAGGAGCCTATGGTCTGACCCACCTGGGTCGCGGCGGAGGTGTCCCCCTCAGCGCCCACCTCCGCCATGTCCGGGAAGTGCTCCACGTCGAAGTAGCCCGAGTTGGCAATGCGTGCCACCTGCGTGCCACCCTCCTCGTCCACGCCCAGGAGCGGCGCGACGTTTGCCCCCACCGCCTTGGTGGCCGAGGTAAGGTCCTCCAGCAGCGCGCGCGTCTGGTCCGCACCCACGATGTTGTTGCCAAAGAGGCAGAAGCCGCCCACGGGGTACTGGGCCAGGGCCTGCTTGAGGTCCTCCCCCACGGAAGTCACGCCGTCACCGCCATAGGAGTCTGCCGCGCCATCGTCCGAGCCCAGCACGCCAAGCAGGCCCTCCGGCGTGGGCATAAGGAGCTGCGCCGCCTTCTGTTCCAGCGTCATGCCAGCCATGAGCTGGGAAATCTCGTCAGTCGCGGGCGCGCTTGAGCCTGCGGAGGAATTGCCGCCCTGCTCGCCGGCCTGCCCACTCTGGGCGTCGGACGCGGGCCCGTCGGAACCGGCGTCACCCTTGCCCTTGTGGCATGCCGCGAGCGTGCCGGCCACAGCGGCAGAGGCCATGCCGGCACCGGCGCCTCTCACAAAGCTTCTTCTTGTGCAGAGCATAGGAGCCTCCCGTTCGCATGGGCGTTCGCGCCGCTTGTGGCAGCCATTCGTTCTCGCGGCCGTTGCACCGGCCTTGCGCATAATTTCACAAGTACATAATGCCCCTGCCGCCAACCGGAATGTTGCGCAACAAATCCACGCCACGTGAGTATAGTATGTTCGGCATACAAGGAAAGCTGATGCCGTGCCTGCGAAGTTCCGCCAGGCACGTGGAAGAGAGGCTCAACCTCATGTTTTGCACAAAGTGCGGGGCCCAGTTGCCCGACGGAAGCAAGTTCTGCACGGCTTGCGGCGCGCCCCTGAGGGAGAACGCCCCTTCGGCCGACGCGGGCCCCGCCGAGGAGTCCGCGGGCAGCGCGGACAGCGCAGACGCCGCAGGCACCACGAGCGCCGCAGGCACCGACTTCTGCACCAACTGCGGCGCCCCCATAGAGCCGGGCTGCAACTTCTGCACCGCGTGCGGCCAACGCGCGGGAGAGCTGCCGAAGGTTGCGCGGGCGGAAGCCTCCCGCGCGGCGGCGTCCACAACGGGGACGATGCCCTCCCAGCCGCAGCCCCAGGTCGCGGCAACGCCCCAGCCACAGCAGGCCGAGCGGTCCTCCACCCCCATCATCGTGGTGTGCGCCCTCGTCATTGCCCTGGCGGGCCTCGTCATAGCCCACTACTTCGGCTTCATGGCGGACGCGCAGGCGCTGGCCTTCCTGCCCACCCAGACGCAGCAGGTCTCCACCGCCACCTCGACGGATGCCAACGCTGGAACCTCCACCCAAACCACCGCGCCCGCGCAGGAGGCCGACGTGACCGTGCCGAACGTGGTAGGCCAGACCCAGTCCAACGCGGTCGCAGCTCTGCAGCAGGCGGGCCTCTCCGTCGGCAGCGTGACCCAGCAGCAGAGCGACCAGACCAAGGGCGTGGTCGTCTCCCAGTCCGTCACGGGAACGGCCAGGAAGGGGACCTCCGTTGACCTGGTGGTCTCCAAGGGCTCGCAGAAGCACAAGACGTTCACCATCGTGCACCAGCCCATGACCTGGACCGAGGCTGAGGCCTACTGCCAGCAGCACGGCGGGCACCTGGCCTGCATAAACTCGCAGGACGAGTGGGACCAGGCCAAGGCCGCCATGGCCGCCAACGACCACGACATCTATTGGATTGGCGGCAGAATCCAGAACGGGTCCTTCGCATGGGTTGACGGCAGCGACTTCTCGTTCAGCGAGTGGGCGGCCGGGGAGCCCAACAACGAGAACGGGGACGAGAACTACCTGGTGGTGTACCGCGTGAAGGGAGAATATGCCTGGTACGACGCCCCGAACGACATCTCCAGCTTCTACAAGTCCACGGCCCTGGGCTTCCTGATGGAGACGTACGAGTAGCCGGCAAGCAGCTAGCACGGCCGGGACGCAGAAGACCGAACGAACAAGGCCCGGACGTCGCAAGACGCCCGGGCCATCGTTTGCATGGCGGAGAGGTTAGGATTTGCACCTAAGAAGGGCCGAGACCCTTACCCACCGCAAGCGGCGGGCGCATTCGACTGCTCTGCCACCTCTCCAACGGGCAAGTACTATAACACACTATGAGACGGGGGGACGCACCTTTTGTCTCATTCACATGAGACAAAAGGTGCGTCCCCCCCGTCTCACCCTATAATGCAAGGAAAGTCTCGTCACCCAAGGTCACCATGAGCGATTCCCCAGAGCAGAGCGGTCAGACGCCACGCAGGCCCCCCATCCCAGGGCGCGGCCGCGCAGGCGCACCCCAGCACCTCCGTCCTCAGGCTCACGTCCTTCGAGCCCGCCTTCGCCATGGGACCAGACCGTGACAAGGTCATCCGTCGCTACTCCACCCTGCTGGTGGAGGGCTCCCCCGCGGAGACGCGCGGCGGCACCGGCTACGTGTGCCGGGCAACCACGACGGACGGCCAGGTAATCGCGGTCAAGCAGAGCCGGGCCCTCCCCGCCTCCGACGGGCTCACGGAAGAGGACTGGAAGGAAGTTCAGGAGAAGGCCCTCTTCGAGGAGTACCGCATGCAGCTGGTCGTCTCCGGGCGGCCGGGCTTCCCCCGCGTGTACGGCTACGGGACCACCAGCACGGGCCCCGTGATCCTCATGGAGTGGGTCGACGGCATCACCCTGCGCAAGGCGCGCCCGCTCTTGCCCACGGAGGGCAGCGGCGTGTGCGCCAACACGGTGTGTGACCTGGGCATCTGCGTCCTGCGCATACTGATTGCCGCAAACGACGGCCAGACCAGGCTGGTGCACAGGGACATCTCGCCCCGCAACATCATGCTTCGCACCAGCAAGCGCGGCATTGGGCAGCAGATCTCCACCGGCGACTACGACCTGGTGCTCATCGACTTCGGCAGCTCCTCCACGTCTGGGCCCAGCAACCTCTCGCTCACCATGCGCAGCGACATCTGGCGCAACGGCACCCCGGAGTACGCCCCGCCGGAGATGCTGACCAGCGACATGCCGTCCGTCGGGCTGCTGCGGCGCTCCCCCAAGGTGGACACCTACGCGCTCTGCAGCGTGCTCTACGAGCTGTACTGCAGCCGCACCCCCTTCAGGCTCTCCCAGGTGGACTTCGGCGGCGCGTCGCCCTACCGCGTGAAGGTTGACTACGAGCCCTACGACATGGACTGCCACCAGGAATGCGACCGTCCCCTGTGCGAGGCAATAATGACCGGACTTGCCGCCAGCCAGGACGAGCGGCCCACCACGCTGGAGCTGCTGGAGGCCTTCCAGGCCTGGCGGGACGGAGCGGCATGCGCATCGGCCGACGTCGCCAACCAGGCCCTGGCGCGGGCGGAGCAGCCGGTGCAGGCGCAGACCGCCCAGTCCGCCGGCGGACGCCACGCCACCCGCAGGGCCTTCCTCGCCGCCGCATGCGCAGTGGGAGCGGGAGCCCTGGCCGCGGTGGCGTACGCGCGGCAGATAAACCCGCTGGAAGGTTGGCGGAGCCTTCTGGCCACAATCACGGCCACGCCCGTCACGTCAGCCCAGCCGTACGCCTGGCCCGCCCAGGACGCAGGCTCCAACCTGTGGGGCATTGCCTCAACAAACGGCAGCTGGCTCATGCAGCCGGCGGTCTCGCACCAGCCGGGCAGCTGGTCCGCCCACGGCACGCCCGTGGAGGACGACGCGTCGGGCCTGTGGGGGTACGTCACGGATGACGGAACCTGGGCCATCGAGCCAAAGCTGAGCGCGGCAGGGCCCTTCTCTGATGACGGCTTTGCCGCCGCGCAGGCGTCATCCGGCCTGTGGGGCATCATCAGGCCCAACGGCAGCTGGGCGGTGGAGCCTGCGTACACGGGCATGGGGCTGGTCGTCTCCAACGGGTGCGTTGCCTTCATGGATGGCTCGTACTCGGACAAGTGGGGCCTTCTTGGCACCGACGGCGGGTGGGCGTTTAAGCCTTCGTGCGACGCGCTGGGCACCTGCGGCGACAAAGGCCTCATAGCGGCCCGGTGGGGTGACACCAGGTGGGGCTACGTACGCAAGAAAGACGCCTTATGGGCCGTCAACGCCGATTTTGTAGAGGCCAGGGAGTTCTCGGAGGGCCTCGCCCCCTGCCGCATATACCAGGACGACACCTACTGGGTCTTCATCAACACCTCCGAGCAGGTAATAATCTCCTCCGACCTCGGCCTGGTGGACGCCCGCCCCATAAGCGAGGGCGCGGCGGCGGCGCAGGAAGCTTCGAGCGGGCTCTGGGGCTTCGTCAACGCGAGCAACTCTTGGGTGGTGTCGCCAACGTTTGGGGCCCTGGGAGACCTTCACAACGGCCTTGCCGCCGCCCAAGACGCGTCCAGCAGGCTGTGGGGCCTGGTGGACAGCTACGGGGATTGGCAGGTGCAGCCCACCTTCGCGGGCATGGTGCTGGGCTCGCTGGCCAAAGACCAGCCTGCGTAGGACAGCGGAACGGCGCGGCCAGAGCCTGCGGAAATTGACCCAGCGGTCCACGGCTGTGGTACCCTCATAGCTGTTTCACAGATGGCATACCGCAGGGCTTGGGGCTGCCCGCCGCACGAAGAGGGGTCTTAGGGTTCATGGATACGCCGAGCTCCATCATGTATACCGACCTCAAGAACTTTGGCCACATTCCCAACCGGGACGTGGCACTGGCCGTGCTGAGCGACAAGGTGTCGTACGGCGGCATGTCCATGCGGTCGCGCGCCGCCGGCAACCGCACCTTCCTCTCGCGCGACGTGGTGCACGCGCTTCCGGGGCAGATTGCCGCCTCGCAGTTTGCGGACCTGGCGGAGGCGTCCGCCATGCTGGCGCACACCATGAGCCAGAAGCTCTCCGGCGGTGCGAATGCCGACGCAACTGCGGTTACGCCGTACGAGCAGATTGCCCAGCACTATGGCGGCCCCGCCGCGGAGGCCATGCGCTCGGCGCTCACAGCATTCTCCATCGACGGCACCCTGTACATAAACGCGGTTGAGAAGATTGCCAACAACCGGTACGACTCCGCGCAGACGCGCGGCAACCTGCTGCTCATGCTGTTCGTCACCACCGGGTGCCTGGCGGACCCGGTTGCCGCCACGCGCATAGTGGGCAACTACGCGGGACGCAGCCTGGGCCGTGGCCTCTACACCACAGAGACCAGCGTGGGCAAAGGCTTTGCCGCGGCGGAGGAGGCGGCCGCGCGGCCCGACGTGCGCCTGGGCCTGCTGCAGCTCTCCAACGGCGCGGTGCAGGGCACCGTCCTTCCGCTCTCGCTGGGGCCGGAGGGAACCGTCATTGGCGCGCTAGCCAGCGGCCTGGGCGACATAAACTCCGTGGGCTACGACGTCTCACGCCGGCACCTGCGCATCTGGCGCGCGGACGACGGCGCATGGTACGCCCAGGGCCTCAACTCCACCAACGGCACCACGCTCGTCACGGGCGACACGCGCGAGGTCGTGACCATAGAGCCCGCACGCTCGCAGCGCGAGCCCGGCAAGGAGTACCCGCCCGTGCGCATCTCCAACAGCGACACGCTGTGCCTGGGCGTCTCCACCAAGTTCCTGGTCATGCGCGTGCTCTGAGGCAGGGGTGAGACAGGGGGACGGTTCTCGCGTCTCACTTCTCGTCGCCGCCGGCCTTTACAGGCAGAAGGCGGGGAGCACCACTATTGTGTTGCCGTCGCCAGTGGCGGGGCAGGCGTAGTGAAACACGTCACCGTCGGGACCCACGCGGTTGAACCATGTCTGGCCGTGGCTCTCGGAGCAGTCTGGGCTGGGAGTGCGGGTCCACCAGTAGCAGTCGGAGCCTAGCCACGTCTTGCGCAGCGCAGAGTTACCGGTCATGGGGCCAATGCCCTCCTCCCGCCACAGCTGGTACTGCTCCCCCTCGCCGCTATAGATGCCAGAAAGGTACGTGTACCTGGAATTGAATCTCGACGCCGCATAGTCGCCGCCCATCTCCGTCATGGAGGGCAGCCAGACCGCATCCACGGTCGTGGTGATGGAGGAGGCTTCACGCGTGGCACCTACGTTGTTCGTCAGCTTGGCCACGGGCGTCAGACGTGCAGCCAGGTCGCTGGGCAGAAGGCCAACAAAGCCCCCATTGAGATAGGCGCGCATCTGGCACTGCTCCCAGCCGCCCGAGGTCATGCGCGAGTCCGACATGGCCCGCACGCCCACTGGAGTCGTAAAGGCAAAGGTAATGCCCGCCCTACCAGAGCCGTCGGGCCGATCGTCATGACGGAAGCCGACGATCTGCACCCTCGCGGGGGTACCGTCCGTGAGGCTAAAGCTCTTCTGGCCAGCACCGTCGAGCGTTCCGTCGCTGTTGCAAAGGTTGTATTTCTCCGCCGTTCGCAACCCCTCGGCATCGGAGCCCGCCCGGGCAATCTGGCTGGCTATGTTGGAAAGCTCGGCCCAGGAGTAGTCATCTATGGAGGAGCGCACGGGTACGGCCTGCGCCTGGCTGGGGGCCGTTTGGCTGGCATCGCCTTGGCTGGGGGCCGTTTGGCTGGGTACTGATTGGCTGGGAGTTGCTTGGCTGCTGGGTACCTGAACGTTCTTCGATTCACTCTCCTCCGAGTTGCTGGCGCTTGCCTGGGCATCCGAGCCTGTAGAGGGTACGCCGGCAATCTCGAACGTCACGTCTCCATCTTCGTCTTCGTCATCGCTGTAGGACTGGCAGACGGCCACCGCCGCATCGCGGTAAGTGTCACGTTTGCTCTGGTCGAAGGAGTCGTCCTTCTCCGCCGCGTCATAGGCGGCCTGAATCTGACCCTCCGTCACGTCACGCGGCGGCACCGTCTGGAGCGTGATGACTTGGCCGGAGTCGACGGTAGCGTCAGCAGCACCGCCGACATCCTCCGGGACATCGCGGGTTGCCCCTCACCGGCCCATGAGACAAGAGAACCGTCCCCCTGTCTCACAGGCAGAAGGCGGGGGCAACGCCGCACGAGGAGTCCGTCGGGCACGCGTCGTGCGGGCGGCCGTCAAGGTAGACCCTTTTGAAGCTGTTGGTCCCGCACGGGTCGGCGGAGCGTTCCCACCAGCTGGCGGCCGCCGTGCCACGCTGCTTGACCAGGCAACCGTTGGAGCCGTCCAGCTGCACCCCCTGGTCTGCGAACAGCTGGTACTGGGAGCCCTCGACGTTGTACACAGAAGCGTAGGCGGCATCTATGCCGGCGGCAATCGCCTCCTGCCCCGCAAGCTCCACGAGCGAGGGAAGCCAGAGAGAGTCCTGCGTGACCGTCACGCTGGAGGCGCTCTGCGTCTGGCCGGCGTTGTTGGACATCTTGGAGACAGGCAGAATCCTAGACGAGAGCTCGCGCGGGAACTCCTTCAGGAGGTCCGAGTTAAGCCACGAACGCATCTCGCTCCATTCCCAACCGCTGGAGTTGCTGCCGGAGGCGTTCATTCCGCGCTCCGCCACGCAGTCCCTGGTGACGAAGGTGATTCCCGCCTTGCCGGACCCGTCCGCCCGGTCATCGTGGCGAAAGCCTATGACCTGGGCCTGCGCCTGGGACGCATGGGCCAGCTGGAAGGACTTGAGCTGGGTCCCGTCGAGCGTCCCGTCATCACTGCACAGGTGGTACTTGCTGGCTATGGCGATGCCCTCGCCGTCGGAGGCCGCGCTGGCAATCTGGTCCGCTATGGCGGAGAGCTCCGCCCACGAGTAGTCCTCAACAGAGTCGCGCACGCTCACGCCGAACACCTTGCAGAGGGTGCCGCTGGTGTATAGCCCCACCCCAAGGGCTACGACCGCCGCCGCGGCAACGCCGCCAAATACGAAGGCACGCCGCGTGACCTGCGGGCCTGCCTCGGGTCCCGACGGCACAGGCGACGCGACCGGCGTGGCGGCCTGCGGACTTGCCGGCTGGGCGGGCTGAGCAACGCGGGCGGCACCGGGAGCGACCCTTCTTGGCGGACGCGCCGCAGAGGTGACGCTTGCTCCGCACTTGGGGCAGAACCTCGATCCGTCAGGAATCTTGGTGCCGCAGTTTGAGCAGAACATGACACACCCCTCTTCCGTTCGCCAGTTAGGCTTCCTTGCATCCTTGCGGGTCATCCCCGCGTCCACTGTGCCATGGTAGCCGCACGCGGCACGCGTTTGTTGCGCAACAAATGCAAGCGATGCGCCAACAAACGCTCGGCAGCACCGTGGACGACAACGCCACCCAGGCGCGACGAGGATGCAGCGCTAAATCTCATGAAGAAATGACGATTTAGCTCATCTGACGCCAGACACAGTCGTGCAGCGCATAGTGGCACCAGGCGACTGGCGGCCCGCCCAGCAAGGATGTCCCATGGAATCCTGGACACGATTCGCCCCGAGCGGGCCCACTTTTGTCCAGGATTCCGTGGGTCACGCAGGAGACATGCGGGGCCGGGGGGTCGCCCTGGGGCGCTTTCACGGCGCGTGTCGTGCTTTCCCTCCTCTGAAATCTCGGATTACCGGTGAGTCTGCCTTAAGCCAAGGCCCCTAGGCGCGAAATGTTGCGCAACAAATCCAGCGAATCGGCTCTTAACGTATGACGCGTCAGCAGGACCCAACAGAAGGAAGTCACCATGAAAACCTGCCCCAACTGCCACTGGACCTCGTCAGACGACGACATGAAGTTCTGCAAGAACTGCGGCACCCGCCTTGTGGATACCCCCGCTGCTAGCTCGACCCCGGCAAGCGCAGCCACTTCGCCCGATACGGAGGCAGGCAGGGGCGTCTGGCATGGCTATGGAGCGTCGCTCTCCGGGAGCTCAGCAGCCTCCAAGTCATCGACTACTCACAGCAGCGCGTCTGCAAGTGCAAACAGCGCATCATCCGGCACCCACACACCGGCAGCGGCATCCAAGCCCACCCCAAGTGCCAGCGCACCCGCGGCCAGTACCACTACCCCCAGCACGGGAACCGCCAGCCCCACCAGTACCAGCACCAGCACTCAGGCACCCGGCACGTACGGCATGGCAAACATCAAGGCCGCTCTTGGAAACCTCACTCCCAGCACGCTCTTCGCCTCTGGCGGAAAGAGTTACGGGCAGGTAGACATCACGGTGGACAACACCTGCATTTACTTGCCCACCACGGCAATCGCGAAACACAACGTCGCCGCGATCATTCCATCGAAGAGCCCTTTCAAGATTAGGTGGTACCTTGTACTGGCACTCGCGCTCTCGGTCCTCTTTATCCTCATGGGATCTATGGGGGAGCCCGATTTCGGCACTCTTGGCTGGTTTGGCCTTTTGGCAGTCATCGCCGTCCTTGTCTTTATGTACCTCAACTCAGACAAGAGCCTCTGCCTGTGCCTCACCTCGGGTGACAAGGTGAACATCATCAGCAAGAACCAGCTCGCGCTGGCGAACATCTACGCAGACTTCGTGGACGCCGTTATCAACGGTGGGTCGTTCTCGGCCAGCATCCCGTCCGCGCGCATCGACTTTGACCTGAAGTAGCGACCCCTCACCGACGCCACAGCCAGCACGCGTGTTATCGAAACGGCGTAACACGCGTGCCGTGCTGGCATCCCAGCACCAACTGGCCTTATAGCATGACAAAGCCACCGCGCGCGTGTTAACGGTTCTCCGTAACACGCGCGCGGTGGCGTGGTTTCGCGGTGGCGTGGTTTCCATGCGATGGCACCAGAACGGCAGCGCAGCCGAGCGTGGCTCCGATCCCTTACACCAAGTACTCCGCAATCTGCACGGCGTTGGTGGCGGCACCCTTGCGAATCTGGTCGCCGCAGCAGAAGAAGGTGAGCGCGTTCACGCCGTCCGGCGCAGAGAGGTCGCGGCGAATGCGGCCCACGAAGACCAGGTCCTGGTCGGACGTCTCCAGCGGCATGGGGTAGCGCAGGTTAGCGGGGTCGTCCACCACCTTCACACCCGGCGCGGCGGAGAGGATCTCGCGCGCCTGGTCCGGCGTGATGGGATTCTCGAACTCGCAGGTAATGGATTCGGAGTGCGAGCGCATGATGGGCACGCGCACGCAGGTGCAGTTGACGCGCACCTCGGGCAGGTGCATGATCTTGCGCCCCTCGTTCTGCATCTTCCACTCCTCGGACGTGTACATCTCGTCCTTGAAGCCGCCGATCTGCGGAATGAGGTTGGCCGCCAGCTGGTAGGCAAAGGGCGCGGTCTCGCCCATCTGGCCGCCGTTGGAAAGGACGCCCATCTCCCTCTGCAGCTCCGTCAAGCCGGGCATGCCCGCGCCAGACGCCGCCTGGTAGGTGGAGACGATCATGCGCTTGAGGCCCGCCACCTTGTGCAGCGGGTAGGTGGGCACCAGGCCGATGATGGTGGCGCAGTTGGGGTTGGAGATGATGTTGCGCGGGTGGTTGGCAATGTCCGCGGCGTTGATCTCTGGCACGACCAGGGGCACGTCCGGGTCCAGGCGGAAGGCGTGGGAGTTGTCCACGCACACGGCGCCGCGCTTGGCGGCCTCCGGCAGGAGTGCCTTGGCAATGCCGTCGCCCGCGGCACCCAGAACAATGTCCACGCCCTCGAAGGCCTCCGGCTTGGCCTCCACAACCGTCACGTCCTCGCCGCGGAAGCGTAGGGTCTTGCCCGCGGAGTGCGCGCTCGCCAGCGGCACCAGCTTGGCCACGGGGAAGTTGCGCTCCTCCAGGCACTGAATCATCTGCGTGCCGACGACGCCCGTGGCACCCAGAATAGCTACGACCTTCTCGCTCATGATGCTCCCCCTACTTCTGCACGCGGTTGGCGTTCTCGGAGACGACAACGTCGTCGCCGAAGCTCTGGTAGATGACCCTGATGGCTCGCTCGAAGTCCGAGTTGTTCACGCCCAGGATGATGCTGATCTCCTGCGAGCTCTGGGTGATCATGCGGATGTTGATGCCCGCCTCGCCCAGCGCGCCGAAGATACGGCCGGAGGTGCCGGCACGCCGGCTCATGTTGCGGCCGACCACGGAGATCAGGGCCAGCTTGTCCACCAGCGTGATGGCGTCTGGGTGAATCTCCTTCTTGATGTCCGTGATGATGGAGTAGATGGTGTCCTTCACGTCGTCACCGTTGACGACCACGGCAAAGGAGTCCACGCCCGTGGGGATGTGCTCCACGGATACGTTGTAGTGCTCCAGCACGGACAGCGCCCTGCGCACCGTGCCCACCTCGTTGGACATGTGGGCCTTCTGCACGTGGATGGCCACGAAGTCCTTCTTGCCGGCGATGCCCGTGATCAGGTGCTCCATGGCGTGCTCGCGCGCGCCCTCGCGAATGATGGTGCCCGGGTCGTCCGGCGCGTTGGTGTTCTTGATCTGGATGGGGATGTTGACCTCGCGCACGGGGAAGATGGCCTCCTCCTGCAGGACGGAGGCACCCATGTACGAGAGCTCGCGCATCTCGTCGAAGGTGATGCGGTGGATGGCGCGCGGGTGGTCAACGATGCGCGGGTCCGCGGAGAGGAAGCCCGAGACGTCAGTCCAGTTCTCGTACAGGTCCACGTTCAGGCAGCGGGCCAGGATGGCGCCCGTGATGTCGCCACCGCCGCGCTGGAAGAGCTTGAGCTGGCCGTCCACCGTGGCGCCATAGAAGCCCGGCAGCAGGAAGGAGCCGCCGGTCTGCACCACGGCCTCGCGCAGGCGGGTCTGGGTGCGCTGCATGTCTACCGTGCCGTCGTGGTGGAAGACCACCACGTCCTTGGCGTCCACGAAGGGAAGGCCCAGGTACTCGGCCATGAGCTGGCCGGTGAACCACTCGCCGCGGGACACTATGTACTGCGGCGAGTAGGACTTGATGTTGTTGGCGAACTCCGCGAAGTACTCCGCCACGGGGAAGGTGAGGCCGAGCTCCCGGGCAAGGTCCAGGAAGCGCTCCTCGATGCTGGCCAGAAGCGACGTGCAGTCCACGTGGTACTCGATGTGGGCGTTCACCAGGAGGAGAAGGTCGGTGATCTTGTTGTCGGTGGGGGTGCGCTTGCCCGCCGCAGAGACGACCACGAAGCGACGCTCAGGGTCGGACTTGACGATGCCCTTGACCTTCTTGAACTGCTCGGCGGTAGCGACGCTGGAGCCGCCGAACTTGCAAACCTTGATCATTCCTCGCTAATCCTCTCTGGAAAGGGCCGCCATGAAGGCGGTCGGGTCCTGCTTCAGGACGTCCTCGAACAGGGCGCGGGCCTCCACGGCCGTGAGGTGGGGAACCACCCAGGCGCCGCGGCCGTACAGCGTGGCGTCGGAGGGGCCCTCCGCCGTGGTCCTGAACACGTAACTGCTGGTAAGGAGCGTGGGGTCGTACTTGAGCCCGCGCGAGAAGTCAAACTGGGGACGGATGCCGTTTGCGCAGTCAATGACGTCCTGGACGATGGCGTTGCCCGTGGACAGGCTGCCCGCGCCCTGGCCGTAGAACTTGAGGTCGCCGATGGTGGTGCCCTCCAGCGAGACCAGGTTGAAGTTGGACGGCACCGCGGCCTCCATGGAGTGGGCGGAGAGCGCCACGGGCTCCACGGCCACCGCGTAGCGGCCGTCGCGCTGGACGCCGCGGCCCAGCAGCTTAACCTGGCGGCCGTTCTGATTGAACATGATCATGTCCTGCTTGGTCATGGTGCGGATGCCGGTCACGGGCAGGTCCTTGGTGCAGGCCACGTCAAAAGCCACGCTGGCCGAGATGATGGTCTTGTTGCGCACGTCAATGCCGTCGATGTCCGCAGAGGGGTCGCGCTCCGCGTAGCCCAGCTCCTGCGCGCGGCCAAGGGCGACGTCGAAGTCGAGGTCCTCCTTGGCCATGGAGTCAATGATGTAGTTGGTGGTGCCGTTCATGATGCCCGAGAAGCTGGACACCTCGTCAATGCGGCGCACCTTGGCGATGCTGGCGATCCAGGGGATGCCGCCGCCCACGGAGGCCTCCAGGAAGAAGCCCACGTTGTTGCTGACGGACTTCTGCGCGAACTCCGCAAAGAACTCCGCCACCACGGCCTTGTTGGAGGTGACCACGCTCTTGCCCGCGTCCATTGCGCGGCAGATGAAGGTGTGCGCGGGCTCCAGGCCACCCATGCACTCCACCACGAGCTCAATCTCCGGGTCGTTGACGATGTCGTCAAAGTTGGGGGTCATGCGCGGCTCTGTGCAGAACTTCGGCAACTCAAGGATGCGCTTGACCTCCACCTGCGGCACGTGGTGCGCGATGATGTTGTCCACGCCGCGACCAACGGTGCCGTGTCCAAGGAGGGCGATCTTCATTGGTGTCCAATCTTTCGAATATGTGACGCTGCGCTCACGTTAGCAGACTCTCGCCTATCATTACTGGAACTAGGCCAAAAAGCGGCGGCTAAGTCCAGCAAGGAGCGCCAAGTGAGCAATTTTTACCACAGCACTCGCAATGACAACAATTCTGTAACAAGCAAGCAAGCAATTCTGACCGGCATCGCGCCTGACGGCGGCCTCTTCGTGTCCGACGCCGTGGGGCAGAAGAAGCTTGACCTGGCCACCGTGTGCGCCGGCTCCTACCACGACGTTGCCCGCCTGGTCCTGGGCACGCTCCTGCCAGACTACACGGCGGAGGAGATTGCCGCCTGCGTGGCCGGCGCCTACGGCCCCAAGTTCGACACCACAGAGGTCACGCCCGTCTCCCCCTTGGGGCAGGACTGGCTGTTGGAGCTGTACCACGGCCCCACCTGCGCCTTCAAGGACGTGGCGCTGCAGATGCTGCCCCGGCTCATGAGCGTTGCCCGCAAGACCGCGGGCGACGGCCGCAACGTCATGATCGTCACCGCCACCTCCGGCGACACGGGCAAGGCCGCGCTGGACGGCTTTGCGGACGTGGAGGGCACGGGCGTCACCGTGTTCTACCCCGCGGGCAAGGTGTCCGACATCCAGCGCCTGCAGATGGTGACCCAGCGCGGTGCCAACGTTGCCGTCTGCGGCATCCGCGGCAACTTCGACGACGCCCAGACCGAGGTCAAACACATCTTTGCGGACGCGGACCTTGCCCAGCGCCTGCTGGGGCAGAACGTGGTGCTCTCCAGCGCCAACTCCATCAACGTGGGGCGCCTGGTGCCGCAGGTCACCTACTACTTCTACGCCTACGCCCGCCTGGTTGCCGCCGGCGCCGTCAAGCTGGGCGAGGCCATTGACTTCTGCGTGCCCACCGGCAACTTCGGCGACGTGCTGGCCGGCTACTACGCCAAGCGCATGGGCCTGCCCGTGGGCAAGCTGGTCGTGGCCTCCAACGCCAACAACGTGCTGACGGACTTCATCACCACCGGCACGTACGACCGCCAGCGCCCGTTCGTGAAGACCATCTCGCCCTCCATGGACATCCTGGTCTCCAGCAACCTGGAGCGCCTGCTGTACTACCTGTCTGGGGGCGACTGCGAGCTGGTTGCCAGCTACATGCGGGACCTGGCGGAGAAGGGCCGCTACACCGTGAGCCCCGCCATTCTGGAGCGCCTGCAGCAGACCTTTGCCTGCGGCTTTGCGGACGACGACGCCACCCGCGCCACCATCCGCGCAACCTGGCAGGAGGAGGGCAAGCTCATAGACACGCACACTGCGGTGGCCAAGAACGTGCTGGACGCCTTCCCGCGCCAGGGCCGCGCCCGCGTGTGCCTCTCCACCGCAAGCCCCTTCAAGTTCAGCGCGGACGTGCTGGACGCCCTGGGCCACGGCATGCCGGGCGCGGACGGCTTTGCCTGCATGGACAAGCTGTCCCAGCTGACGGGCATCCCCGCGCCCAAGCCCCTGTTCGAGCTGCGCGAGCTGCCGGAGCGCCACCTGGACGTGTGCGACCGCGACCAGATGGGTGCCTTCGTGGAGTCCGCCTGCGCGAGGGTGTTCTAGTTGGGTGAGGAAGCTTTGGGCAAGGACTGCCAGCCCACGTTTGTGGTCGAGGTGCCCGCCACCTCCGCAAACGTGGGCGTGGGCTTTGACGTGCTGGGCCTGGCGCTGGACCTGCGTGCGCGCTTCACCTTCGCGCCGGCGGACCGCCTGCTCATAGACGGCTGCCTGCAGAAGTTCCGCGGGGCGGACAACCTGGTGTGGACCAGCTACCTTGAGGCCTGCCGTCGGCTGTACGCCAAGCCGCGGCAGCTGCACATAACCATAGACTCCCCCATACCGCTCTCCGGCGGGCTGGGGTCCAGCTCCACCTGCGTGGTTGCGGGGGTTGCCGCCGCTGCCAGGCTCAGCGGCCAGCCCGTGAGCCAGCTGCAGATGCTGGACATTGCCTGCGACATTGAGGGCCACCCAGACAACGTGGCCCCCGCCATCATGGGCGGGCTGGTCAGCTCCTTCGTGGACCGCGGCCGCACCCACCCCGTGCGGCTGGACGTGGCGGACAACGTGCGGTTTGTAGCCATCGCTCCCCCCTACGAGGTCCGCACGGAGGACGCCCGCAAGGTCATGCCCACGCAGGTTGCGCTGGAGACCACCATCTGGCAGGTGGGCCACTGCGTGGCGGCCGTGCACGCGCTGGAGCAGGGCGACATGGAGCTCTTCTCGTCCGCAGCGCTGGACAAGCTGCACGAGCCCTACCGCTCGCGGCTGATTCCCGACTACGAGGCCCTGCGTCGCACCGCGCTGGCCGCAGGTGCCGCAGCCTTCCTCATAAGCGGGTCCGGCTCCACCATGCTGGCAGTGTGCGACGGCGACCGCATGGCCCAGCAGGTGGCCGATGCCGTGAACGGCATGGTGGAGAACCACATTGACGGGCTGTGGGTGCGCACGCTGCGCGCAAGCAGCCGCGGCGCCCAGGTCCTGGAGGGGTAGGCCGCACGGCCGGCCTCCGCAAGCCCGCTGCCTGCCCTACGCACCGATGGTCTTGTAGACCTTCTGTGCACCGCCCTCGAACCTGAGCACCGTGGTCGGCCTGACGGGGTCTCCGGTGCCGTTGTACCTGATGGTGCCGGTTACCCCCTCCACGGTGCTGGAGGCAATGGCCGCAATGATGGCCTGCCTGTAGTCGTCCGTGCCATACTCGGCCCCGCCGCCTTCCTCCACAGACCTGATGGCCCCCAGAATCACCATTGCGGCGTCATAGCCCAGGGCATCAAAGTTGCCGGGGTCCTTGCCGTACTCCGCCTTGTAGTCGGAAACGAACCGCTGGACCCTCTCATCCTCGCTGGCGGCGAAGGAGCAGGCGTAGAGGCAGCCCTCCAAGTCCTGGGCGCTGGCGTAGTCCGTTATGCCAGACCAGCCGTCGGCACCCAGGAATACGCCCCTGTAGCCCATCTGGCGAGCCTGGGTAACGATCTTGCCGTCTTCCGGACAATAGTTGGGTACCAGAATGGCATCCGGGTCGGTGGCCAGGATGGTGGTGAGCTGGGTGCTGAAGTCAGTGTCACCAGACATGAAGCCCTGCTCGCTGGAGACCGCAAGTCCTTTGGCCTTTGCCTCCTGCACAAAGGCGTACTCAACACCCACCTCGTAGTCCTCGCTGGCGTTGAAGACGGTGGCCACGACCCCATAGCCTTCGTCGGCGGCAACATCGGCCAGCAGCCTGCCCTGGAACGGATCTGTAGCGCAGGTGCGGAAGGCGTTGGGGCCGTAGGCAACGACGGCGGTAGCGGAGGCCGAGGCTGAGACAAGCGGCATGTTGTCCGCCGCGGAAGCCTGGGCAACGGCAATGGCCGGGGCGGAGGTCACGTCACCCAAGACTGCCACAACGCCGTCCGTCACCAGCTTGCGGTAGGCGTTGGTGGCCTCGGCGCCGTCACCCCTCTCGTCCAGCGCTTCCAGCTCTATCTGCTTGCCGTTGATGCCCCCGCCACCATTGGCCTGCTTGGCATAGAGCTCTGCGCCGCTGCGGACAGCCAGGCCGTATTTGGCAAGACTCCCGGAATAGGGGCCGAGCAGGCCCACCTTGATGGAGCCGCCGGCAGCGGAGCCAGTGCCGGAGGCAGAGCCGCCGCAGGCAGACAAGAGGGACATGCTGCCAAGGCCTAGAACGGATGCGCCGCCAAGCCTGATGAAGCCGCGACGAGAGGTGTCAAACGACATGCACTTTTCCTTTCCCGATGACACGGCCACTCCCCTTCCGCACTAGGCATGCCGGGAGGTGACGCCACCTTACGGGCAATGGCGACGCACGGCATAGACGATCGCCCAGACTATGTGTGTGACCTTATGGCCGAGCGTGGCCCTGGTCAATCTTACAGGAGAAGTGCCCTGAAGTGCCCTGGCGACGAACGAACCTGCCGGCAGGCCATGTCCAAGACCACAAAAGAGGCCGGCACCGGCAGCTCTGGGCGAGCCTGCCGGTGCCGGCACATCTTGCGGTAGGGGTTGTTCGGCGCCCGCGCTCCGCGGCCCGCCTAGCCTCCCAGGTAGGCCTTGCGCACGCGGTCGTCTGCGGCGAGGTCGGCCGCGGGACCGCTCATGGCAACGTGGCCGGTCTCCAGCACGTACGCGCGGTCGGCAATGGAGAGGGCCATCTGCGCGTTCTGCTCAACCAGAAGGACCGTGGTCCCCTCGTCGTGCAGCTGCTTGATGATGTTGAAGATCTCCGCCACCAGAATGGGCGCCAGGCCCATGGACGGCTCGTCCAGCATCATGAGGCGGGGCTTGCTCATGAGTGCGCGGCCCATGGCCAGCATCTGCTGCTCGCCGCCGGACAGGGTGCCGCCGGACTGGCGACGGCGCTCCTTCAAGCGCGGGAAGAGGTCGAACACGCGCTCCTTGGTCTCCGCAACCTCGGAGTCCGGGCGCAGGAAGCCGCCCATGTCCAGGTTCTCCTCCACCGACATCTGCAGGAAGATGCGACGCCCCTCCGGGCAGAGGGCGATGCCGCGCTCGATCACCTTGTGCGCGGGCACGCCGGCCAGGCTCTCGCCCTCGAACTCCACCGTGCCCTTCTTGGGCCTGAGGAGGCCGGCAACGGTGTTCAGCGTGGTGGACTTGCCGGCGCCGTTGGCGCCGATCAGGGTCACGATCTCGCCCTCGTTCACCTCGAAGGAGATGCCCTTGATGGCGTGGATGGAGCCGTAGTAGACGTTGAGGTCGTTAACGCTCAGCATGGCCATGGTTATTCGGCCTCCTTCGTCTGTGCGGCGGTGGAAGCATCGTCACCGGGCGCCGTGGCCTCTGCGGCAACGTCGGCCTGGGTGCGGGCGGGCGCCTCCTCCTGCTTGCCCAGGTAGGCCTCGATGACCTCCGGGTTGTTCTGGATCTCCTCTGGCGTTCCCTTGGCGATGATCTTGCCGTAGTTGAGCACGGCGATGCCCTCGCAGATGCCCATGACCAGGTCCATGTCGTGCTCGATGAGCATGACGGCAATCTGGAACTCGTCGCGGATCTTGATGATGTTGTCCATGAGGTCGGACGTCTCGGAGGGGTTCATGCCGGCAGCGGGCTCATCCAGCAGAAGCAGCTTGGGGCTGGTGGCCAGGGCGCGCACAATCTCAAGACGGCGCTGGGCGCCGTAGGGCAGGGAGCCCGCCACGGCGTTGGCCTGGTTGGCCATGCCGAAGACGTCCAGCAGCTCCAGCGAGCGCTCGTGGAACTCCTTCTCGCTCTTGTAGTAGCGCGGGGTGCGGAAGATGCCGTCCAGCATGGAGCACTTGATCTGGTTGTGCAGGCCGATGCGGACGTTGTCCTCCACGCTCAGGCGCGAGAA
>OMVJ01000061.1 GCA_900314495.1 uncultured Olsenella sp.
CTCCAGGTTCACCGTGCGCACGCGGCCGTCCACCTTGTACGAGGTGGGGCCCATCTCCTGGTTGTAGTACGTCTCGGCCACGGGGTTGCGCCAGTCCACAATGAGCGGCATGCGGTTCTTGTCCGTCATGCCGGCCGAGCCAATGTACACGTCGCGCGCGGGCCGGCCGGGGCGCATCTGCAGGCGCACCTTCGCAAAGTACGGCTGCCGCAGGAGCATCATGCAGCGGCCCAGCTTCTCCACCTCGAAGTCGTGCTGCTGGTTGTAGGTGTCGATCACGGAGTTCAGCGTCTCGATCGCGGCCAGGGTCTCCATGGTCTCGTCCGCGCCGCCAAAGTCGATGCGCACCTCGTCCGAAAGGTCCTTCAGGTCCTTCGCGGCCTGCTTGTGCTTGACCTCGATCTCTTCCGTCAGGATATCGCGCATCTCTTCCAGCTGCGCGTATATCTTCGCCAGGTGCTCCTGCTCTTGCGAGAAGATCTTGTCTTCCATCGTGCTCCTATGCGTCAAGTGCGGAAAGGTCCACGCTAAGGGCCCCTGCCGCAGCCTCGTTCGTCACCGTCTTGCGGCTGGCTTCCTCGGGCTGCCACGCGGGAATGTCCCCGGGGAGCTCGCCCTCGCGCCAGATCCTCCGTACCATGAGCGCCGCCTGGCGGCCTACCTCCGCGTAGTCGTAGCCACAGGTGGCGAGGCCGCCTGCCTCCACCATGCCCGCCTCGCCGCAGATGATGGGCAGCCCAGCCGCCGTGGCCGCCTTCGCGTACGCCTTCATGCCCAGCGCCACGGTGTTGTCCGTGGGGGCGTAGCACACGTCCACCTTGCCCACCATCGAGCTCAGGGCCTCGCGCATGCCGTCCGCGTTTGCCGCGGAGAAGCGCGTGGCCTCCAGGTTGCGGCTGGCTGCCGCGTCCTCGGCCATGGACGCTTGGACCTCCGAGTTGGTCTCGGCCGTGCAGTACAGGATGCCAACGCGCCTGGCGGATGGCAGCAGCCTCTGCAGCAGGTCAAACTGCGCCTCCACGGGAGTGAGGTCCATCGCGCCGGTCGCGTTGCCGCCGGGCTTTTTGTTGCTGTTGGCGACGCCCGCCGCGGCCAGGTCCGTGATCGCGGCGCCCACGACGGGCATCTGCGGCACGATGCTGGCAATTGCCTGTAGCGCCGGAGTGCCCAGCGCCACGGCGAGGTTGCACTTCTCCCTCGCGAACGCCCCCGCGACGCCCTGGCAGAACAGCACGTCGTTGTTGGCATGCTGCACGTCGAGCTTGTAGCGCATTCCCGAGGACTTGAGCTCCTGCTCAAACCCCTTGCGCGCACTGTCGAGCGCCGCGTGGTCCGCAAGCTGCAGCACGCCAATCTTGCACGTGCCTTTGTGAGGCTTGCCAATGACCGCGGCTGCCCCGCCGCCGGAGCCCGAGCCGCCCTTTGAGCCGGCGTCGCAGCCGGCGAGCGCGAGGCCGGCCAGCCCCAGCGCCGAGCCGCCCAGTACCCTAAGCGCCTCTCGCCTTGTCACGCATCCGCTTGCGTACTTGCCCATGCAGACTTCCTCCTGGTGGTGCGGTGGGTCCGCCGCCAGCGCGTCGGCCCCAGAATAAATCCCTCCCATTATCGCACGGGTGCCTCCCGCGGGCGAGAAGTACCACGACCTTGCCCGATGCTACGGCCGGGGGAGTGGGGCGCAGGTGGCGGTACTGGTGGCGGAGCTGGCAGTGCCGTGGGCGCAGCTGGTGGTGCTGTGGGCGCAGCTGGCAGTGCTGGCGGTGGCGTTCGCGTCGGGTGGCGTGACGAATTGTGGAGATGCCTTCACAAATCGAAGTCCTCCTTTACAGCGGTGAACCTTGTCCTTATATTTATTACTCGCGCACAGGGTGCGCCCAGACATTGCGGGGTGGAGCAGTCTGGTAGCTCGCCGGGCTCATAACCCGGAGGTCGTAGGTTCAAATCCTGCCCCCGCGACCAAGAACTTTTAGCAGCTCAGAGGCATTGTTTCTCTGGGCTGTTTTCTTTTGGTTAAATAGTGCGGCGAAGAAATAGCGAAGAAAATAAGACGGAATCATGCACAAAGAAGCCTACCGGAGTGCAATAAAGCCAAACGCTGGTAAAAAAGACCGGACTAGCACGTAGAATCTTTCTCAGTGGAAAAGGCTATCAAATGAGGGTTCGTATGCCGGTGTTGACGCCGGGCGACTTTAGCCACATATAGCCGAAACAAAATAGCCGATTGCAGCCGGAGAAGATTGGCCACCGCTCCGCTGCATCCCTCCTAT
>OMVJ01000036.1 GCA_900314495.1 uncultured Olsenella sp.
CTCCAAGGGCGAGGTCAGGCAGCCAACCGTCTTCGGCCAGAAGCTGGCCAAGACCGGCGACGCGAGTTGGGGCCTGGCCGTCTTCAGCGGCATCCTGCTTGCTGCAGGCGTCTGCTTCGTGGTCGTGAGCCTGGTGCTCAAGCGCCGTAACGCGTAATGAGACAGGGGGACGGTTCTCCCGTCTCATTGAGATGAGCTGACAGCGCGGGGTCGTGGCGAAGATGCCGCGGCCCCGCGCTTGTTAGCAAAAGGCCCGCACTCAGACGTGGCAAAGCCTAAGGGATACAGACCGGTCCGGGAGGCGAAATGCCACCTGGACCGATTGCCTAGCAAGAAATGTGCAAACCTAGATCATTAGTTTATGCCGCGCAGGATGCGTTGCCACATATCGATGCCGTTTGCAAGAAACTTAGCGAACCCTACGAGGACGATGTAGAGACTCGCAACAACGGCCAAGATTTCAACCATGATGACGACCGCCCAATTGTTGCCGTCATAGAGGCCAAACAGGTAGCAAAGAGAAGCTACGCACCAGGCGAGGAAGTAGGTCCAGAGGCTCATATCTAACGCGGACAAGCCTACAAGCATCATCTTGCCAGGTGAGTCATGCCACTTCGTTTGACCACCGCGTGACTGTGCCCGAGCGTCCAAGCACTCCGTAAGCGACGCAATCAGGGGGTGGATGCTGGCCAGAAGGGAACGGAATGCCGAGCTGTCTACAATATCGTAGATGTCTACGAAGATCTCGAGCAGGGCAATAACACGTCGAAGTAGATTGAAAAATGACATAATGAAACCTTTCGAACAGTCGAGTTTACAGTTAGATATTACCCATGATGAACTCTGATTATGCAAGCAAGTGCAAAAAAGTGCGCATGCAAGTGCGCTTACAAAGCGCGCGCTATAGGGGATGACACAATTATACAATCTGATATTTGGAAGCGGATATAATTCTAATGGCTGCGACGGTAATAGGAGGGGAGGCGCGTTCTGAAGTCTGGCCAGTGCGCGGAGGGGTTGATGAAGCCGCTAGATGCGAGGATTTGCGGCTGCACATGCCCCTAGTTGGAAGCATGGCTAGTTCAGCAACAGCGATGATCATGATGCGTAAAGTAGGGACGAATGCCGGCGCTGCGCTCTGGCGCCCAGATGCAGAAAAGTGCAAGCGAGCTGCATGGGAAGTAGTGAGCAATATGAAATGTGATTGTTGGATCTGCAGGAGGAATGGAGCTGCTCGCCGCGCGCTGGCGCTGGCATGCGCTGCCATTGCCGTGCTAGCTGCAATTGTCGTGGCGCCCGCGGCTGCGCTGGCGGCCGAGCCCACCTCCCTGGACGTGGTGCAAGTTTGGAGCACGTCTGGCACCGTGCCGGACGAGTGGAAGGACGGCACCTTTACCTACCAGCTGATCGCCGCGGACGGCGCGCCGCTGCCGGCGGGTGCCTCAGGCTCCTACACCTTTACGCTTACGGGCAACGCCACGACGAGCATTCCGCTGGTCACGCGGGCTTCCGCGGCTGACGGCGCAATCAGTTTTGATACCGTTGGTAACTACGAGTACGATCTGAAGTGCGTGACCGAGCCCGTCGATGACAAAATGATTATGGACGGCAGAGAGTACCACGTTATCGTTACCGTCGAGAACGACTTGGCTGGCGACGGCATTCACGTGGCGCGGTTGACCGTGAAGGACAACAAGGGGCTGAAGCCGGACACGGTGGAGTTCGACCCGTCGTACAAGGGCGAGGCCGAGCCCCCGAAGCCGCAGCCGAGCAAGGGCCAGGTCAAGCAGCCGATGGCGCTGGGCCAGACGCTGGCCAAGACCGGCGATGCGAGCTGGGGACTTGCCGTGTTCAGCGGCATCCTGCTGGCCGCGGGCGTTGCCTTCGTGGTCGTGAGCCTGGTGCTCCGCAAGAAGAACGCCCAGCAGTAATGAGTCAAGGGGACGGTCCTCTTGTCTCATTGAGATGAGTTGACAGCGCGGGGTCGTGGCGATGGTGCCGTGGCCCCGCGCTTTCTTGTCCGCCGGTCCCGGCAGACACGCCCGGCGTCCTTTTCGGGGTGTGCACTTTGAGCTATGCCCGATGGCGTGCGGTATTATCGATTCGTAGCAGGAACGTAGCGCAAACGTAGCAGTGCGTCTGGGGGCCAGCGGCTCGGCAGGCGCAAGTTCAGGGGGTCCCACATGGTTGGGTTTGGTTACAGGGCAAAGCACATGAGCACTGCCGGCAAGTTTCTGGCGCTGCTCCCCGTGGTTGCCGTCGTGCTGGCTGTTGTGACGTACTTTGGGCATGTGGGCCCGGTTGGTGCCGCGGAGACGGACGAGCCGGAGGTGGCGGCTGCCGCTACGGAGGACGCCGCTGCGGCGGATGCCTCTGCTACCGAGGCGGCAGCAAAGGATGCCGCGGATGTCGCTACAGAGGACGCTGCTGAAGCTGCGGACCCTGCTGCAGAGGATGCACCGGCTGCTGACGTCGAGGACCCCGCGGCGCCCTCGGATGCCGACGAGAAGACTGAGCAACCTGCCCCTGCGGAGGACCCCGAGGCGGAGCAGAAGGCTGACGCGCCCGAGGAGCCGGCTGCAGAGTCCAAAGAGGACGATGCCGCAGCGAAGGCCAACGCAATCGCAGCCGCTCCCGCCGCTGCACCAGCGGCTGCTGATGCTGACAGCGTGGCGAACACCATAATCTTCAAGCACATCCAGAACCACGACGACAGCGTGAGCATTGGCGCGGACGGCACGGTTGCTGGCCACGGCTACAACGTGATGAAGTACAGCATCGTGCTTGTGAACACCGACGGCACCGTCACGGAGACCCTGCCCCAGGGGTCCGTCGTCCCTGACGAGTACACGTTCTACAACACGACGGTGGACATGAGCACGGCGTTCACTCAGATGGGCCTGAGCATCCCTGGCTACACAATTAAGAACGGCTGGGCGTTCTTCTGGTGGTCGGGCAGCTACCAGGGAAAAATGTTCAAAGTCCCGTACGTCAGAAACTTCGGTGTCAAGAACACGCACTACCAGAACTACTGGAGCTATCTGGGCTTCCAGGGCCTGGAGGGCAACGTAACCGGCAATGGCGGCCCGGCGGGCTACGACGACTACATGAACGCCACGTTCGGCTCCACCAGCGCGGGCGACGGCGGCTATGCGGCGGACTCCAGCTACTACGCCTACAACCCCACGGGTACCCTGCGCATCGTCCTCTTTGAGGTGACTGACACAACGAAGTTCAAGTCTCACTTCGTGGACGCGTTCGATCCCGCCGGTACGGGCGTCAACCAGGTTGAGGTCGACACCACCGAGATGAACATGACGCGGGACGGCTGGAACAGCCAGACGCAGAAGTGGAACTGGTACGGAACGCTTTCCAGCGTAACGAGCAAGATGCCCACGAGGGAGGGCTATGCCTTCGCTGGCTGGTACACCGAGAGGGACGCCCACGGGAACGGAACGGGTAGTAAGGTCCAAACCAACAGCGACGATCCGACGCACTACGGGCAGGACGCTTACTACTACGCCAAGTGGGTGCCCACGACGGTCAAGCTGACGATTACGAAGAGCGTCTCCGCTGGCGACAAGGGCAAGGAGTTCCATTTCACGGTGACGAAGACCTCTGGTGAGGGCGGAGACTTGGCGGTTGCCGACGGCGGCAATGCCACTGCTAACGCAGACAAGACCGTCTCTGCCGACCTGCATGACGGCGAGTCCGCAACCATTACCGTTCCGTACGGAGCGTCCGTTGCGATTGCCGAGACGAATAGGGACGGCTACACCACGAGCTTTGCGGTTGGGAGGCGGGCAGGCCACGGCGTCTGATGACGGAAGCTACGCCCTCAGCGGCCTGACCGCCGACACAACGGTGACCGTCACCAACACGATCAAGCCCGCCGAGCTGACCATCCGGAAGGTGATCACCGGCAAGCAGGCCGACATGACCAAGAAGTTCAACTTCACTGTGCAGCGTGGGGGCGTCACCATTTATTCTGCCCAGCTGGGCAACGGCGGGTCCAAGACCATTGGCGGCAGCGGCGAGCTCGAGGGCGTTGAGCTGCAGTGGGGCGACGCGGTGACTATTTCTGAGGCTGATAACGCTGGCTATGACACGACGTACACCGTCAACGGCGGCGACAGCCAGAGCTATGGCGAGGGCGGCGCTCAGATTACCCTTAACGCGGATTCCACGACCGTGGTTTTCACCAACGCGAAGAAGGACGTTACCGTCACCGGCGTCAAGTCCGCTGGGGTCCCTGGCGCGGTGGCTGTGGTTGGTGTGGCGGCGTTTGCGATTGCTGGCGGGTTCGCGCTCGTTCGCCGCACGCTGCGCTAATGAGACAGGGGGACGTACCTTTTGTCTCATGAGACGCGGGGACGGACCTTTTGTCTCATTCAGATGAGTCAGGGGGCCGGTTCTCGCGTCTCATTTGGGATGAGTGCCAGATAGGTTTGCTGGGGTTGAATCTACGGGAGGCGGCGTGCGGAGTGCGCGTCGCCTCACTTTTGTGCAGAGTGGCTTGACTGGCTGAAGCGGGCGCGGGCGGGAGGTCGCGATTCGGGCGGAAAATCGTCCCACGGCGGCGGATTTTGATTGGATCGCCTGTGTTTGGAGTGCGCCGCTGGGGCCATTGCCCCGCGAGTAAAACGGGGTCCCAGAAAAATTGACAACTTCGAGCCATCCCGTTTGCAAAACCCCTGTTGGCGAAAACCGACATGCCTCGAAGTTGTCAATTTTTCAAGACCCTCCGAGTATGCCAAAGGCCGCGCGCTCGGGAAATGGGCGTTGGGGCCAGGGGGCGCGCCCACTTACGAACAAGCCGTCCGGGTGCAAGGCGGCATAGAGGCACGGGGCGGCCCTCGCGCCTGGCCTGAGTGCGAAGGAGCCGGCGCTGGGGCCTGGCAGTGTTCAGCGGGATCCTGCTGATTGCCGGCATCGCGTTCGTGGTCGTGAGCCTTGTGGTCGATGAGACGGGGTGAGACGCGGGGACGGACCTTTTGTCTCATGCGAATGAGTTGATGGCGCGGGGTCGTGGCGATGGTGTCGCGGCCCCGCGCAACGTTGGGAGTTGTGCGCAGTTGCCCGCAACTCTCGCAGTTGTGCGCCAGCGATTCGTGAGACGCGGGAACCGGCCCCCTGGCTCAGTCCCCGCCTCACGCGATAAGTTTCCAAATCGCCCGATTTTCATGAGATTTGGAAACTTATCCCTTCGCGCAGACGCGGGGACGGGACGGTTTCGGACGCTCAATGCACCTTGGGCCGCCTTGCCCGGCATCTCCGGGCACCTCCACCGGCGCCGCAACTACGCCATGGTTGGATTTACTACGCCAAATGGCGCTGAAATGGCGTAGTAAACCTGCGCAGAGGGGAGAAGAGGGGCAGAGTGCGTTGTTTCCGCGGGGAGCGCTGGCGAAACGGCGGTCGCGGGGAATCGCGCTGGGTCCGCACAGCTCGTGGCGCCTCTGGGCAGTGACCCCAACGCGCGAAAATCGCGATTCGTGTATGGTGACTTCTCGAAAACACGTGCTAGCGACGCAGGTCAGACGGGGTGCCGAAAAGTGCCCATCTCCCACCGTGGGAAATCGCACCCCTCGGCGGGGGTGCCCGCGAGGAAAGCCCAGCTCAGAGGGGGTGCGGTTTCCGCGGCGGGTTGCCAGAAGGCCGCGAACATACACGAATCGCGATTTTCGCGCGCCGGGGTCTGAGGCGGGGGCGGCCGGGGCCAGATCCGGCCTGCAACCGCCGCCCAGGCGGATTCCCGGCACGAGCCCCGTTGCCGCGGCGGGACCCCGGCCCGCCTTGCCCGCCCGCAATCAATCCGCCGAAGGGATCATTCCGTTCGAGGAAACATTGATATCGTCGAATTGCGCGCTGGGAGGGCGATCTGGCGGTCCCCAGCGGGAATTTTCACGATATCAATCGTTGAACGAACGTAACGAAGTCGGTAGTTCGGCGGATTGATGGCAGAACGGCGGATTGATTCGCGCTCCGAAGGGGGGCGCGGCGCCCGTCGCCCCATGAGACACGAGAACCGTCCCCCTGTCTCACCTGCAAAACCTTTTGGCGCATAGCCAGCCCATTCTGCGGCCAAGCCATGCTTTGCAGCCTATAATCAGGCGTAATGTTGCTGGCCGCGGTATGTTTCCGGGCCGGCCAGGCCCCAATGTTCACCGGCGTGAGGAATACTTATGGACTTGTTGCTACCCTTCGTACTCGGTCTTCTTCCCATCATCTGGTTGGTCGTGGCATTGGTTGGCCTGAAGATGCAGGCGCCCGTTGCCGCGGCCGGCGCGCTCGTGGTCGCCGCCGTGCTGGCGGTGGCCTACTGGCACATGTCTGCCATCAATCTGGCAACCGCCGCGCTGGAAGGCGTGCTCATGGCGCTGTGGCCCATCGTCATCGTGATCATCGCGGCCGTGTTCACCTACAACGTGACGGTCCACACCGGCGCGATCGAGATCATCAAGATGATGCTCACCTCCGTCAGCTCCCACCAGCGTGTGCTTGCGCTGCTCATCGGCTGGTGCTTCGGCGGCTTCCTTGAGGGCATGGCTGGCTTCGGCACGGCCGTGGCCATCCCCGCGTCAATGATGATCGCGCTTGGCTTTGACCCCATGAAGGCCGTGCTCGTGTGCCTGCTGGCCAACGGCGTGCCCACCATGTTCGGCTCCATCGGCATTCCTACCACCACGCTTGCAAGCATCACCGGGCTGGATGCCACTTCTCTGGCACTTACACAGGCCTTGCAGGTGGCTCCCTTCGTAATTGCCACGCCGTTCCTCATCGTCATGCTGGTGGGCGACGGCCCCAAGGGCATGCGCGGCTGCCTGCCCGTGACGCTGGCGGCCGGCCTCTCCATGGCCATCCCGGAGATCGCGACCGCCGCGATCGCCGGCGCCGACCTGCCCATGGTCGTCGCGTCCGTGGTTTCGCTGGTCATCACCTTCGTCGTTGCCAAGGCAACCAACCACAAGATCGACCAGATTCACCCCACCCACAACGCCAACAAGGACGTGGTCATTTGGTGGGACGCGGCCCTGCGCGCGTGGGCGCCGTTCATTCTGGTTTTCATCGTTCTGATTCTGACTAGCAAGATGGTGCCAGCTATTAACGGCCCGCTATCTTCCATCAAGACTGTTGCAAACATTTACCAGGGCGACCCGAATGCCACGCTCACCTTTACCTGGATCAACACTCCCGGCGTGCTGATTCTTATCTGCGGCGTTCTGGGCGCGCTTGCACAGGGCTGCAGCTGGCAGGAGATCGGCGAGGTTCTGCTAGCTACCGTCAAGCAGATGAGCAAGACCATTGCCACCATGCTGGCCATTCTGGCCTGCGCAAAGATCATGGGCTACTCCGGCATGATCGCCAGCATCGCCGCCTTCTTTGTTGGTACGCTGGGCGGCGTGTACCCGCTGGTCGCGCCGCTGCTTGGCGCGCTGGGCACCTTCGTCACTGGTTCTGGCACCTCCAGCGAGGTTCTGTTCGGCAACGTGCAGGTGCATGCCGCAGAGGCAATTGGCTGCGATCCCACTTGGCTGGCAGCTTCCAACAGCCTGGGTGTATCTGCCGGCAAGATGCTTTCCCCGCAGAACATTGCAATTGGCTGCGCCTCCGAGGAGCTGGCCGGCAAGGACGCCGAGGTCATGGGCAAGATTGCGCCCTACGCGGCCGTGTACGCGGTGCTCATGTCTGTGCTGGTGTTCGTGGGAGCGCTGCTTGGGTGGTAAGCGCGCGGGCAGCGTGCAGATAGCTGCGAGCTGACGGCTTAGTGACGGCCCGCCTGGGGGATTCCCGGGCGGGCCGTTTGGTGTTTGGGGGCGGTGGTGCAGACACCCCGCTTCATGGGCCAGGTGGTAACATCTGAGTTCAGCAACGTGGCACTACTTCGCGGCGGGGGAGGCGGAAAATGGCTGGTCAGAGTAGGCGTTCGATTATCGACAAGAGCGGCAACAAGCGTATGCCCATCGGCGTGGCCGACTTTGCGGATGCCGTCCAGAGTTGCGTGGTTATCGATAAGACCAAGGTAATTGAGGACATTGCGACGCGCGGCGCCAAGGTCACACTCTTCTGCCGGCCGCGGCGGTTTGGCAAGTCTCTGGCAATGAGCATGCTGCGCTATTACTTCGAGAAGCCCGTGGAGGGCATGCGCACCCGCGCGTTCCCCGGGCTTTTCGACGGCATGGCGGTAATGGGCGCGTCGCCCGAGGTCCTTGCCCTGCACGAGGCACGTCCCGTCATCTTCCTCACGCTTGCGCAGGTAGAAGGTGCCGATTGGGCCGAGACTCGCGACGCCCTGGCCATGGTGATGGCGGACGAATATGGCCGTCATCGCTACCTCCTGGAGGGCGATACGCTGGGTGATGACCAAAAGGATTACTACTGGAGGATTCTCAATGCCCAGGAGCCGGAAAGTGACCTGCGTTACAGCTTGTCACGCTTGTGCGGTTTTCTGAGCGCGTACTACAGCGTGCCGCCAGTGATTCTCATAGATGAGTACGACTCCCCGATTATCTCTGCTCACAACGAGGACATAAGCCATGAAAACGGGTACTACGACGCATGCATTCGCTTCATGCGCATGTGGCTCGGCCGTGCGCTCAAGGCTGGCACGGACTATGAGCTTGCATGCCTGACGGGCGTGCAGCGCGTGAGTCACGAATCAATCTTTTCCGGCCTCAACAACGTGGACGTGGACACGGCGCTCAACCACCTGTACCGCGAGGGCTTCGGCTTTGTGGACGCCGAGGTGGAGGAGCTGCTGGCGTACGTGGGCCGGCCGGACAAGATGGACGAAGTCCGCGCCTGGTACGACGGCTACAACTTTGGCGGCGAGGGCGTCTACAACCCCTGGTCCGTGATCAACTACGTGCGGAATGGCTGCCAGCCAGGGTCGTACTGGTCCAATACCAGCGGAAACGCGATTCTGAAGGACCTTGTGAGCAACGCAGACGCGCAGACGCGCGAGCAGGTTGTGGAGCTTGCAGATGGCCGCACGGTGCCACATGAACTCAACATTAGTACCGTTTTTGGCGACATGCGTACCAACCCGGAGGCAGTTTGGAGTCAGCTTTTTCTCGCTGGCTACCTCACGACCGATAACGTGTGGAACCCGGACGCGGCGCGCGCCGTGCGGCCCATGCGGATTCCCAACCACGAGGTGTGCGAGTCCTACCGGACCGAGATTATCGACCGCGCGCGGGTGATTTCCGGCGGGCGGGGCAACCTGGAGCGGCTGCAAGATGCAGTCGTCGCGGGTGACTTGGAGGCGTTTGACGAGGCGTTTGCGCAGGTACTTGGCCATGCGGCGAGTTTTCACGACCTTACGTTGGAGGAGTCTTACCACGACCTGCTGCTTGGTCTGCTGTACCAAGTGCGGGGCTTCCGGTACGTGCGGTCCAACCGCGAAGAGGGGCTGGGGCGGTTTGATTTGCGGCTGGATCCGCTGCCGCAGAATGCCAGCCAGCTGCCAGTTGTAGTGGTTGAGGCAAAGCGGCTGAGCCCCAAGGTTGCGCGCGGGGCCGAAGGTGATAACTTGCACGAGGCTCTTGCCTCGCTGGCGGCGGATGGGCTGGAGCAGGCAAAGAAGCTGGGGTATGCGCAGGTGGAAGCTGCGGGTCCTGGTGCTGCGGAGCCGGCCGGCGCGCTTGCCTGGGGCATCGCCTTCCGCGGGAAGACCTTCTGCGCGGTGTGCGCGCGGGTGTAGGACTGGCTGGCGCAGCTTCTTGTGCAATGACGTATAAGTGGCCATAACTGAACAAAGAGATGAATTATGGCAACATATAGCGAATCTGCGTACAGAGCCTTGTAGGATGAGCGGCTTCGTCACAGGGCAAGCGACTTCCGACTTGTGACGGGCACACGCGACGCGATTCACACGGTGATGGTTACGCCTTACGGCGTGCGGCATAACAAATATTGGGGCAATGTTCATGCCGAGGTGACGGCAGAGGATTTGTTTGCATGACGAACGGCTCTTATTTCTGTGGCATGTGATTCCCATTGATGTCGTGCAAAATCCACGTTATTCTGTACATGAAGTTGTACAAAATCGCGTTGATTGGATTGCTATGGAACGCATCTACTCCACAACGGCGCTGCGCGACCGGCAGAGGGAAGTCAAGGACGCGGCCTCGCGCGACCTGGTGCGCATTACCGAGAACGGCGAGGGTGCGTTCGTCTTTTGCTCCGAGGAGGTCTTTCAGCGCGAGATTGACGACGCCGTGGAGCGGGCGCTCTATGCCGAACGCGTCAAAGACGCAGTTGCGAAGGGGTATGCCGCCCTCGCTGGCGGGGAAACCGTGGAAGGGACCGCGGCTGCCCGCGCGGCCGTTGCGCGGATGAGGGCTGCCCGTGGCTAGAATGATCTATGCGCTTCCTTTCCTGCAGGACCTTTCCGCGCTGGACGAGAGGCGCGAGGCGCTGGTGTGGGAGAAGCTCGGGCTTGTAGAGGCGTTCCCGGGGGTCGGGTCATCCCTTGTGGAGCCTTCCTTGGCGCGGACGTTCGGCGGTGCCATCCTCAAGGTCTCCGCCGCCGGCTACGACATTCTTTACGAGCGATCTGGTGGCCCTGATAATGAGACGGTGCATGTTTTGGGGCTTGTTCCGCAGCGTGCGGTGCGATAGCCATTGTTGCTGGCAGCTGGCATGCCGTGGTCTGCTGGTGCCGGCAGGGGCCAGCTGACGCTGGCATTTCTCTGTGGACGCTCTAAAGTTGTGCACGGAACTAGCGGATGCGGATGCGGATGCCTTGCCGCCGGCTGCGGCTGGGCGGCATTCTCGTGCAAGGTTGGAGACAGACAGATGCCAGATGCAATGAACGATGCGCAGGTGGCTAGCGGCGAGCAGGCAGCAAGCTTGCAGGCAGCTGGCAGTGCGCGCAAGCGCAGCTACGACCGCGCGTACAACAAAATGCGGCCCGTCAAGCTCACGCGGCAGGTCATGAAGAACGCCGACGGGTCCTGCCTGGTGGAATTCGGTGACACGCGCGTGCTTTGCGCCGCCACCGTGGAGGAGAACGTGCCGCGCTGGCGCCGCGGGCAAGGTTCGGGCTGGGTAACTGCAGAGTACGCCATGCTTCCTGCAAGCACCAGTCGGCGCACGCCGCGCGAGTACAAGGGCCGCAAGGGCCGCTCCATGGAGATTGAGCGCCTGGTCGGCCGCAGCCTGCGCACCGTCACTGACCTGGGCAAACTCGGCGAGTACACGGTCACCGTGGACTGCGACGTGATTCAGGCGGACGGCGGCACGCGCACCGCGTCCATCACTGGCGGCTGGGTTGCCTTGCACGACGCTCTCATGTCGCTGGTGGAGCGTGACATTCTGCCGCGACTGCCGCTCACCGGCCAGGTTGCTGCAATATCCATGGGGCTGGTCGGCGACGATCTGCTTCTGGACCTTGACTATCCCGAAGATAGCCACGCGTCCGTGGACATGAACCTGGTTGGCACGGGCGACGGGCGCATTGTTGAGATTCAGGGCACCGGCGAGAAGACCGCCTTCGACCGCGACCAGCTGAACCAGCTGCTGGACATGGGCCAGGCCGCGATTGCCGAGCTGGTTGAGCTGCAGAACCGCGTGACGCACTTCAGGTAGCGGCGGCGGCCGCGGCGGGCGGCGCGGGCAGGCGGGCGCGGTGCGGGCCGGCGGTGGCCCCGTCGCGCAGCGCCCCGCGCGCCCGGCGCCCCCGCGCACGCCCTCGCACGAGAAAGGAACAGATATGTCAAAGATTGATGCCAGCGCGCTGGACCCGGCCAAGACCGTGGTGGTCGCGACGGGCAACGCGCACAAGGTCGTGGAGATTGAGGCCATTCTCGGGCCCATCATGCCGGGCGCGCGCTTCGTCGCCCTCGGTGAGCTGGGCGAATTCCCCGATCCCGTGGAGGACGGCCAGACTTTCACCGATAACGCGCTGATCAAGGCGCGCGCGGCGCTGGCCGAGACCGGCCTGACCTGCGCGGTTGCCGACGATTCCGGCCTGTGCGTGGACGCCCTCGGCGGCGCGCCAGGCATTTATTCTGCGCGCTGGGCGGGCGTGCACGGCGCGGACGACGCCAACAACGACAAGCTTCTGCGCGAGCTGGCAGACGTTCCCGAGGGCAAGCGCGGCGCGCACTTTCATTCCAGCGTCGTGCTGGTGCGGCGCGCGGGCGCGGCGAGCGCGGACCCCGCCGCGACGGAAAACGTGCTGGTAGGCGAGGGTGACGTCTTCGGGCGCATCGGGTTCGAGCGCCGCGGCAACAACGGTTTTGGCTACGATCCGCTGTTCCTGGTGGACGATTTCCCCGGCCGCACCATGGCGGAGCTCTCGCTGGAGGAGAAGAACACGGTTTCGCACCGCTTCCATGCCTTGGAGGCATTGGCCGCGCAGCTTCGATAGCGCCGCGCGGGGTGCCGGGCCGCGCACGGGTGCCGTGTCGTGTGTCACAACCTGAAAGTCTGACATCGCCGCGGGCCTCTGACCTGCGGCGATGTTCGGAGGCACCTGAAAGAACTGCACACGACTGTCCTCCCGTGCGCCGGTGGGAGTGCGCCTACGCGCCGCAGCCGCCTGCGCTACGCCGCCTCGGCCGTGTCGTGGTAGCGGTTCCAGCGGCGGTACTGAAGGATTAACGTCATGGCGTTAAAGATCAGGAGAATTGCGCAAATGACCAGGTCGCCGTGGTAATCGGACGCGGAGATTAGCCCCTCCTTGATGCCGGCCGGCACGTTCAGGAAGGCTTCGAGGGGGCTCAGCTCCCAGCTTTCTATCAGCGGCGTGCAGAAATATGCGCGCACAAAGATATACATAACCGGGAGCGGAATGATGCCCGCGCTGAGGAATCCCACTAAACTGGCCCTGTGCGCCAGCGCCCCGTAGCTTTTCAGGGCCGCAAACCCTACGAAGATGGTCAGGAAGCACGCGCCTTTATCCAATATTCCTCTGAGCAAGATGTACAGCATGCCCGCCGCAATCGAGGCCAGGAGGGCGCCGCAGATTCCGAGCGGGTAGCGCTCCTTCGTGTGCTCGTAGCGCTCGCGACGCTCGGCGGCAGCCTGGATCTCGCGCTGGAACGACTCCTCGGAAAGAATCGTGAGCCTGCCGTTGATGCGGTAGAACTGCGTGGGCCCAACCTTGCCAGTTTTGCTGTCGCAATTCTGCAGGCCAGCCGCAGATAGCGAGCGCGTGAGCTCATCAAGGATGAGCACGAAGTCCCGCGCGATCACCTTCACCGAATCTGGCAGGTTTACGGAAATCATCCAACCTTTTATGCGCACGTAGCCAAGGTGCTCGGCGTTCGACAGGGCGGAATCGACCACGTCCTTGGTTGGCTTCTGGCCGGCGCGCGAAACCGACGCGCTGATGCGGGGCGGGTCGTCTTCGTCCGCGAAGTTGTCAATGCAAATGCTATATCCATTCCAAGTGCCGTAGATGGCTTTTTCGTCCTTGAAGCCGTATTTCTTGGCGACTTCGGAAAGCTTGGGCGTGGTCTTTGACATGGCTACCTTCTGGCGCGAATCTGGCACGTAGCTGGCGTGCGGCGAGCCCCTGCGTTCCAGGTTCGTACCACGAGCCCGGCCGCGGGGAATGGACAAGGCCAGTGTATGCCGCGGCAAACCAGCAGATGCGGGCGTGGCGCAAGGCTGACGGGGACTTGACGCGGGCGGGAGCGTTGCTTTACAGGCCGCGCGAGGCTGAGCGCGCGCCGGAACGGGCCCCGGACGCGCCGGATGGGCAAATGGATGGTCCTCCGAGCGTCTTCCCGGATCCGCCAAAGGGCCCCCGAGTGCCAATCGATAACGAATTCTTGGGTCGATACTCAAGGGGTCCCGCAAAGTTGTACACCTTACCGCCCGAGGTCAAAGTTCTAGAACCGCGCCAACTGGGCAAACGTCAGGGAAAGTCGGGCTCCGCCGCCCGCAAAAGCCGTTGAGGTGTACAACTTTTGAGGAGGGGTCAAGTAGTCGCGCCTCCGCATGCCGGGCGGAGCCTCTTTTGCCCCGTTTTCGCTATCGGTTTCTTCGATAGCGCGCCTTTGCAGGCCGTCGCGCGCCCTCGCTGGCCGCGGCAAGGCCCCGCCGCCGTGCGCCCGCCGCCCCTCGCCCTTCGCCACATGTGCCGTTTGCGTGGGCTTCCCGCCCTGTCGCACTTCCCGAAACACAAGCGAAACAACCTGTGCCACAATGAGTGACACCGCGGGAGCTTCTCCCCGGGTCGCCACGGACGGGCAGGGGCCTCGACGCGGCGGGTTTTTCGTGCGCAGTAACGCGACCTCGCCCTGGTGGCCGCACACGTCAAGCTGGCCCTGCATGGGCCGCGGCGGGTGCCGGGCGGCTCCCGCCAAGAGGGGAGCATCCATGAGGATCGTTCGCACCAAGGATTACAACGACATGAGCCGCAAGGCCGCCAACGTCATCTCCGCGCAGGTCATCTTGAAGCCGGATTCGGTGCTGGGCCTGGCCACCGGCAGCACGCCCATTGGAACTTACAAGCAGCTGGCAGAGTGGAACCACAAGGGTGACTGCGACTTCAGCGAGGTCCACACCTACAACCTGGACGAGTACGTTGGCCTCTCGCACGACGACCCGCAGAGCTACCACTACTTCATGCGCACCAACTTCTTCGACCACATCAATATTGATATCAACAACACGCACGTGCCAGACGGCGCCAACCTCAATGCAGACGAGGTTTGCCCCGCCTACGACAAGATGGTTGCCGACGCCGGCTATCCTGACCTGCAGCTTCTTGGCATTGGCCGCAACGGGCACATCGGCTTCAACGAGCCGGACGACGTCTTCAGCAAGGGCACGCACTGCGTTAACCTGACGGAGAGCACCATTAAGGCGAACAGCCGCCTGTTCGAGCGCGAGGAGGACGTGCCGCGCCAGGCGTATAGCATGGGCGTGCAGACAATTATGTACGCGCGCATGATCCTGATCTGCGCGTCCGGCGAGGACAAGGCGCAGGCCGTGCACGACATGATCCTCGGCCCCGTCACGCCCAGGTGCCCGGCGTCCATTCTGCAGCTGCACCACCACTGCATCGTGATCGCCGACGAGGCGGCCCTCTCGCTGGTCCCCGCCGAGTAGCGGCCGTGTCAAAAGGGGACGTTTCCCTTTTGACACACGGCCGGCATGACAAAAGGGAAACGTCCCCAGCTGACACACGGCGACCCGCAGGTACAGTTACCTGCGGGTCGTTTGTTCCATCGCGATTCCCAAAACGTGTAATACTAGTGAAGTGCTCAGTGTTGGATATCCTTCATAGTGGGCTAATTTCGCCCCGATGAAAGGAGCGCCCATGAAGTTCTTCGTCGGCACAGTCTTTGCCGGCACGGCAGGTATCGGCGAGGCCCGCAGAAGCTTGCACGTATCTGCTGCGTATTTGGCAGAGTCGGCGGAGGGCACAATCAACGGGGCCAAGTAGGGCCCTTGCGTGTGGCCATGGCGCGGCGCTTGCACCAAAAGCGCAGGTCGCTGGTGGCATTCTTACGCTAAGGAGAAGAAATGAACAACCAGAAACTCGAGAAGATCGCGCGTGAGGTGCGCAAGGGCATCCTCATTGGCACGCACGCGGCCAAGTCGGGCCACCCCGGCGGCTCGCTCTCCGCGACTGAAATTATCACGTATCTGTACTTTGAGGAAATGCACGTGGACCCCGCGCACAAGCGCATGCCGGAGCGTGACCGCTTTGTGCTGAGCAAGGGCCACGCCGCGCCGGCGCTGTACGCGGCGCTCGCGCTGCGCGGTTTCTTCCCCTGGGACGACCTTGCAACCTTGCGTCACCTTGGCAGCCATCTGCAGGGTCACCCCAACATGCTGGACACCCCGGGCATCGACATGTCCACCGGCTCGCTGGGCCAGGGCATCTCCACTGCAGTTGGCATGGCGCTTGCAGCAAAGTGCTGGCACGACGACTACCGCGTGTACGCGCTGCTGGGCGACGGCGAGCTTGAGGAGGGCCAGGTGTGGGAGGCCACCATGCTGGCGGCTAACCACCAGCTGGATAACCTCTGCATGATTGTTGATAACAACAACCTGCAGATTGATGGCACCCTGGAGGAAGTCAATTCCGCGCAGCCCATTGCAGACAAGTTCCGCGCCTTCAAGTGCCACGTCATTGAGGTCGCGGACGGCAACGACTTTGACCAGCTGCGCGCCGCCTTCGCGGAGGCCCGCGCCACCAAGGGCCAGCCAACTTGCATCGTGTGCAAGACCATCAAGGGCAAGGGTGTCTCGTTCATGGAGGACCAGGTGGACTGGCACGGCAAGGCGCCCAACGACGAGCAGTTCGCCCAGGCAATGGCCGAGCTTGAGCAGGAGGCATAAAAAATGGCAGATGCAAAGAGGATTGCCACCCGCCAGAGCTACGGCGAGGAGCTGCTGGCCCTGGGCGCGGAGCACGACGACTTCATGGTTCTGGACGCCGACTTGGCCGCGTCTACCAAGACCGGCATGTTTGGTGCAAAGTATCCGGACCGCTTCGTTGACTGCGGAATTGCCGAGCAGAACATGATGAGCGTTGCGGCCGGCATTGCTGCAACCGGCCACAAGGTTTTTGCAAGCACCTTTGCCATGTTCGCCGTGGGCCGCGCCTTTGAGCAGATTCGCAACTCCATCGGCTACCCCAACCTGCACGTGGTCATTGCCGCGTCGCACGCGGGCATCTCCGTGGGCGAGGACGGCGCCACCCACCAGTGCCTGGAGGACATTGCCCTCATGCGCACCATTCCCGGTATGACGGTGGTCGTGCCCGCGGACGACACGGAAGCTAAGGCAGCCGTCCGCGCCGCCTACGAGGCAAATGGCCCCTTCTACCTGCGGCTTGGCCGCCTGGCGGTGCCCGTCATCCACGGCGATGATTACAAGTTTGAAGTTGGCAAGGGCGTCGTGGAGCGCGAGGGCACGGACGTCACCGTTGTTGCCTGCGGCCTGATGGTGGCCTCCGCGCTGGAGGCGGCGGAGACCCTGGCCGCCAAGGGCATCAGCTGCGAAGTCATAAACATGGCAACCATAAAGCCCATTGACGAGGACCTTCTTATTGCTTCCGCGCGCAAGACCGGCCGCGTGGTTACCGTGGAGGAGGGCACCGTTATCGGCGGCCTGGGCTCCGCCGTCTGCGACGTGCTGAGCGAGAAGCTGCCCACGCCCGTCAAGAAGGTTGGCGTGCAAGACAAGTTTGGCGTCTCCGGCCCCGCGCTGGAACTGCTGGCAAAGTACCAGCTTGATGCCAAGGGCGTCGCCTCCTCCATCGAGCACTTCCTCCGCTAAGACATGAGTCAGGGGGACGCACCTTTTGTCTCGCGATTCGCTGGCAGTCACCGCTGAAACAGCAACGAGCCGCAGGTCACATGGCCTGCGGCTCGCTTTGTTTCACGTGAAACAAATGTTCGACCAACGCTCCTGCGAGCAGGCGTACCCCCGCTAGTCCGCCGTCAGCACCGTGGGCTCGTGCGTAAAGTGGTTCAGGATCTCCGCGCCGTCCTCGGTGACGATGGCCAGGTCCTCAATGCGCACGCCAATGTCGCCGGGAATATAGATGCCGGGTTCAATGGAGAAGCACATGCCGGGCTGGACGGGCTCGTGATGCGTGGAGCTGACGTCGCCGGGCTCGTGATCGGTGAGGCCAATCTGGTGACCAAGGCGGTGCGTGAAATACTTGCCGTAACCTGCATCCTCGATGACCTTGCGCGCGGTCAGGTCGAGCTCGGCAAACTCCACGCCCGGGCGAATCTTGGCCTCCGCGGCCTCGTTGGCGCGGCGTACCGTGTCGTAAACTTCCAGCTGGTGGGCGGTGGGGGCGGCGGTGAAGAAGGTGCGAGTCATGTCCGAGCAATATGCCTGCCGCTTGCAACCCACGTCAAACAGAACCATCTGGCCGGGTGCAAGAATCGTGCCATCGGGACCGTGGTGCGGGTCCGCCGCATTGGCGCCAAAGCTCACGATGGGAGTGAAGCTGTGGTCCTCCGCGCCCAGCGAGCGGTACTCGCCCAGCAGGCGCGATGCAATGCTCTCCTCGGTCACACCCACGTGTACCTGCTCCGCAAGCCACGCCATGGCTTGATCATTGATGTTCGACGCCGCGCGCATGAGCTCCTGCTCCGCCGCATCCTTGATGGAGCGCGCGCCGTCCACGGCGGGGGAGGCCAGCGCCACGGCCTTGGCCGCGCCCATGTCCATGAGAGGAACCAGCCAGCGAGCTGCAAGGTTCTTGTCAACTCCAAGCGGCTGGGTGGAGTCGATGGCCTGCGCCAGCAGCGGCAGGGGGTCGTCCGTGTCGTCGAAGGTCACAATCTTGCTTGCGGCGCCAGTCGCGTCCGGGAACAGGCGGTTGCAGAACATGACGTCCACCAGCTTGCCGTCGCGTTCGCCAAGGTAGAGGGCAAAAAAGCGCTCGTAGGGCTCGGTGTAGTAGCCGGTAAGGTACCAAATGGACATGGGGTCAGAAACGATGGCCTGTCCGAGGCCGATCTTGCGGAGGTTTGCGAGAACCCTCTCCGCGCGTGCTTGATTCATGCTTGCTCCTCTCAGCTGCGGCGGGTTGCCGCGTATGCTGCCGGGCGCTAGTTTAGCGCCAACTGCGTGCAAGATGTGTGCAATATGTTAGATAAGGCAAACTAGCGTGGCGGCAGGCTGCAAGATTCGAGCCAGATGCAAGCCCCGCGCCAGCCGCCAGTCCCGTGCCAGTCCGACGCCCCCGCCACCCCACCCCCAAGTCGTGGTGATTACGCGCAAGTTTGCCTGCGCGCACCCCATTGAGCGTATGCTATAGCCTTACGTCAACTTGGGCACATCTACCGATTTTCTGCCTTATGGCAAGGAAGCAGTGATTCAGCATGGAGAACGAGATTCCGCCCGTAAACCGGGTCGATAACATACGCGAGGAGCTCGGTCGCCTGGAGGGGCAGCGCGTGAAGGTGCGCGCGAACATGGGCCGCTCGCGCATCGTGGAGCGCGCCGGCACCCTCGTGCAGGTGCACCCGTCGCTGTTCGTTATCGAGGTCGAGGAGCGCCGCGGCCGCAAGGCGCGCCAGTCCTACCAGTACGTGGACATCCTGACCGGCACGGTCGAACTTTACGATATTGATACCGGCGAGCGCCTGCTGGACTACACGCCGGAGGAGTAGCCGCCATGGATTCCGCTTCCGTCGAGCTCGCGCTGCCGGCGCCCGCAAAGGTCAACCTGTACTTGGGCGTCCACGCCGAGCTGGACGAGAGGCGCTATCACCGCGTTGACTCTGTGATGATCGCGGTGGACCTGGCAGATGTCGTGCGCGTGCGGCCGGCAAGCCAGCTGCAAGTAATCTGCCAGCCTGCGGCCGGCTTCCCGCAAGAGAAGAACACTGCCTACAAGGCGGCCGTTCGCTTGGGCCAGCTTGCAAGCCGCGTGCCAGATTTCTGCATCACCATCGAGAAGCACGTGCCAGAGCAAAGCGGCATGGGTGGTTCATCTTCTGATGCCGCGACCGTGGTGCGAGCCCTGTGCCAGCTCTGGGGGCTGGACCCCGCGTCCGAAGACGTGCGCCGCGTGGCAGCATCCGTTGGCGCGGACGTCCCCTTCTTCCTGAATCCGCTGCCGACGCTGCTGGTCGGCGCGGGCGACGTTCCGCAGGAAACCTTCCCCGCAATGGACGGCCTGCCGCTCGTGCTGGTTCGCCCGGCGGGCCCCGGCGTGAGCACGGTTGCGGCGTACGCGGAGTTCGACCGCGCGCACGAGGAGCCGGCGGACCCGGAACCCCTGCTCGCCGCCCTGCGCGCGGGCGATCGAGCGGCCGTTGCAGCAAACTTGCACAACAACCTGGATCCCGTTGCCTGCAAGCTGCTACCAGCTGACGGCGAGGTCAAGTCCTGGCTGCTGGCCCAGCCCGGTGCGGTTTCCGGCCAGGTAAGTGGGTCTGGCAGCACGGTGTTCGCCATCTGCCAAAGCGATGCAGCCGCGGCACAGATTGCCGCAAGCGCAAAGGCCCGCGGCTGGTGGCCCCAGGTCGCGCACACGACCTCGCCGTCAGCAGTGGGCGCTGCGTAAGCTCGCCGCCCCCGCGCACTGCCGCCGCCCTGCCCCCAGCAGCGCCGCGTCCCCAGAACTTCCCAAAAACTTCTTCACAAACGGCGGGAATCTGGTAAAGTAATACTTCGCAACGGCTCGTGGCTCAGCTTGGTAGAGCGCTCGGTTCGGGAGCTAGGGAACG
>OMVJ01000009.1 GCA_900314495.1 uncultured Olsenella sp.
GAGGGGCGCCGAGTAGCGTTCTTCCAGTGGGGTCTTTTCCATGGTGCCTACCTTGGTTCTGCGTTTGGAGTGCGTTTTTGTGTGCGTTTGCGCCGCCCGGCAGGCTCTGGACGAGCCAGCCAACCCGCGACTCCCCTAGGGTAGCACGAGAAGGGGCTTCTCGGCCGAATTTGCATATACGGAAACGCCGAGCGAACGCGACGCACTCCGCGGCGTGCCCGGGGCCCGGGCCCTGCCTACGCCAGCAGCGTGAGGTACCAGTCCACCAGGCTGGGGCCCAGGAGCGCGACCACCCAGCAGGCGCAGGCGATGGCGGGGCCGAAGGGGAAGGCGTGCGGCGGGACCTCTGCGGGGGCGTCCGCCCGGTGCGCGCGGCCTTCTTTTGCAGGCGGCTCTCCACTTGGGGCGCGCCGACGGCCGGCCAGGAGCAAGAGGCCGTGAGAGGCAAGCCCGAGCAGGCATGACAGGGCCACCACGAGCAGGCCCTGCTCCAGGCCGAAGCAGAGGCCCACCACGAAGAAGAGCTTCACGTCCCCGCCGCCCAGGCTGTCGCGGCCAAGCGCGCGGTCCATGACAAGCGTGAGGAGAACCAGCGGCAGCGTTATGGCCACCGCGCTGAAGAGGGATGCCAGCAGGAGCCAGGCGGCGTCGGCCGTCCCGCGCGCGCCCGCCAGCCCGATGTACGCCAGCCGGGTAACGATGGCCGCGAGGATGGTCCAGTTGGGGATGACGTAGGCCAGCAGGTCCGTAAGGGAGAGCGTGAGGAGTATGGCCGCCAGCGCCGCCATCTGCGCCAGCTCCGGCGAGGGGCCGAAGCGCCAGAGCAGCGTGGCCCAGGCCAGCGCCAGGACCAGCTCGGCCGGGCCGCGCATGGCCACGCGGTGGCCGCAGACGGGGCACCGGTGGGCCAGCGGGCGCAGTGCCAGGGGACGCCCGCAGCTGGCGCAGCGGAAGGCCGCGGTCCGCATGGATGCGTCATGCACCCAGGCCCACGCGCAGCGCGAGGCGGCGGCACCGGCAACGAGGCCCATCGCCGCGGTTACAAGCGTGGCGCAAATGTTCACGAGCGAGACGGATGCGGGCATGGCACCCCCTCTGAAGTGCGCAGATATGCACGAGCTACCCAAGGGGGCAAGAGCCGCCCCCCAATGGGGTGAGGGGTAGGTTAGCACTCGGTGGGAGAACATGCCGTGTCAATGGGGGACGTTTCTCTTTTGTCACGGCGTGCCCATGTCAAAAGGGAAACGTCCCCCATTGTCCTGGCAGAAGGGAAACGTCCCCCTGTCTCTCCCTCCTGTCATGAGACAAAAGGTGCGTCCCCCTGTCTCACGTAGACGCAGAGCTTGTCGGAGCCGCAGGCAAAGGTGGCGGTGCCGTCCTCGCCAATGACGACGGAGCGAGGCTCCCCCAGTACCGTGACCCAGCGCTCGCCGGCGTGGATCCTGCCCACGCACATGGTCTTGGAGCCGCCGTCCCTCTCGCTCAGGATGCAGGCAAGGCCAAGGTCACCGTGTTCCGGCTCGCCCTCGCGCGTCCAGCCAATGATGTCGGGCTCGTCCAGGTAGTCGCGCTGGGTGCCGTAGGCATAGCGGCGGCGCAGGTCCATGAGGAGGGGCAGCTCCGCAACGGCGGGCCCGCCCTCGTTCGGCATGCCAAACAGGTCCCCGTACGTAACGCAGGGGTAGCCGTCCTGGCGAAGCAGGATCAGCGCGTAGGCGCTGGGCTTGAACCACGGCTCCACGAAGCCGAGCAGGGCCTGGCCGGGCTGCGTGTCACGGCTGGCGACGAACGTCACCGCGTGAACGGGGTCCTTCTGCACCAGCGTGTTGTCGAGGATGCGCGAGAGGTCAATGCCGCCCTCGTTCTTGCTTGCGGCATAGAGGCGGTAGTACAGCGGCACGTCGAAGAGCCTCATGCAGCGCTCCGAGCCAAGGTACTCCTGAAGCTCGCGCACGTCGGGCGACCAGTACTCGCCCACCGAGAAGAGCTCCCTGCCGGTGGCGCGGCGCAGGTCAGAGAGCCAGTTCAGGTAGAACTGGCGGTCCATGTGCCTTATGGCGTCCAGCCTGAAGCCGTCCAGGTTGCTGCCGTTGACGTACCACTCGCCCCAGCGCTCCAGCTCGTCGTAGACGGGCTGGTACATGACGTCCACGACGTCACCCATGAGGTAGTCGTAGGTGCCCGTCGCCACCTGCTCCGCCCTGCCAGCCCAGCGCTTGCCGCCGAAGAGGTAGATGGAGTTGCGCTTGGTGTCCTCGTCGTAGTCCGTGCCCAGGAAGCAGTTCCAGTCCCACGCGAAGTCTGAGTACTTGCCCGCGCGGCCCGGGTACCAGAAACGCGTCCACGCCGTGATGGGGTGCTGGGACGAGACCGCCTGGTTGCGGTTGACCTGCGAGACCTCCGTGGCCTCCACGCGCTCCGTGCCGTCCGCGCCAATGCGGTGGTCCAGCACCACGTCCGCCAGGACCTCCATACCGTTGGCGTGAATGGCGTCGATTGCGGCCTGGTACTCCGCCCTCGTGCCGTACTTGGTGGCAACGGTGTCCTTCTGGTCGAACTCGCCCAGGTCATAGGTGTCGTACACGCCGTAGCCCACGTCGTTCTTGCCGGCCTGGCCCTTGTATGCCGGCGGCAGCCACACGGCCGTGATGCCCGCCTTGGCAAAGAGCTCCGCCTGGTCTGCTACACGAAGCCAATGCTGCCCGTCTGCAGGAAGGTGCCAGGAAAAGCCTTGCAGCATGGTTCCGTTCATCTACACTCCTTGCGACGCACACAACGCGGACGCGTGGTGCTTGACATTCCACCAATAGGAATTAACCGTACCACTTAATCGACAAAAGGTAGCTAATTGACTGCAAGTGTACACCGTTCTGGAACATGGGGTGTTTTCGCAATGCAATGGTCACGCATGGCCAAGGCACGCCCGCGCTCCCCCTACCGGCCCACAAGCTCGTCCAGAGTGCTGCCGTAGGCCGGCAGGAACTCCGCCATGAAGTCGCGCAGCTCCGGCAGGTCCTGCGCCATTGTCTCCAGCGAGGCGCGGGTGGTCTTCTCCGCGCTGCGGAAGTCCGCGTTGCCGGACCCGTCCTCCTCAATGCACTTGAGCAGGGCGGAGAGCTTGTCCGCCGCCTTCACAAGGCGCAGCACGTAGGGGTCCTCCCCCTCCTCCGCCGGGCGCAGCAGACGCTGGTAGGTGGGGCGCAGGTCCTGCGGCAGGGAGGCAAGCAGCTGGTCTATGGCGGAGTCCTCCACCTCCGCGTAGGCGTGCTGCGTGCGGCCCGAGTAGTACTTGACGGGGGTGGGCAGGTCCCCGGTAATGATCTCTGGCGCGTCGTGGTACAGGCCCAGCACGGCCGCGCGGTCCGCGTCCAGCTGGCGGCCGTAGCGCACGTTGCCAATCTCGCACAGGGCATGCGCGATCATGGCCACGCCCAGGGAGTGCTCCGCTATGTTCTCGGGCTGGGTGTTGCGCATGAGCGCCCAGCGCTCTATGTAGCGCATCCTGAAGACGATTGCGAAGAAGTTTGATTCTCTCAACAAGTTCACCCTCCAAAGTCCGCAGGCGGCAAGAAACCAACCGTCTGCAGGTCGTGCGCCAAAAACATTCATGAAAAGCACGTTAATTGAGCCATTTTGAGCAAAGCTCGCTTTATGATGCAGGTTAACGCAATCTATATGCACTCTGCCTGCACGCATCAAGTTGATTGGAGAGTTTGCGCATGCGCAAGAAGACGGCATTCGAGGGCAAGAACCACATCTACGACACGGAGAAGGCCAACGAGCTCAAGCACCGCACCGTCGGCGAGTTCGGCGACCCCGCTGGCTACGAGGAGACCCTGTACCAGACGCGCGGCGGCCTGTACTTTGCCTACGGCATCGGCGGCGCCGAGTCTCCGTACGGCACGGAGGGCGACATCAAGCCCCTCACCGCAGAAGAGGCCGAGGCCGACACCTGGGAGTAGGACTTCCAAACTGCGGCAACCCTAGGGGCCGGGGAGCACGTCTCCCCGGCCCCCTTGCGTAAAGCGGTATCCTGTGCAGGTACGAACCGGGGGCGGCAGCCGCCAGCCCCGCACCAGCAGCGCACGAGAGCCGCGCCACGACGGCGCGCCACCCACCACCGAAAGCTACCAACATGGACCTTGCCCAGGCACTTGAACAAGCGAACGCCTACACGCTACCCGGCTTCCTCACCACCGACGCGGCCCTGACGTCGGAGCGCGAGAAGAACGAGCAGGCCATAGCCCTGCTGATGGACGAGTGGTGGAAGGCGCCGCTTGGCAAGGAGCCCTTCCCCTTCAGCCTGGTGCTGGGCCTGGCGGACCGCAACCGCGAGGTGTGCGACGAGTACGGAACGGAGCGGTTGGACGGCGTCGCGGGTACCAGCCTTTCCCGCCGCCTCTCTGACGACGACCTGGTGGCCGGCGTGGCCGCCCTGCAGCACCGCAGCCCGGAGGAGGTTCGCCGTGTGGCGGGGCCGGGCCTCAACGACCTGGGCGTGGCCTACGTGGAGGCCCCCGTCTCCGGCATGATCTGCGGCATTGACCTTGAGACCACGGAGCGCTACCCGGACCGCGGCTACATCATCAACGTTGGAATGGAGTTCGTGCGCCTGGCGCCCAAGGGGCGCGCGGAGCGCGGCTACGCCCAGTACTGCGGCATTCCCCGCATGTACGAGCAAAAGGGCGTGCCGCTTTCCCGCGTGCACCACATTACCTGGGCGGACCTGAAGGGCAAGAGGCCCTTCCGAGAGAACCGCAAGCTGCAGGAGGCCCTGCTGACGGCCCTGCAGACCTTCCCCTTCATGGCGCACAACGCAGCCTTCGAGGACTCCTGGCTCATGCTGAACCTGGACGGCTACGCGGAGGGGCGCAAGGCCGGCCGCATCATCCCCATTGACACGCGCGACATCTGCCGCCGCATAGACCCAGACTACCGCACCCTGCCACACGACTCCCGCCCCGGCGCCCTGGAGAACTGGGCCCGCCGGCGCGGCACGCTGAAGGCGGACGAGAAGGAGCGGCACCTGGGCCTGGAGGACGTGGACCTCATGTTCCGCACCGTGGAAGCGGAGTTCGCGGAGAGGAACATGTTCGCGGAGGCCGGCGCCAAGGAGACCAAGCGCGGCAAGTAAATAGCCGCAAGCTACGAACAAGGGGCACTCGCGCCACCACCGCGCGAGTGCCCCCTTGGCAAACGCATGCACCTGTGTGAGACGCCCCCATGCGAGACCTGCCGCCCGGCGCCTTGCCGCCTACGCGGCGCGCAGGTTCGAGCCCTCCGTCACGCCGGCGTCCTGGGAGTGGACCAGCTGGAAGCGGGGACGCGGGGACTCCGGCTGCGGGGCCCTGCCGCCGGCCTTGCGGCTGCCGACCAGCTCGCAGGCGAGGGCGCCACCCAGCACCAGCGCGGCGCCCAGGATGCGGCCGGGGCCCAGGGGCTCCCCCAGCACCAGGGCGGACATGACCACGGAGCTCAGGGGCTCAAGGTAGCCAAGCACGGAGACCGACTGGACGTTGAGCTGGGCGATGGACGTGAAGTAGAGGTAGCAGCCGATGCCGGTGTTGACTATGCCCAGCATGAGGATGGCGGGCACGAAGGAGAGCTGGATGGGCTGCAGGCCGCCCACGACCAGGGTGTAGACGGCAACCACGGCGAAACTGGCCACCAGCTGGATGGTGGAGGCCTCCAGGCCCTTGACGTCGGGCGAGGCCTTGCCGGCAATGACCATGACGGCATAGAAGGCAGCCGCACCGAGACCGCAGAGCACGCCCTCCAAGGAGGCGGCGCCGCTCATGCCCTGGGAGACAACCAGGAAGGCGCCCAGAACCACGGCACCGAAGCAGGCCAGCTTGGCGGCACCAAGACGCTCGTGCAGAAGGACCGGCGCCAGGGCCATGACGATGACGGGGCCCAGGTAGTACAGGAGCGTGGAGGTGCCCACGCCTATGACCTGGTAGGCCCTGAAGAGGAAGATCCAGCTGATGCCGAGGGCCGCGCCGGAGACGAAGAGGGCCGCGGACTGCTTGATGTGCTTCCTGCCCACCAGCTCCTGGCGGGAGAGGAGCAGCACGGCCACCAAGAGGGCGGCGCCCAGGAAGGTGCGGAGCAGCACCGTCTGGTAGCTGGGCAGCAGAATCTGGCTGGCAACGATGCCGTTGGAGCCAAAGAGCAGGAGCGACGCTATGTACTTTGCCTGAGACTTGGACATTGGAGCCCTCCAGCTTGCCCGTGTCACGCACTTCCTTACTTTCTGCTAATAGTTTCTCACGCGTTACTACTTGAGAAAAGCGCGAGTTAGGCAAGTGTCGTATGATGATTTCGCATGCATAGGCGAGACACCGGAGAAGCACCATGGAGCCAAACATACTCAAGTACCAGGCCTTCGTGGAGACCGCCCGCCTGGGCAGCCTCTCCGCCGCGGCGGACATGCTGGGCTACTCGCAGTCCGGCGTGAGCCGCATGGTCGGCGACCTTGAGCGCGAGTGGGACGTCCGACTCTTCCAGCGCGGGCGCAAGGGAATCTTGCTCACGCCGGACGGCGAGCGCATCCTGCCCCTGGCGCAGGAGCTGTGCGGCACCTTCCACAACCTGGAGGAGCGCGTCGGGGAGGTGCGCGGGCTGGAGACGGGCTCCGTGCGCATTGGCACCTTCTCGTCCATCACCACCTACGTGCTGCCCCAGGCCCTGGGCCGGCTGCAGCAGCGCCACCCCTACATAAACTACGAGCTCCTGCTGGGCGACTGGGGAGAGATCACCCGCTGGGTCAGCTCCGGCAGGGTGGACGTGGGCTTCATGCCCTTTGACCCAAAGGCCGGCCTGACGGCCATCCCCCTGCTGCGGGACGAGCTGGTGGCCGTGATGCCGGAGGGGCACCAGCTTGCCGAGAAGAGCCGCATAACCCTAGAGGAGCTTGCGGGCGAGCCCTTCCTCATGCTGGAGCGGGGAACCGAGGGCCTGGTGCCCAAGCTCTTCAGCACGGCGGGCCTCTCCCCCGACGTGTGGATTCGCACCTGGGACGACTACGCCATCATGGCGCTGGCAGAGGCGGGGCTGGGCGTAAGCGTCCTGCCCGCCCTCATCCTTTCCCGCTGCCCGTTCAAGATCGTGCAGCGGCCGCTGGAGCCCCGCCGCTGGCGCACCATATATGCCGTGTACAAGAGCCGGGACGCGCTCTCACGCGCGTCCCGGGAGTTCCTTGAGGTTGTGACCCGCGGCGGCGGGCTGGACGGGGCGGAGCTGTAGGAGCGGCAACCAGCGCCAGGGCCCCAGGCACGCTCCGCCGGCAGCTAGTCCTGGCCGATGTCCTCAATCCGCACGCAGAACTTCACCCACTCCTGCCGTAGCTCCCAGACGCCGGCCTGGATGTAGCGGTCCGGGCAGTTTTCCGCGGAGGTGAAGAGCTTCTGCCAGCTGTCCTGCACCTTGCGCTTCTGCACGGGGTAGAAGGGGGTGGAGAAGAGGTCCGCCGGCTGCCTCACGCCAATGCGGTCCAGCTCCTTCTGGAAGGCGCGCTCGTCCTCCCGCGAGTCACCCACGTAGTGCAGGTTGAGGATCTTGTTCCAGACGCGCAGGTCGAAGAGGACGCACTTGTCGCGCGGCACCTCCAGCATGAGGGAGTAGCCTCCCGGTGCGGGGTAGGAGTAGTCCTGGCTGCGGTACAGCCAGATGGCGGAGTCCGCACCCTCCGGCTTGGGCACCCGCTGCTGGGCCCACTGCGTGAAGAAGGAGTAGGCCGTCTTGAAGGACCAGGCCACCTCGCCGTACTTGGCGTCTATGTACTCGCGCTTGACCATGCTCACGCCGTCGCGGCGGATGGTGTCCACCACAACGGGCGCCTGCGCCGTCCACAGCTGTATCGTCTGGCCGTCCGCGGCCGCGGCGGTGGCCGGAATTCCCTCTTCGCTACTCATCTTCCGCTCCAAACTGCGCATCCACAACCCACTCCGGTAGGATCTCCCAGCAAATGCCCACGTTCTTGCGCATGTCCTCGTTGGGCTGGAACACCCGCTCCCAGCTGCGGGTTATCTTGGCCTTCACGTCTGGGTGGAAGTTGCCGGCGTGGCCCATGGTGATGGCCGTCTCGTTGGCAATGCCGCGACGCTCCAGGTCCCGCTGGTGGGCGGCCTCGTCCGCGGGGTCCTTGGGAACGTAGAAGTAGTTCACCCGGTAGCCCCACTTGTCGTAGTCCAGTATGAAGACCTCTTCCCGCGGAATGTCCAGCGTGAGGGATACGGTGCCCTCCACGCGGCCCAGCTTCTGCTCCTCCGTGAGCGCCAGCCATATGGGGAACTCGGCTCCCTGCGGGACCACCATGCCGCGACGCTTGCAGCCCTCTGCCAGCCAGCGGTAGAGGCTCACGTAGTAGTCTGTGATGGTGTCGTTCTTGCTGCGCACGTACTCCTCCAGGCACACGTAGCGCCCGTCTCGCTGCAGCTCTTCGTACATGATTGCGGCTTGCCGGGTGTACACCCGCAGCGTCTCGCCCATGGCATTCCAATCCGTTGAGGGATTCCGGCCCGTTTGCAGTGGTGCTGGTTGCGCCCTCGCGCCCCCGCCAGACAAAACATCATAGGGCGGCAATCCATGACCACGTCGGTTTACTAGGGTAGCGGTTGCGGAGAACAAGGTAAGTGGGGCGTCGGGCGTGCTGCTACTTGCGCCGCGGGAATGCAACTCGGGACCCAGTTTCTTACGGTCATCGTTTTAGTAATATGCGATTATTGAAAAAGACTTGCGCGTACCGTATATTTAGTAATGCATAGGGTGCATATGTGCAGCAAACCGCGGCGATTCTTCGCCGTTTCCGACCTAGAGGATGAGGAAGCATGGGCCGAAACAAGTACACGCCCGAGCAGCGGACGGAGATCATCACGACGTTCCTCTCGGCAACGAAGGCGATTCTGGACGTGGAGGGGGTGAAGGGCGTCTCCATTCGCAAGGTCGCCGCAAACGCGGGGTACAACAGCGCCACCCTGTACCTCTACTTCAAGGACGTGAACGACCTCATCACGCTGGCCTCCATCGGCTACCTTGAGGGCTACTGCGGCATGCTCGCCCACTCCGACGAGCTCATGCCCGACACCCTGACCGCCTACCTGTACTCCTGGCGCGTCTTCTCGCGCTACGCCACCGTCTACCCCGACATCTTCTACCAGCTCTTCTTCAGCAAGCACAGCGAGCCCCTGTCTGAGTCCATAGAGCGCTACTACTCCATATACCCGGAGCAGCTCAACAACCTGGACGACAAGATCTACGACATGCTCAACAGGGGCGAGCTTGCCGAGCGCAACCTGGTGCTGCTCACCCAGCTGGCAAAGAGCAACGTGGTCGAGACCAAGCGGATCGAGAACATCAACCGCCTCACCGTGGCCTACTTCAAGTCCCTGCTGGAGGAGTACATGGAGGCGGAGGACCACTCCATGGCGGACGACTCCATTGCCCAGAAGATGCAGGAGATCAACATCTTCCTGCTGCAGCTGAGCTAGGGCGAGGGCCTGGGGGCGGCAACGCCGGTCCCACCTGCCGTCTTGCACTAACATGTGGGCGCCCCGCCGGAACGTGCCAGCGGGGCGCCCCTTCCTTGCGGCTTGGCCGTGGCGGACGCTAGCGGGCAATCTCCTGCACGGCGGCTACGGCCGCGTCCACCTCATCCTGCGTGGTGAACCAGGCGAAGCTGAAGCGGACCACGCCCTGCTCCACCGTGCCCAGCGCGCGGTGCATGCGCGGGGCGCAGTGGGCGCCGGGGCGGGTGGCTATGTCGTAGTGCTGGGCCAGCTCGTCAGACACCACGGCGGAGCTGTAATCCCGAATGTTCAGCGGCACGATGGCGCAGCGGTCCGCCGCCTGGAAGTCGCCGTAGACGGTCACGCCCTCCACGTCGCAGACGCCCTCGTAGAAGCGGCGCATGAGGGCCTCCTCGTGGTCGTGGATGGCCTTGAGGGTGACCTCGTCAATGTAGTCCAGGGCGGCGACCAGGCCCGCCAGGCCGTGGCTGTTGAGGGTGCCCGCCTCCAGGCGCGTGGGGTACTCGGTGGGCTGAGTCTCCGAGTAGGACTGGACGCCGGTGCCGCCCACCTTGAAGGGGGAAATCTCCACGCCCTCGCGAATGCAGAGGCCGCCCGTGCCCTGGGGGCCCATGAGGCCCTTGTGGCCCGTGAAGCACACGACGTCCAGACCCATGGCATCCATGTTCACCACGTGGCTGCCGGCCGTCTGGGAGGCGTCCACCACCACCAGTGCGCCGTGCTTGTGGGCGATGCTGGCCACCCGGGCCACGTCCACCATGTTGCCGGTAACGTTGGAGCCGTGCGTGACGGCCACCAGGCGGGTGCCGTCGGTGACCAGCTGCTCCAGCTGGTCGTAGTCCAGGTTGCCCCTCCGATCCACGCCGCAGAACTGCAGGTCCACGCTGTGCTCGTCGCGAAGGCGGTACAGGGGGCGCAGCACGGAGTTGTGCTCCATGTCCGTGGAGACCACGCGGTCCCCCTCGTGCACCAGGCCCGTGAGGGCCACGTTCAGGGCCTCCGTGGAGTTGTTGGCAAAGGCAACGTGGTCCGGCTGGGGGCAGCCGAAGAGCTTGGCAACCTTCTCGCGGGCAACATAGTCCGTGCGCGTGGCCTTGAGCGATGCGCTGGAGACGCCGCGCGAGGCGTTGCCCATGGTGTTGAGGGCCTGCACCACGGCATCGATGACCTGCTGCGGCTTGCGCATGGTGGTCGCAGCGTTGTCGAGGTAGATCATGTTCTCCTCCGTAGCAAGGCGGAGGGGCAACCAGGTACCCCTCCGCTTCCATACATACTCTGTGTTGCTGGGACGGGGACGCGAGCGGGCCTTGCGACTCATTGGCATGAGACAAAAGGTGCGTCCCCCTGTCTCACTACGGACGGAGAATGAGGCTGGCCTCCAGCTGCTTCTGCACGATGACGTACATGTTGGAGGCGGAGCCCACGGCCAGCTTGTCCGTCAGGCCATAGAAGTTCAGGCAGGTGCCGCAGGAGATGATCTCCACGCCGGCATCGGCCATGAGCTTGAGGTCCTCCAGCGCGGGCGAGCCCTCGCAGGTCAGGCGCACGCCGCCGTTGTAGAAGAGGATGGTCTTGGGCAGCTCGTCCATCTGGCTCAGCGTGTAGATGAACATCTTCATCAGGTTGCGGCCCAGCTCGTCGTCGCCCTCGCCCTGGTGGTCGGCGGCAACGACGACCACGACGTTGCGCTCTGCCGGGGCGAACTGCTGCGCCTCGGCCTCGTCCACGGCCTCCTCGGTGCCGGAGACGGTGGTGGTGACCTCGTAGTTGCCGTCCTCCAGCTGCTTGGACTCGGAGGTGTAGCCCTTGTCGGAGGCAAGCTTGGCCAGGTTCTTGACGGCGGTCTCGTTGTCGACCTTGGTCACGACCACGCCGGCGCCCTCCAGGCCCTTGATGGCCTTGATGGTCTTGACGACGGGAATGGGGCAGGCGTTGCCGATGGCGTCAACCTCTACGATCTTGTCACTCATTGATATCTACTCCCCTTTCTGGAGGTCACTGGGCTTGAGCAGCGTGCGCACGCCATCCACCATCTTGGAAATGTGGCACGCGTCGAAGTAGTCAAGGTAGAGCTGGGCGTACTTGCGGGAGACGCCCAGCTTGGTGCGGTAGTCGCCAAGGGCGACCGTGCTGGAGTCCGCGAACATGCCCATGAAGGTGGAGAGGGCCTTGGCATAGGCGGTGCGGTGCACCGTGGCCGTTGGCGAGACCGCAACCAGGGTCCCCGTCTTGACCAGGTGGGCGGACACCTCGTTGAAGAGGGCACGGCGGCTCTGGAACCTGGCGGCAACCTCCTCGTTGAGGGGGGCCTCCAGGCCGGCGTCCTGGTACAGCTTGGTGAGCTCGTCCATCATGGCCCTCTGCTCAGACGTGGGCGTGGGGGCGTAGCCCGGCAGACGGACCACGCTGCCAGACACCTCGACGGTGCCGTGCGAGACGAGCCAGTTGATGAGGTCGTTGGCAATGCCCAGGTCGGCCTGGTACACGCGCTGGCGGAACTCGCCAAGGCTCATGCCCTCGTCCAGCGTGTGAACGCGGTGGTAGGCCGTGAGGGCCTTGGACATGTCTGCCGCCAGGTCCTCCAGGGCGGCCACGCTCACGTAGCGCTTGCCCACCATGTGGAGGGTGCCGTCCTGGACGTAGCGGTCCAGGATGGCGCGGACCACGGGCTCCTCCATGCCGGCGAGGGTGGCCACCTCGGCCGAGGTCAGGGGCTTGATACCGGAATCCAGCACCAGCTGGCGGGCGCGCTCCTCCGGCCTCCACGCAAGGTGAGCCAGGTGCGCCAACACCTTCTCGTTGTTGCGCTTGAGCTTGCGGGTGGTGGGCTCTAGAATCTCTCCGCCGCCAACCGTGACGACGGGCGAGAAGAAGCGGACGATGAACTTGTCCTGGTTGCGCATGGTGAGCTCTTTGGAGAGCGTGAGCTGGGCGAAGCAGCTCTCGCCGGGGTCCAGCACGTCGCGGTCCAGCAGGCGAACCTTGGCCATGAGCTCCTGCGTGCCGTGGTAGAAGTGCAGCTGGGAGGAGTTGCGCACGCTGTAGGGCGAATCCGCCATGAGCTGCATGCGCACCGCCACCTGGTTGGTCTGGATCATGGAGTTGGGAGCGGCGACCGTGCAGCCGCGCTGGATGATGGTGGAGTCCACGCCCGCCAGGTTCACAGCCACGCGCATGCCCGCGTAGACCTCGGTCTGGGCAACGTTGTGGGTCTGCAGGCCGCGCACCTTGGCGGTGACCTCCTGCGGGTAGATGTCCGCCACGTCGCCCGGGCGGAGCGTGCCGTCCACCAGCGTGCCCGTAACGATGGTGCCGAAGCCGCGCTTGGTGAAGACGCGGTCCACCGGCAGGCGGAAGGGGCTGTCAACGCGCTTGTCGTCCGCGTTGGCCACAAGGTCCACGATCTTGTTCTTGAGCTCCTCTATGCCCTGGCCCGTGGCCGCGGACACCGGAATGATGGGGGCGTCCTCAAGGAAGGTGCCCTTGACGCGCTCACGCGTGTCCTCGGAGACCACCTCCAGCCAATCCTCGTCCACCAGGTCTGCCTTGGTGAGGACGATGATGCCGGACTCAACGTCCAGAATCTGCAGGATGTCCAGGTGCTCCTGGGTCTGGGGCATGAAGCCCTCGTCCGCGGCAACCACCAGGAGGACGACGTCTATGCCCGTGGCGCCGACAATCATGTTCCTGACCAGCTTCTCGTGGCCGGGAACGTCAATTATGCTGGCCGATTGGCCGTTGGGGAGTACCAGCTGCGCAAAACCAAGGTCGAGGGTGATGCCGCGACGCTGCTCCTCCTCCAGGCGGTCGGTGTTCGTGCCCGTGAGGGCCTTGGTCAGCCAGGTTTTACCGTGATCTACGTGACCCGCAGTTCCAATGACGACATGCTTCATAGCTTGCCGCCCCCCGAACTGACCTCCTTGGTCACGATTGCTGCGTACTCCGTCATCTAGCTAATACCTTCCGTGTTGACTCCGCGGGCGACCTCTGCAAGCGCTTCGCACACAAGGCCGTCATCACCCTCCTGGAGGGTGCGCACGCACACCAGGACCCTGTCCTTGTACAGACGCGTGATGACGGGCTTTGGCACGTCGCGCAGCCTGCGCTCAAGTTCCGCCGCCGCAAGGCCGGGAACGTCTATGGCAACGGCCGCCCCGTCCAGCATAACACCTGGCATGGAGCCTCCGCCCACCTCATCCTGCACATCCAGCACCTGGTGCCCAATTCCGGGCACTTCGTTCGCAATTCGTTCGTCCAGGGCACGCGCGTGGGCACGGCAGGCCTCCGCGTCCATGGCCAGCATGCGGACCACGGGAATCTTCTCCGCGGCCTGCTTGGGGTCGCGGTAGAGCTGCATGGTCATCTCCAGCGCGGCAAGGGACATCTTGTCTATGCGCAGCATGCGGGTGAGCTGGTTCTTCTTGATGCGGTCTATGAGGTCCTTGCGGCCGACCAGGATGCCGCCCTGGGCGGAGCCGGCCAGCTTGTCGCCCGAGAAGCACACCACGTCAGCGCCGTCCTTGAGCAGGCCCTTGATGGTGTCCTGCTGGCCCAGGCCGGGAATCTGCAGGGGGTAGAGGGGCGCGGCACCCATGTCGTACAGGACGAGGGCACCGGCGGGCTTGGCAATCTGCGCGAGCTCCGCCACAGAGACGTTCTCTGTGAAGCCGACCATGACGAAGTTGGAGGTGTGGACCTTGAGGAGCGCCTTGGCACCCTGCTCCGAGAGGGCGCGCTGGTAGTCGCTGAGGTGGGTCTTGTTGGTGGTGCCCACCTCTATGAGGTTGGCCCCGCTGCGAACCATGATCTCCGGCACGCGGAAGGCACCGCCGATCTCCACCTCCTCGCCGCGCGAGACCGCCACGCCCTGGCCCTGGCACAGGGTGTTGAGCATGAGGAAGACGGCACCTGCGTTGTTGTTGACGACCATGGCCGCCTCGGCGCCCGTGACCTCGCAGATGACCTTCTCTATGTGGGCATAGCGAATGCCGCGCTCGCCGCGCTCCAGGTTGTACTCCAGGTTGCTGTAGCCCTCCGCCACCTGGGCCACGTGCTGGGCAACCTCGTGCCCCAGCGGCGCACGGCCCAGATTGGTGTGCAGCACCACGCCCGTGGCGTTGATGACCGGCCTCAGGCTGTAGGCGCCACGGCGGCGCAGCGTGTTGGCGACGTCCGCCGCAACCTGCTCCGGCGTACCGACCTCCTGGACCGTGCCGTCCAGGACGGCGGCACGCAGGCCGTCAAGGTAGGCACGGACGGCCTCGCGAAGCTGGTCGTGGGTATAGTCCTGCTCAAGGCCCTGGAGCGCGTCCTGCGCAAGCAGGACGTCCACCTTCGGAATGAGCTTCAACGCCTCTTTGCCCATATGGCCTCCTTCGGAAAGCCGACGCACACCTACACAAAAACGGTGCCCAGGAGACCTGGACACCGCGAGTTTACCTGGCGGGAGCAGGTGGGAATCGAACCCACCCGAGCAGCATTACCTGCTCACACTGGTTTTGAAGACCAGGAGGCACACCAGTTACCCTTCTACCCCCACGTTGTCTGGCACCCCAGATAACGTAGATGAGAATAAACGCGGTTAGTCAATCAGTCAACAAAAAAGAAAAACGAATCTACGAAAGGTTCCCAACGGCGTCCTTGGTCACGTTGTGCCAGGAGATCTGGCTGACGTCGCAGGGCACGCAGGGCATGGAGAGCGCCTGGAGCAGGGCTGCCCTCAGGCGGGCCTCAAAGCCCGGCAGCTCCCCCTCACAGGGCGTGTCCACGCTGGCCATGGCGGGCGGCTCAACCCAGACGACGGGGGCATTGGGCACGCGCTCCTGGAGCCAGGGCCTGACGCCAGGCAAGTCAGTAGTCACCACCTTGCAGCCGCAGGCCAGCGCCTCCACCACCACCAGCGGCAGCCCCTCATAGAAGGAGGGCAGGCAGTACACCTCCGCCGCGTGGTACTCCCGCGCCAGCTCCGCCTGGGGAAGCTTGCCCAGGAAGTCCGCCTCCCAGCGGATGGAGCGGCCCAGGCCCGTGATGGCGGCAAACTCCGCGTCGTCCTCTCCCCTGCCGCCCGCAAGGCGCAGGCACAGGGACGGCGTGCCTTCGGGCAGCTGGTCCGCGGCAATGGCGTCCGCGGCGCGCAGGAGGCTGGGCACGCCCTTCTTGCCCCAGATCTTGCCCGCATAGCATATTCGGCCGGGCTGGCGCGTCACGTCCGCGCAGCCCTCCGGCGAGAAGACCCTGGTGCTGATGCCCGTGCCTATGACGTGGATGCGCGCTGGGTCCAGGCCGTAGGTCTGCTCGATCTGCTGCGCCTGGGCCTCGTGCAGGGCGAACACGGCATCCAGGGAGCGGATTGCCTCCAGGATCCTCTGCCGCTCCAGCTGGCGGGTGGCCATCTGGCGCAGGTCCGTGGAGTGGCACACGGCTCCCACGGGCAGGCCGGGCGCGCAGGCGCGGACTATGGACGTCACTAGGTACAGGTGGTGGCAGATTATGGCGTCCGGGCGGAACTCCTCCAGCGCCTGGCGGACGCGGGCCTGGAAGGCGGCCACAAAGAGCGAGGTCATCTGGGGCGTGAGGTCGCGGTAGCGGGTGGCGGGGTACGGCATCACGTCGGACATGCCGCACACGTGGAAGGGCAGCGCCTCCGTGTGGAAGCGCACGTCGAAGACGGCCGTCTGCTCGGGAAGGGCGGTAATGACGTCCTCCGCGTCCACGCCGCACACCACGGCCGTCTGGTGGCCAAGCTCAATCTGGGCCTTGACCATCTCCGTCAGGTAGACGCCGCTTCCCGTGCCGTCGGGCTTCTGTGCGGTTACGTTCAGGATGCGCATGGGTCCTCCGCGGGTAAGAATCGGGGGCGCAGCGCACCCCCGAACCACAAATCACATACGTAATATCATGACGCTTTTACTCAACAATGCGGACGAAGCAGTCCTCCTTCTGGTGGAAGTCGCCAACGTGGGCGGCGGTGAGGCCCTGCGCCCTCAGGGCGTCCACCAGCATTTCCGCGTCTTCGGGGGCCACGGCAAACATGAGGCCGCCGGATGACTGCGGGTCGAACATGAGGTCCGCCACCTCTGTGGGCAGGGACGCGTCCCACTTCACGCGGTTGGAGAAGTAGTCCTGGTTGCGGTAGGTGCCGGCGGGGATGATGCCCATGCGGGCGAACTCATCCGCGTCGGGCACCAGGGGGACGTCGCTGTAGCGCAGGTAGGCCGTGACCTCCGCGCCCTCGGCCATCTCGCACAGGTGACCGGCCAGGCCGAAGCCCGTGATGTCCGTGCAGGCGTGCACGTCGAAGTACTGGCCAACCTCGGCCGCGTACTTGTTGAGCTGGGCCATCTCCTGGTACAGGTCGTTCATGTCCGCCTGGTCAACCAGGCCGCCCTTTACGGCCGTGTTCATGACGCCGGAGCCTATGCGCTTGGTGGCAACCAGGGCGTCTCCGGGCTTGGCCGCGCTGTTGGCCAGAATCTTCTGCGGGTCAACGAAGCCCATGACGCACATGCCGAACTTGGGCTCGTCGTCCACGATGGTGTGACCGCCGGCAATGGTGATGCCGGCCTCGCGCGCCTTGTCCGCGCCACCCTTCAGCACCTCGCCCGCCATGTCCACGCCCAGGCAGTTGGGCCAGCACAGCAGGTTCATGGCCAGCGTGGGCGTGCCGCCCATGGCGTACACGTCCGAGATGGCGTTCGCGGCCGCAATCTGGCCAAAGAGGAAGGGGTCGTCCACCATGGGCGGGAAGAAGTCCACGGTGCTGATGAGTGCCGTCTGGTCGTTCACCTTGTACACGCAGGCGTCGTCCGCCGTGTCGTACCCGATGAGCAGGTTGGGGTTGGGCAGGTTGGGAATCTCGCTCAGGACCTGAGCGAGGGCACCGGGTGCCATCTTGGCGGCTCAACCGGAAGCCGCCGTCATCTCTGTAAGGCGTTTGGCGTGTGCAGACATGCGTGTACCTCTCCTCGTGGACTGATGATTAAGAATCTTATTGCAAGGATTCTGGGCCATGATATCAACCCGGAATTGTTCAACTGATTGGAAAATACCACGGCTTACAGTATGTACTCACCGCGAAAAACTAATCGCTTGGAGGGTAGCGTTCCTCTTGCCGGCCGCCAAGCACCACCCGACAGGAGTACAAAGATGCCGCTCTCGCCCAAGAAGGATTGCATCATCGTCGCCTTTGACCGCACCACGGACGCCATGGCCATGGAGAAGGCCTGCATGGAGGACGGGGTGCCCGGCCGCATCATCCCCATGCCTCCCCAGATCTCTGCCGGGTGCGGCATGGTCTGGAAGGCGGACCCCGCGGACAAGGAGGCCGTGCTGGCGGAGGTCGAGAAGATTGGCTTGACGCCTGCCTCAGTCCACCAGCTCATGCTTTAGGGCAGCGGCTCAACGCCGTGCCAACGTGACACTTGGGGCCCGTCCCCTAGTGTCACGAAAGAAGGGGTCCCACCTTGCGGTGGGGCCCCTTCCTCTTTGTGCCTCGAAGGATGCGTTTGTCGCCCAGCGACTACGCCTTGGCCTTCTGAGCCTTGACCTTGGGTGCGACAGCCTGCGCCTGGCTTGCCTCATCCTCGTTGAGCGCCTTAACGAGCGAGAACATGACGGCGATCATGATGAAGATGAAGGGGAAGGCAGCCGCGATGGAGATGGTCTGCAGCGGCTTCAGGCCACCGGCCATGAGCATGCCGATTGCCATGACGGACTGGACGATACCCCAGATGAACATGCGCTTCTTGGGCGGGTTCAGGGCGCCGTTGGTGGACAGCATGCCAAGGACGAAGGTGCCGGAGTTGGCGGAGGTGATGAAGAAGGTGCACAGCAGCACGATGGCCACCAGCGAGAGCACCGTGCCCAGCGGGTACTGCTGCAGCACGACGAAGAGGCCGGTCTCGGGCGTGGCGGCAATCTTGGCCAGCTCGTCCAGGGCGATCTTGCCGGTCATGCCGAGGGTGGTGCCCAGGGAGCCGAAGACGGCGAACCAGGCGATGGAGGCGATGGCGGGAACCAGGACGACGCCAGCCACGAACTCGCGAATGGTGCGGCCCTTGGAGATGCGGGCAATGAAGACGCCGACGAAGGGTGCCCAGGCAAGCCACCAGGCCCAGTAGAAGATGCGCCAGCTGAGGGCCCAGCTGTTGTCACCGTAGGCGGAGATGCCCAGCGAGTCAGAGATGAAGTTCTGGATGTAGGCGCCGGTGCCACCGATGAGGTTGTTGAGGATGTCGACCTTGGGGCCAAGCAGGAAGCAGGCAGCCAGCAGGCCGATGGCGATGTAGAGGTTCATGTCGGAGATGACCGAGATGCCCTTGTCGATGCCGGCGACGGCGGTGCCGATGTAGATGACGGAGATGATCAGGATGATGATGATCTGGGTCAGCAGGTTGTTGGGCAGGCCGAAGAGGAAGTTGAAGCCGGCGTTGATCTGCATGACGCCCAGGCCAAGGGAGGTGACGACGCCTGCGACGGTGGCGAAGACGGCCAGGATGTCGACGAGCTTGCCAAGCCAGCCAAGGGTCAGCTTGGTGCCGATGAGGGGCTCCAGCGTGGTGCTCACCAGGCCGGGCTTGTTCTTGCGGAACTGGAAGTAGGCAAGAGCCAGGCCGATGATGGAGTAGTTAGCCCACGGGGTGAAGCCCCAGTGCATGAAGCAGGCACGGAAGGCATACAGGGCCGCACCAGCGCTGCCGGCGGCGGAGCCGTCGGGCAGGTTGGTGGCCACGAGGTCGGAGATGGGCTCGGCGACGCCCCAGAACACCAGGCCGACGCCCATGCCGCAGCCGAAGAGCATGGCGAACCAGGTGCTGGTCTTGTACTCCGGCTTGGAGTCGTCGGGACCCAGCTTCATGCCACCGTGCTTGGAAAGCGCGATCACGATGGCGAACACGACGAAGGCGAACATGACGGCCATGTACAGCCAGCCGAAGTTCACCGTGAAGAACGAGAACATGGCGTTGGAGACGGCGGAGAACGCGTCGTTGAAGCCGACGGCCGCGACGATGATTACCGCGCAGATAGCCAGCGACACGATAAAGACCGTGTTCGAGCCCTTCTTTTCTTCTTCCATTTGGAATCCTTTGCTACTTTCGGACGGTAGGGAAACCGTCCTTCCTTCCCTTCGCGATGACGCGCAGGCACCTTGACGAGGGGTGCCAACACGCCCTAGAGCAAGCTACTTGGTGCGCTCGGCCTCCTCTCTCCTGCCCTGCTGCACGACCATGTCCTTCACCTTCATGAGTCGTACCTGGGTGCTGCGCTCGTTCTCGTCGAGCTTCATGGTGATCATGTGGATGTTGGCCTTGGCCTCGGGAATGATGACGTGCTCCAGGGCGTTGACCCTTCGGCGCGTCTTCTCGATCTCCGTCGCCATGAGCTGGCAGGACTTCTCCACCTCGGCAAGCCTGAGCATGTCGGGCAGAAGGTCCGCCAGGCTCTTGACGGAGGCGTCGAGGTCACCCGAGGTGAAGGCGAAGCCATAGGAATAGATGTCGTTGGCGTCGCTGGTGCGCATCTTGGTCGTGAAGGCCGGCACGTCGACGCTCATGACGTTCTTGGTGGAGGTCTCCAGGTAGACCTTCTGCTTGGGGGCCATGAGGGCGCCCTTGAGGGTCTCCTCAGACATGCCCGCCCTGGCAAGCACCAGGTTGCGGTTGGCCTGCTTGATGCCCTTCTCCACCTTCACGCGCAGCTCCATGTCCTCACGCACGAGGTCGAGGAACTGGCGCATGAGCTCGTCGCGCTTGTCCTTCAGCAGCTTATGGCCCTTGACTGCTGTCGCGAGCTTCTGCTTCTGGCGCGTGAGCTCCATGCGAGTGGGATTCACGTTCTTGCCTGGCATCTCATCCTCCTCTCTGGTCCTTGTTGGGGACCTGTGGCGCGGCGTCGCCGCCGCGCCCGGGTCTTAGTCCTCGTCCGGCTTCTCGTAGTACTCGTCCAGCATGGCGTCGGAGATACGCTTGAGCTCGGAGCGAGGCAGGATGCGGAGGAGCTTCCAGCCAAGGTCGAGGGTCTCCTCGATGGAACGGTCCGTGTTGTAGCCCTGCGACACGTACTCGGCCTCGAACTCATCCGCGAACTTGGCGTAGAGGAGGTCGATGTCGGTAAGTGCGGCCTCGCCCAGAATCGTCATGAGTTCCTTGGCGTCCTTGCCGCGCGCGTAGGCGGCGAAAAGCTGGTTCATGGTCGCCGCGTGGTCGGCGCGGGTCTTGCCCTCGCCGATGCCCTTGTCCTTGAGTCGGGAAAGCGACGGCAGGACGTTGACGGGCGGCTGGATGCCCTTGGAGTAGAGGTCGCGGGACAGGATGATCTGGCCCTCGGTGATGTAGCCGGTGAGGTCGGGGATGGGGTGCGTGATGTCTTCCTCGGGCATGGTAAGGATGGGGATCAGGGTGATGGAGCCCTTCTTGCCACGCTGGCGGCCGGCGCGTTCGTACAGGGTCGCAAGGTCCGTGTACATGTAGCCGGGGTAGCCACGACGGCCCGGGACCTCCTTGCGTGCGGCGGAGACCTCACGCAGAGCGTCGGCGTAGTTGGTGATGTCCGTCATGATGACCAGGACGTGCATGTCCTTCTCGAAGGCCAGGTACTCGGCGGCGGTGAGGGCCATGCGCGGCGTGGAGATACGCTCGACTGCCGGGTCGTTGGCCAGGTTCTCGAAGAGGACCGTACGGTCCAGGGCGCCCGTCTCCCTGAAGGAGGACTCGAAGAAGTTTGCCTCCTCGTAGGTGATGCCCATGGCCGCGAAGACAACGGCGAACTTGTCGTCCGTGCCGCGGACCTTGGCCTGGCGGGCAATCTGGGCGGCCAGCTGGTTGTGGGGCAGGCCGGAGGCAGAGAAGATGGGCAGCTTCTGGCCACGAACCAGCGTGTTCAGGCCGTCGATGGCGGAGACGCCGGTCTGGATGAACTCTGCCGGGTACACGCGGGCGGCGGGGTTCATGGGCAGGCCGTTGATGTCCATGCGGGCGTCGGGCAGGATCTCCGGGCCACCGTCGATGGTGCGACCCAGGCCGTCGAACACGCGCCCAAGCATGTCCTCAGAGACGCCAAGCTCCATGGCGCGGCCCAGGAAGCGGACCTTGCTGTTGGAGAGGTTGATGCCCGTGGAGTCCTCGAAGAGCTGGACCATGACGTTGGGACCGTCGACCTCAAGCACCTTGCAGCGGCGAACCTCGCCGTTGGCGAGCTCGATCTCGCCGAGCTCATTGTAGGTGACGCCCTCGACGCCCTTCACGAACATAAGGGGGCCGGCGACCTCCTCGATGGTGCGATACTCTCTTGCCATTAGCGCTCAGCCTCCCTGTCGTCGAGACCAGCAATCTCCTCGGTGAGGGCGGCCAAGGTCGCCTGGTACTCTGCCTCGACCTTGTCCTCCGGGGTGTACTTGAAGCGGCCGATGCGCTCGCGCACGTTCATCTTCACCAGAAGATCGATGCTGGCGCCGGCCTTGAGGGCATCCCTGCCCTGCAGGTAGAACGCATCCACGAGCTTCATCATGCAGTACTGCTTGCGGAGCGAGGTGTAGGTGTCGATGGCGTCGAAGGAGTTCTGGTGCAGGAAGTCCTCGCGGATGCTTCGCGCCGCCTCCATCTTCAGACGGTCCTGCGGGGACAGGGCGTCCATACCGACCATCTTCACGATCTCGTTGAGGGACGCCTCCTCCTGCAGCAGGTTCATGAGGTCCTGGCGAGTGCTCATCCAGTCGGAGCGCACGTTCTCGTTGAACCAGGGCTCAAGAGTGTCAAGGTAGAGGCTGTAGGACTGCAACCAGTTGATGGCCGGGAAGTGGCGCTGGTGCGCAAGCTCGGCGTCCAGGCACCAGAACACCTTGACGATGCGCAGCGTGGCCTGGGAGACGGGCTCGGAGATGTCGCCGCCAGGAGGCGAGACTGCGCCGATGGCGGACAGCTGGCCCTCCCTGCCCTCGCTGCCCAGGGCGACCACGCGGCCGGCGCGCTCGTAGAACTGCGCCAGACGGCTGCCCAGGTAGGCGGGGTAGCCTTCCTCGCCGGGCATCTCCTCGAGACGGGCGGACATCTCGCGCAGAGCCTCTGCCCAACGGGAGGTGGAGTCTGCCATGAGTGCCACGGAGTAGCCCATGTCGCGGAAGTACTCGGCGATGGTGATGCCAGTGTAGACGGAGGCCTCACGGGCGGCCACGGGCATGTCGGACGTGTTGGCGATGAGCACCGTGCGCTCCATCAGGGACTCGCCGGTCTTGGGGTCCTTGAGCTCCGGGAACTCGTTCAGAACGTCCGTCATCTCGTTGCCGCGCTCGCCGCAGCCGATGTAGATGACGATGTCGGCCTCTGCCCACTTTGCCAGCTGGTGCTGGGTGACGGTCTTGCCGGAGCCGAAGGGACCCGGGATTGCCGCCACGCCGCCCTTGGCGATGGGGAAGAAGGCGTCGATGACGCGCTGGCCGGTGACCAGCGGCATGTCGGGGGGAAGCTTCTTGGCGTAGGGGCGACCGCGACGGACGGGCCACTTCTGCACCAGGGTGAGCTCGTGGGTCTCGCCGTCCTCGGACTCAACCACGCACACCGTCTCGCGGATGGTGTGCTCACCGCCCAGGATGCTCTTCACGGTGCCGCTCACGCCGTAGGGCACCATGATCTTCTGCAGGACGACGGGGGTCTCCTGCACGGTGCCGATGACGTCACCGGCCACGACCGCGTCGCCCACCTTGGCAGTGGGGACGAAGTCCCAGACCTTCTCCTCGTCCAGGGGCGAGACCTGCACGCCACGGGGCAGGAGGTTGCCGTTGGTGGCCTCCACGATCTTGTTCAGCGGGCGCTGGATGCCGTCGTAGATGGAACCCATGAGGCCGGGGCCAAGCTCCACGGAGAGCGGCATCTCGGTCGAGACGACGGGCTCGCCGGGGCCGAGGCCCTGCGTCTCCTCGTAGACCTGAATGGAGGCCTCATCGCCGTGCATCTCAATGACCTCACCGATCAGCTGCTCGTTGCTGACGCGCACGACGTCGTACATGTTCGTATTGCGCATGCCGGAGGCAATGACCAGAGGACCGGAGACCTTCTTAATAACTCCTGTGCTCATTGAGTGTTTCACCTTCTTATCTGTGAATCAGTTCTTGCCGAACAGGATGTCGCTGCCGACGGACTGCTCGACGGAGTGCTTGACGGACTCGATGCCGTAGCCGGTGTTGTTCTTCACGCCCGGAATGGGAATGACCGCAGGCAGCGGCTTCGCGCTGAGGGCCGACACCTGGTCCCACAGGGAGGCGGCCAGCTCCTCCGTGATGTAGACGATTCCGTAGCGGGCGTCTTCCGACGTGATGCTCCGGAAGGTGCTTGCCGCCTCGGGCGTGCCTGGCTCCACGGGGAACAGGTCGAAGCCCACGGCACCGAATCCGTAGATGCTGTCGTAGTCACCGATGACGGCGATCCTATCCATACATCTCACGCATCCTCTCCAGTGTCTGCTTCTCGCTGAAGCCGTTGGTCTTTGCGGTCACGATGATTCGCACGTTGCGGACCTCGTTCTCGCGAGCAAGGTAGTAGGCAACCACGGGACCCACCGAGGTGCAGTTGGTCTTCTGGGGCTTGAGGGCCTTGATCAGCCTGTTGTCGCACCAGCGCTCGAACTCGGAGTTGGAGACCCTCAGGGCCTCCGCCGCGTCCTTCAGGCTGGAGGACTCCAGGTACTTGAGCAGGTCCTCCTCGCCGTGGACGGCCGCCTGCGCCAGCTTGCTGGCACTGACCTCCCGGCTGGGCGCCAGGGCCTGCTCAACGAAGTGCAGGTCCTTGCCGGTACGCGCGCAGCGCACGGCAATCTTGATGTCCGAGCTGGAGACGTTGGCCTCGCAGTAGTCTATGAGCACCTGGCTCTTGGTGCTCTTGGCCGCCTCCAGCATGTCGAGCAGGCAGGCCTTGTCCAGGATGACGTCGCACCACTGGCCGTTGCCGGTCTGGGACATGATGTCGAAGGCGTGCTGCGCGGGCTTGCGCATCTTCTCGGGCAGGACGCCCAGGTTCTGGTCAGTGAAGGCCTTGTACAGCACGTCATGGCCAAAGTTGGGCAGCTCGTAGAAGGCCGTGGGCACCTTGTTGCCAGCGCAGATCTCCTTGATGATGCACTTGAGGTTGTGGTAGTAGCGCGGCATGGTCAGGACGTCGAAGACGGCCTGATCCACCCTCAGGTCGTGCATGAGCTTGAGGGTCTTGTTCTGCTCGTAGGCAAGCAGCTGGTCGGCGTCGAGCTGGCCGGAGCCGTCGCCCCACCCGCGGTCCTCGAGGTAGGAGACCACGGACTTGGCGTCCTTCATGGAGCACATCTGCTTGATGTCGTCGTCGTTCAGCAGCCCCCTCTCGAGGACCCTAATGCGGGCGACGGCGAATATGTAGTCGCTATCCCTCATTCGCCTACACCTGCCACAGCGTCTTCTGGACCGCGTCCTGCATCTTGTCGCGATACTGCGCGAACAGGGCATCAAGCGTGCAGTTCTCGTCGATGCCGCCATAGCGCAGGATGAAGCCGTCCTTTATGTCCGCCGGCTCCTTGCCCACCTTGAGGCTGCCGCCAGCCGCTTCCGCGGCCTTCTGAAGCTCGGCCTCGAAGCCCTTGGGCAGGCGCGCAAGGTCTGCGGCAGAGAACAGGATGGTGCCGGCATTGGGCTCCGCGTGCGTCTTCACCAGGTCCACCAGCATGGAGAAGTACTGCTCGGCCGGGAGGGCGGCAAGCTCTTCCTGCGCCTTCTGCAGCACGACGGAGATGATTCCCTGACGCCAGGCAAGCTTCTCCTGGCGGTCCTCCATCTGCTGCCTGGAGACCAGGCGCTGCTCGTGCTGGGCCTTCTCCACCTCAAGACGCCTCTCGGCGTCCCTGGCGGTCTTCTCGGCGGACGCTTGCGCGGACGCGATGGTCGACTCCGCATCGGTGCGAGCAGCATCCAGCAGCTCCTGCGCGCTCTTGTTCGCATCCTGCAGAATCTCTGATGTGATTGCGTCTATACCCGCCATACTCTCTCCTCTCTCATGAATCGAATCCCGCAATGCGCCAACTGGCAAGTCGTTGCTTGACGACTAGCCGATGTTGGTGATTGCCAGGATGCTCACGAGGAGGGCGAGAATGGCGTAGGTCTCGACCATGGCGGGGAACAGCATGGCGCGGCCGAACTGGTCCGGGTCCTTGGCGATGATGCCGATGGAGGCCACGGAGGTCATGCCCTGGTGATAGGCGGAGATGAGGCCGACGATGGCGATGGGCAGGCAGGCTGCCAGGTACAGGAGGCCGGTCTCGGTGTCAGCGATGGCGGTGCCGCCCAGGATGCCGATCCTGGACAGGGTGACGAAGGTGATGAGCAGGCCGTAGATGCCCTGCGTACCGGGGAGCAGCTGGAGGATCAGGCACTTTGCGAACTGATCCGGATCCTCTGCCACGACGCCAGCGGCGGCCTGACCAGCCTTGCCGACGCCCCAAGCGGAACCTGCACCGGCCAGGCCAGTTGCGAGAGCAGCACCGAGAAGTGCCCAGAACATTCCCATACTCATTTTAGTTTTCCTCTCCGATTTCGATGTACTTGAACTTGGAGCCGAACGGCTTGAAGGCCCTGCCGCCCGCCTCATAGAACTTGCCGAAGAACTCAACGTACTGCAGGCGGTTGGTGTGGACGTAAGCGCCCAGGAGGTTGATGGCCAGATTCATGGAGTGACCGAGCAGGAAAATCAGAATGAAGAGAATCACGCCGATGAATCCGCTGCCCTTGGCAACCATTGCCGCCATCATGTTGACGACGCTGGCGATGACGCCCGTTGCCAGGCCCAGCGCCAGCAGACGCGAATAGGAAAGCGCGTCGGAAAGCCAGCTGGTGACGCCGTACAGGTCGTAGGCGCCCAGCGCGATGCGGAGACCCCAGTTCTTGTGGCCGCGACCGCTCATGACCACGATGACAAGGGCACCGACGATGGCCATGCCCTTTGCCAGGGGGCCCATGAAGGCCGGGAACGTGAAGGTCATGCCCGCGATGCCCGCAAAGAGGTCCGACGGGACGAGCATGAGGATGAGGCCCAGCAGGAAGACGAACCAGCTGACCACGTCGCTGAAGAAGCCCAGGACGTCGCCGTCACGCAGCATCTCGTAGCCCTTTACGCCAAGGCCGCAGAACAGGTGGATGCAGCCGAAGAGCAGGCACCAGACCAGTAGGCGCATGGGGTTGCCCATGGGGTCGAACCACAGGGGCTTGATGATTGCGTCACCCGTGTAGCCGAAGAAGGTCTGGGCAATGACGGTGACTGCGTCGCCGAAGAAGCCGCCGTACATGGCACCCCAGAACATGGTGGAAAGGCCGCACCAGAAGAAGAGCTGCGCCATCTTCTTGATGCCGCTCTCCATGTGCTTGAACTTGAGCAGCGCAACTCCGGTTGCCACGGACATCAAGAGACCGTAGCCGGCGTCAGAGAGCATCATGCCAAAGAAGAACACGTAGAAGAAGGACATGAGGAAGGTCGGGTCCACCTTGCCGTGCATGGGTAGGCCGTACGACTCCGTCACGGACTCGGTGATGGCCGAGAACCTGTTGTTGCGCAGGACCGTGGGTGCCACCTCGCCCTCGCGGGGCTCCTCCTTCTCCACTACGGCGTCGTACTTGTCCTCCATGAGCTTGATCAGGCCGTCGGCGTGCTTGGCCTGGACCCAGCCCTCCATGAAGAAGGTGCTCTTTGACTGAAGAAGGCTTCCCAGGACGGAATAGCGGTCCGCGCGAGCACGGTAGTAGTCGCTGGCAACGCGGAAGTCGTCCCGCCTGTTGGCGAAGGTCACGATCTCCTTTGTGCAGGCGTCGATCTTGGAGCGCATCTGGGCGCACTCGTCGTCGTACTTCTTGATGAGCTCGGCAGGTGTGCTCTTGGAACCCACGCCCGTCTGGGGACGCGCGAAGCCGTCATCCCTCAGGTTGGACTCCAGGGTTGCCTCCACAGTCCGGTGATACACGATGGCAACGTAGGTCAGATTTCCGGCGTGGTCCAGGACCGTCACGTCCACGGGCACCGGGTCCTTCATGCCTTGGGTCACCTGCGCGTACACCTCGCTCGTCTCGAGCGTGCCGGGGAGCGTTCCCGCCACGAAGCCCGAGAACTCCGTCCCGCGATAGCCCAGCGGAACGTCGAGCTTCTCCCACGGAGCCAGCGCCGCCTGCGCGGTCTGGTCCCTGAGAATGGTTCCCCTGGCCTCGTCGATGTCCTTCTGGAGTCTTACGACGTCCTGGGCTGCGTCCAAGTGTGCCTTGCTGTTTGCCTCAATGTCCCGGAACCGGGCACGCGAGACCTGCTCCTTGCCAGAGAAGGCCGAGATGCCGTTCTTCTCGCGCGGAGCGTAAAGACTGATGACCCTCAGGGCCTCGTCAAAGGTGTCGGAGCACTTCTCGAACCTGACCCTCTGGGCCTGGGTGTCAAGCTGCTCCAGACCGTCTGCCGGGATGTCCTCCTCATGGATCTCCATGATGCCCATGCCCTGCAGGGCCTCCAGCACGTCCTTGCGGTTGCGCTTGGGCGCACAGATGCTCACCTTTTGCATGTCAACTACTGCCATATCTTCACCCTCCTTTCATCAAAACATAATCGCGATTATTCTTTCCCTAAATAGCAGAAAACGATGACCGCTTGGCCATCGTGATCGTAGGGACTTGCTTGGAACACGCATTGACAGGAACACGCAGCGCCTAACCAGCCAGGATTACCTGCTTCACCGCGTCAACTGCAGCGGGGACCCTCGCAGAGAGCTCCGCAGGAATCTCCACGGACACCTGCTTGGCAGCGACGTCGGCAGCATGCTCGCGCTCCTCCGCGCGCCACGCCTCCAGGGTCTCGTGCCGCTTGGCGGCAGCGTCCTTCTGTGCGTCCTCGACAATCTGCTTGGCCTTGGCCTCCGCGTCCTGACGAATGTCCCTAGCCTGACGCTTGGCGTCGGCCACGATCTCTTCCGCCTCTGCCTCGGCCTTCTTGACCTTGCCGATGGTCTCTTCGATCACTGTTCCTACCTCCTTTCGGTGGGGGCTGGCTGCCCTCGCAGCCAGCCCCACTCGGACTTGCAGGAGAGTATCAGAACCAAAAGACGTTTCTGATTCTGATGTGTTTAGCTCAGGTAACCTGCGTCCTTCAGGACGTCGCGGGCCTTGGCCTCGTTGGCATCGCTCACCAGGATGACGGGGCCGGTGCAACCCATGCCGGTCTCGGCGTACATGCCGGCCTTCCACAGGGCCTGCGCGGCGTCGTCCAGATCCATGACGTCCACGCCCAGGATGCCAGCAGGAACGGGCTCCGCGGGAGGAGCGACAACCTCCTCCTTGGGGCCGGCGGCGGCAGCCTTCTTGGCCTCCATGGCGGCGATGATGTCGTTCAGGCCGGCCTTCTCGGCGGCGGCGTACTCAGCCTCAACCTTTGCGAAGACCTTGTTCTTCACGAGCTCGGCCGCGAAGACCAGGGCGTTGGCGATGACGGGGGCGCCGGAGGCACGGGACACGATGAGCACGAGCTTCTCGTAGCCCTTGCCCACGCCGGGGCCGTAGCCATAGCCAACGGACTCGAAGGAGCCGCCGGTCGTGAAGGAGGACAGCATCTTGTTCAGCACGTTGCCGGTCAGAGGATCGGTAACCAGGACGTCGGGGGTGCCCTTCAGGACGTCGTTGCCGCGCAGGACACAGCCGCCGTCGGCGCGGGAGGACTCGGCGAAGTCGAAGTCGTAGCCGCCCTCCTGCAGCTGCTTGAGGGCCTTCTCCACCTGGCGGGCACCGTTGACGTTCAGGATGCCCACGGTCGGGCGCTCGATGCCCGTTGCCTTGGCAACCGCGAGGCCGTCGATGGCGTTGTAGATCATGCCCTCGACGGGGTCAGACGCGGAGGTGCCAGTGGTGTTGGCAACGAACATCTCCTTGCCAACGGCCGGGGTGACGGGACGGCCAACGGTGGAGACGCCGATGGGGAACGGGTAGTGCATGGTGACGGCGCCGTCAATCTCGCCGGAGTCGAGAAGCTCGTCCATCTTCTTGTGGCCGGCCTCGTCGTCATCCACGTGGATGGTGGTGATGCCCTCATGCTCGAGAGAGCCAATGTAGTAGACGTCGACGCCCTTCTTGGAGGCAGCGACGGCCGCGGCCATCGCGTTCTCCTCGCCGTGCTCGGAACCCATGCCAGTGAGGGCGATCTTGGGGCGCGGGCCGAAGGAGCCGCTCTCAAGACCGTCTGCCATCTGCATGAAGGCGTCGGCGAGAGTCTTCTGGAGGTTGCTCATTGCTCAGACCTCCCCTACTCGGCCTGCTCGAGCAGAGCCTTGGCGAAGTCGCGCATGGTGGAGGCGATCATGCTCTTGACCTCTTCCTCGGACACGCCAGCGTTGTCGCCCTGGCCGTCGTTGGCCTCGATGAGGAAGGAGACGCCGTCGAAGAGGTTGGTCATGCGGCCCAGGAACAGGGAGCCCTTGCCGATGATCATGACGCGCTTCCACTCGCCGGCCATGATCTTGTTGCGGGCGTGGCCGATGATGGGCACACCAGAGGGGATGTGACCCTGGGTGGGGGCGAAGCCCTGCAGGCCGTGCTCCTTGACGAAGGCAGCCATCTGCTTCTTCTCGATCTGGCCCTTCTTCACGCCCAGGGCGCCGATCATCTTGAAGTTGGCCAGAGGCACGTCACCAGCGCCACCCGGCTTGGTGATGTCGGGGTTCTGCATCTCGGGCGAGAACTTGTCTACGTCCATGACGGAAAGGCCGGCGGCCTCCAGCGGATCGTAGACGAGGGAGCCGATGACCTGCTGAGGAGCGGAGCCGGTGCCCACGGAGACGCGGCCCAGGTGCTCCAGGTTGATGACGGGGCTAACGCCGTCGTCCTGAGTGATGATGAAGCAAAGGCCGCCGATCATGTCCTCGAGCGCGGGCAGGCCCTTCTTGACGTGCTCCTTGCCGTTCATGCCAAGCTTGGCGGTGCAGCCACCGGCGGTGACGGCAACGGTCTTGTAGGCACCCGCGGCAACCAGGGAGGCAGCCTCGATGAGGGTGTGGGTGGGGGCGGCGCAGAAGCCACGGGCGTCGGAGCCGGTGGCGTTCACAAGGCCGGCGATCTCAGCAGCGGCCTTGGCGAAGTTGCCACCACCGCGCTGGTTCATGTCGCCGCAGGCCTCCTCGGAGCAATCGATGACGTACTCGATGTCCTCCTTCTGGATGCCGGCGTTCTTGATGCCGTGGAGCAGCGCGAGAACAGAGGACGCCTTCTCGACGATGTTCTCGTGCATGATTTCCGCAGAGAGGTTATGGTCCACATCGTGGGCGCGGCAGACGCAACCCACGAGCTTGTTGTCAATGTAAAGACCCTCAGAGGCCTCCTCGGCAACGAGGCGCTCGATCTCGGCGTGATCCGTCGCCGCGGGGACACGGGCGATGATGGACTCGTCAATCAGCGGGTCGGCAGCGAGCTTATCCTTGGTGGCCTCGATGAACTCGCCATCAACCTTGACGAGGTCGAAGACGTCGCAGGCAGCCATGAGGAGGGTGAACTCGTCCTCGGGCATAATCTCGCCGAACTGGCCGTAGCGGTCGCTGCAGCCGCAATCCTTGTCATACCAAGGGAACGGGAGCTCGTCCAGATCCTCGGGCACCTTGTTGCCAATGTAAACCTGATTGGGCAGGTAGTTCAGAGTCTGGTCATAGGTGCGCAGGTGGTTCGGCAGCTCCTTCAGGTAATCGCTGCCCGGGTTGACGACGCGCTCGGTAGTCTGAGTGGTGCCGTTCCAGATGACCATATCGGGCGTGTGCGCCAGAACAAAGCCGGCACCCTTGATGACGCTCTTCATTTCTTGCAGTCCCCTTTTCCTGTATCAGTCCTCCGGCCCCATGCCGGAAAGAATGCGAAGTACGAAAAAGGAGGGGTGTCGACCCATGTCGGCACCCCTCCCCAGGAAGTGCTTCTAGTCGAGGTACTTGCAGTAGTCGTCGCGGACAGCCGTCATCTCGTCACGAATGTCGTCGAGATCGAGAACCATCTCCATCATGGAGACCTGGTCATCGTAGACGTCCTCAGGAATCTCTGCCTTAACCTCAGGCTCGCAGACGTGGTAAACCGTGAGTCCCAACTGGACCCCAGTCAACGGACCTGCGAAGGTCGGGTCGCCATTGGTGACGGTCTCAGCCGTCAGACCAGCGCCCTCGCCGTCAGCGGTACCAAGGATAACGGTAACGTTCTCAGCGCCATACTGCTCTGCGAACTCCTTGACACGCTTCTGGTTCTCCAGGTCCATTGCACCTGCAGCCGTTCAAACGAAGCACTCGGTAGGCGCGAAGATCACTTCGCCACCGGCCGCTTCGGCACAAGCCTTGATGGCATCACCGGGGACACCATCACGGTCACCGATAGCGATGACCTTCTTTCCCTTAAGAATGCTCATGCCAACTCCCTTCTAATACTCGTACCTAGTAAACAATGGCCACCCGCCCTCACGCGGGCGGCCACAACACCAAGAAGACCTTAGAGGTACTTCTTGATCATTGCCTCAACGTTCTCGGGCGTGGCGTCATCCTTGACGCACTCGTCCACCTTCTCGCCGTTCTGGTAAATGGCGATGACGGGGAGGCCCAGAATCTTCTGGCCGATGGCCAGACGACGGGCCTTGGTGGTGTTCAGCGAGCAGAACTTGATCTGGTCGCCGTACTTGTCAGCAAAGCCGTGGATGTGCGGCATGAGGGCGGCGCAAGGAACGCAGCCGTCACCGAAGAAGTCAACGAGGACGGTACCCTCAGCCTGGAGGACCTCGGGCTCAAACGTCTTCTTATCAACCTCGAGCATGGACATGATGGAACTCCCTTTCTACTCTGTTACTTCAAGCTATCAATGTAGCGATAGGCGGCCTTGGCGGCAATTGCGCCGTCGGCGGCAGCCGTCACAACCTGACGCAGGCTCTTGGGCCTGACATCGCCGGCAGCGAAGACGCCGGGGACGTTGGTGGCCATGTCGGCGTCCGTGGGGATGTAACCACGCTCGTCGAGCTCCACCGCGCCCTTGACGACATCCGTGTTGGGCAGGTAGCCGATGAAACCGAAGAGGCCGAACAGGCCATCCTCAGGATCGGCCTCGATGGTCGTGAGCTCACCGGTCTTGGTGTTCTTAACGATCATCTTGTTGAGCAGGTCGTCACCATCGACCTCCTCCACAACGGAGTTCCACATGAACTCGAGCTTCGGAGTCTTGAAAGCCTTCTCCTGGACGAGCTCGTCAGCGCGAAGCGCGTCGCGACGGTGAATAACGGTGACCTTACGAGCATAGTGAGTGAGGTACATGGCCTCCTCGACGGCGGAGTTGCCGCCACCGACAACGTAGACCTCGAAGTCCTCGAAGAAGCCGGCGTCGCATGTGGCGCAGAAGGAAATGCCGCGACCGACGAACTTCTCCTCGTTCTTGCAGCCGATGGGACGCGGGTGAGCGCCCAGTGCAAGAATGACTGCCTTGGCCTGGTAGTCGCCCTTGGTGCCGTGCAGGGTCTTGACGTCGCCGTCGAGCTCGACGGACTTGATGGTGTCGCTCTCACGTTGAGCACCAAACTTCTCGACCTGCGCGGTCATGCGAGCGATAAGGCTAGGACCGGACTCGCCCTCAAGCTTGGAGCCAGGATAGTTCTCGATCTCGTTGGTGATGGCAATCTGGCCACCATCCTGACCCTTCTCGATGATCAGGGTATCAAGACGGTCCCTGCCGGCGTAGATGCCAGCGGCCAGGCCAGCGGGGCCAGCTCCAAGAATGATCAAGTCGTAGATCTTACCCATTACACACTCCTCTTGCCGTTAAATAATCCCGATTAGGATATCTTGACTTCAGTATACCCTAATCGGGACAAAAGCAACTAGATCTTTACCTTGAACACGGTCTGTTCGGTAATCGGCGTCGCCAGAGCGTCCAGCGCGACACCAACGCGGTGGTAGCGAAGCTTCCACTGCTCTTCCTTCGGCGTCTCGGGATCGCCCAGGGGGTAAGGAATGGAGATGGTCGGCACGATGCGGTTCGCACCAACGGTCAGAGAGACCGGGGTGAGGTTGCACATGTGGACCACGGGGAAACCAGCGCGCTCAAAGACCTTAACCATCGTTGCACCGCAACGAGTGCAGGTGCCTCAAGTGGAGCCAACGATGATGCCGTCGACGCCGTCCTCCTTGAGGAACGGGATGATCTCGGCGGCCATGCGAGCGGCCTCGCCCTCGGTGGTACCAGTACCAACGGTGGAGTAGAAGTAGGGGTGCAGCTTGCCGATCTTGCCCTCCTTCTCGTACGCACGCATGGCGTCGAGAGGCACGCAGACGTTGGGGTCAGCGTCGGCAGCAGCGGGGTCATAGCCGGCGTGAATGGTCTTGTAACCATTGGCAGCACGGTTGGGCAGAGCGTCGAGGCCGGAGATGTCGTAGCGGCCCCAGCGAGTGGCGGAAGCGGACTGGATGCGGTCCGGGTTGTCCACGGGGACGATGCCGCCAGTGGTCACCAGAGCGATGTTGGCCTTGGAGAGGTCAGCAATCGGGTCGGCGATAGGCACAACGTCCTTCTCGGGGATGATGAGCTCGGTCTGGTAGGGCTCACCCTTGATCTTCTTGCGCAGCATGTCGACGCCACGGAAGGCCGCAGTGTTCTCATGCTTGTTCTCCAGGAAGACCTCCTTGCGCATGCCGCGCGCGAAGTAGCCCTCGGCGTCAGCGCCCAGGGTGGGCTCGCCGTTGAGGACCTTGCAGAGGTACTTGCACATGGCAGGAACGTCCTTGCGCATCTTAGCAGCGGAGTTGCCGCCCTTGAAGATGATGACGTCCTTCTTGTACATGTCGACACCAGGGGTCTCGACGTTGAACGAGGTCACCGCGGGAACGTGGAAGTGCTCCTGGACGGCCTTGCAGATGGCGCCGCAGGCCACGGTGTAGCGGCCAGCCTGGAAGGCGGGGCCAGCCACGAAGGCGTCCATGGGCTTGTCCTTGATCATGTCGATGATGCGGGCAACGGCCTCATCGGTGTTGGAGCCCATGAAGTTGTCGCCGCAGACCACGGTGTAAGTGACGTGGGCGTCAGCCTTGGCCATAGCCTTGTCGATAGCCATGGTGGGGCCCAGGGTGCCCTCGACGATGTAGGGCTCGATGCCGGCCTTCTCCTCGCCACCAACGCCAGCGAAGAACTGGTTGATGTAGCAAATAATGGACTTGGACATGTTCGTTCCTCCTTTCAGAAGCTAATTAGAATTCCTTCATGGTCTTGAGGGACGCACCAGAGATGTGGTCGCCGCAGAACCAGTTGTTGTCCTCCATGATGATGGAGCCGTCGTCGCGGGCAGACTTGCCCAGGATCTCGTCGTAGCCCCAGGAGCCAGACATGCCGTCGCGGTTCATGGCCTCGAGGTTGCCGATGACGGTCTTGCAGGCGGGAAGCTCGGTGAGCTCGCCCACGTTGCCGGTGGAGACGAGGGCGTTCATCTTCTCGTTCAGAACGACGAGCGGCTGGCCAACGCCGGTGCGGCCGTCGGACTCGTTGGAGATGCCCACGACGCCGATGCCGGCCTCCTCAAGGACGACCTGGCAGCGCACGTAGTCAGTGTCGGGGTTGCCGTAGCCCTCCTCGGTGACGATGGCATAGTCAACGCCCAGGTTGATGGCCATGTCGCGCACCATGATGGCGGAGCGCTCCTTCTGGTCAAGGGCGACGTTGAGGTTGGACATGATGACGCCGACGAAGTTGTAGTCGATGCCGTCGTACTTGTAGAGCTCCTTGATGGTCGGGAAGTTCTGGAACTCATAGGTGGACCACTTGGAGGAAGCAGGCATGAAGGAGCCGGAGATGATGGCGCCGTCGAAGACCTCGGTGGGGCTGACGTAGGTGGGGAGGAACTTGTTCATATCCCAGCCGTACCACAGGTCGTTGTAGCCGAGGGCCTCCATCTGGGACTGCGGCTGCAGCACGATGGCGACGTTGGGAAGATCGTTCTTCTCACGCTTGAGGATGGGGTCGAAGGTGTAGGACTCGGTCTCTGCAGGCTCGACGTCCTTGGCGATCTTGCCGATCCACTCGGCGAAGCGGTGACCAGCCCAACGGAGGGCATGGTTGCACTTCTGCTGCTCGTGGCGCTCGAACTCCTCGTCGGTGTCACCAACGAGGCAGATGTTGATGAGCTCGGACCAACGGGTGTGCTTGGCACCCTCGCCGCCCATGTCGATAACGCCGTCGCCGAAAGAGCCCCACTCCTTGCCAACCACGGTGACGCAGCAGCCCTTGAAGGCCTTCAGCTCGCCGTCGCCAGCGGGGACGATGTCACCGGTGACACCCGGGAACAGCGTGCGGTCGTCCATGCGGACGCGCGGCTCGATGGTCTCGATGACGGGCACGATACGGGTGTCGTCACCAGGGTGCGCAATGACAATGTCCAGGTCGGTGATGTGGTCGTCCTCGCCCTTGAGGTAGGCGATGGCGGCCTCCTTGTCGATGGTGAGGATTCCGTCAGCGAAAGAGTTCTCGCTGCCCAGAACGACATCCTTGACAGGAATATTGCCGATTTCCAGCTTCATGTGGCATTGCTCCTTTCTTGCAGTTCTCGTTTTCCCTTCGACCGAGGCGGGCCCATACCCGCTCCGATTCGCTAGGCAAATTTTATAAACGCGGTGAACCTAAATCAATCCGTAATCGATTAGAAAAAGAGCACTCGCCCGAACGGCGCAAAATCGTCGATGACTGGACAATACCTTCATTCTTTTTGTGATTAGCTAATCGCGTCTTATCTGCGGTTATGCAAATCAGCTCGACGCATTTGAGGCAATGTGCGTCTCAGGCATAAAGTGGCGGGTGGCCCTAGGGACCACCCGCCCTTCTCGCGTCTGCATGGAACCGAAGGTACCTAGGCGAATCAGCCGCCTGCGATGCATCGACGTCCCGCGGGCTCTCCCACTTCGAGGCTCGCCCCGTTGCTAGCCCTAGATCATCTCCAGGAAGGCTTGGATGCGGGTCTTGAGCTGACCCTCGTCCTCGGTGGAGTAATCAGTGGTGATGTGCATGTAGGGCACGTTGTTCTCCTGTGCGGTGAGCTCCATGCCGAAGGCCTCCATCTCGTAGATGGTGCAGAACTGCAGGGAGCAGTCGATGATGCCGTCGGCGTTGAGGTCCTTGGCCATCTGCATGACGTCCTGCTCACGGCCATGGTTGGGCGTGAAGATGGCGCACTGGATGTTGAAGTAGCGGTCGGCAATGTCGTCCAGCATCTGGTCCACGGTCTCGCCGGTCTCGGCAACCAGGTCCTTGTAGTAGCGGGAGCCGGTGCAGCACTCCTCGCCCACCACGACGCCGCCGGACTTCTCGATGATGTTGAAGAGCTTCCAGTTGGGCACTGCCATGGGGGTGCCGGTGTACAGGATGCGCTTGGCGCCCTTGGGGGCAACGCCCTCCCCCGCCGCGACGCGCTGCTCGCACTCGTCGCAGACCTTGTTGATGGCGTCAGCCAGGCGGACCGGGTCGTCCATGAAGGCAGCCTGGGTCAGCAGGAGGCTGTCGAGGCCAGAGATGGGCGTGGGATCCGCTGCGCGCAGCTTGGACAAGCGCTGGAGGGCACGACGCTTGTTGTTTGCCAGGATGATGCCCTCGTGCAGGGACTCGGGCGTGATCTTCTGGCCGGTCTCCTGCTCAAGGCGCTCCGCCAGACGGTGGATCTCGTTGCGCCACATCTGCTTGGTCTCGTCCGTGCGCACGTGCGGCACGTCCACGACGTACATGGGCTTCTGGGTGGCAAACCACTCGTAGGCCTTCTTCTTGCCGTCGCAGGTATTCTCGCCAATCACGAGGTCGGCGCTCTGGATGTAGGGGCACACACGGCCCAGGCGGAAGCCGGCGAAGCTCTTGATGAGCGGGCAGGTGTTGCGCGGCAGGTGCTTCTCAACCTCAGAGGTTGCGAAGTCGGCACCGGAACAAAGTCCGATGGGGATGCCACCGGCAGCCGTCACAATCTCCTCCGGCACGTACAGGCAGAAGGAGCCGATGATCTTCTTGGCGGCACCAGTCTCCTTGGCGTCCAGCTTCTCCTTGATTTCCCCGGAGTGCAGGTTGGTGGCAAAGACGTTCAGGTAGTCGCACGCCTGGGGGCGGTTCTGCTGGGCCAGGAACATGTCACCGTACATCTGTCCAACCGCGCCAAGAAGCATGTCGTGCGCCTTGGTATCCATGCCAAGGCTCTCCCACATGGGGTAGAAATCAACTTCCTCTGCCATTTTGAGTCCTCTCTCCTTGTGCTTGCGAAGGCTTGCGCCAGTGCTTGCCGCATTCCCCAATGCGACAACTTGACTTTATGGGTAAGAGACCAAACATGCTGTTTGACATGGGCAAACGGATTGCGGCCGTTCGCAAGTGTGGCATCAAAACGATTACCTTATGCGCGCCTTAGCAAGCAGAATCGCGCACCGAATAGTTTACGAACCGCCGCGTTGCACAATCTCATCGCGTTTACTGTTGCAACAGCGAAGCCGCCCCGTCGCAAATGGCGGGGCGGCTTGGTTGAGGCTGCCGTTCTATGCTGGGAAGCGTTGCAGGCGAGCCTTACGCTGCCTGCTTCTGTCCACCGAAGATGTGCATGAGGAAGCGGACCAGGGCGTAGACAACCAGGCAGGCGGCCAGGATGGTCTCCACCAGGACGATGGGGGCCAGCCAGGGCGCGGGGGCCTCCAGCTTGGCCAGGCAGGCCATGGTCATCTTGAGGGCGATGGCCGTGATGACAAACGGGAAGGTGTAGGCCGCGTAGGAGGGGTAGAAGTTCTTGTCCTTCAGCAGGCCGGGCAGCTTGACCAGGACCATGATGAAGAAGACGGTGGCAACGACCTCCAGGCCAATGAGCAGGGGCTGGCTCTTGGGGGCAACGGACTGCACGTAGGCGGCAACGCAGAGGCTGGCCGGGGCGGTGCAGATGCAGAAGACGGGACGAGCGGGCACGGGAGGCTCGCCGACCTTGGTGTAGCGCATGTAGACCGCGACGGAGATGGCGATAAAGGTGATCAGGCCGAACCAGAAGGTGAAGGCGCCGAAGGCCTCCATGCCGAAGGCGGGGGCGGAGACGCCGGCGACGGCGATTCCCACGTAGACGATGTACCAGCTGGGGAAGACCTGCTTGAGGTCGAAGTGGGCCACGAACTTGACCGTGAAGTACGCGATCAGGCCGATGTGCAGCGCAACGGCAAACCACCAAATTCCCAGGCCAAGGCCCGCGGCCCCAAGGTACTGCTTGACGTAGGTGGCAAGCAGCATGAGGGCCATGGAGAAGGTGCCAGAGATGCTGGCCAGCATGGGGTTGGCCATGTTCTTCTTGAAGGTGTCCATGTCTGCGAAGACGCTGGCGATGAACAGGATGCCCAGAAGGGCGGAGATGATGCCGAAGCAGATGCGGATGCCCTCGCCGTAGGTTTGCAGCAGGTTGCCCAGGGCGGCGCAGCCGAGCATGACGCCCGTGATGGGCAGTGGAACTCGCTTAAGCAATGAAGTACTCCTTCGCTCAAATGCCAAGCCCACTACCGGGGTAGTGGGCTCCTTACCAACTAGTTATTCCGCCAGCGGTGAGAGGAACTACCGATTAGCGGGTAACGGGGACGACCTCGGCGATCGGGGTCTTCTCGTACGGCTGGTCGCCGCCCTCGGTGCCCTCGTCCAGGTTCTTGATGCCCTCCTCGCGGCAGATGATGGTGGCAACCTTCCAGGCGGAGAGGCCAGTGAACCAAATGCACTGCTCCTTGTGCTCGCCGTGGCCCATGTCGAACTCGCGGGTGAGGACGCGGCAGCACAGGGCGTGCTTCTTGTTGGCCTCGCGGAACCAGTCGTGCAACTCGTGGGTCAGGCCCATGCAGCGGACGACCTTGGGGTCCTGGGGACCCTTCTGCTCCGTGCGGCCGTAGAGCAGGCCCAGGGCCGCGACGCCACCGTTGGCGGCACCGCAGATGCAGCCGGACTTGCCGACGCCGATGGACATGCCGGAGGTCATTGCAATAATCCAGTCGGGAACGTCAATCTTGAAGCTGTCAACGATGGCAGAAAGAACGGCCTCGTCGCAGAAGTAGCCACCCTTGTAGTAGCCCTCGGCAAGGCGCTCCACCTCGTGCGGGCTGACCTCGGTAACGTTAAGCGGGAAGTTCGTGGCCATTGCTGGTCTCCTCTCTCGTGCGCCCTCCCCCTGAAGGCGCTCCTCCTTAATACCCCATTGGGGTATCTTTGCGGAGCTTTTATAGCATGGGAAGTTTTACTAATCACTATGAAATTGCGCTCATTGCAGGAGGTCACGTGGCGGCGATGCGGCCAACGGCCGAAGCCCCGCCAGCGGCACATCCGCAGGCAGAAGGATGCCATTTTCGACGCGAAACATCATGAATGCAATGATTAGCGAAAACGGACCCACTGAACTCCTGATGCGCCTGTTGCCAGACCGATTAGTTTTTCGCGATGTGGGTACCCCGCGCATAATGCAAGTGGCCACCAGAAGCCATTACTACATTAGTAAGTCTCGTCCGAACGGAGCCGCATGAGAAGCATTGGCATAGACATCGGATCCACGGCGACCAAGGTCGCCGTGCTCAACAACAACGAGCTGGAGCTCACGCTCCTGGCGCCCACGGGCTTCTCCAGCATCGAGGCGGCTCAGAAGGCAGCCGAGGAGCTCAAGGCACACTGCATCGACGTCGCGGACGAGAAGGTCGTGGCCACCGGCTACGGACGCATCGCCGTGCCCTATGCCCAGAAGGCCGTGACGGAGATCACCTGCCATGCCAAGGGCGCGTGGTGGCTCTTTGGTAGGAACGGCGTGGTCATAGACGTGGGCGGCCAGGACACCAAGGTGCTTGAGCTGCGCAATGGCATGCTCAAGAAGTTCCTCATGAACGACAAGTGCTCCGCCGGCACCGGCAAGTTCCTGGAGGTCATGGCCAACCGCATGAACGTGACCCAGCAGCAGCTTTCCGACCTTGCCGCCAAGGGCGAGAAGATCACAATCTCCAGCATGTGCACCGTCTTTGCGGAGTCCGAGATCATCTCGCTCATCGGCCGCGGCGAGCCGCTGGAAAACATTGCCTCGGGCGTCATCGAGTCCGTGTGCAGCAAGGTGGTAGCGCTTGCCTCGCAGATTCCCGGCGACGAGTGCTTCCTCACCGGTGGCCTGTGCGACAACGAATACATTGTGGGCCGCCTGGCAGACAAGCTGGGCAAGCCCGTCTCCACCCGGCCGGAGGCGCGCTACGCGGGAGCCATTGGGGCGGCTCTCGCCGGCCAGCGCCTGTAAGGCTCGCCAACCACAATTCGGTCACACATATATATGTAATAGGCAATAGCCAGAGAGAGGGATCACCATGCCAACCGCAACCGTTCTTCCCAACAGCACCACCGCCATCCCGGCGCCGCTGGACCTGCCCAAGAACTTCGAGGAGTACGACGAGTCGCGCCGCAAGAGCTTCATGCGCGTGCACGACTTCAAGCAGGCGGGCGGCCGTCTTGTGGGCACCCTGTGCAGCTATGCTCCGGCCGAGGTCATCGAGGCCGCCGGCGCGGCCTGCGTGGGCCTGTGCGGCACCAGCAACGCGCCCATTCCCGCGGCGGAGACCGTGCTACCCAAGAACCTGTGCCCGCTCATCAAGTCCACCTACGGCTTCGCGTTCACGGACCAGTGCCCCTACACCTACTTCAGCGACGTCATCGTGGGCGAGACCACCTGCGACGGCAAGAAGAAGATGTACGAGCTCCTGAACGACATCAAGTCCACCTACGTGCTGCACCTGCCCAACGGCCAGCTGCGCGAGCACGAGAAGGACGGCTGGTACGAGGAGGTCAAGGCCCTGAAGGAGAAGCTGGAGCAGATGTACGGCATCGTCGTCACCGACGACGACCTGCGCCAGGCGGTCCACAACCGCAACCTGTACCGCAAGGCCCTGCTTGACCTGTTTGAGCTGCAGGCCACCGACCCCTGCGCCATGACCTCCGTGGAGCTCATGAGCACCCTGCAGGCGGGCACCTTCGCCATGGATGTTGTCGCCCAGGCCGAGAAGATCGAGGCGCTGGTGGCCGAGCGCAGGCAGCAGCAGGCGGAGGGCAAGTCCGCCGTGCCCGCGGGTGCCAAGCGCATCGTGCTCTCCGGCTGCCCCGCGGGCGGCCTCATCAACAAGGTGGGCAAGACCATAGACCAGAACGGCGGCGTCATCGTCTGCCTGGACTCCTGCATGGGCGAGCGCACCAACTCCATGATGATTGACGAGGACGCGCCCGACATCCTGCGCGCCATTGCCGACCGCTACCTGCAGATCAACTGCTCCGTCATGACCCCCAACAGCGGCCGCATGGAGAACACCCTGGCCATGGTGGAGAAGTACCACGCGGACGGCGTGGTGGACGCGGTGCTGCAGGCCTGCCACACCTTCAACCTGGAGAGCGTGCGCATGGGCCAGGCCATGGAGGAGCGCGGCATTCCCTACATGAAGCTGGAGACTGACTACTCCGACGGCGACCTGGGTCAGGTGTCCACGCGCCTGTCTGCGTTCATAGAGATGATCTGACGTTTTCGCAGGTAATGGCGCCAAGCGCTTTCGCTGGTGCCCCATTTGAACGCGCAAGCCGCCCGGCAGCCCATCGTGGCCGCCGGGCGGTTCTTCCTGGCGCGCGGCACACGGCGCACGGCGATGTCTCCTGGCCCCGCGCTCAGCGAAGTGGTCACCATTGCTCGACCTCGGTCCTTCTCGTAAACTGAATATTCATTAGTGCTGCGTATTCACATATGAATATGCATGCATATGCCAGTTTCATGAAAGGAATTTGCGTGGAAGCGTTCTTGGTGGGAGAGACATCGGGCCAGTTGTTTCGACATGCACGGTACGGAGACTGGCCACGCATCCATTCGTGCCAGAAGCGCTGCGTCGCGGTTCCCGAGGACTGCCCCCGTGCGCAGTGGTGGCGCGAAGTCATGAGTGAGCTCGAGCCGTACATCACGATCGACGAGGGCCACCCCCTTGAGCTCTGCGTGCCCAGCAGGGACAAGAGAATCCGGACGAAGCAACAGGACCACCTGGTCGATTGCCATATAGTGACGGGCACTCTCCCCAAGGGGAGCTTTCTGCGTTTGGAGCTTGAGACAGGCACCTCACTCTATATTCAGTCACCCGCCTACTCCTTTGCCTGGTATGCACGGCAACTGGAAGCCATCGTTCAGTCGGGAACATTGACTTACGAGCAAGGCAGGGCCATTTTGCAGTCCTATGGCTACGAGCTATGCGGAACCTACGCACTGGACGCCCGCGACTCGAACGAGGAGGCCCACTACTTCCTGCAACCTGCGACAACCACCGAAGAAATCATTGCTTGGTGCAAGGGCGCATTGCGGCGGAAGGGTGCCCAACTTGCACTCGAATGCGCAACGACGATGCTCGACGGCTCGGGGTCTCCGAGAGAGACCTTCCACTCCATAATGCTTACGTCTTGCGCGGATATGGGTGGAGTAGAGCTCGGCAATGCATTGCTCAATCATCCCATCAACGTCTCCTCGGAGTTGAGGCGGGCCTTCCATCGGTGGCCGATGCGGCCCGACCTGCAGTTCCCGGAGATTGGCCTCTTCATCGAGCACCTTGGGCCAAAGCATGGCGAGGCCACCCAGTTCATGGAGGACGCACTTCGCGCGCAGGACTACAGCGCGGCGGGAGCTCTCCTGTACCCAACCACGAAGGAAGATTTTGAGTCGGCGGCAGCGTACGACCGCTTCTTGCGACGGGTTGGCCTGGGGCTGTTAAGGCGACCCGACGCAAATGCGCAGCATGCGGGCAGTTATCTGCTCTCGCTGCTAGACGACCGGCAAGCGACCAAGACTCGTTGGAGCGTTTTCGACGTTCAGAACGACAGAATGAAGGACTATTGGCAGACCAGGCTTGTCATCGATAACGCGTGAAGGCCCGCATACTAGACGCCCCTCGAATTCTTGTACACCTCAACGTCCCCAACCTCCAACTGCACATGCTATAGTGCCTGTTGGCGTGCTCTCACTGACGCCGCGGCAGGCATTGAGGTGTACAAGAATTGGAGCCCCCTATTCTATGGGGTACGCTGCGAGGCGCTTGAGGCCAGCTTGTCCGCGATTTTGTTATCGGAACAATTAATACCAACGGTCCGTCAGTGCTCAGTGGGCCTCGTGTCCGTGCCACAACCCAGCCAGGTGGGCGAATTCCCCTCGCTACGGCCAAGAAACCGCCCCATACTAATGAAATCGGGCGGTGCCCCCTCAGGTGAGCACCGCCCGACGACTCTATTCGTCACGCCTAACGTATCACGGTAATTCGGGCACCGCCCGCCAACCTATACCTCCAGGTAGCGCTGCAAGAACTTCTGCAAACGCTCGTGCTGGGGATGGTCAATCACCTCGCGCGCGGGGCCACACTCCGCAACCACGCCTTCGTCAATGAAGGCAACACGGTCCGCCACGTCGCGCGCAAAGCGCATCTCGTGCGTGACGATGATCTGCGTGACGTTCTCCTCCTCCACCACACTCTTGATTACGTCGAGCACGCCTTGGACAAGCTCCGGGTCAAGGGCGCTGGTCGGCTCGTCGTAGAGCATGACCTCCGGCTTGAGCGCCAGTGCCCGCGCTATGGCAACGCGCTGCTGCTGGCCGCCGGAAAGCTCGTCTGGCATGGCGTTGGCCTTGTCCGCAAGACCGACGCGTTCCAAGAGCGAGCGCGCCTCATCCTCCGCCTGCGCCTTGTCCGCCTTCTTCACCACGGTAAGCGGCATCGTTATGTTCTGGATGACGGTCTTGTTTAGGAAGAGGTGGTAACCCTGGAAAACCATCGCGGTGGCACGGCGCATCTCCAGGTACGTGGCCTTGCTGATCTTGCCGCCCTCGTAGCGGTGGGCGCCAATTTCCACCGTGCCCGCGTCCGGCTGCTCCAGCAGGTTCAGGCACCGCAGAAAGGTGGACTTGCCAGAGCCGGACGGCCCTATGATGGCGACCGTCTCTCCATCCTGGACGTCCAGGTTGACGCCTTTGAGCACCTCCACGTCGCCAAACGACTTCCTCAGCCCTTCAACATGTACCATGCCCCCACCTACTTCATTCTCTTCTCGATGGCCTTCTGTAGCTTGGTGAGCACGGTGCAGAAGATCAGGTAAATGATTGCAACCTCAATGTAAAGGGCCAGCGGCTCGTATGTGATGGCAGCAATCCGCTGCGTCACCATGAACATCTCGGCCACCGTGATGTTGGCGGCAAGCGAGGTGTCCTTCACCAGGCTGATGAAGGTGTTGAACAGGGGCGGCACGCTGATCTTGAGCGCCTGCGGCATGATGACGTGCCAGTAGGATTGCACCGTCGTCATGCCGCAGGACATGCAGGCCTCCTTCTGCCCCTGCGGCACGGCCTCGATGGCGGCGCGCACGGTCTCGGACGCGTAGGCGCCAACGTTCAGCGAGAACGCGACGATGGCCGAGGGGATGGCCGGAATGGTGAGGCCGACGCTGGGCAGGCCGAAGAAGATGATGTACAGCTGCACCAGCTGCGGCGTGCCGCGGAAGATCCAGACGTAGAAGCGCACGATCTGGCTGGCCACGGGCACGTGCCGCACGTTGACGATTGCCGTCACGATGGCGATGACCAGGCCAATCGCGAAGGAAATCAGCGTCAGCGGAATGGTGTAGACAAGACCTGGAAGGAGAATCTTGGGAAAGGAGTCTATCCAGATCTGGAGTATACGTTCGGACATGTGCTGCTCCGCCTACTTCTGGGTGGTGACGTCCTCGTCAAAGTACTTCTTGGAGATCTCCGCCAGGGTGCCGTCCTCCTTGAGGGCAGCGACGGCCTCGTTGATCTTGGCCTGCAGCTCCGTGCAATCCTGGCGCATCATGACGGCAACCTCCGTGAAGTCGTCCGTCCTGGCAACGATCTGCAGCGGGGAGTCCGGGTTGTTCTTCAGGTAGTCAAGCTCCGTCAGCTCCTCAACCAGGACCGCGTCCGCCCTGCCCTGTTCCACCAGCTGCACGGAGTCCTGGAAGCCCGTGGTGGTGACCAGCACGCCGCCGTTCTCCTCCACGATGGCCGTCCAGTTGCTGGTGGCGGTACCGGCGCAGTTCTTGCCGTTGAGGTCCGCGACGCTGGAGATTCCGCTGTCAGGCAGCGCGAGCACGCCACCGTATGCGTAGCAGTAGGGCTCAGAGAAGATGTACTTCTCCTTGCGCTCGTCGGTGATGGCAATCTGGTCCATGCAGGCGTCGCACTGCTTGGCATCCATGCCAGAGATGAGCGAGTCCCATTTGGTGTCCATCCAGTCCACCGTCAGGCCCATCTTCTCGTAGATGGCGTTGCCGATCTCCACGTCGAAGCCAGTGAGCTTGTCGTCCGCATCGCGGTAGGCGTAGGGGGCGTACGCGGTCTCGGTGCCGACCTTGATGGTCTTGGCGGAGTTGATAGCGTCCCAGGTGGCGTCGCCGGAGGAAGCCGCGGAGCCAGCGGAGGAACCGGCCGCGCTGGAACTGGAACCGGAGCCGCCGCACGCCGTCAGGGCCAGGGACGAGGCCGAAAGGCCGGTGATCGCGAGGAAGCTCCTCCTGCTAAGGATTGCGTCATTGTGCATGGCCATATCAAATCTTCCCTTCTCGTGACAAAGAGCTGCACGCACAAGACCGTACATCCAAATAGTTTCAAGTAATAATCCGAAGAATTGCACGCTTGTGTTCAATTCAATCGATTGCAAGAAATCGCACGTCAGTACCCCAGACGGGCGGTACTGACGTGCGATGGCATCACTCTTTCTTTTTTATAATCACCTCGGGATTATCGACCCGCAACCTGTGTCTGGCCCACAACGTTGTCGGTCGCCGCGCAGTCCGCCGTACCACCGCGCAGCATTCGCAAGCCGTGGCCGATGGGGCCAATCACGGCCGAGACGTTCTCCACCGCCGCCTTGGGGCTGCCCGGCAGGTTGACGATGAGCGTGCCCGCAACGAGGCCAGCCACCTCGCGCGAAAGGCAACCGTGGGGAGTGATTGCCATGGAGGCCGCGCGCATTGCCTCCGGAATGCCCGGCGCAATGCGCTCGCACACGGCGATCGTGGCCTCTGGTGTGACGTCGCGCGGCGAGAAGCCCGTGCCGCCCGTGGTCAGCACCAGGGCAACGTCCGCGGCCACCTCCGCGCGCAAGGCGGCCTGAATCTGGTCCGACTCGTCGGGCACGATGCGCGTGTCCACCACGTTATAGCCGTTATCCCGCAGGAGAGCCACCAGCGCGGGGCCGCTCGCGTCCTCGCGCTCGCCGCGGGCGCCGCGGTCGCTCACGGTTATGACGGCGGCGGTGTAGGTGACCTTCTGGTGGTCGGCGTGGTCGTGCGCCTCCGATGAGACGCGAGAACCGCCCCCCTGTCTCATGCTATGCCTCCCCAGTGAAGGGGCAGCGAGGCATGAGGTCGAACTGGCCCTTGAGCGCAAGTCCGCCCTCGCCCAGCTCCACCACGTCGGCCTTGGTCAGCTCCACGCCGGCAACAATGCGGGGAAGCAGCAGGTCAAACACCGTGGCCTTGCTGTACATGACGCAACCGGGCAGGCCGCAGACGGGCACGGTACGACCGTCGACGGCAAAGTACCCAAGCAGCATCATTGCACCGGGCAGGACGGGGGCGCCGTACGTGACGATGCGCGCGCCGGCCCGTTTGATGGCGCCGGGAGTGTTGTCATCCGGGTCAACACTCATGCCGCCCGTGCAGCACACCAGGTCAACGCCCGCTGCCAGCGCCTCGCGAATGGAGGCAACGATGTCATCCACCACGTCGCCCGGCGTGGAGTGGTAGGTGGTCGTGATGCCGAAGGGGGCCAGCTTGGCCTCCACCATGGGGGTGAAACGGTCCTTGATGCGGCCCTTCTGCACCTCGGAGCCCGTGGTGATGATGGCGGCGGTCTTCAGCTTGAAGGGCTCCACGCGCATGAGCGGCCCGCACTCGACCACACGCGCCGCGGCCTCCGCCTCCGCCACGCGGGACTCCTCAATCACCAGGGGAATGACGCGGGTACCCGCCAGGTCGTCCCCAGCCAGCACGGTCAGGTTGGCGCGGCGGGTGGCAACCATGACCTGGTCAACGGAGTTGACGGCGCGCAGACGGGCGGAATCCACCAGGAAGACGCCGTCGCAGGTGGCCTTGATGCCAATCTTGCCTTCGCGCGGCTCGCCGGCAGCCTCCGTGTTGGCGCCGAGGCAGAGCGCGGCCATGCGGTGGGCCGCGTCGTCCTCGTGAAGCATCCCGGGCTCCAGCTCCCACACGTAGAGGTTCTCCTTGCCCATGCTGAGCAAAACGGGGATGTCCTCAGCCTGTACAACGTGGCCCTTGCGGAAGCGCGGCCCCTTGTAGCGCTCGCCGTCCTCCCCGCCCACGATGATCTGCGTCATATCGTGGCAAAGCACGTGCCCAACCGCGTCCTCAGTCCTGACCAGCTTCATGAGAACCCCTCCCCCGGAGCCCAAGCGGCATCAAGCCACCCTCGTGCCGTCTTTTTGTGCATGGGTATGCACAGCATAGTACCATCCTGTTTGTCTTGTGCCCGCACAAATTGTACGCCTCTACGCGTCCGTCGCACGGTGTACGGTGGTCGGCACGCACCTACTGGCAATGCCAAAAGCAACGAGCCCCTGAGAGCCGTTTTGCGGCCTCAGGTGCGCTTTCACGGGGTAACTTCGACCTTACCGGCGGAACCGTCAGAAGTGCCTCTACTGCCCCGGGGCGGAAATGTACCCAAAAACACCCCAGTTGACCTGCGGGTTTTCTAGTGCCGATACTACACCTAGGGAGAAACCCCACCCGAGAACACCCGTTACGAACTGCGGTTTCTTGGAGCCGCGTTGAAAGCGCCCTCGCAAGAACCGTCGCACCTTTTGCCCTGCAAATGAAGAAACTCCAGTTAGCATCATCAAATATGGTAGCAATTCAAACCAAGGTGCGACGGTTTTTGGAGTGCGACCCGCTCACAGCGTCGCTTCGCGCTCATAGAGCCGCGCCACGGGTTCGCCGGCCTCCTCCACGGAGATGCCGTACTGGCCAACGTGCGTGGGCACGCCAAAGCGGCCGTGGTAGTCACTGCCGCCGGTGACGAACAGGCCGTACTGGGCGGCAAGCTCGTGGGCCATGCGAATGTGGTCGGGCGTGTGGGCGTGGTGGTAGGCCTCGATGCCCATGAGGCCCGCGTCCACCATGTCTGGCACGGCAGACCAGGAGTCCATCTGGCCGGGGTGGGCAAGAACGGGCACACCGCCGGACTCGCGGATGGCACGGATGGCCTCCATGGTGTCCGGGTACTTTGGCGACCGGTGGTAGCGGCCATGCTTGGACGAGAGGAGCTCGCGGAATATGCGGTCGTAGTCCGGGTCGCGCTTGGAAAGGCCGGACAGCGCCTCCATGATGTGCTGCTTGTAGATAGTGGCCGAGGGGCCGGCGGCGGCGATGACGTCATCCACCGTGATGGTGCGGCCTTTGTAGGAATAGCCGCTGACCATGACCTGCCAGGCAATCCACAGCGTGTTGGCCGCACGCTCGGTGCGAGTGTAGAGGCAGACCTTCTCCACGGGGGTGGACTCGTCCGGCGTGGACACCAGGTTGTAGCCCAGCACGTGGACGTTGCGGCCAGTGGCGGGGTTGCGGGTGGAGACCTCCACGCCCGCCAGAATGGGAAAGCCCGTCTGGCGCGAGAGGGCGCGAATCTCCTGCGAGTGGGCAAGGGTATCGTGGTCTGTCACGGCAATGCCCGAGAGACCCTGCGCCTGTGCCTCCTTAACCAGCTGCTCCACCGAGAGTGAGCCGTCCGAGTATGTGGTATGGGTGTGCAGGTCTAGCCTGCCTGGTGCAAGTTGCATGGGGGTCTCCCCTCTCAGCAGGTACCGATCGTTGTGTGGCACGCCCAAATGTTAGTACATCCGCGCTGGCGACTGACGACACGGTTCACTTGCCGTTCGGCTCATTCCGCCGAAATGCGAACTTCGTTACGTTCGTTCAGCAATTGATAACGTTGAAAAGCGCGCTGGGAGCGAGAAAACAAGGCTCCTAGCGCGCAAATCGACGATATCAATGTTTTGCCGAACGTAACCATCCGTGCCGCCTGCCGCCGCCGGCCGCGCCCCCTACGCCGCGTGGGTGGCGTCGGCCATGGCGCGCACGTAGTCCGCCACCAGCGGCACCGCGTCCGCGCCGTGCTCGGCCAGCATGCGCTCGATGGCGGAACCCACGATGGCGCCGTCGGACACGGCGGCCATGCGCGCGGCCTGCTCGGGCGTGGAGATGCCAAAGCCCACGGCAGCCGGCACGTTGGGGTTTGCCTCGCGCACCAGCCTGACCATGGCGCCCACGTCCGTGGTGATCTGCTTGCGCACGCCGGTGACGCCCAGCGAGCTGACGCAGTACACGAAGCCCGTGGCCTCCCGCGCAATGGCGCGGATGCGCTCGTGCGAGGTCGGAGCTATCAGCGATACCACGTCCAGCCCCTCCGCCGCAAAGGGCACGGAGAACTCGGCCTTCTCCTCGAAGGGGACGTCGGGCAGGATGATGCCCTGCATGCCAACCTCGCGCTCGCGGGCGGCAAAGCGCTCGCAGCCGTAGCCGTACACAACGTTGGCGTAGGTCATGAACACCAGCGGGATCCTGACGCCGCGGGCGCGGGCGCGCTCCACCATGTTGAACACGTCGTCCGTGGTCACGCCGGCGGAAAGCGCGCGCAGGTTGGCCTGCTGTATGACGGGGCCCTCGGCCGTGGGGTCCGAGAAGGGAATGCCCAGCTCAATGAGGTCGGCGCCGGCCTCCTGCATGGCCAGCAGCAGGTCCTCCGTAACGTCCAGGGAGGGGTCGCCGCAGGTGACGAAGGGGATGAAGGCCTTCTTTCGGCTGCCGTCCGGGGCGGTGAATGCGTCAATGATGCGCGGCGCGGCGCTTGCGTTAGTCATGGAGGTCCTCCCCACGGTAGCGGGCGATGGCGGCAACGTCCTTGTCGCCACGGCCGGAGAGCGTAACGATGATGGTCTGGTCGGGCCGCATGGTGGGCGCCAGCTGCATGGCGTAGGCCACCGCGTGCGCGCTCTCGATGGCGGGAATGATGCCCTCCATGCGCGAGAGGTACTCGAAGGCGTTCACGGCCTCGTCGTCGGTGATGGGCACATACTCCGCGCGGCCGGAGTCGTGCAGGGCCGCGTGCTCCGGGCCAACGCCCGGGTAGTCCAGGCCGGCAGAGATGGAGTACACTGGCGCGATCTGGCCGTACTGGTCCTGGCAGAAGTAGGACTTCATGCCGTGGAAGATGCCCACGCGGCCGGTGTTGATGGTGGCAGCCGTCTCGAAGGTACCGATGCCGCGGCCGGCCGCCTCGCAGCCAATGAGGCGCACGCCCTCGTCCGGGATGAAGTGGTAGAAGGAGCCCATGGCGTTGGAGCCGCCGCCCACGCAGGCGATGACGGCGTCGGGCAGCTTGCCCTCGGCAGCCAGGATCTGCGCGCGGGCCTCGCGCGAGATGACGGCCTGGAAGTCTCGCACGATGGTCGGGAAGGGGTGCGGGCCCATGGTGGAGCCAATGAGGTAGTGCGTGTCGTCGATGCGACTGGTCCACTCGCGGAAGGCCTCGGAGACGGCGTCCTTGAGGGTGCCCGTGCCAGCGTCCACGCCACGCACCTCCGTACCCATGAGCCGCATGCGGTACACGTTCAGGGCCTGGCGCTCCATGTCCTTCACGCCCATGTAGACCACGCACTCCATGCCCATGAGGGCGGCGACGGTGGCCGTTGCCACGCCGTGCTGGCCGGCGCCAGTCTCCGCAATCAGGCGGGTCTTGCCCATGTGCTTGGCAAGGAGGGCCTGGCCAAGGGCGTTGTTGATCTTGTGAGCTCCGGTGTGGTTGAGGTCCTCCCGCTTGAGGTATACCTTGGCGCCGCCCAGGTCGCGCGTCATGTTGGCAGCGTAGTACAGGTTGGACGGCCGGTTGGCGTAGTTGTTGTACAGGTCCGTCAGCTCCGCGTTGAACTGCGGGTCGTCCTTCAGGCGCTGGTAGGCCTCGTCCAGCTCTATCACGGCGTTCATCAGCGTCTCCGGGATGTACTGGCCCCCGTGAATGCCGAACCGCCCCTTTGAGCTGGGAGAGTTCTCAACAGGAGAATTCCCGGTGGGAGAATCGCTCATCTTGCACTCCTCACGGCGGCGACGGCCGCCCTCATCTTTGCCTGGTCCTTGGTGCCATCCGTCTCCACTCCCGAGCTCATGTCCACGGCCAGGGGGTGGGTGGCGGCGATGGCCTCCGCCACGTTGTTGGGGTCGAGGCCGCCCGCCAGGACGAAGGGCCGCCCCACGCCCGAGACCAGCGACCAGTCGAAGCGCTGGCCCGTGCCCTGCCCGTTGTCCAGCAGGATGACGTCCGCGCCCGAGGCCTGGGCCCGCGAAACGTCCTCCGCGCTGCGCACGCGGAAGGCCTGGATAACGGGGGCGTCCGGCACGCCGGCCGCCGCCAGCTCTGCACGCAGCCGCGCGAGATACGCCTCGTCCTCATGGCCGTGCAGCTGGCAGGCGTCTATGGCACCTGCGGCAACGAGCGCCGCCACGGAGGCGGGGTCCTCGTCCACGAAGACGCCCACACGCACGATGGCGGGGTCCACGCCCGCAGACAGCACCGGCAGGTCCGCCGCCGGCACGTTGCGGTGGGACCTCGGGAAGTCCACCACGAAGCCCACCAAGTCGGGCGCGGCCGCGTTGGCCGCGGCCACGTCCTCCGGCCGGTGCAGCCCGCACAGCTTGACCAGCGTTCCCTGGTGCTGCCGCGTCAGCAGGTCCCGAGCAGCGGCGATACTTGCCGCGCTCATCGCAGGCCCCGCAGGTCGTCCAGCATGGCCCGCTTGTCGTCCGCCCGCATGAGGGTCTCTCCTATGAGCACCGCGTCCACGCCGGCCTCCTCCAGCCGCGCCACGTCCTCCCGCGTGCGCACGCCAGATTCGGACACGAACACGCGGTCTGGCCCCACCAGCGGCCGCAGGTCAATGGAGCGGCCGAAGTCCACCTGGAAGGTGCGCAGGTCACGGTTGTTGACGCCGATGACGCGGGCGCCGGCGGCGATGGCACGCGGCACCTCCTCCGGCTGATAGGCCTCCACCAGGGCGGAGAGGCCCACGGAATGCGCCACGGCAACAAGGTGCGCAAGCTCCTCGTCATTCAAAATGGAGCATATGAGCAGGACGGCCTCCGCCCCCGTGACCTTGGCCTGGTACACCATGTACTCGTCCACCACGAAGTCCTTGCGCAGCACGGGAATGTCCACGCTGGCGGCTACGGCTGCAAGGTGGTCGTCCGAGCCCTGGAACCAGTGGGGCTCCGTAAGGCAGCTGATGGCTGCGGCGCCCGCCGCCTGGTAGTCCCGCGCGATGTCCGCCGGGCTGTACGTGGGCGAGATGAGCCCCTTGGAGGGCGAGGCCTTCTTGCACTCGCAGATGAAGGACATGCCGGGGGTGGCCAGGGCGCGCTCGAAGGGGAAGGTTGGCTCCCCCTCCCGCGCCGCCTTGGCCTGAGCGCGGCCGCGCATCTCGTCCGCGGGCATGATGTCCTGTTCCCAGGCCACGCGGGCGCGGGTGCGGTCCGCAATCTGCTGCAAAATGTTGCGCTGGTCTGACATTACGCGTTCGACTCCTTGATGAAGGCCTCCAGCGTGGCGGTGGCGGCGCCAGAGTCAATCTGCTGCTGCGCGAGGGCGATGCCATCCTTGATGCTCTCCGCCTTCTGCGCGGCGTAAAGGCCGGCCGCGGCGTTGAGAACGGCAATGTCGTGCTTGGGGCCGGTCTCCTTGCCCGCCAGGATGTCGCGCGTGGTCTGCGCGTTCTCCTCCGGCGTGCCGCCCACCACGTCGGACTTGGCGCAGCGAGTGAAGCCGAACTGTTCCGGCGTGATCCGCGTGGTGCGGTAGAAGCCGTCGCGCAGCTCGGTCACCTTGGTTGGGGCGGAGAGGGAAATCTCGTCCATCTTGTCCTCACCGTACACCACCAGGCCGCGCTTGACGCCCAGGCTGCAGAGGACGTTGGCAAGCGGCTCGCACAGGTAGCCGTCGTAGACGCCCAGCACGAAGTAGGTGGGCTTGGCGGGGTTGGTGAGCGGGCCCAGGATGTTGAAGACGGTGCGAAAGCCCAGCTCCTTGCGGATGGGGCCCACGTACTTCATGGCGGAGTGGTACTTCTGGGCGAAGAGGAAGCTCATGCCGCAGCCCGCCAGCTCCGCGCGCACCTTCTCGGGGTCCTGCTGCAGGTTTACGCCCAGGGCCTCCAGGCAGTCCGCGGTGCCGGACTTGGAGCTGGCGGCGCGGTTGCCGTGCTTGGTCACCTTGGCACCGGCCGCGGCGCAGATGAGGGCGGCCGTGGTGGAGATGTTGAAGGTGTTGGAGCGGTCGCCGCCGGTACCCACGATCTCCAGCGTGTCGATGCCGGGGTGCTCCACGGGGGTGGCCAGCTCGCGCATGGCCGTAGCGCAGCCGGAGATCTCCTCGATGGTCTCCGCGCGGGTGTTCTTGGTGGAGAGGGCCGCCAGGAAGGCCGCGTTCTGGGTGGGCGTGGTCTGGCCGCTCATGATCTCCCTCATGGTGGTGTAGGCCTCGTCGTAGGTGAGGTCCCCGTGCTGGACGATCTTGTCGATTGCTTCCTTGATCATTGTGGCTTCCCTTCTTGTTGGGTTGCGCAGGCGTCTGCCTGCGGTTTGTTGGCTGTTCGTTGCCGTTCTGCGCCGCTTGAGGGCGGCGAGGGTTAGCTCTTTGCCTCCCGCACCAGCGCCATGAAGTTGCGGGCCATCTGCGGCCCCTCCGGCGTGAGGATGGACTCCGGATGGAACTGCATGCCAAAGGTGGGCTGATCCACATGCTGCACGGCCATGACTTCACCGTCCGCCGTGGTGGCCACCGCCTTGAGGCAGGCCGGCAGGGTGCTGGCATCCGCCGCCAGCGAGTGGTAGCGGCCCACGCGTATGGGCATCCGCATGCCATGGAAGAGCGGGCAGTCCGCGTCCGCCATGGCCAGTGAGGACTTGCCGTGCATAACTTCTGCGGCATAGGTAACCGTGCCGCCAAAGGCCTCGCATATGGCCTGGTGGCCCAGGCACACGCCCAGGATGGGCACCTTGCCGCTGAGGGCGCGCACCGCATCCTCGGAGATTCCGGCGTCGGCCGGGCGGCCCGGCCCCGGTGAGATCACCAGCGCGTCCGGCGCCATGGCCGCAAGCTCCCCCACCGTCAGGGCGTCGTTGCGCACAACCCGCACGTCCGGGTCCACCGACGCCAGCAGCTGGTACAGGTTGTAGGTGAAGCTGTCGTAGTTGTCCAGCAGAACGATCATCGGTCTATGCCTCCCTCGGACTCCTGGAGCGCGGCCACCACGGCGCGCGCCTTGTTCTGGCACTCCTGGAACTCGCGCTCCGGAACGGAGTCAATCACTATGCCGGCACCGGACTGCACGCAGACCACGCCGTCCTTCTTGTAGGCCAGGCGAATGCCGATGCAGGTGTCCAGGTTGCCGGAGAAGTCCAGGTAGCCGATGGCGCCGCCGTAGATGCCGCGCTTGGCGCCCTCCAGGTCCTGGATGATCTGACAGGCGCGCAGCTTGGGCGCGCCGGAGAGCGTGCCCGCGGGCAGGATGGCGTCCACGGCGTCCACGGCGTCCTTGCCGGGTGCGATGGTGGCGCTCACCGTGGAGCCAATGTGCATGACGTGCGAGAAGCGCAGGATCTTCAGGTACTCCTCCACCTTCACGGTGCCCACCTGAGCAACGCGGCCCAGGTCGTTGCGGCCAAGGTCCACCAGCATGTTGTGCTCCGCAAGCTCCTTCTGGTCCGCCAGGAGGCCGCGCTCCAACTCCTCGTCCTCCTCGGGCGTCTTGCCGCGCGGGCGCGTGCCGGCCAGGGGGTAGGTGAGCAGGGTGCCGTCCGTCAGCTTGGCCAGGGTCTCCGGCGAGGCGCCTGCAAGCTCCACGTCCTCGCTGGTGAAGTAGAACATGTAGGGAGAGGGGTTCTCCGCCCGCAGCAGGCGGTAGGCGTCGAAGAGGCTGCCCTGCGCCGGCGCGGTTATGGGGTCGGACAGGACCACCTGGAAGATGTCTCCCTCGCGGATGTGGTCCTTGGCCACCTCCACCATGCGGCAGTACTCCTCGCACGAGAACTGCGGGGTCAGCGGCTGCTCCAGCCGCAGCGGCCTGAAGACCTTGCGCTCGCCCTCGCGCAGGATGCGCTCGATGGCGTCCAGGCGCCGTCCCGCCTGCGCGTAGGCGGTAGCGACGTCGCCCGTCACGTCCACGCCGGCAACCAGCACTAGCCGCTGGCGGTAGGTGTCGAAGGCGATGACGTCGTTGAAGAGCATGAGGTCCATGTCCAGGAAGTCCGCGTGGCCCAGGCCGTCGCGCCGCAGGGTGGGCTCGGCATACTTGAGGTAGTCGTACGAGAAGTAGCCCACCAGGCCGCCCACGAAGGGCGGGAAGCCCTCCAGCTGGGGCGTGCGGTTGGCCGCGATTAGTTCGCGCAGGTAGGGGCCGGGGTGGTCCACCTGGCGCTCCTCCACCGTGGGCGCGGGCGCCTGATCAGGCAGGACGGACTCCACGCCGGTGCGCACGCGTAGGGTGCCGTCCAGGCAGGTGATCTCCATGCTGGGGTCGAAGCCCAGGAAGGACCAGCGGCCGGAGCGCTGGTCCGCCTCCGCGCTCTCCAGCAGGAAGACGTGGTGGCTGGCCGCGCGCAGGCGACGCATCACCTCTATGGTCGTGAACTGGTCTGCCAGGAGCTCGCGCCGCACCGGCACGCGACGATACTCCCCACCTGCGGCGATGCGCTGCACCTCCGCCAGCGTGGGTGTCAGCCTGGTCTCCTCCATGTCCCCTCCTCTCCGGGACGGGCATGAAGAAAGCCCGCCCCCAACGAACGCGACAGAGAACTCTGCCTTCGTCAAGGACGGGCCTTGCGGCTCGCGGTGCCACCTTGATTCGCGGGGTCGGGCGGTTACGTCTTGAGCTTGCCCCTCCCCACGCACTTTTCCGGGTGCCAACACACCCTGGCACGTGACGTGCGCCCTACGTCGCAGCCTACTTGGTGACCCTGCGCCGCGCCTGGTTCCCGCAGCCCATGCCCCATTCGGTGCGCCCTCGGCGGCCCATTCGACACCCCGCATCTCGTCCCGGATCACACCGTCCCGGGCTCTCTCTGCGCGCGCTGGTGACTACTTTTCCGCTTCTTCGGTTTGGTGGAACTATTCGATTGACAGGAAGAATAGCACCCAAGGCATATTCCGCGGATGCGGAAACGATTCTGTAACAAGGGGGACACCGCCACCGGTCGCCGCTACTCCCCCTTGGCCTGGCGCTCGCGGTATGCCGCAAGGTCACGCTGGTACTCCACGCCGCGACGCCTGAGCAGCTTCGTAATAACAAACGTGAGCACGAAGAGAATCAGCAGGTAGAGGGCCACGAACAGGGCCCAGGCAGCCGGTACGTCAGCCGGCAGCCAATTGCCCAGCAGCGCGCACAGCACCAGCACGGGGAAGTACGTAAGGCCGAAGCCCGCCACGCGCCTGCCGTATGCGATGCCAAAGGCCCGCTCCCAGTTGAACCACAGCTGCTGGAGCACCCCACAGGCCACACCCGCCAGAATGAAGCTGAGGCAGAAGGCCATGCCAGTGTCCCACACGCCGGCCGCCGCACCGGCCAGCAGCGCAACAGCCAGCATGCCGCACGCCATGCCAGAGCCCGCGTAATACCCGGCGCCTATGGCCGCGCCGGCGCGCACGAACGGCCCATCCTGCCCAAAGCCCTGGTCTGCTCCATCGTTCTTCTTCATCAGACTCGCCCCCTCCTTGCCGCTAGCTAGCGGCACCGATCTTCTCCTTAATGGCCTGCGCATACGTTCGCGTGACCACCGCACGCTGGCCGCCGTCCAGCTCCAGCACCATGCGGCCGTTTGGCTCCGGCCGGATGGCCACCACCTTGTCGAAGTTGACGATGACCTGCCGGGACACGCGCACGAACTCCGTTCCCTGCAAGGCCGCCTCAACCTCAAAGAGCCTCATGGGGCTCTCCAGCGCGCGGCCGTCAACCGTGCGGATGAGTACCCGGCGCTCCTCCACCTCCACAAGCGCCACCTGGCTCAGTGGAATCAGGCGTCGCTCACTGCAGGTGGGGCTCTCGTAGCCCGTCAGCCGCCCCGTCGCCGCGCGTAGGCACCGCACGATGCGGCCCACGCGTTCGTCTCCTGGCGCGCAGCGAACGGTCACCTCCAGCTGGCTGCGGCCCTCCTCCTCAATCACTTGCACGTCCATCGCATCCTCCTCGCCCTTGCCTTGACTACAAGGTACTCGCTGGAGAACGGCAGACCCTTGACACAGAACCCACATGCACGAATGGGCAACCGAGTTGCACGCGAGAATCGATTCTCTTCGTTCGCAAAGATTTTTCTCTAGAGATTCAATTTCGTTGCGTTCGCAAAGAGTTTCTCGATAGGTGATGATATAGTTGCGTTCACAAAGAAATTAGCGTGGCTCGGGGGCGGGGAAATGGATCGAATACTCACCACGAAGGACATCGGAACCGCAATCCGCAAAGAGCGCAAGCGGCAGGGCTACACGCAGGTGCAGCTTTCCGAGCTCACGGGCATCGGGGTCTCGTACATCGGCAACATCGAGCGGGGCAAGGTGACGGCGGAGATTGGCAAGGCGCTCGAGCTTCTCACCCTGCTCGGGATTGACATCTTCGTGCAAAAGCGGGGTGAGTAGCAATGGAGTTGCTCGTCGGACGCCTGCAAGGAGCTGCGCCAACGCTGGTCGGCCGCATTGCGGGAACCCGCGAGGACGGCTGCCACTTCAGCTATGACCCAGAGTACCTGGCCAGCGATGGCGCCCAGCCACTTTCCCTCTCACTGCCGCTCAGTGCGGAGCCCTACGCCCAGCCGGCGTTCAGGCCCTATTTCGAGGGTCTCCTCCCCGAGGGGGAGCCTCGGGCACGCCTTGCGGCGGAAATCGAGGTCAGCGAGAACGACTGGCTCTCCATTCTCTCGTACAGCGGGCGGGACTGCATAGGTGACGTTGTCATCTCTTCGGACGGCGACCACCTTGCAACAATGGCTGGCGAGTTCGGTTATGAGCCGATTCCCAGCGAAGAGCTCGAATCGATCTTCTCCAGCCCTCGCCGCATGGCGGCCTCCAACAACGCCTCTCGGCTCTCGCTGGCAGGCACGCAGGACAAGATCGGCCTCGCTCACGCTCCTACTGGGCCGTGGGACGATGGCTGGCTCCGTCCCAAGGGGCTCAGCGCGACGACCCATATTCTGAAGACAAGCGAGCTGCGCGACCTGCCTGAGCTTGAGTTTGTTTGCATGGGCGCCGCCAAGCTATGCGGAATACCGTGCGCGACCACGCACCTCATCACCTGTGGTGGCAAAGCCGTCGTGGTAAGCGAACGCTTTGACCGCACGACTGCGACCAAGGACGGAAGCCTCGCGGTAACGCGTGTGCACCAAGAGGACCTGGCACAGGCATTCGGTGTGGATTCGGCTTCCAAGTACGCGGAGCTACCCGGAGGAACCGTAGGCGCAATCGCCAGCCTGATACGGCGGCATTCGTCGCGACCGCTGGCAGACCTCACGCAGCTGGCGGATGTGCTCCTCTTCAACTACCTGGTGGGCAACTGCGACGCCCACCTGAAGAACCTCTCGCTTTCGTACGGGCACAAGGGCGGCGTACGGCTGGCGCCGGCATACGACCTCACCAGCACCACGTACTTCGAGCGGTTCTCGCGAGACATGGCAATGGACCTGGGAAGCCACCGCAACATAGACGAGGTCGCACCAGAGGACTTGGTATCCATGGCGGCGCAGCTACAGATTCCCGCCCCGGCCGTCCGCAGGCGGGCAGAAAACCTGCTCATACATGTTGCCTCCGGGCTTGCCAGCATGGCAGACTCGCCTGAGGCACTGGGGAGCACACCGTACGTGGTGGAGGACCTGCTGGAGGATATGGCCCCTCGCATCAGGACGGTGCGGGCGTTCGCCGAGGGATAGGGACGGGCCGCTCACGATGGCGCTGCCCTCTCGTCTACTCCTCGCCCTGGCCCAGCACGCGAATCTGGTCCCCCGCGCGCACGGTGCCCCCGCGCGTGACCACGCAGAAGATGCCGCGCGTGGGCATGACGCACATGCCCGTCTTGCGGCGGATCTCGCAGTCGTTGTGGCACTTCTTGCCAATCTGCGTCACCACCAGGCGCGCCGGGCCAATGGCCAGCGTGGTGCCCACGGGCAGCTCGTGCACTGCGATGCCGCGGGTCAGGATGTTCTCCGCGAAGTCACCGGCTGCGAGGTCCGGGAAGCCGGACTCGCGCATCATCTGCACGGACTCGTCTGCCAGCAGGCTGACCTGGCGGTGCCAGTTGCCCGCGTGTGCGTCCCCCGCGATGCCCGAGCCAACCACGAGCTGGATGGCATCCACGGGGTGCTTGCGCTCGCCCTTGCGCTCGGAGACGCTGACGGCCGCGACGGTGGCTACCTGCGGCGCATTGGCAGGCGCCGGCTCGGCGGCGGCTTCGCCCTCCGCGCCCTCCCGCACGAAGTGGCCGGACTTGCCGCCGTCCTTCTCAAGCAGGCGCACGTCCGTGAGCACCATGTCGCGCTGGTTGGCCTTGCACATGTCGTAGATGGTCAGACAGGCAACGGACGCCGCCGTCATGGCCTCCATCTCCACGCCCGTCTCGCCGCAGCAGCGGGTGGTGGCCTCCACGGCAATGCCGTCAGGCTCGTAGCTAAAGCTCACGTCCACGCCAGTCAGCTGGATGGGGTGGCACATGGGCACCAGCTCCCAGGTGCGCTTGGCCGCCATGATGCCCGCAACCTGCGCAACCGCCAAGACGTCGCCCTTCTTAACGCCGCCTGTGCGCACGAGCTCGAGCGTCTGAGCGTTCATGAGCACCTTGCCAGCCGCGCGCGCCACGCGCTGGGTCTTGGGCTTCTGCGACACGTCCACCATGCGGGCGCGTCCCTGGTCGTTGAAGTGCGTGAGCGGCATGGCTCAGCCCCCTATCTCGTTCATGGCACGGAGCGACTCGCTCGCGTGCGTCCTGTCCATGTGGTGTTGCGCCGGCTTGCCGTAGATGCCGCGGCGGATGGCCTCCACCAGCTCCGGCCCTTCCAGGCCGCGGAGCGGGATCTCCGTGGAGGAGTGCAGGCAGGGCTTGAGCCTGCCGTCCGACGTGATGCGGATGCGGTTGCATTCGGAGCAGAACCGGTGGCTGAGCGGGCGAATGAGACCCACCGTGCCCCTCCAGCCAGGCATGCGGAAGAGCTGCGTCACGCCGTCGCCGCGCACGGGCTCCAGCCCGGGCAAGGCGTCCAGAACCACGTCCGCCGGGACGAACCTCTGGCGCGGCCAACAGGCGCACTCCCCCATGGGCATCAGCTCGATGAAGCGCACGGAACTCACGCCAAGGGGGCCGTCCGCGCCGTTGCGCGCCAAGCCGGCGATGCGGGTGACCTCGTCCACGTTGACGCCGCCCATGAGCACACAGTTGACCTTGATAGGGTCCAGGCCCGCCCGGTGCGCGGCACGCAGGCCAGCCAGGGCGTCTTCCAAGTGCCCACGCCGCGTGATGGCCTGGTAGCGCGCCGGGTCAAGCGTGTCCAGGCTGACGTTCACGCGGGAGAGACCCGCCGCCTTCAGGTCCACCGCAAGGGCCGCGAGCAGCGTCGCATTGGTGGTCATAGTTACTTCGTTGATGCCAGGCACAGCGGCAAGCATGCGCACCAAGTCCACGATGCCGCGGCGTACGAGGGGCTCGCCGCCCGTTATGCGCAGCTTGCGTATGCCCAGGCTCGCCGCCGCGCGGACGATGGCCTCCATCTCCTCGAAGCTCAGAATGTCCGAGTGGGCCAGCTTGGGCACGCCGTTCTCCGGCATGCAGTACGTGCACCGGCAGTTGCACAGATCGGTGACAGAAAGCCGCAGGTAGCTGATCTCTCGCTCTTGCCTATCGAGCACCGCGCTCACCGCCCGTCAGAGGCATGACACAGGCCGGGTCTATGGTCAGTGCCAGCCGGGAGGGGTTGCCCAGCCGAGCCCAGTCGTCCTTCTCGAGCTCGTAGCGCAGAAGGCCGCCCGCCGGAGTGCGCAGCATAACGATGGTGGAGAAGGTGCTGTCGATCACCCGGTCAACGGTGCAAGGAATTCTGTTGCAGTCACCCTGGCAGGCTGGCCGGAAGTAGTGGGCGCGAATGCCCACGTCCGTCACGTCCGCGGGCACGGGAATACCGGTCGCCAGCGTGACGCCCCAGTCCTCGCAGCGAAGCATGCCGTCCCCCACCACCGTGGCGTGGCTCACGTTCTTGCAGCCGCTTATGAGGGCCGCCCCAAGCGTGAGCGGGCGCGCGAAGAAGTCCCGAACGGGCAGCTTGGGCTCGGACTTGCCGTCGCTCAGCACGCAAACCGTATCGCACATGCGGTAGACCTCGTCGCGGTTGTGCGAGACGAAGACCGTCCCGCCCGGGAAGCTGCGCAGCGTGTCCGCGAGCTCCAGCTCCAACTGCCAGCGCAGGTAGCCGTCAAGCGCCGAGAAGGGCTCGTCCAGGAGGATGACCTCGGGCTCGTTGGCCAGGATGCGGGCCATGGCGCACCGCTGCTGCTGGCCGCCGGAGAGCTCTGCCGGGCGCGCGGCCTCCAGCCCCGTGAGGCGCATGACCGCAATGTGGCGTTCGGCGCGCTCGCGGCGGTCCGCCTTGCTGCCCCCGCGCACGCCGCACATCACGTTCTGCAGCACGGTCATGTTGGGAAAGAGGGCGTAGTTCTGGAAGAGGTAGCCAACACGCCGCTGCTGGGGCGGCAGGTCAATGCGCTTGTCCGAATCGAACAGTACGCGGTCACCCAGCACAATGCGGCCGCTGTCCGGTCGCTCTATGCCCGCGATGCACTTGAGGGTCATGGACTTTCCGCAGCCCGAGGCGCCCAGGAGGCCCAGAACCTCGTTGGGGCGGTCCACCTGCACGTTCACGTCCAAGGTGAAGGTGCGCAGGCGCTTCCGTATGCTGACCGTGAGCGCCATTACGCTACGCCCCCCGTTGCCTTGGAGCGCGACCGCTGCTCCAGGAAGTTCATGGCCAGCAGCACCACGGCAGAGATGGCAAGGTTCACGAGCACCCAACGGAAGGCCAGGGCGTCGTCCCCCGTACGCCACAGCTGGTACACCGTGGTGGAGATGGTAGCCGTGGTGCCTGGGGTGTAGCCGGCAATCATGGAGGTGGCGCCATACTCGCCCAGCGCCCGCGCGAAGGCCAGGACCGCGCCGGCTATGATGCCCTGCCGGCAGCACGGCATCTTCACGCGCCAGAAGGTCCAGACGTTGGACTTGCCGAGCGTGCGCGCCGCGTCCGCCAGGGAGCGGTCGAAGGATTCGAAGGCGCCGCGCGCCGTGCGGTACATGAGGGGAAAGCTCACCACCACCGTGGCGAAGATGGCGGAGTACCAGCTCATGGTCAGCTTGACGCCAAAGGTGGCCAGCACCCAGGAGCCAATGGGGCGGCGCGGACCCAGCAGAATGAGCAGCAGGTATCCCACGACCGTCGGAGGCAGGACCAGCGGCAGCGTCAGGATTACGTCCAGAATTCCCTTCATCAGGCGCGGCGCGCGGGCAACCAGGTCCGCCAGCCACACGCCAAGGAAGTAGACCACGACCGTGGAGACGGCCGCGATCCTCAGCGAGTTTATGAGCGGAAACCAATCCATGCTGCTCCTTGCATGAGACACGGGCGTGACAGGGGGACGTTTCCCTTTTGTCACGCACTCCTGTCGCATCCAATTACAAACTAATTGTTATGTTAACAGAATAAAAGTTAGGCCAACGGCCGATTCTTCTACGTCTTTGGGAACGCGAAGAGTCTAGCATTGAATGCCCTCACAAAAGAATCCCCTCACGCACTGCGGTGTCCACAGCGCGAGAGGGGATCAACGGGCAAAAGGCTTCAGCTCAGACAAGGGGACGAGCCACGTGGAATGTGACAAAAGGGAAACGTCCCCTTTTGTCACGCTACTTGCTCTCCTCGAAGGTGTAGGTGTACACGAAGTTCGCGGGATCGTACATGTCCAGCGGAGCGCCATCCACCTCGGCGTACGGGTAGTTGAAGTCGTTCAGAGGCTCGGCAGCCTGAGCGGGCTCCAGCGTGAGGTCGCGGCCGGACGTCTGCTGGATGCGCTTCTCGTCCCAGTTGCCCCAGTAGTACTCCTGCGTGGCCTTTGCATCGTCGGAGGACTTGTCCCACTTGTTCTTCAGGACGGCCTTCAGCACGTCAGCGGGGTCAGCGGCAACCCAGCCGGTACCGGGCAGGTACCACTCGGCCCAGCAGTGCTGGCCCTTGGTGGCGTCGGCGTCGGTCATGCGGATGCCGAAGTGCTCGCGGGCGGGCACGCCCACGGCGCGGCACAGGCCGATAAAGGTGGAGTTGATGTCCGTGCACTTGCCGGTCATGGAGCCGGCCAGCAGGGAGCAGACGTCGCCCTCGCCGCAGCCCTTCACGGAGTCGTCACGGTTCATGTTGGCAACAACCCAGTCGTACACCAGGCGGGCCTTGCCCAGGTAGGTCTTCTCGTCGCCCACAATCTCCTCGGCCACCTTGGTGATCTGGTCGTTGTTGGAGGGCACGTTCTTGGAGCCCTCAAGCTCCTTCTTGGCCTCCTCGTCGGGCTCGCCGTCCTCCACGAGCTCGGGGCAGCCGACCTCGGTGCGGGTGCCGTTCCAAGAGAGCGTGGCCGTGCGGGTGGCGGGGTCAGCGTCGGCTGCCCACTCCACGTACAGCATCTGGTTGCCCAGGGCGTCCGTGTTGATGGCGGAGGTGGTGGCACCGGGCGCGTCGAAGGCGACGTCGGAGATCTCCTGGTTGTCGTCGGACTGAGGCACGGGCACCCACAGGCGGACGCCCTTGCCCTTCTCGTAAGCGGTCAGGTCGATGTTGGCGGTCATCTTGCCGGAACGCGTGGCGGGCTTGACGGACATCTTGACCTCGCCGGAGGCGTCGCCGTCGGTGGCGGTGATGGTGGCCTCGCCGGCCTTGATGGCGGTGGCGGTACCGTCCTCGGCAATGGAGATGACGTGCTCGTTGCTGGAGGCGTACTTCACGCTGTCGGAGGCGGGGTCGACGCTGACCATTGCGGTCGCGTCCTTCTCCAGCTCGGTGGAGTCAGCGCTCACTGTGAGCGAGGAGGCCGCCGCGCTGCCAGCCGCAGAGCTACCCGCGGTGCTGGTGGTGGAGCCACCGCAGCCCGCGAGCGTCAGGGAAGCCAGGGAGCCCAGACCCAGGGTGATGAACCCCCTACGAGAAATGTCTGCCATGTTCTTTCCTTTCCTGGTCATGAAAACATGTACCTACAATTCCAAGGCGAGACTGCCGCGCACACCGGTGTGCAGCTTCGCCCCAATTGCCACGACAAAAGGGAAACGTCCCCTTTTGTCACGCTACTGGAGCTCCGAGAGGATCTGCTCCAGCTCCTCGGGCTCGATGGTGCCCACGCGCACCTTGGCCAGGTTGCCCTCGGAGTCAATGAAGACGGAGGTCGGGAAGCCGCTCACGTTGAGGTACTGGCTGAGGGATGCGTTCTCGTCCAGCCAGCACGGGAAGTCCACGCCGTTCTCCTGCGCCCAGACCTTGAAGTCCTCGGCGCTCTTCTCGCCGTAGTAGTTGGGCGTGATGACGGAGACTACCTGCACGTCGCCCTTCTGCTCGTGCTCGTGGTAGAGGGCGGAGAGGTTGCCCATGTCCTTGACGCAGTTGGTGCACCAGCTGCCCCAGAACTCGAAGTAGACGGGCTTGCCCTTGAGGTCAGACAGGCGGTGCTTGTTGCCCTCCAGGTCCACGGTCACAACGTTCTTCCACGCGGAGGAGACGTTGGAGGTGTCCGCTTCGCCCGCGCTGACGCCCTGCGCCGCAAGCACCTCCGCGGTGGAGGCAGTCTTGGACTTGGCGGCCAGGTTCTGAGCCTGCGTCACAACCATCCAGACGCCCATGATGGCAATGAGGATGCCGCCAACGCGCTTGATGGTGGGCATGTACTTGTGGATGTTCCTGACCTTGCTGAGCAGCACGTCAGACGCAAGCGTAATCACCACGAAGGGCACGCACATGCCCAGGGAGTAGAAGAGGAGCAGGATGGCGCCCGGAAGCGCACCGCCCTGCTCCGCAGCGAGGGCAAGGATGGAGCCCAGGATGGGGCCGACGCACGGGGTCCAACCAAACGAGAAGGCAAGGCCCAGCAAGTATGCCCCCAGCACGCCGTTGACCTGGATCTTGCTCATGTCCGCGCGATGCTCGTTCTCCAGGAACGGGATGCGGATGACGCCGGCAACATACAGGCCGAAGAAGACGATGACCACGCCCAGGATGATGGCGAGGACGCTGTTGTTGAGAAGACCGCCCAAGGCACCGGCACCAAAGCCGAGGATGGCAAACATGGTGGAGATGCCCAGCACGAAGGCGACGGTGTGGGCCACGCGCCGGCCAAGGTTCAGCTTCTCCGCATTGGCGTCGGACGTGAGTATGCCGACGTAGATGGGTATGAGCGGAAGTATGCAGGGCGAGAAGAACGAGAGCAGACCCGCCATGAGGGCGGAGGCAACGGCAGCAATATCCATGAAGCCACTTTCTGCGAACAAACGGTATGTAATCGGCAGGCGACCGATATATCAAAAAATGAGATTACGTAACGCGCTTTTGTAATCACTTCGTAAATTGAGTCAATTGCTCACACTTGAGCTAGGAGCATGTCGCGAAACAAGCCGACGGCACACGCAGCACAGCCACCTCCCCTTCCAAGGAATGCCAAAGGGATGCCCCGCGCCAGAGGCACGGGGCAGGGGGAAGGGAAGGGCATTCTTGTTGCCTGTCCAGGCCAGCAAACAAACCATGCCTTTCAGGACATGGCTCGAGTGTAGGGAAGGTCTTTTCTTAATCGGCCTAGGAAAAGCGGCGGAATGGGAGCCGCCTGGCACACCGCCGCGCCCGAGCTTCCAGCACTAATCGTGATTACCGTTTACCCCCCGTAGTCCTACCGTTCATCAGAGATTGAAAATAATCGCTGGCCAAGTCCGCACGACTGCGCGATTATATTATCCAGATTCAGAAATCGCGATTAGCTTTCAGACGCAAGGATATCAGAGCTGGTCGTGGAATCCACCTCCGAACCGAATACGCGGCGTTCCCAATTGCCTTGTCTGCCACCCTCCGGGCTAACCCTCCACGCTAACCTCTCCAGTTTGCGTTGCCCATGCAGAACAAGGGGCGACCCCAACCACCTTGCGCGGTTGGGGTCGTTTTTTCTCGGCAGCCGAGAATGCCACGCAATCACAGGTCGCGTACGCCGCCCAAGCGGCTCCAGCCCAGGGCATGCGGCCCTTCCCCGTCCACCCGCAGCAGCACGCGGAAGCCCTGGCAGGTGCCCACGTGCCATGAGAAGTAGGCCAGCGGGTCATCGTCCTGGCCTTCCGCCCGCACCAGCTTGCTCATGGCAGACATGACCGTGCCCCCGTGGGCCACTATGATCAGCCGTAGCGGGACTTCCGGCCCCGCTACGGCCTCCAGCACCACGCCCCGCACTGCCGCCCAGCTGCGGGCAAGGAACTCCTCGCGCGACTCCCCGCCGGGGCACCGCCCCACGCACATGCCGTCCACCCAAGCGCGGTAGGCGGGGTCGTCCGCCATCTGGTCCGCGGTCCTACCCTCGAAGTCGCCAAAGTCCATCTCACGCAGGCCGTCGACGACCATCTGGCGCGCACGCGGAAAGCAGATGGCGGCAGTCTGGCGTACCCTCAGCAGGGGGCTCACGTACACGCACCCCACGTCCTCGCGCACGCCGGACTCGCGCGCCTCCCGGGCACCCGCCTGGGACAGCGGCTCGTCCGTGCGGCCCACGTAGCGGTGCTCGGCATTGCCCGCAGTACTGCCGTGGCGGAGAAGGACGAGCTCTAGCGTGCGGTCGCCGCCGCTCTTCGGCTCTGTCATCGCAGGGCTTCCTGGGGGTCGCCCTTGAGCACCTGGGGCACTCCGCAGACCATGCGCACCACGCACGCGGCCCGCGCGGCAAGCTGGCACGCGAGCCTGCCGGCACGCTCGCGCCAGGCGCGCTCCCCCGCGTCCAAGGGCACCACGCCGGACCCGACCTCCGTAATGATCACGACGTCCTTCCGCGCCAGGGCGTCCAGCAGGCCAGGCGTGACCTGACCGCGCGCCAGCTCCTGCGCGTCCACAAGCACGGGAACCCCGTTCCCCGGCACGCGCGAGAAGTCCTCCTCGGCAAAGCCCAGGCTCCTCACGAAGGTCCTCTTGCCCGAGGCCACGCCACCCGTGACCAGCATCATGCCAGCATCACCAGCCTTCCCAAGACCACCAGGCAGGCCAGCATGGCAAGCTCCGCCACCTGCAGCAGGAAGCCCGCCAGGTCCCCGCTCATACCGTTGAACTGAGTCATCGCAAACCTGTGCAGGCAGGCCAAGGCCAGCGCGCACGCCAGCGCCATGCCGGCGCCCACGGGCAGACTGGCCCACAGCATGACCGCCGCGCCGGCCAGCCACTCCGCCGCAAGCACCGCCAGGCAGGCGCGCTTGTGGGCGGAGTCCCCGAAGGCGGCCAGCATGCCCGTCTTGGAGCTGCGGGGGAAGGCAACGGTGGCAATGCCGCTCGTGCAGCGGCTCATCCAGTGCAGGCAGGCCAGCAGGAGGCAGGCCCGCCAACCCGTGGCAACTTCCGTTGCCAGGGCGGCATACAGCAGCAGGTAGGAGGCCACGCCGATGATCGCGAAGGCGCCCGTGTGGGGGTCCTTCAGAATCTGGCGCTTGCGGTCCGGCTCCGCGTGGCTGGACTGAGCGTCCACCACGTCCGCAAAGCCGTCCATGTGAATGCCGCCCGTCACCGCCAGGGGCAGAAGGGCGATTCCCGCCCCGCGCAGGACGGACCCGAAGCCCAGCGCGCCGCACAACCAGGCCCACACCCACAGGCACAGGCCGATGACCAAGCCAATGAGGGGAAAGAAGCACATGCAGTAGCGCATGCTCTGCTCCCGCCAGTCCACGCGCGGCATGGGAATCTTGGAGAAGCACGCGAAGGCGATGACCAGGGACCTCAGCACGTCCATGAGACGACACCCCCTTCCCGTTCCCCGCACTTGACCACGTTGGGCACGCCGCACACGACCTCCACCACCGTGTCGCAGCGCGCGGCGAATGCGCAGGCAACGTGCCCCAACACGCGAACATACAGGTCCGTAAGTTCCCCGTTGCCAAGGCCGTCCGCCCCGACCTCGTTCCCCACGGCAACCACGTGGCCAAAGTGGGCGCAGACGGAACGGAGGTCAGCCAACGCGCCTGCCGCAGCGTCCTCGGCGTTGTTCACCGTGCCGTCAGGCCGGAAGAGCCGCGTGGCCACCAGGTTGCCCAGGTCCTCCACCAACGCAACGCCGGATTCCGGCAGTTCCAAGGCGGGGCCAAAGCCGCCGCAGACCTCCACCGTGGTGAAGCCCTTGCCCGCGCGCAGGGCCCGGTGGCGCGCGATCCTCTCCTGCGCCGCGGCACCCTCCGGACACATGGTTGCCAGGTAGAACCGACGCGGCGCCAAGCTCATGGCCAGGTCCTCCGCGTAGGCGCTCTTGCCGGAGGACGCGGCACCCGTGACCAGGGCGATCATTGCGGGTCCACCTCGTAGGCCTTAATGCCCGTCTGCCTGAAGGTGGTGCCCCCGTACAGGGAGAGGGCCATGTCCAGCAGGGGTACCAGGCAGACCGCCCCCGTGCCCTCGCCCAGGTGCATGCCTGCGTGCAGAACGGGGTCCAGACCCAGGCGGTCCATCAGCAGGCTTGCGGCGGGCTCCGCGGAGAGGTGCGACCCCAGCATGAAGTCCCTGCAATTGGGGCACAGAAGGGTTGCCACGTAGGCCGCCAGGGTGCTGATGACGCCGTCCACGATGATGGGCACCCTGTGAACGGCACCGCCAACATACATGCCTACCAGGCCGGCGATGTCGAAGCCGCCCAGCTTGGCCAGGACGTCCAGGGGGTCCGCCGCGTCAGGCTGGTTTACCTCAACCGCACGCTCGACCACCTGAACCTTGTGCAGGTAGTCCCTCTGCGAGAGGCCCGCGCCCTTGCCGGTGGCCTCGCGCGGGGGCACACCCAGAAGGGCGCTGGTCATGGCGCTCGTGGTCGTGGTGTTGCCGATGCCCATCTCACCCGTGGCCACCAGGGTGTAGCCCTCTGCCTTGAGCTGACCCACCAAGTCCATTCCAACGCCGATGGCCTGCTCCGCCTGGGCCCTGGTCATGGCGGGCCCCAGCATGATGTCCGCCGTGCCGCGCCCAAGGGACCTGTCGCGGATGCGTGGGTCGGTTCCCGGCGTGGCCATGCCCATGTCCACTGCCACGACGTCTATTCCCACCGGGCGGCACATGGCACAGACGGAGGATGCGCCCGCGGCAATGCAGTCGGCCATGGTCGTGGTGATGTCCTGCCCACCCTGGGTAACGCCCTCCGCCACCACGCCGTTGTCCGCGCAGAGCACGGCAACGCAGCGCCTGCTCACGTCCACGGCCGGCGTGCCCTGAATGCCCGCGATCTGTTCCACCAGGGTCTCCAGCCTGCCCAGGCTGCCGATGGGCTTGGCTATGGCGTTCCACTGGTCACGCGCGGCGGCCATTGCCCGCGCATCCAGCGGCGCGATGCTTGCGTTCACTTGTTCAAAGTCCATGTGACTCCTTGCGACTCTCTGTTGCACACCAAATGCCCACGTTGGCGGCGCGGGCGCTACTCCCGCGCGTCGTTGGACGCCAGGTACAGGAGGGCGTTCACGATGGCGGCCGCCACGTTGCTGCCGCCCTTCCTGCCCATGGCCAGGATGCAGTCCACGCCCAGGCCGCGGACCAGCTCCTTGGACTCCACCACGTTCACGAAGCCCACCGGCACGCCTATGACCAGCCGGGGAGCAGGCATGAGGCCCGCGCTGACCAGCTCGTATATGCGCACCAGTGCCGTGGGGGCGTTGCCGATGGCAAAGACCAGCGGCTGGTCCAGACGGGCCGCGTGGTCCATGGCCACGGCGGACCTGGTGACGCCGCGCTCCCTGGCCTCGCGCGCGACGTCCGGGTCCGCAATGAAGTTGATGACCGAACCCCCAAGGCGGCCCAGCACGCGCTTGTTTATGCCCGCCATGGCCATGGTGGTGTCCGTGACCACACTGCAACCCGCCCGCAGTGCCTCCGCTCCCCTTTCCGTGGCGTGGGGCGAGAAGTACAGCGTGTCCGCGTAGTCGAAGTCTGCCGTGGTGTGGATGACGCGCTTGATGACCGGCGCGTCCTCCGGGTTCAGCGCGCGGTCCCCAAGCTCATCCGAGATTATCTGGAAGCTCCGCCGCTCTATCTCGGCGGGCCTCACGAACTCCAGGTTCCCCAGCTCGCTCATATTCCCTGCTCCAGAATCCTGTATACGAGGTCCATGTCCACGTTCTCTCGCACGACGCGCGCAAGCTCGTCGAACTGCCGCTCGCGATATGCGTCCAAGTCAACGGCGCGCACGTCGGAGGGGTCGAGCCCCTTGCGGCGCAGCAGCGCGCGTGCAACCGCCTGCGCGCAGGGCCCGCTGTCGAAGACGCCGTGCAGGTAGGTGCCGTACACGTTGCCCTGGCAGCAGCCGTCTGCGCACTGGTTGCCGTCCTCGTCCTCCAGCGTGCAGAAGGGGCGCCCGCCCTCTGCCGTCGTCCTGCCCATGTGTATCTGGTAGCCGCGCACGGGGACACCGGAGAGCTCCGCCAACGGCCCGTCCAACTGCGCCAGCCTACCGCCGGAGCGCACCTGGCGCTTGTTGGAATCGAAGACCGTCCGCGTGGGAAGCAGGCCCATCCCACGGATGCTGCCTCCGCACTCCGTGCCCATCGGGTCCGAAATCTCCTGCCCGAGCATCTGGTAGCCGCCGCATATGCCCAGGACGGGCGTCCCGCTGCTTGCCCGCCGCAGGATCGCCGCCTCAAGGCCACAGGTCCGCATCCACCGCAGGTCTGCGATGGTTGCCTTGGTGCCGGGAATGACCACCAGGTCCGGCTCCCCCAGCTCGCGCGGGCTGCCGACGTAACGCACCCCCACACCCTCCACCACGGATAGCGGGATAAGATCCGTGAAATTGGAGACCTTGGGCAGCCGCACCACCGCGACATCCACGGCCGCGGTCCTGTCGCGTACGTCCAGGCGGCTGGAGAGGGAGTCCTCGTCGTCTATGTCCACGCGCGCGTAGGGAACGACGCCTGCGACGGGAATGCCGGACCGGTCGCGCAGGATGTCCAGGCCGGGGTCCAGGATGGCCTTGTCCCCACGGAACTTGTTGATCACCGTTGCCTTGACCATGGCCCTCTCGTCCGGGTCCAGCAGCATGAGGGTTCCCAGGATCTGCGCGAACACGCCCCCGCGGTCTATGTCTCCCACAAGCAGGACGGGAGAGTGGGTCATCTTTGCCAGGCCCATGTTGACTATGTCGTCCTGCTTGAGGTTGACCTCCGCGGGGCTGCCCGCCCCCTCCAGGACCACCACGTCAAAGCGCGAGGACAGGTCGTCGTAGGCGCGGCGGATGTCCGGGACCAGCTGGCGCTTGAAGGCGAAGTAGTCCCTGGCCGGCATGGTGCGGAGCGCCCGGCCGTTCACGATGACCTGGGAGCCGGTGTCCGTGGTGGGCTTGAGCAGGATGGGGTTCATGCACGCCTCCGGCTCCACCCCGGCCGCCTGGGCCTGCACCACCTGGGCGCGGCCGATCTCGGACCCGTCGGCGCAGATGCCGGAGTTCAGCGCCATGTTCTGCGACTTGAAGGGGGCCACCCGATAGCCGTCCTGCCTGAGCACACGGCACAGGCCCGCCACCAGCAGGCTCTTGCCCACGCCGGACATGGTGCCCTGCACCATGATGGACCTTGCCATCACGCCACCTCCCCTAGGGCCCTGAGCAGGGCGTCGTTCTCTTGCTGGGTCCTCACCGCCACGCGGTACCAGCGCTCCCCCAGGCCGGAGAAGTTCTGGCACCGGCGGATGAGGATACCACGCCGCAGAAGCGGGGCGTACAAGTCCCGCGGACTCTTGAAGAGGAGGTAGTTTGCCTGGCCGGGCACCACGCGCATGCCCATCCCTGCCAGGCCGGCGGCCAGCCTGGCCCGCTCCCGTGCCACATAGGCCTGCAGGCGGGGCAGGTAGTCCCCGTCGGAAAGAGCCGCCACGCCCGCCACCTGGGCCGGGACGGAGACCGCCCAAGGCTGGCCGGCCCGCTCCAGGGCGCCAACGAGCCCCTGGTCGGAGCACATGCCGTAGCCCAGACGCAGCCCCGCCATGGCGTATGTCTTGGTGAAGGCCTTCATCACCAGCAGGTTGGGCCAGGCCTGCGCCAGCTCCACCGCCGACGCGACGCCCGCCAGGTCCGCGAAGCACTCGTCCACCACCAGCAGGCACCCCGCCTGGCGCGCGCGTGCAAGGAGCCGCAGCATCTGGTCCCGCGAGACGGCGATGCCCGTGGGGTTGTTGGGGTTCGCGACAAAGGCCAGGCCGACACCCGGGCGGATTGCGTCCGCAAAGCGGGATGTCACCCTGAAGCCCTCCTCCTCAAGAAGGGCGACTTCGGCCACCCGCGCGCCGCTTGCGAGAAGCGCCTGCTCGTAGCCGGAGTAGCAGGGCGCCCCCGCCGTGCAGACAACAAAGGACTCCGGCACGCCCTCGTGTCGGGCGATGGCCGTGCGCAGGTCTCGACAGTACGGGTCCGGGTACCTCTCGAACGAATCCACCTGCCGGACCAGGGCGCCGCGCGCGGAGGCCGGCATGCCCAGGGGGCTCACGCTTGCAGAGAAGTCCAGCACGCCGGGGTGGGCGTAGACGTCTCCCCCGTGCTCGAAGCGACCCATGCCCACTACAGCCACAGTGGCACCTCCCCAAAGAGTCCCAGCGCCCAACCGATGGCCAGGGAAAGCGCGAACCCCAAGAGGGAGGTCACGTACAGCAACCGGTTGGCGCGTGCGATGTCCCTTGGCTCCACGGGACGCGTCGCGTCACCAAGCGTGGGCTTGTGAACCAGGCGCCCAAAGTAGTAGCTGTCCCCCGCCAGCCTGACCCTCAGAGCTCCCGCACAGGCAGCCTCGGTGTAGGCGGAGTTGGGCGAGAGGTGCTTGGCGTGGTCGCGCCGCATGATGCGCCAGGCGCCTCTGCCGTCAAAGCCCGCCAGCGCCGCCCCCGCGCACATGAGCGCGCCCGAGACGCGCGCCGGCACGAGGTTGAGGACGTCGTCCATGCGCGCGGCACAGGTGCCGAAGCGGCGGTAGCGCTCGTTCTTGTAGCCGACCATGGAATCCATGGTGTTCACCGCCTTGTAGAGCACGCCCAGGGGAGCCCCGCCCACAGCCATGTACAGGAGGGGCGCGACCACGCCGTCGGAGGAGTTCTCCGCCACGGTCTCCACCGCGGCACGGGTGACGCCAGCGACGTCCAGGCCCTGGGTGTCCCGACCCACTATCATGCTCACGGCCTTGCGCGCGGCGGGCAGGTCTCCCGCGGCCAGAGCGTCATGCACGCGCATGCTCTCGTCCCGCAAGGACTTGGTGGCGAGCATCTGGCAGCAGACCACGCTCTCCACCGCGAGGCCCAGCCAGGGGTTGACGCGGGTTGCCAAGACCACCACCGCAGCAGCAACGGCCCAGGAGACCAGGGGCACCACGATGGCAAGCACCGCGCCTGCGGCGAACTCACCCTTGTCCGTCTTGGGGAAGGCCGCGCGGAGCGGGGGCTCCAGGGCGGAGATGAGCCGGCCCATCCACCGGACGGGGTGGGGAATGCCGTGCGGGTCCCCGACAACGAGGTCCAACGCGTACCCCAGGGCGAGGGCTGCCAGGTGCTGCGACGTCAGCATGTGTGCCTCCCCTCGCGGTGCGCCGCGCATGCCTCCACGAAGCGCCGCGCGGCCGCCGGTGCGGAGCAGAGGTCCAAGTGCGGGTAGCCGGCGTAGAGCGTGGGCGTGGCATGGCAGCACTCCCAGCTCCTGCCCGAGCATGGCTTGACGGCGTGGAAGGCGTCCCCGGGGGCGTCGCTGTCCCAGTAGTGGAACTCGTGGGCGCGGAGCTCCTCCCCCGGCGCGGCCAGCAGGCTCTGGCCCTTTGCCTCCAGGGTCACGTAGCCAAAGCCAGGTGGTCCGTGCGATATGCCTTTCCGGGAATGACGCCCACCATGGGGTGGGTGACGCCATCGGCGTCCTCCAACTGGGTCTGCAGGTACATGAAGCCCCCGCACTCCGCTATGGTCGGAAGGCCGGCGAGAACCGCCTCCCGCACGGCCCTGCGCATGGCCACGTTGGCGGCAAGCCGGGCCGCGTGCAGCTCCGGGTAGCCCCCACCCAGGTAGAGGCCGTCCACGCCCTGGGGCAGCGCCGCGTCGCTCAGCGGAGAGAAGCCCACCGGCTCCGCCCCAAGCTCGCGCAGGACATCCAGGGCGTCCTCGTAGTAGAAGCAGAAGGCCTCGTCCCGCGCCACGGCAACGCGCAGGGGCTCGACGCAGACGGGCGCCGGCCGGCGGGGCACCACCTCGAGGGCGGGAGCCGCCTGGGCCAGGGCGACCAGGGCATCCAAATCAAAGCTGCGCTCCATCTGGTCCGCTAGGCGGTCCACCCGCTGCTGCAGGTCCGCCACCTCTGCCAGGTAGCCCAGCACCGGAATGCCAGTCTCCTCCTCGATTGCCCCCTTGAGCTGCGCATACATCATGGGCGAGACGCGGTTGAGCACCACCCCCGCCACCTGGCTCGGGCATCGGAAGCCCGCAAAGCCCGCCACCTCCGCGGCAAGCGACCGGGCACGGCCGCGCCCGTCCAAGACCAGGACCGCCGGCGTCCTCGTCGTGCGGGCCAGGTCCCAGGCGGAGGCGGAATCCGTGAGGGCGATGCCGTCGTAGTAGCCCATGACCCCCTCCACCACCGTGATGCCACTGTCCTGGGCACCCTTGGCAAGCAGGCGGCAGACGTCCCCGGGTGTGGAGAGGAAGAGGTCCAGATTGCGCGACGGCACGCCCAGCACACGCACGTGGAACATGGGGTCTATGTAGTCGGGTCCGCACTTGCAGGCCCGGGGGCTCAGCCCCCGCCGCTGGAATGCGCGCAACAAACCGCAGGTCACCGTGGTCTTTCCCCCACCGCTGGCGGCGGCCCCCACAAGCAGGCGGGGCACGCGCGCCATCATTGCGCGCCCCCGTCCACGTTTCCACCCGCACAGAAGAGGTAGACGGGGTTGAGCCCCATCATCAGGTGGTAGGGGCCGGCCTTCCTGCCGCGCGCCATGCCCACCTGCACCACGTCCGCCTCGCCAAGGCCACAGTCGGCGAAGGCGCCAAGCGCGGCAGAGACGGTCTCCAGCGTGAGGCAGGAGGCCACCACCCGCACGTTGGGGTTGGCGGCAATGGCAGCGTGCAGGATCCTCTTGAAGTCGCCCGAGGAGCCACCGATGAATACGCGGTCGGGAGCCGGCAGGCCAACCAGGGCCTCGGGCGCCCTGCCCGCAACCACGTGCAGGTTGCGGAGGCCGAAGCGGTCGCGGTTGGCCCGCAGGAGTGCCAGGGCGTCCTCGTCCTTCTCGATGGCAAAGACCTGGCCCTCAGGCACGGCCAGCGCGCCCTCCACAGAGACCGAGCCCGTCCCTGCCCCCACGTCCCAGAGCACGTGGTCGGGACGCAGGCGCAGCTTGCAGACGGCCAGTTCGCGCACCTCCTCCTTGGTCATGGGGGTCCTCCCGCGCACAAGGGCGTCGTCGGGCAGGCAGGGAGCGCTCTCGCACCGCCGGATTGGGGCCTCGTTCTGCACCAGCAGCACCGTCAGGTCCGCAAAGGTCATCGCCGCGAGCTCCTCCGCGCTGCCGCTGACCACGCGCTCCTCCGGGTACGAGAGCCTCTCACCCGCGCTCACGCGGACGTCTCCCAGGCCGCGCGCCACGAGGTCCGCGCACACGTCCTGCGCCTTGGCCTGGCCGCCGGTGAGGACGAAGGTCTTCCGGTGCGCCTGGACCGCACCCGCGACATTGCCCGCACGCCCGTGGACGGAGACCACGTGGGCGTCCTGCCAGGGCGTCTGCAGCCGCGCGCAGAGGTACGAGAGGGAGGAGACACCGGGCATGGCCTCGACCTCAAGGCCCTGGACCTCGCTCAGCCGCTGGTACAGCAGGTTGGCGCCGCTGTAGAAGCCCACGTCGCCCGAGAAGAGCACGCAGGCGCACGCGGCATCCGAGCCCCGCAAGGCCTCCAGGATGTCGTCCGCACGCACGGCCTCCACCATGCGCGGGACCGTGGCATCCCCCAGCACGGGCCGCACGGCATCCAGCATGCGCCGTGCGCCCACAAGCAGCTGGCTGCGCCTGATGGCGGCCTGACCGGCTACGGTCAGCGTCTCTGGGTTGCCCATGCCAATGCCCACCAGATACACCCTCATCGCTACACCCCAAACCTCTCCGTCAGAACGCGCTTCGTCTGCGCGAAGTCCAGGCCGTCATCCTCGCGCACCGGCCGGTGGATGACCACCACCCTGTTGCCGCAGGCCATGGCGGCGCGGATCTTCTCCTCGAAGCCGCCCGCCCGGCCGGACGCCTTGGTCACCAGCACGGCAGTGCCCAGCTGGCGGATGAGCGCCCGGTTGAGCTCCTCCGAGAAGGGCCCTTGCATGGCGATAACATGGCTGGTCGCCAGACCCAGCTCCCGCGTCAGCTCTAGCGCGGAGACGACGGGCAGCACCCGCACGTAGGCGCGGTCGGCGAAGTCGGGGATGCCGGCAGCAAAGACGGGCAGGTCCTTGCTGCCCGTGGTCAGGAGCACCCTCCCAGGCATGCCGGCAACCATGCGCGCCGCCTCCCAGGCGTCTGGCGCGCCCAGCCAGGGGCCAGTGGGCTCGCCCTCGCGCACCAGACGCAGCCGCGACGTGCCCGTCGCGCCTGCCGCCTGGGCCACGCTCTGGGTGATGCTGGTCGCATAGGGGTGAGTCGCATCCACCACGCAGGCGAAGCCCTGGGTGCGCATGAGGTCCTCCACCTGCGCTTCGCTCATCCGCTGGCCCAACGCCGTGACGCGCGGCCCCACGGGCACGAGCCGCGCCCCATACTCCGTGGCACAGCAGGCGACCACGTCGCACGTCCCCCGCGCGGCGAGCCACTCCGCCAGCTCGCGCCCCTCCGTCGTCCCGCCAAACACAAGGATCCTCACGCTCGCCCCCTCTGCAGGTAGCCACGGGGCGTCACCATGCGTCCGTCCACCACGCGCGTGGCCTCGTTGCCAATGAAGACCGTGGTGAACATGTCCACGGATGCGACGCGAAGCTGCGCCAGGGTCATGACCTCCCACTCCTCGCCGGCCCGACCGATGTTGCGAACGGTTCCGCACACCGTCTGGGGCGACTTGTGGGCAAGGACCACGTCGCACGCCCAGGCTAGGTAGTCGGCCCGTTTGCGGGAAGCCGGGTTGTAGAGGCAAATGACCAGGTCCGCCTGGGCCGCCGCCTCTAGGCGCGCGCGGATCTTCTCCCTGGGCGTCATGAGGTCGGAAAGGGAGATGACGGCGAAGTCGTGCATGAGGGGCGCGCCCAGCACGGCCGCGCCGCCGTTTGCCGCCGTCACACCGGGGACAACGTCTATGCGCACGCCGGGCATGCCACCGGCAAGCTCCAGGCAGAGGCCCGCCATGCCGTACACGCCTGGGTCGCCCGAGCAGACCATGGCAACGTGCCTGCCCTTGGCGGCCTCGTCCAGGGCCAGCTGGCATCGCTCCACCTCGCGCCGCATGCCTGTGGTCAGCGTGGGCTTGCCCGGGAACATGCGACGAACGAGGTCCACGTAGACGGTGTAGCCCACGATGACGTCGCACTCCCGCAGCACCCGCCAGGCGCGAAGGGTCAGGTCGTCGCCCGCGCCGGGGCCCAGGCCCACGATGGAAAGCCGCGCCTCGCGCGCGGCACCGGGAAATCTCGCGGGGCCCTCGTCCACCGCGACCGCCACCGTAACGCCGTCACCCGCCTGCTTGCGCAAGACCAAGCGGCCGCCACACGCAGCCGCGGCGCGTTCGCACACGTTCCCGACCCCCACGGTCTGTCGCACGAAGTCCGAGGACGAGAACTCGCCCGGCACGGCCGCGAGTTGGTCCGCAGAGAAGAGCCTGAGGCTCCAACCTCGGCTCCGGGCCAGGTGCAGCACGGCGGGCTCGTCGGCCTTGAGGTCAATCGTCGCCAGCTGTGCCACGGCCGAGGGGGAGATGCCCGCGGCTTGGAGAGCCGCGTCAACACGGCCCTCCAGCACCGAGGGCTCCGTGCCGCGCTTGCAGCCCACCCCCACGCAGACGTCGCGAGGCACCAGATGAAGCGTGCTCGCAAAGGGACGAAGCGCAAGGTTCCGCGTCACCACGAAGCCGACCTCCGGAGCCGTGCCCTGGGCAGGCAGCTCGGACACGCCCTGGAGCAGCGGCCCCTCCACGGCAACGTCCGCACGCGCGAAGCCCACAGGCTCCCCCGCCAGCAGCCGCGCCGAGACCTCCTTGGCAACCTGGCGCTCGGCAATCCGCAGGCCGTTCTCGCGCGCCCACTCGTCCACGGCGAAGAGGCCGTTCACGTCCGTCGCCGTGGAGATCGCCGCCTGGCCGCCAGTGACCTCCGCCACGGCACGGGCAAGGTCGTTGGCGCCGCCCACATGGCCGGAGAGCAGGGGCACGGCGAAGAGGCCCCTCTCGTCCACGCACACGACCGCGGAGTCACGGAGCTTGTCCGCAACGTGGGGCGCCACGGCACGAACGGCAATGCCACACGCGCCGACGAAGACCAGTGCGTCGTCCACGGCAAAGTGGCCCGCCGTCCAGGCGGCAAGGCTGGGGAAGGCCTCCACGCCGCAGGCGGCAGCAAGCCTCTGCGTTGTCGAAATGCCATTTACCTGGTATTCGTTGGTCTTTGCAAGGCCCGCGGCAAGGGCCTTGGCAAGTCCCACGCCGGCCTCCGTGAAGGCGGCGATGGATACGCGCGTCACGCCTGCTCCCCCTTCCGGTAGCCGGTGGTGAAGGTGGGGTCGTACAGCTTGGAGCGGTCGTATTCGGTACCCAGGAAGCCGCCGACCGCTATGAGCGCCGTCTTGGTAACGCCGTTCTGCCGCGCCGTCCGCGCCAGCGTCCCCACGGTGCAGCGGTACACGCGCTCCTCCGGCCACGTTGCCTTGTAGACAATGGCCGCTGGCGTGTCCGCCGTGTAGGCGCCCCCGAGCAGCTCCTCCTGTGCCGCCTCCAAGAGCCCGGCAGAGAGGAAGAGCACCAGCGTGCAACCGTGCGATGCCAGCCCGGCCAGCCCTTCGCCCTCCGGCACCGGTGTCCTACCCTCCATGCGCGTGATTATCACCGACTGGGAGACGTCGGGCAGGGTGTACTCCGCCCGCAGGGCAGCGGCGGCAGCGCAGAAGGACGAGACTCCCGGCGTCACGTCGAACTCCGCGCCCCCGGCCCGCAGCAGGTCCATCTGCTCCCGGATGGCGCCGTAGAGCGAGGGGTCGCCCGTGTGCAGCCGGACGGTGACCCTTCCCGCCGCTTCGGCCTCCAGCATGGCGGCCACAACCTCCTCCAGCGTCATATGGGCTGAGTTCAGGACGGTGGCACCCGGCTTGCACAAGTCCAGCAGGTCCGGGTTCACCAAGGACCCGGCATAGATGACCAGGTCCGCCTGGGCCATCAGCCTGGCGCCGCGTACCGTGATGAGGTCCGGCGCTCCGGGGCCCGCCCCAACGAAGTGAATCATGCCTCTTCCGCCTTCCCATGCAGCGCGAGCAGCCGCCCCGCGCCGTCCGTCATTCCCAGGACCCCCCATTCGGGAGAGAAGCACACGGCCTCCACCTGCAGGGACGGGCCCGCCCGGCGCGTCAGCTGCGCCGCCATCGCCCCCATGATGGAGGCCAGGGTCTGGTCCAGGATTCCCTCGTCCCGCAGCCAGGGCAGGGCCTCGTCCGTGGTGGCGCTACCCATGATGCGGCGGATCAGGTCCGTGCCGGCGCCCGCCATGCCGGCGTGCGCGGCCAGGGTCTCCCGCCTGGCATCGGCCACGCGGGAGTGGGTGTTCATGACGCCGGCCGCCACCTTCACAAGCTTACCCAAGGCGCCAACCAGCAGCATGGTCCGGAAGCCCATGCCCGCGGCGGCGTCTATGGTCGCACCAATGTAGTTGGCGCACTGCACGCAGTGGTCCACGTCCAGCCCCAGGGCGTCCCCGGCGAAGTCCCGCCCGTAGTTGCCCGGAGCCACCAAGAGGTCCCGCCTGCCGGCCTCATACTGCACGCGCATCTCCAGCCCAATGGACGCCACCAGGGCCTCCTCGCTCATGGGGCGCACGATGCCAGACGACCCCAGGACGGAGATGCCGCCCTCTATGCCCAGGCGGGGGTTGAAGGTCTTAGCTGCCAGCTCCACCCCGGCGGGGATGGAGATGACCACACTGAGTCCTCCCTGGTAGCCGGCGGCGCTCATGGCCGCCTGGGCCTGCCGGGCGATCATCTGGCGCGGCACGTGGTTGATGGCCGCGGCGCCCACGGGCTGGTCAAGCCCCTTGCGGGTGACGCGGCCCACGCCCAGGCCCCCGTCCACCGTGACGCCCGCCTCCGCCTTGCAGACGCGCGCGTACACGAGGGCTCCGTCCGTGACGTCCGGGTCGTCCCCGGCGTCCTTGCGCACGGCGCAGCTGGCCCAGCCGTCCCCGCGCTCAAAGCACTCCAGGTCCGCCGTCACGGTTATGCCCGCGGGGGTCTCCACCTGCACGGAGTCCAGACACGTGCCAGACAGCAGCAAGGTGGCCGCGCCCAGGGTGGCGGCCGCAGCGCAGGTGCCCGTGGTGTAGCCGCACCGCATGCGCTTGCGGCCCACCGTCACGTATTCCTCCAGCTTGGCCATGCTAGCAACCTCCCCCGTCTTGCCCCGGTTCCGCGGGCCAGAAGCCGGGAAGGTCCGGCTCCGGCAGCCTGATCGCACCCGTCGCAGGGTCGTAGGTTCCTGCCGCCAGGCCGTACAAAGGGTCTATGACCTGGGGAACGAAGATCCTCTGGGGCTCACCCTGCGCGACGATGCGCCCGCCGCCCACGCAGACCACCCAGTCGGAAGCGATGCGCGCCAGCTGCAGCTCGTGCAGGGACATGACCACGGACATCTCCCCCGTCTTTGCCAGGGAGCGCAGGGTGCCCAGGAGCTCTATCTGGTAGCGGACGTCCAGGTAGGAGGTGGGCTCGTCCAGCACCAGCACGCGTGGCTCCTGGCAGAGGGCCCGGGCCAGCATGACTCGCTGGCGCTGGCCGTCGCTCACGTGCATGAAGTCGCGTTCGCGCAGGTCCCAGGTACTGGTTATTCGCATGGCACGCTCAACCGCCTGCCGGTCTCGGTCTCCCAGCCTGCCCATGCGGCCGGTGTAGGGGTAGCGGGCCGTCTCCACCACGTCCCCGCAGGTAAGGAGCTCCGTGCGCACCCGGTCCGTCAGCATGACGGAGAGCTGCCGGGCAACCTCCCTGCGGCTGGCCTCCGCCATGTCTTGCCCGCACAGGTACACGCAGCCGCCCAGGGCCCTGAGCTGGCCCGCAATGGTCTTCAGTATGGTGGACTTGCCCGCCCCGTTGGGACCTATGAGCGTGACGATGCTCCCCGGACGCACGTCAACGTTCACGCCGCCGATGAGCACGCGCCCGCCGTAGCCCACGGCCAGGCCGTCAGTGCGCAGGTAGCTGGTGTCCTCAGGGTTCGGCACGGCTACCCCCTCTCCCGGCGCAGCAGGATGGCGATGACCACCGGCGCACCGAAGATGGCCGTCACCGTGCTGATGGAGATCTCCGTCGGCGCGAACATGACGCGGGCCAGAAGGTCGCAGAAGAGGCAGAAGATGCTGCCACCCAGAAGGGCCGCGGGCACCACCACCAACGGCTTGGAGGTGCCAAGCAGGCGCTTGACCACGTGGGGCACGGCGATTCCCACGAAGGAGATGGGCCCCGCAAAGGCAGTGACGGTGGCGGAGAGCAGGCTGGAGAGAACCACCAGCGCCGCCCGGAAGGCACGCACGTTTACGCCCACGCTCTGCGCGTAGCCCTCGCCCAGCTGGTAGGCGCCCATGGGCTTGGCCAGCAGGAGGGCGGCCGCCACGGACGCGGCGACCAAGCCCACCATGACCCCCGCGTCGCCCCAGCTGGCACCCGAGAAGCTGCCCATGCTCCAGTTGCGCAGGTTGACGATGTTCTGGTCAGAGGCGAAGGTCACCAGGAAGTCCGTGGCCGCGGAGCACACGTAGCCAACCATCACGCCGGCAATGATGAGCGTGGCGTTGGACCTCACGCGCTGGGCCACCAGCAGAACGAAGCCCATGGCCAGCAGGGCGCCCGCGAAGGCCGCCAGCACCAGCATCCAGGACCGCATGACGCCGTACGAGCCCACCACGAATATCATGACCACGGCCACAACCAGCTTGGCACCGGACGAGACGCCCAGGATGAAGGGGCTGGCGATGGGATTGTTGAAGAAGGTCTGCAGCAGGAAGCCAGAGAGCGCGAGCGCCGCGCCCAGGACGGTCGCCGCGATGATGCGCGGCAGGCGGATGCTCCATATGACCTGGTAGGAGGTCTGGTCGGCCGCGTGCCCCCACAGGATGGCAGGTAGCTGAGCCAACGGCACCCGCACGGTGCCCACGCACAGGTTGGCCACCAGGAGCGCCATGAGCACGACCGCGAGCCCGGCGAAGGTCACGGCCCTTCGCGCGTGACGCGGGTGTCGCTCCGCCCCGGCCTCCCCTGTTCTCCGCCCTGTCACCATGGTTGCCACTGCTCCGTCGCCTAACCTAGCCTGTACATGAACTCGAGCTCCGTGGCGGAGGGGTCCGTCAGCACGGTGTGGAAGTTGCCGATGATGGCACCGGCCTGCATCATCTGCTGGTACATGTCCTGGGTGGTGCACCAGACGTTGCCGTTCTTGACCGCCCTGAAGTCCGCCAGCAGCTCGTTCTTGGCCAGGAGCTGGTCGACCGTCATCAGTTCTCCGTCGATGGAGGCGTTGTAGATGACGTAGTCGGCGTCCTTGGCCTGCTCGTAGAACTTCTCCATCTCCAGCGTGACGGTGGAGCGGCCGGTGTCGGTCTCCAGGTTGCTGAAGACGTACTCCCCGCCCGCGTACTCAATCATCTTGGTCACGTAGTCGCCCGGCTTGCGCACCACCGCGGACCCGTTGGAGTTTATGTAGAAGAAGGCGACGGTCTTGCCCGTCTGCTGGCCCATGGCGGCCTGCGCCTGCGCCACCTGCTCGTCGAACAGTTGCTGCGCCTGGTCCTCCAGGTCAAAGAGAGCCCCGTACAGCCTGACCCACTCCGTGCGGCCAAGCGGGTCCGTCTCGTAGCTGGACATCTCAGTCAGCACGGGTATGCCCAGCTCCGTGAGCTTCTCCTTCACGTCGGGCGTGTGGTTGATCATGGTGGACTCCACGGCCAGCCGGACCCCCTTGGCCAGCAGCAGGTCGTAGTCGGGCGCGCTGTACTTGCCGCCGTAGGCCATGGCCCCGCTCTGCATGGCCTCCACGGCGGAGGGAATGCTCCAGTCGTCCTGCCTTATGCCGGAGACCGTGACCCTTCCCACCTGGCCCAGGGCGTCAAACAGGCACATGGCGTCTGAGGCAACAAGGTAGATGTCCGAGACAGGCTGCCGCAGCACCACGATGTCCCCGTTCAGGCCTTCGGGAGCCGTCGCCCCTTCGGGGACCACCAGGTACCGTCCTCCGTCCGCCAGGCACAGCAGCTTGTGGCCGCCCTCGTAGTAGTCAACCGAGAAGCACGTGGCGTAGTCCAGGGCCATGGAGTCCGCAGGCTGCTGGCCCGTACCGAGGTCCGTCTTGCGAAAGTCCTCAAGCTTCCGCGTGGTGGGTTGGGCCTGCTGGGCGCCCGAACCCTGGCCGTCCGAGCTGGCATCTGTTCCGCACGACGTTAGGAATGCGCTGGCCGCGAGGACTCCCGCAGCGCGGATGGCGCCTCGCCTGGTGACGTTCATATCGGCGCGACTCATGCGGCCTCACCGCCAACCCGCCGCTTGCAACGGCGCAGCAACGCGACAGCAACGACCGCAGCCACAATCACCGCGACGGCCACCCCGGCCACCAGCACCGCATTGGACCCCGGGCGCCTGGGGTTGGAGAAGCGCAGGGTGTAGTCAATGGTGTGCGGCCGGCTCATGGCCGTGGTCTCGGCCTGGACGGCCAGGTCCTCGTCCAGCGCGGCTACGGGAATCTGGAAGGCGGAGTTGCCGGTCTCGTTGGTGGGCAGGTAGTTGGTGCCATCCACGATCATCAGGTCGTAGTAGGGGCTGCTCCAGGTGACGGTGGCCGTCATCTGGCCGTCCTGCACCTCCAGCGTGGTGGGCGAGTCAACGGAGGCACGGCCAGTGCCACCCTGCATCTGCACGTCCACGGTGTAGCTGCCGTCAGACGGCACCTCCGTTGCCGCGCGCGCCGGCAGCCCGGGCAAGGCAAGGCAGGCCAAGGCCACGAGCGCCACCGCCAATGCAGCGCACAGCTGATTCTTCTTTACGGCCAGCATCATTGCATCTCGCCTTTCTGGCGCGCGAGCTCGCTGAGCTCACCAAAGTGCAGCTTCACCAGCTCCGTGCCCGCGTCGCCCCGGTGGGTCATCGTGCAGGCGCTGCAGTCCTTGTGACCGCTGGCCGTGTAGGTGAAGTTGCCTCCGCATCGCGGCCCCAGCACGTAGAGCGGGCAGTAGCAGAAGAGGCAGTTGAACTCCCCCTCCGGCACCCCCTCGTGGCAGGGGAAGTAGGGGCACTCGGTGTTGCTGAAGAAGGGGTACCTGTGGCTGCCTTGGCCCTTCCGGGCGTGGCTACTCACCATGGCGGTCCTCCCTCACCAGCACGACGGAGAAGTAGCCCGTGGGCTGGTCCAGCTCCTCCAGGTTGGCCGCCACGACCTCGCCGTCCATTCCCACGTTGGCAACCAGGGATGCCTTCCCCAGCTCACCGCGGTCGCGCAGGGAATCCTCCAGCTTGCCCAGGCTCTTGCCCGCCTTCATGAATACCTTGTTGGCAGGTACGCTGAGGACGTCGTCGTCCACCCCACCGGTGGCGGAGACAACCAGGAGGTTCTCTCGCCCCCGGCAGAGCGGCTGCCCCAGCCGCGCCGCCGCCGCGCAGAAGGAGGTGACGCCAGGCACGACCTCCACCTGGTAGCCCAGGGGCCGCAGGCGATCACAGACGGAATAGAAGCTGGAGTAGACCCCCGCGTCACCAAGGGTGATCATGGCAACGTCGTCCCCCGCGTCCAGAACCGTGCGAATCTCTGCCGCGGTCTGGTCCATGGCGGCGTCGATTGCCGCCTGGTCCGTTGTCATGGGCACCTTGCAGTCAATGATGCGCTGGTCACGCGCGTAGTCAGAGATGATTCCCAGCGCGGTCCGGCGGGCGCTGCCAGCGTCGGGCACGGCAAGGAACCCGACGGTCGTGATCACGCGCACGGCCTTGAGGGTAAGGAGCTCCGGGTCTCCGGGTCCCACGCTCACACCATAAAGCTTGCCTGGCTCGCACATGTCCGCCCCCGTCTTGTTTGCGGTGCCGTCTAGACGACACCGTAAGGTCCTCCTGGTGCACCCTGGGGCCCGCACCCCACAAGGGACGCGGGCCCCACGCTTTGGAATCGTACGCTAACTCAGCAGCGGCACACTCCTGGTCTACTGGAGCTGGGCTATGGCGGCCGCCGTGTGCTGCACGTAGATGTCCTGGATGGCCGGGATCTGGCCCAGACCGCCCAGCTGCGGCGCCACCTCCATGCCCGCCGCCTCGAACTGGCTCTTCCAGGAGTCGTCGTCATCGCCCGCCATGTCGTTGTTGGCGTGGTCGCCCGCGACGACCATGAGGGGGCGCAGGACGACCTTGCTGTAGCCAGCGTCCTTGACCTTCTGGATCACTGCCTCGCAGGAGGTATCCTCGGGCTTGCCCTCCACCGTGCCGATGAAGACGTTCTTGTAGGCAAGGTTCTCCACCTGGGTCTGCATCTGGTCGTAGGTGACGTTGGCCTCGTGGGAGGTGCCGTGGCCCATGAAGACGAAGGCGGCGCCATCCTCGGCTGCCGCGTCCAGGCTGTCGTAGCCGGCGTCCTTGGCGGCCTCCGCCGTAATGTCCTCGGCAACGGCCTGCTTATCAGCGTTGATGACGGTGGCGTCGGCGCCGACCTCGCCCAGCAGGGGCTCCGCCACGACGATGTTCATCTTGTCGCGGTAGGCGTCCAGCGCCTCGTTCAGCTCGTCGTACTCGGCGCCGTGCATGAGGTGCGTGGGCTGCACCACGAGGGTCTTCACGCCGTTGTCCACCGCGCGCTGCAGCGCCTGGTCAACGTTGTCGATCTTCTCGCCGTCGCGGGCCTGGATGTGGTTGATGATGATCTGCGAGGTGAAGGCGCGGCGCACGGACCAGTCCGGGTAGGCAGCCTGCAGGGCCTTCTCGATGCCGCCGATGTCGGATGCGCGGCTGTCGTTGAAGGAGGTGCCGAAGCTGGTGACCAGGATCTCCTTCTCGCCGATGCCGTCTTGGTTCAGGGGGTCGTCCTTGGAGGCGTCGCCCGTGTCGCGGCCAAAGTAGTCCTGGTCGGCGTACTCGCCCTCCACCAGCTCCTTCTGGGCGTCGCTCAGCGCGTCCCAGGCCGCCTTGGCGTCGGCGCACTGCTGGTCGGTCTGGTCCGTGCGCTCCTGCACGTAAATGTCGTCGATCATCTGCGCCACCTTGTCTGCCGCCTCCTGGTCCGCCGATTCCGCGGAGGAACCCGCCTCAACGGCCGATCCTGCCGCAGAACCAGCCGCCGAGCCCGCGCCCGTTGCCGCACTGCCGCCGCATGCCGCGAGCGAAACCGCCATTGCACCACTGATCAACGCCGTCGTTGCCTTGCTGAACCTCATTTTCGCTCCCTTCTGGACCGCAACGCGGACCGTGCCAGCCCTACTCGGCCTTGACCGGGTTAGAGACCGTCACCTTGTGGTCGTACCACTTGCCCTTCTTGCCAAGAATCGCGACGTCGAACTCCTGGTCCAGCGCCGGCACGGGCACGTCGAAGCCGAAGACCTCCTCCGTCGTTCCATCGTCGTAGGTGACGGTGTCCGTGGTGGGGTCGATGAGCTCGGCGCCGTCCTTCTGCGCGTCCTCGGCGGTACCGGCAAAGAGGTTCACGATGTTCTGCGAGACCAGCGTCATGTGGACGGTCATCTTGCCGTCCTTCACGGTGAGCTGGCCCTGGCCGTCGAGCGCCTCGTTCACGTGGAACATATTGCTGTCCGTGGTGACGTCCGCGGTGTAGACGCCGTCTTCCAGCGAAGAGGTAACCTCGGCAGCCGAGCCGGCCTCAACGGTGGCGGCACTTCCCGCGTCTTGCGCGCTGGAGCCACCGGTCGCGGCAGGCGCGCTTCCGCACCCCGCCAGTGCAAGGGCGAGAACGGTAGTGCAGGTTAGGGTGGCGAACTTGTTTGGCATGCGTGGCCTCCATGTCCCGCGCTGACAGGTTGCCGAGCACGCGACATGAGCCCAAGGCACGGATGCCAAGGTAGACATGTACAGCCAAGAACTCGTGGCTTGGGGCGGTGGCCCCGCGTACCCAACGGGCAGGTCTCCCGGCTGATCGCTCAGACGCGACGGCCCGCCTTCCCAGTCTCCCAGTGGCATTGGGCCGCGCTCGCGAAACACGGTGACGAGTTCGTGCGAGATTCCCACTCGCTTCCCTTTTCACCGGACCAAGCCACGCGCGCGGCCCGTCCGACACCCGTCAGCTATTCACTTTTTGATTCATCGGCACCTTTGGCGCCTCGGAGCTAATGGTACCTGAAGCGCCGCGCGCACGCAGGCCCAAAGCCGCCATTGATGCAGCCTCGGCGAAAAATGTTCGCCAAGGGACGAAGCGCTGACGAGAGCGCGGGTTTCTGTTTCGCTTGTCCCCTTGCGGCAAGGACGGCTACCCCACAACCGGCGTCTTTCGCTTGTGGGGTAACGACCTCGCAGGCCTTCTACCTGCGCATTTATCGAAAAAATAAGCTACCCCACAACCGAAGGTCGACGGTTGTGGGGTAGCCACGAGATCCGTAAGGTGCCGAGAAGTGCCGCGCGAGAAGGCAAGCCCGCGCGCGAGCCTACATGAGCTTGGTTACGTTCTTGGCAAACTCCACCGGGTCGCCGATGGGCAGGCCCTGCACCAGCAGCGCCTGGTCATACAGGATGCTGCCGTAGAGCTTGAGCTTCTCCTCGTCGTCCTTGGCGGCCTGCAGCTTGCCGAAGACGGGGTGCTTGGGGTTGAGCATGAGCACGCGCTGGGCCTTGGGGGCATCCTCCGGCGCACCGGGCTGCTCCGCCAGGCGACGCTCCATGTCCAGCGAGAGCGGGCCCTCGGAGGAGACGGTGGCCGGCGTGTCCTCGTCAAGCGAGGCGGCCACCTTCACGTCCGTCACCTTGCCGTCCAGGTCGTCCTTGAGGGAGGCCAGCAGGTCCTTGTTGTCCTCGTTGGCCTGCTCGGCGGCCTTCTTCTCGTCCTCCGTGGCAAGGTCAAGGTTGGCGTCGGAGACGTTGGCCAGGTCTATGTCGCGCGCGTCGGTGCCCTTGTGCTCGGAGTCGCCGGCCACGGCGTCCACGTGGTAGCTGCGCATGAACTGGAACATGAACTCGTCCACGTCCTCCGTGCAGACCAGCACGTCATAGCCGTGGGCAAGCGCGCCCTTGACGGCGGGCGTCTGGGCAACCAGCTCGCGCGACTCGCCAGAGGCGTAGTAGATCTTGTCCTGCGCCTCGGGCATGGCGTCAACGTACTCCTTGAACGTGACAAGCTTCTGCTCCTTGGCGGACCAGAAGAGCAGGAGGTCCGCCAGGTCGGACGCCTTGGAGCCGTAGGAGCTGTAGATGCCAAACTTCAGGCCGCGGCCGAAGTTCTTGAAGAAGTCCTCGTACTTGCTACGGTCGTTCTTCAGCATGCGCTGCAGCTCGGAGTGGATGCGCTTCTCAACGTTGCGGGCAATGGCGCGCAGCTGGGAGTTCTGCTGCAGGGTCTCGCGCGAGATGTTGAGCTTCACGTCCGGCGAGTCCACGATGCCGCGCACGAAGTTGTAGTAGTCGGGCAGCAGGTCGGAGCACTTCTCCTGAATCAGCACGTTGTCGGAGTAGAGGGCCAGGCCCTTCTCGTAGTCCTTGCTGTACAGGTCGAAGGGGGCCTGGCTGGGGACGAAGAGCAGGGCGTCGTAGGTGAGCGCGCCCTCCGTATGGAAGCTGATGGTGCGCGCCGGGTCCGCCCAGTCGTGGAAGGTGGACTTGTAGAACTCGTTGTAGTCCGCGTCCTCCACCTCGGAGCGCTGCTTCTGCCAGATGGGCTTCATGGAGTTGACGGTCTCAAGCTCCTGGTAGTCCTCGTACTCGGGCTTGTAGTCGTCGCCCGCGTCCTCCGGCTTGGGCTTCTGGCGGCTCTTGGTCACCATCATCTGCACGGGGTGACGCACGTAGTTGGAGTACTTGCGCACAAGGTCCTTGAGGCCCCACTCGCTCAGGAACTGGTCCGTGTTGTCGTTCTCCGTGGACTCGCGCAGGTACAGCACGACGTCCGTGCCGTGGTCGCCCTGGCCGTCGCGCTCGCCGGGCTGGGCCGGGTCAATGCTGTAGCCCTCCAGGCCGTCGGACTCCCAGGCAAAGGCCTGGTCCGCGCCATACTTGCGGCTCACCACGCGCACGCGGTCCGACACCATGAAGGCGGAGTAGAAGCCCACGCCAAACTGGCCGATGATGTCCACGTCCTTGCCCTGGTGCTCCGCGTTGGCCTCCTTGAAGGCCTGGGAGCCGGAGTGGGCGATGGTGCCCAGGTTCTGGTCAAGCTCCTCCTCCGTCATGCCAATGCCGTTGTCGCTCACGGTGATGGTGCGCGCGTCCTTGTCAAACGAGAGGCTGATGGCAAGCGAGTCCTGGTCAACCTTGACGTCCGGGTTGGTCAGGCTCTCGAACTGCAGCTTGTCGATGGCGTCCGACGCGTTGGAGATGAGCTCGCGCAGGAAGATCTCCTTGTTGGTGTAGATGGAGTTGATCATGAGGCTGAGGAGCTTCTTGCTCTCCGTCTTGAACTGCTGCTGCATGTGCAGGACTTCCCTTCTTAGGTTGCCGGCGCGGACGCCAGGCTTTGGTCAACGTGGGTATACATACCCACCAGGGGCCGCGCTATACCCCGCATGCAGAGAAAATCTATGCCGTTGGCGCTTAGATTTGGCGCCGTGACTCCCACCCGCCACAAGGCCACGATTGGCGAGTTGTCCCAGATTACGGGCAACGGAAGGCGCCCGCGTGGGCATAATGGGTCAAACCAAGTGAATGCGGACCGGTGGAGGCCGGTTCCCGCCAAAGAGGGAGGCTGCCATGAGCGCAGAGGACGACTTCACCACGCTGGACGAAGAGGGCCTTGACTTCACGGTGATCAACTCCGAGGGCGAGACCGTGGAATACCAGGCGCTCTTCACCTTCGAGTCCGAGGACACGGGCAAGAGCTACATTGCCTACACGGACAACGCCGCGGACGAGAACGGCGACATAGAGGTCTTTGCCGCCACCTACGACCCCTCCACCTTTGACGCGCTGGTTGCCGCGGGCACCCCCGTGGAGCTGGCGGAGATTGAGACGGACGACGAGTGGGAGCTGGTCGAGGACCTGCTTGACGAGTACAACGAACTCCAAGAGGCCTACGACGGCGACGACGAGGAGGACGAAGACGAAGAGGATTCCGAGTAGGCCCCGCCTGCCGACGTGCCCCTCACGCCCACCGAGCATTACGTTCGCGTAAAAACACGACTTCAGCGCCGCGCCCACAAGACTTGATGGGCACGGCGCAGCTTTCTTGTGCCAAACTTGCACATGGCTGATGCCTTTTCGTGCGTAGGCATGCAACGGGCGTGCGCTCGCACAAGACCGAGAGGGGATTATCGTGCTGAGGATTGGACTTCTCACCAGCGGCGGCGACTGCCAGGCGCTCAACGCAACCATGCGCGGCATCGTGAAGACCGTGCTCCACAACGCCAAGGAGCCCGTGGAGATCTACGGCTTCGAGGACGGCTACCAGGGCCTCATCTACGGCCGCTTCCGCACCATGACGTGGGACGACTTCTCGGGCGTGCTGACGCAGGGCGGCACCATCCTGGGCACCAGCCGCACCCCCTTCAAGCTGCTGGACACCCCCGAGGCCGACGGCGTAGACAAGGTCTCCGCCATGAAGCAGACCTACCACAAGCTGCAGCTTGACTGCCTCTTCATGCTGGGCGGCAACGGCTCCACCAAGACCGCCAACCGCCTGCGCGAGGAGGGCCTCACCGTCATCGCCCTGCCCAAGACCATCGACAACGACACCTGGGGCACCGACATCACCTTCGGCTTCACCAGCGCCATCGACGTGGCAACCCGCTACCTGGACGAGATCAAGACCACCGCTAGCTCCCACGGCCGCGTCTTCGTGGTGGAGATCATGGGTCACAAGGTTGGCTGGATCCCCCTGTACGCAGGCGTCGCCGGCGGTGCCGACGTCATCCTCCTGCCCGAGATTCCCTACGACATGGACAACGTGGTCAAGGCCATCGAGCAGCGCGACGCCGACGGCGGCCGCTTTGCCATCGTGGCAGTGGCCGAGGGCGCAATCTCCAAGGAGGAGGCCGCCCTGCCCAAGAAGGAGTACAAGAAGCTGGTGGCCAAGCGCGCCGAGAAGTACCCCTCCGTCGCCTACGAGATCGCGAACGAGATTGCCTCCAGGACCGGCCGCGAGGTTCGCGTGGGCATTCCCGGCCACACCCAGCGCGGTGGCCGTCCCGACGCCCAGGACCGCATCTTCGCGACGCAGTGCGGCGTCGAGGCCGCGCGCGGCTTCCTGGCAGGCAAGTCCGGCTTCATGGTTGCCAAGGTCAACGGCAAGATGACGCGCGTGCCCCTGGAAGACGTTGCCGGCAAGCTCAAGTACGTTGACCCCAAGAGCGACCTGGTGCGCGAGGCCAAGCTCCTGGGCATCAGCTTCGGCGACGAGTAGCGCTACGTCACAGCGGAGGGTGCCGCACCCGTGAGGCTGCCCCGCCCGTGAGGCTTTCCCACTCGTAAGGCTTTCCCACTCGCAAGGCTACCCCACAACCGGCTAGCTTCGGTTGTGGGGTAATTCATTTATCGAATCAAATTACCAATCTACCTGCACGTTCTTCTTACATTGTGTTTCACCCCACAACCGAACGCGTTCGGTTGTGGGGTGGGCAGAGACGTGCAGGGTCTCATTTGGCAGCGTCCGATCACCCCAACGCAACAGATTCCCCGTCGCCAAGCCTGACGTCCGTCTCGAAGAAGGCCGAGAGCGCCCGAATGCCCCACGCGGTGTCCCGCGTACCCGCCGTCTCGTACGCGGAGTGCATGGCAAGCTGCGGCAGCCCCACGTCCACGGCGTGCAGGCTGACCTGCGCGGCAGAGAGGTTGCCCAAGGTCGAGCCGCCGGCCGAGTCGCTGCGGTTGGCGAAGGCCTGCACCGGAACGCCCGCGCGTCGGCACAGCTCGCAGAAGACCGCCCGGCTGAAGGCGTCCGTGGTGTACTTCTGGTTGGCCGCCTCCTTCACCACCACTCCCCTGTTGAGCTGCGGCGCATTTACCTCGTCGGTCTTCTCGGGGTGGTTGGGGTGAACCGCGTGGGCGTTGTCGCAGCTGACCAGGAAGGAGCGGGCGACCGCCCGGCGGTACTCGTCCGCGGTCTTGCCCAGGGCGGAGCTGATGCGCTCCAGCACGTCGCGCAGGAAGGTGGACTTGGCGCCCTGCATGCTGCCAGAGCCAACCTCCTCGTTGTCGAAGAGGGCGCAGACGCTCACATGGCCCTCGCACCCGCTGGCCACAAGTGCCTTCAGCGCAGCGAAGGCGCACTGCAGGTCGTCCAGCTTGGGGGCGGAGACGAACTCGTCGCGCCAGCCCCAGATGCTGGCGGGCTGATGGTTGGCCAGGTACATGTCGCGCGCAACAAGCTGCGAGGGCTCCACACCCGCCGCCTCCGCCACCATGGCGTCGAAGGCACCCGCGTGCAGCGCACCGGCCGAGAAGAGCGGGCACAGGTCCACCTGCTTGTTGTAGGCGTAGCCCTCGTTGACGCGGCGGTTGAAGTGGATGGCCACGTTGGGAATGAGCAGCACGTCCTTTTGGATGTTGACCAGGCGGCTCTCCAGCCGGTCGCCGTCGCGCACGATGGCCCGCCCCGCCACGCCGAGCGGCCGGTCGAACCACGTGGAGTCTATCATGCCGCCGTAGCCCTCCACGTCCAGCCGCAGGTACTCTCGGGGACCGGCCAACTCCGGAACCGCCTTGACCTTGAAGGTCGGGGAGTCCGTGTGCGCAGCGGCAATCTGGAAGTGATAGTCGTCCAGCCGCCGGCCCACGCGCCAGGCAACCAGGCTGGACCCGTTGCGCACCGTGTAGTAGGCGCCACCGAGCCCCATGCGCCAGGGCTCGCCCTCCGGCAGGTACGAGAAGCCCGCCCCATCCAGCATGCACCGCGCCGTTGCCACCGCGTGGAACATGCTGGGGCTCTGCCGAATGAACTCGACGAGCTCCGCGGTGACCTCAAGGTCCTGTGCACTCGGCGCTGCCACGCTAGCGTCTGTCATTCTCAATCTCCTCCTTTGCTGGGCCCTCGCCAGCGGAATCCTTGGGTTCGTGCGGCTGCTGTTGCGGCTGCTGCTCCTGCGGCCGCGGCTGCTCCTGGGACTGCGATGAGACAGAAGGTGCGTCCCCTTGTCTCACTTGCGATGAGACGGGAGAACCGTCCCCCTGTCTCACGCCCTCGGCGGCAAGGTAGTCCGCGGAGGAGTACTCCGGCTCCGCACCGTGCTTGTGCCTGTGGCGCTGGAAGCGGGCCTCCTCCGCCCTGAACCCGCGCCTGTGCCGCTCCACGACCTCACGCAGGGGCGCCTGGCCAGAGGTGAGCTCGCGCGCCGCCTCAAGCGGGTGCACCTCCGCCGTCACGCGCACGAAGCTGGTGACCACGGGAATGAGCAGCACCGTGATGGCGCCCGCTGTCACCAGCACGGACGCGGTGGCAGGGGTCATTGTCCCAGAGCCAACGGCCACGTTGGTCACCGCCACGATCACGGGCAGCGCCATCGTGCAGTACGCGGAGGTGGAGAAGACCTCCTGCCAGCTCATGGACCGCGTGTCACGCCCCACCTTCAGGGAGGCGGCAACGACGACGCCCCGCACCAGCACGAGCAGGCCGATGAAGCCGACGAGCAGCCCGAAGTTGGAGAACGCCGCGCCCAGCTGGATGCCCGCCCCGGACACTACGAAGAAGACAGGGATGAGCAGGCCGTTCCCCATGCCCTGCAGCTTGGACTCCAGCCCGTCGTTCTGCCCGACGAAGGCCCGCAGGATGAAGCCCGCCACGAAGGCGCCCAGCACCACGTCCAGCTGGAAGGTGGTGGCAATGCCCACAAGCAGAAGGAGCAGGAACACCACGATGCGCAGCAGAGGCTGGGAGCCAGACCAGGCGTTCTCACTGAGGAAGGCCTCGAACCGCCGGGCGAAGCGCGGAAAGACGCTGGGGAACCGCAGTATGAGCACGCAGGCCATCACAAATAGGAAGAGCACGGCCAGGGCCCTGCCCGTGGTGTGCGTGGACAGCAGGATGGACATGGAGATGACGGGCAAAAGCTCCCCGTAGGCACCATAAATCGTAACGACCTTGCCCACGCGCGTGGCCAGCAGGCCACGGTCGCGCATGATGGGGGCGAGCGTGCCATAGGCCGTGGTCGTGAGGGCTATGGCAAACGCCAGCCCCGCCTGGCCGGAGAACCTGCTCGCCAGCACGGTGTTCACCAGGACGATGCCAATGCACAGCGAGACGCCCCAGGAGGCCGCCGCCACCCCGCCCGTGCGCGACAGGAGGTCCCTGATGTCTATCTCGTACCCGGCATTGAGGAAGAGGAAGGCAAGGCCAAGCTCCGAGATGGCCCTCACCGCCTCCCCGGAGGTGTCTATGACCCCAAGCATGTTGGGGCCCAGCACGGCACCCGCGAACACCAGGAAGACGACCTCCGGAATGGGCTTGCCGGGAATGAGGCTGGCCACGTACGGGCTGAGGGACGCCACGAACATGATTATGGCCAGGGTGACGAACGTTCCCAAACGCAGGCTCCCTTCTGTCCCGCAGACTCCAACGGCAGCCCCACGGGCCGCCAGGCTCGTGGGTTACAGTAATGTAGCCCGTCCGTGCCCCAAAGCCAACCAGCAGCCACGCCGCTCGGCCCGAGGGCGGGTGCCAGTCGAGCAGCGTTGGCTGCCGCAACACCTTGGCAACAAACCGTTATCGCGGCCGAAACCGTCCCGTTCGCATCTGTTTTCCCAGTGAAACGGATGTGCATTATTGGTTATCCAGAATAAAGGCGTCCGTATGTCTCTGTAAGAGCTGGAGTTAACACTCCTGGAGGGGGTGACGCCATGTACGAAAACTTGGTCCAACATACGCCAAAGATCAACGAGCAGCTCGCGCGGTATGGCGTTAAGTTCGGGATCTACAAGAACGGGAAGTTCAACGAGAGGCTCTTCCCGTTCGACGCGATTCCGCGCGTCATAGACGCCGAGGCCTGGGCGCCGTTGGAGAAGGGCCTGGCGCAGCGCGTCGACGCGCTGAACGCGTACCTGCGTGACATCTATGGCGAGAAGCAGATCGTGAAGGACGGCATAGTGCCGGCCGAGTTCGCCTTCGCCTCGGCGGGCTACATGCCCGAGGTGGAGGGCATCATGCCGTCCAAGGGCATCTACAGCCACATTAGCGGCATAGACCTGGTGGAGGGCAAGGACAACGAGTGGTACGTCCTGGAGGACAACCTCCGCATCCCGTCCGGCGCCTCCTACCCCGCCGTGGCCCGCAGGCTTTGCCGCCGCTGCGACGCCGAGACCTTCCGCGAGGAGCCCATTCGCGACAACCGCAACTACGGCACGCTGCTTCGCGCGGTCATGGACAACGTGAACCTGGGCGGCATCAACGTGGTCCTCACTCCGGGCCGCTACAACGCCGCCTACTTCGAGCACACGTGGCTGGCCGAGCAGGCGGGCTGCGTCCTGGCAGAGCCCAACGAGCTCTTTGTTGAGAACGAGGTTCTCTACTACCGCGGTACGGGTGTAAACCAGCGCGTGGGCGCCGTCTACCGCCGCCTGTCCGACGAGTACCTGGACCCCCTGTGCTTCCTGCCGGAGTCCCTCATCGGAGTGCCCAACATCATGTCGGCCTACCGCGCCGGCAACGTGGCCATAGTCAACGCACCCGGCAACGGCGCGGCGGACGACAAGGGCATCTACTACTTCGTGCCCAAGATGGTGCAGTACTACCTCAACGAGGAGCCCATCCTCAAGAACGCCCCCACCTACCTGCCCGTATACCCAGACGACATGGCCTACGTGCAGGACCACGCGGACACCCTGGTCATCAAGGAGGTCTCGGAGGCGGGTGGCTACGGCGTCGTCTTCGGCTCCAACCTGAGCCCGGAGGACCTGGAACTCTTCAAGAGGCGCATTCGCGAGGAGCCGCGCAACTACATTGCGCAGGAGGTCATCGACTTCATCTCCCTGCCCACCTACATCGGCGGAGAGATCGTGCCCCGCAAGGCGGACCTGCGCGCCTTCGTGCTGTCCGGCGACACCACGGTGGTGTGGCCCAGCGGCCTCACCCGCTACGCGCGCGAGGCGGACTCTTCCATCGTCAACTCTTCTCAGGGAGGAGGCTTCAAGGACACATGGGTACTCTATCAATAACCAAGACGGACCATCTGCTCTGGCTGGGCCGCTACATGGAGCGCACGCTCACGACGCTCCGCTTCGTCCTCTTCGCCTACGACTCGGCGCTGGATTCCGATAACTACGAATCCTGGATCCAGACCCTGCGTGAACTGGGCTTCAAGGAGGAGATCACGGACCTGAGGAAGTTCTTCCAGGACTGTCTCTTCTCGCCCACCCTGCCCTCCTCCATTCGCCACTCGCTGGACTGCGCCTACGACAACGCCGTCACCCTGCGCGACTCCATTGGCTCCGAGTCCATTGCCTACGTGCAGATGGCCGTTGACAACGTGGAGAAGGCCTCCACCTCCACCTCGCCCCTGCTGGACCTGCAGCTGATCATCGACAACATAATGGCCTTCAAGGGCACGATCGAGGACTCCGTCACCGACGACACCGCACGCTACCTTGTGAAGTGCGGCATGAGCCTGGAGAGGCTTGACCTGTACACGCGCCTGGGCTTCCAGCTTGAGCTTCTGCCGCAGGTCGTCCACCGTCTGGGCGGCCGCATCGCTAGGGTCGGCGTTCCGTACGACGCCGAGAAGTTCCGCCGCATGGTAGACATCATCTATGCGCCGGAATTCCCCGCCAACATGACCCCCGAGCTCTCTGCGGAGCTTCTCACGTGCATCGACGGCATCTTCTAGGAGGTGCACATGAAGGTTCTCCAGTTCAACTTCGAGACGGCCCTCGAGTTCTCTGAGCCGGTAAGCGAGCACGACTTCGTCCTCCGCTGCCTTCCGCGCTCTTCGGAGAGCCAGACCGTGCTCGACGCCCAACTGCTCATCATGCCCAACACGAGCATCGCACAGCAGGTTGACGGCTTTGGCAACGCGCTGCAGGTGGGCCGCCTGGCCGACCCGCACGACCGCATGACCTTCATCGCGTCCGGCATGGTCGTGGTGGCGGAGCGCTCCACCATGCACGACCCGGCGCACCCCATGTACCTGCGGCCCTCCCGCTACGCAAACGGCTCGGAGGACATTACAGCCTTCGCCAACGACGTTCTGAGGGTGTGCCGCAACGCGGACCCCTGGGACAAGGCAATGCGCCTGAGCCGCGCCCTGCACAATAGCTTCGTGTACGACCAGGGGGCGACCAACGTCTACACCACCGCCAGCGAGGCCTTCAAGCTGGGCCATGGCGTCTGCCAGGACTACGCCCACGTCTTCATCTCGCTCTGCAGGTCCCAGGGCATCCACGCCCGCTACGTGAACGGGCTCATCCTGGGCGTTGGCGCCACGCACGCCTGGGTGGAGGTAAACGACGGCCACATGTGGCGCGGCATTGACCCCACCAACGACCACCCGGCGGACGACGGATACATCGCACTCTCTCGCGGGCGCGACTGGAGCGACTGCCCCATAGAGTCCGGCGTCTTCCGCGGCTACGCCAGCCAGCACCAGACGGTGCATGTGACCGTCTCGGACTAGCCCGACGCAGACACTCTCTGCCAGCTTCCGCCCCGCGGCCACATGGTCGCGGGGCACTCAGCGCGCTCTTCCGCCGGATAGGAGAAGAGGGGAAGGATAAGCGTGATACAAACAGTATTCTCGGCCGAGCTGCCCGTGGCGGAGCACTTGGTCATAAAGAAGAACCGCATAGAGGGCCGCTACCGCAGGGGCCCGCGCATCGCCGTCGTTACCGGCACCCACGGAGACGAGCTTGAGGGGCAGTATGTGGCCTACGAGCTCGCCCGCCAGCTCAACGCCCACCTGGACGCCCTGCACGGCGTGGTGGACATATACCCCGCCGTCAACCCGCTGGGCATCAACAGCATAGAGCGCGGCGTGCCCGGCTTCGACCTGGACCTCAACCGCACCTTCCCGGGCAGCCACGACGGCAACCTCACCCAGGCGCTGGCGGCGGCCGTCATCGACGACATCCGTGGTGCGGACGTGTGCGTGGACATCCACGCGTCCAACATCTTCCTGCGCGAGATGCCGCAGGTGCGCGTGAACGAGCTCTCCGCCGACCAGCTCCTGCCCATCGCGCCGCTGCTCAACGTGAACTTCATCTGGGTCCACGCCTCGGCAACCGTGCTGGAGTCCACCCTGGCCTACTCGCTCAACTCCGTAGGCACCCCCTGCCTGGTGGTGGAGATGGGCGTGGGCATGCGCATCACGGAGGACTACGGCGCCCGCCTGGCGGAGGGCCTGCTGCGCCTCATCGCCCACTTCGGCGGCTGGGACGGCGGCTTCGTGGAGTCCCCCGCGCCGCTGATCTCTCGCGACGGCAACGTCTGCTTCCTCAACGCGGACAAGCCCGGCCTCTTCCTGCCGCGCGCCCAGCACGCCACCATCGTCCAGAAGAACCAGCTCATCGGCCTCATCGTGAACCCGCTGACGGGAACGGTGCAGCAGGAGGTGCGCACGCCCCAGGGCGGCCTCCTCTTCACCCTGCGCGAGTACCCCATCGTCTACCCCGGTTCGCTCCTGGCAAGGATTCTTGGTGATGTCCGATGAAGAAGAAGGCCCTGTACAAGCTCGAGTCCCCCTACCGCGAGCCCATGGTCATCTATGGCTTCGAGTTCGGCGACGAGGACGGCGAGCACAGCTGCGCCATTGTTGGCTCCACCCGCGGAGACGAGATCCAGCAGGACTTCATCTGCGCGAGCCTGGTGAAGCGGCTCATGAACGTGGAGGAGGCGGGTGCCATCGCGCCCGGCAAGAAAATCCTTGTCATCCCCTGCGTGAACCCCTACTCCATGAACATAGCCAAGCGCTTCTGGTCCATGGACAACACGGACATCAACCGCATGTTCCCCGGCTACGACCAGGGCGAGACCACCCAGCGCGTGGCAGACGGCCTGTTCAAGGCGGTTTCCGACTACAAGTACGGAATCCAGCTCTGCAGCTTCAACCTGCACGGCAACTTCGAGGCGCACGTGCGCGTCACGCACGAGAGCCACATCTCGCAGGAGTCCCTGAGCATCGCCGACGCCTTCGGCCTGCCCTACGTGGTCTCGCGCGAGCCCACGTCGTTCGACACCGCCATGCTCAACTACAACTGGCAGGTGTGGGACACGCACGCCTTCAGCGTGTACTCGCAGGCGACGGACACGCTGGACCCCAAGAGCGCCCGCCTCGTGCGCGAGAGCATCCTGCGCTTCCTGCATTCCCGCCAGCTCATAACGGAGAACATTCCCGGCGGCTCCATCTCCACCTACATTGACGAGCGGCAGCTGGTGCAGGTGCGCACGGAGCGCGCCGCGGGCTTCCTCATGCGCCGCGTCCAGCCCGGCGACCGCGTGGAGAAGGGCGACACCCTGGCCACCATCGTCGACACGCTGGACACCCACGTGAAGGAGACCCTGACCGCCCCCTGCCCGGGCTACGTGTTCTTCGAGCGCGTTCAGCCCATGGTCCAGCAGGACATGATCTGCTTCATGCTGGTTCCGACGCAGGACTAGCGCGGCACACCCAGTAAGCACAGCGGCCCGCCCGGCACGGCAACCCTCCGTGCCAGGCGGGCCGGCTTCTTGTGGCAGGAGATTCCCCTGGCGATTCCCCGCGGGCGGCCTAGCGGTTCTCGATCCTCGCCACGTTGCGGATGACGATCTGTATGTGGCCGTCTGGGTCCGTGGAGAAGGCAATGTAGTTGGAGTCGTGGCCGTACTCCGAGGGGAAGGTGATGTCTATGCCCGTGTCCGTGCGGATCTTGTGCTTCTTGGCCATGCTGTTGGCCGCGCCGCGCCGCATGGGCACCTCCTCCGGCAGGGACTCCGTGCGGGCCGCCTCCTCGTAGCGCTCCTGGTAGCGGCGCTGCATCTCCGGCTCGTCCTCAAAGACCTCCCGGCCAATCTCCTCCGGCTCGAACTGCTCCGCCATCTGCACGTCGCGCGCCAGCGCCGCCTTGGCCCGGCTCACGGTCTCCGCCGTGTTCAGGCCGTACTCCTGCGCCACGTCCTCCACTATGCGCGTCACCGCCTGCACGGCCTCCTTGCCGGAGGCCTGCGTCGTACACTGGAGCAGGCCGTCCGGGACGATGAGCGTGTCCTGCCCCGCGATGGGCCGCGGCTTGTCGTGGAAGGCGATGCCAAAGTCACCCAGGTTGACCAGGGCGTAGGTGTCTATCTTCTGCGTGGGGCTGGGCAGCGTGGCGTCCGTGCGTACTATGCCGTTTATGCTGTGACCCTCGAAGCCCGCCAGCTCGTGCACGAAGGACTGCCTGCGGGGCAGCAGGACAATGGCAAAGGTGCGCTCGGGCCGCGCGTCAAAGGCCGCGTCGGCCGCCTCCTCGTCGTCCCCGGCCTTGGGCGCCTCGGCCGACTCCTCAAAGTCCACAACCAAGAGGTCCGCGTTGGCCAGGTCCTCCCCGCGGCGCAGCTCCTCCCAGAACCACTGGGCAATCTGCACGGAGAGCTCCACGAAGCCCAGCTCACCCTTGCGGTAGGCGCGAATCTCCTCCGCGAAGCCGCTTCCCTCCGCGAACTCGCCGTGCCTGTTCTCCGCGCTGCCCAGGCACTTGCGGCAGGTCCGCTGCACGTAGGACTTGACCTGCTTGTTGTCGCGGTCCAGCTCCTGGTCAGAGAAGTAGGTGCCGCCGGACTCGAAGTCGAAGGAGTGAAGGATTGCATGGTTGATGGTCATCATGGGTGCTTGCCGCCGTTCTTGTGCGCTAGCCTTGTGGCGTCCAAGCATACCGCAGGAGGGGGACGCGATGACAGCACACGCCACGACGGAAGCCGATGCGGCCGAGAGGCGCAGGCTCTTCCTGGCCGTCCTGCCCACGGACGAGGCCCGCGACGCACTCGTGGCGCGGCAGGAGCTGCTGGCGCCCCGCCTCGGCCGGCCGAGAGCCACCGCCCGCGGCAACCTGCACCTGACCCTGGCCTTCCTGGGCATGTGCGATGCGCGGCAGCAGGCCGCGGCGGAGGAGGCGCTCCGGGAGGCCGCGGCCCAAGCACGGCCCTTCTCGCTGGCCCTTGGGGACCTCGGCACCTTCTCCCACAAGCGCGGCAAGTCGGCGGTGGTCTGGTGCGGCGTGAGGGAGGACGACGGAGCGCGGGAACTGCGCGCGCTGCAGGCCCGGCTGGAGGCAGCGCTTCGCGCACGGGGGCTCCCGCTGGACGAGCGCCCCTACCAGCCGCACATGACGCTCTTCCGGCAGGCGCGGCCGCGGGGTGGGCAGGAGTCCGCGGACCAGGCCCTCGCCGACGCCCAGACGCTTGCCCCCGCCTGCACCTTTCCCGTCAGCGCCGCCAGCCTCATGTGGAGCCACCACCGTGAATCCGGCGGACCTTTGGTCTACGATGAGGTTGTCCGTGCACCGTTAGGCAGTCTTGCCAAGCGCGCACTGGGGCCATTGGGCCAATAGCCCGCGGCGGAACGGGAGGCAACATGCGAGAGGGACGGCTCAACCTGCTGAAGTCGCTCATGGCGGTCTTGGACCTCAACGACCGTGACGAGACATCCTATGCGCTTGCCCGCTACTTCCTGGAGCACTTCGACACCCTTGCGGACCTCAACATATACGACGTGATGGACGAGTGCTACGCCTCGCGCAGCGGCGTGCGCAGGTTCTGCCAGTCCATCGGGTTCGACAACTTCTCTGAGATAAAGGCCTGTGCCAGCGAGTGGGACCTCTTCCGCCACTACTACCTCACCTACCCCCGTGCGGAGCAGGAGGGGCGGCACGACCTCAGGCGTGACCTTGACCTGCTCTACCGGAGCATAGACCGGCTGCTTGACGCGGGCGCCTTCGACACCCTGGTGGACACCCTCCACGCGTGCGACCAGGCCGTTCTCTTCTCCGCCGGCCCCTCGGCGATGCAGCTGAGCGAGTTCCAGAGCGCCATGGTCACCCAGCACAAGCTGGTGCAGCTGGTTACCGAGTCCTCGCCCGCCAGTGGCGTCATTCGCGGACTGGGCCCCAACGACGTGCTGATTGCGGTATCCACCTCCGGCGCCTTCGTGGAGCGGCAAGTGGCTCAGATCAGGGACTCCGGGGCATACAAGGTCTACGTCACCGCCAACGACCGCGAGGACCTGGCCGGCCTCTTCGACGAGGTCATCCTCATTGGGGAGGGCGTCACGGACGACGCGACGGTTCACCGCATCTTTGCCACCTATGGCATCTGCTACACCTTTGACCGGCTCTTCTCTGCATACTCCGGCAAGTACGACCGCGTGCCGCTGCCCCAAGAGGGCAGGGAGCCCTGCAGCCTCCCCTGATTGCCTGGGTGCGCAGCGGGCGCAGCGACGCGGGGGCTTGTCTCGCGCACAATCCATGGAATGTGCGCTGCTAGAGATACCGAGTGAGTCCCTCTCGGCCGCCTTCCGCTCATGGGCAGCAGCCACAGCTCTCCGTTCGGGAGGTGTTGCGTGGGATTCCAGGCGTACTTGACACACCTTTGTGGTCACCCTACTCGGGCCACCTCAAAAAAGTGTACACCAAAAGCAGCTTGAGCATGCATTCTTGACATCGCCAACTCGGCTTTTGCCAAAAAGGCATGGTGCTTAAGTCGCTTTGGTGTACACTTTTTCCCTGCCCGTTGAGTACACTCGCCGCTCGCGGACACCCTATCACCGCCATTGGGCTCCTTGGCAGCCTCTTTTTCGTCCTCTGAGGGCCCCTCGCCCACCACCCCAGAGCCCAGCGGCCCAGCCCGGACGACGGTTCAAACCGTGAACCACGCACCTATGCGGAAACCCGTACTGTGACAGTTGACGAGCACAATCCCACGTCGACAGGTTCGTGCGTCACCAGGTTTCCCGCGTCGTGGCATGGAGGGCGGCATCATGCAGGCAACAATGACACTTCCCATGAGCACCAAGCGCTACCTTGCGCACGTGTACCCAAAGAGCCAGAACCAGGAGTACCTGCAGCTCCACACCATGGCCGGCCGCGTACGCGACCTGCTTGCGCGCATCGATGCCAACGCGCACGACCGCTCCTTCGACGACCACGACTACGTCGACATCGCCACTTCGTCGGAGCTTGCAGGCAAGGTCTTCTCGCCCATCGACGGCACGGCACAACCCGTGGCTGGCTGCGACGGCGTGGTCAGCGTTCGAATTCGCCCGCGCAGCGGCTTGCTGGTTGCCCCCTGCAACGCCCGCGTCACCGCGCAGATTCCCAGCAAGAACGCGATTGGCCTGCTCACGGCCGAAGGCGCGGAGCTTGTGATCACCGTGGGGGACGCCGCGCACAACTACGTTGGCAACGCCTTCCGCCAGCTGGTGTGGCAAAACGACACCATTGCCGCAGGTGCGCCCATGATTGCCTGGGACCGCGGCAAGCTGGCAGCCGAGAGGTATGACGACGCGGTGACCGTGACGCTCACCAACCCCGAGGAGTTCCACGGCGTCCGCCTGTGCGAGGCGGGCCGCACCTCCGCAGGCGACCTCCTGATGCAGGTCAAGTGCGACTAGGCACCACCGGCACCAAAGCGCAAAGGGCACCGCCGGCCAAAGAAGCCGACGGCGCCCTTCTGGTTGCGCTGGGGATGCGTCGCAAGCAGGCGCTACTCCTCGGCGGGAAGCGCGTGCACGTCCTGCGGGGAGAACGTCACGAAGACGTCGTCGCCCACCTCGTAGATCTTCTTGTTCTTGGGGTTGTACTCGGTAATCTTGACCAAGTGGTCGCCGCACTGGATCTGGTAGTTCTGGTAGGCGCCCATGAAGCGAGAAAGGGTGACCTTGCCGGGAATCACGCCCTCGTCGGCCAGGTGGGCGGACTCGGGACGAAGCACCAGCGTGGCCTTGTCGCCCACGGTAATGTCGCGCAGGTCGGCAACCTCGATGTCGGAGCCCTCCACGCGCAGGATGCCGGACTTGCCGTCCTTGGCGGTAACGGTACCGCGCAGGAAGTTGGACTCGCCAATGAAGTCCGCCACGAACTCGTCCTTGGGCTCGTTGTAGACGGTGTGCGGGTCGCCGACCTGGTCTACCAGGCCCTTCTTCATGATGATGATCTTGTCGGAGATTGCCATGGCCTCGGACTGGTCGTGCGTTACGTACACGGCCGTGATGCCGGCCTCCTGCTGGATGCGGCGGATCTCCGTGCGCATGGTTACGCGGAGCTTGGCGTCCAGGTTGGAGAGCGGCTCGTCAAAGAGCAGGACGCCCGGCTCGATGACCAGGGCGCGGGCCAGGGCGACGCGCTGCTGCTGGCCACCGGACAACTGGTTGGTCATGCGGTCCTCCATGCCGTCCAGGCCCACCAGGTGCAGGATGTTGGTGACCTTCTCCTTGATCTCGTCCTTGCCGAACTTGCGCAGCTTCAGGCCATAGGCAACGTTGTCGAAGATGTTGTAGTGCGGCAGCAGGGCGTAGCTCTGGAAGACCATGGCCGTGTCGCGCTTGTTGGGCGTGAGCTCGTTGATGGGCTGGTCGTCGATGTAGATCTCGCCCTCGTCGGGGGACTCGAAGCCAGCGATCATGCGCAGGATCGTGGTCTTGCCACAGCCGGAGGGGCCCAACAGGCACACGAAGGAGCCGGGCTCCATGTTGATGTTGGCGTCGTGGACCGCATAGAAGTCCTTGCCGGTCTTGGGGTCCTGGTAGATCTTGGAAATGTGGTCCAGGCGAACGCTCTTCTTCTGGTTGGCCATCGTGTTACTCCTCCTCGGATGTGGACGTGCTGGTGCCAAAGCGGCCGATTACCGCGTTCATGATCAGAACGGCGGCGTAGGTGATGATGATCAGGACGGTCGAGAAGGCGCAGGCGATGCCGTAGTCGCCCTTGCCGGCGAACTCGTTGATCTGGACCGTGATGAGCAGGAACTGCGGGGTGACCAGCAGGATGATGGCCGAGATTGCGGTGATGGAGCGAACGAACGCCGTCACCAGGCCAGACAGGAAGGAGTCCTTGATGAGGGGCAGGGTGACCGTGCGGAAGACGGTAAAGCTGTCCGCGCCCATGTCGTAGGCGGACTCCTCGATGGACTTGTCGATCTGGCGCAGGGCCGAGATGCCGGAGCGCGTGCCGGTGGGCAGCGAGCGGACGATGAACACGATCACCAGGATGGCGGCGGAACCGTACAGGCCCTGCATGACGCCCGTGTGGAAGAGGCCGCCCGAGTAGCCGCGAATGTAGCCGACGCCCAGGACGGTGCCGGGCACGGCCATGGCCAGCATGGACACGAACTCGATGAAGCCCTTGGACTTGAAGTTACGCTTGACCACCATGTAGGAGATGATCATGGAGAGAAGGGCCGTGAGCGGCGCGGCAATGAGCGAGAGAATGAAGGAGTCGCGGAAGGCCTTGAGGCCGTGGTAGCGCGTGAACATGAGTTTGAACCACTTGAAGGTCAGGCTGTAGTCGCGGCCCCAGGTCTTGAAGAGGGCGCCCAGCGGCACGCAGATGTACATGCCAACCACGAAGACGGCCACGGCACCGCACAGGATGGTGAGCGGCACGCGCACGGAGTTGTCCGTGATGAGCATGCGGCCACGTGAGGCCTTGCCCGTGAGGGTGGCCGTGGACTTGGCCTCCAGCACGTACTTCTGCACGAAGAACATGATCATGGTTATGCACAGCAGGACCACTGCCATGGCGGAGGCGCCCTGCTTGTCGTACGCACCGGTGATCTGCAGGTAGATGGTGGTCGCCAGCGTGTCGTAGGAGCCGCCGATGATCATGGGGTTGGCGAAGTCGGCAATGGACTCGATGAAGGTGACCAGGAATGCGTTGCCCAGGCCGGGAAGGATCAGGGGCAGGGTGACGGAGGTGAAGACCTTCCAACGGGAGGCGCCCATGTCGCGCGCAGCCTCCTCAAGAGACGGGTCGATGTTCTTGAGCAGGCCCTTGAGCATCATGTAGCACACGGGGAAGAACGTGAGCGTCTGGACCACGAAGATGCCCCAGTAGCCGTACACGTTGTTGTCGTAGATGTGCAGCAGGCCTCGCGTGATGATGCCGGAGCGGCCGAACAGCAGGATCATGGAAAGCGACAGCACGAACGGGGGCGAAACCACCGGCAGCATGGAGACGACCTTGAACAGGCCGGACATGAACTTGGTCCGCAGCTTCACGTACACCTCAACGTACGCGAAGAGCAGGCCCACCAGCGCGGAGACTATGCTCACCAGGAAGCCCACCGCCAGCGTGTTGGTGATGGCCGTCCGGAAGCTGGGCATGGCAAGGACGCGCTGGAAGATGGACAGGGTGGGGCCATGCTCCCCCACAATGGAGTCCACCAGCAGGATGGCAAGCGGGTACAGAATGAACAGCGTCAAGAAGGCGATAAGAACGACGATGGTCGTGACCAGAATGGGGTCGGCCATCAGCTTCTTACGGTCGAGTTGAGCGCTTTGGGTTTTGGCCATAAGGCGAATCCCCTCTACTAGGCTGGACCGGTGCATTCGGACGAACGGTCGCAGCTTACGTACACCTTACAAAAGCTCGAGTCACAACAAGGCGGACGAACGGGGTCGAGTTTTCCGTTCGTCCGCCTCTAGCGGATTTCAGATGCGCGGTCCCACGAGGGACTACTCGGTCTGGAAGCGGTCGTCGCCGCCGCCGAGGGCGTTCATGACGTCAGCCACGTACTGCTCGGTGTTCTGCTTGGCGTCCTCGAAGTCGTAGTCCATGACGTTGTTGGGATCCAGGCCGTACTCGGTGGCAATCTCGGGCTGGGTGGCGTTGTCGATGACCAGGAACTGGTAGGAGCCGTTCTCCTGAGCCAGGTTCACGCACTCGGGCGAGAGGGCGTACTCAACCCACAGCTTTGCGGCGTTCTCGTGCTGGCAGCCCTTGAAGATGGCGGTTGCGCCGACCTCGTAGGAGGCGCCGGAGGAAGGGATGACCAGGCCCACGTTGTCGTAGCCCTTGTCCACGATCTGGTAGATGCCGTCATGCAGCATGCCGACGCCCACGATGCACTCGCCCGTGCCGATGGACTTGGAGGGGCCGGAGCCGGACTTGGTGTACTGGGCGATGTTCTTGTCCAGGTCCACCAGGTACTGGATGCCCTCGTCGTGGCCGTACTTCTGGATGACGGTGTTGATGACCAGCTTGGCGGTGCCGGACGTGTTGTAGTTGGACATCCACACCAGGTCCTTGTACTTCTCGTCCTTGAGGTCGGGCCAGTCCGCCGGCGGGTCCAGCTGCAGGCGGTCGAGCTCGTCCTTGTTGTACATGAAGCCCAGGATGCCCTTGTAGATGCCGTACCAGTCGTTGTTGGTGGACTTGAACTTCTCGTCGATGAGGTGGGAGGCGTTGGCCGGTTCGTACACCTCGAGCAGGCCCTCGGAGGAGGCCATGTTGTAGGGGTCGGTGGTGCCGCCGAACCAGACGTCGCCGGACGGGTTGCCGTTCTCCTCCTCGATCTTGGCCTGGACCTCGCCGGTGGAGAGGCGCTGGTACTGGGTCTCGATGCCATAGAGCTCCTGGAAGTGCTCCGTGGCGGCCGCCAGGTACTCCTCCTCGCAGGAGCCGTAGACGACCAGGGTGCCCTCCTCCTTGGCAGCGCTGATGAGATCCTCGGAGGCGCCCACGGTGTCCGCGCCGGCGGCCGAGCCGGCGGCAGAGCCGGAGTCAGAGCCAGAGCTGCCGCATGCAGCCAGGCCAAGGGCCGCGGCGGTTGCGGCCGCGCCACCTACGAAGTTCCTACGAGTCAGGTTGAGCATGTTTCCTCCCCTTTTCCCTTGACGGCGCCGCAAGCTCTCATGCGTTTACCGTCATATTACATTACGCTAACGCGCTCATTACATCGTGGGGCACGAGGGGCAAACCAACCACAAGAATTCGCCGAATGGTCAACGGCGGTTATCAAACAAGCCCGCCACCCCCAGGCCGGAGGCGACGGGCCAAGACCGGCGCCTACTGCTCCGTCAGCTGAAGGCGGCACTGCATGAGGGAGGCTCGCTGATCGTCGCTCACCTCGGGGTAGCGGGGGTCCATCTCCTCCAGCTCCGCGACGATGGCCTCCGAGATGAGCCACCGCGCGAACCACTTCTGGTCTGCCGGGATCACGTACCAAGGGGCGTGCTTGGTGGCGGTCCCGTCAATCGCGGCCTCGTAGGCCTTCATGTACTGGGGCCACAGGGCGCGCTCGCGCAGGTCCCCCTCGCTGAACTTCCAGTTCTTGGTGGGGTTGTCAATGCGCTCCAGGAAGCGCTTGCGCTGCTCGTCTTTGCCGACGTTCAGGAAGACCTTCAGCACGCGGTAGCCGTTCTCCCACAGGTACTCCTCGAAGTCTCGGATCTGCCGATAGCGCTTGGAGAAGAACTCGTCGTCGTCCATGCCGGTGCAGCGGTCGGGCATCTTGTAGCCCTTCTGCATCTGGTGCACGCGAACCACCAGCACGTCCTCGTAGTAGCTGCGGTTGAAGAGGGCAATCTTGCCGCGCTCTGGCAGGTGGCGCACGGCGCGCCACAGGTAGTCGTGGGCCAACTCCTCGTGGGAGGGCTGTTTGAAGCTGTACACGTCCACGCCCTGCGGGTTGACGCCGCTCATGACGTGCCTGATGGTGGAGTCCTTGCCCGCCGCGTCCATGGCCTGGATCAGGATGACCAGGCCCTCGCGTCCCTCCGCATACAGCTTGTCCTGCAGCTGTGCCATGCGCTCCCTGTTGGCAGCGGTCCTGGCCGCGTACTCGTCGCTCTTTGCCTTCTCCTCCTTGGCGTTGGTGGGGTAGTCCCCAATGCGGAACCTGCCCTCGCCGTCGAACCTGCAATCCCTGATGTCCACCAGAATCCCCTTTCCCAAGTAGCCGGGCAAGCCCTCCCGGCGCCGCACGTGCCGTCACATGCGGTGCATTTGTTCATCCTTGTGAGGATGATGCAAGCGCACGTTTGTGGGGCTATCATGTCAGGCGAATGTAAGAATCTTTGGCGGCAAACGTCAGCCGTCACCCAGATCGGATAGTTCCAGCATGCCAGTTGCCGCACCGTACGCGCTCGCGCCCTTCGCGGGCGCGGTTGTCATTGTCCTTCTCTGCATTCTTCGCAGGAGGTCCGCCGCCAAAGGGGCACCCCTGCCCAAATCCACCCTCCGGTGGGCCAGCATCTTCGTGATCGCGCTGGCCTTCTGCGGCACCTACGTGTGCATGGGTCTCCTCAAGACGCAGCCGGAAGACCTCGTGAGGTTCACCGCAGTTGCCGTCGCCCTCTCGCTCCCCGTTCTGTGGCGGGAGAGGCTCATGGCATGGATTGACGCGCGCAGGCGGCTGGTGCGTTTCGTGCTGCGAGTGCTCGCTCTGGGCCTGGCGGCCCTGGCATGCGCGGCTACGCTGGAGTCAACCTACAACGTCACCTACTTCAAGATCGACCCCTACTACGTCATGCTCCAGTGGCTCATCGTGCTGGGCGTCATGGCCACCCTCTACTTCCTGGGCCAGCGCCGCGGTGCCGCGGCGCTGCCTGCCGTGCTCCTTGCGTACGTCATTGGCCTGGCACAGTACTTCACCTACCAGTTCAAGGGCGCGGCCATCCTCCCCGGTGACGTCACGGCACTTGGGACGGCGGTCTCTGTGGGTGGCAACTACACCTACTCCGTCGAGACGTCGGCCCTGGTGGGCCTGTCCTACGGGCTTGCCGCCGTGGCCCTGCTCTCGCTCGTGCGCGCACCGCGCACGGTTGGCCCAGAGCCCGCACATGCCGCGCCACGCAAGGCCCCCGTCACCCGCGTGGTAACCAACCTGAGCCTGGCCGTGGTCTGCGGGGCGCTCTTCGTGGGCTTAGTGACCATTCCCAGCTTCAGCGGCTTCATGGGCGTGAGGATGCAGGAGTGGTTCGCCTACGGCTACTACTGCGAGCAGGGCTTCCTTCCCTGCTTCGTGCTGGAGTGCCAGAAGCTGCCCATCCCC
>OMVJ01000022.1 GCA_900314495.1 uncultured Olsenella sp.
CCCGGGTCGCCCGGTGAAGGCGAGGAAGAAGGGCGTGAAGGGAGCGAAGAGCGTTGCTGCCTAGGCTAGCCCCTTGTCACACAAACTACCGAAGCCTCAAAAAAGGGCACCCCCTTCTGCCCGCCTGCCCCCCAGCCTGCGAAATCGCGTTCGTTCCAGTCCGGGTTTAACAGCGCTTCTCCTATTCCGTGGCAGGGCCCAGGAGGGCTTGGGCCATGAGCGGGACGTACTGCGCGGGGTGGTCAAACATGAGCTCGCCGTGGCCAAAGCGGCCCGTACAGACCTGTCGCATGCGGGGGAGACGACGCGCCACGATCTGCATGCCCTGACGGATGGCCCACTCCCTCTGGCCGTAGAAGAAGGTGGTCGTTGGCGCGTCCAGCAACTCCAGGTTGTCGGGCAGCCGGTAGGTCATGCAGGAGTACTCGCACGCATAGATGGACTGGTAGCTGGCGGTACGGCAGACCTGGTCGGGTTTGAAGGCATAGCCCATGAGCCATCGCATGCCCAGTTGGGCAACGGGGTTGTCGCTCCCGGCAGCGACCTTGCCAAAGCCCCAGGCCACGAGGTGCGAGAAGGGCCGGGGAAAGGGGAGGGGCCGCACGTAGCCGGAGTCGTACACAAACCGGCCCACGGCCATGCCCTCCCGGCAGACCAGGTCCATGCAGATGAAGCCACCCATGGACATGCCCAGGCAGGCATCCAGCCGTGTGATTCCGCAACTCCGGAGGTGACGGGCGATCTGCGCGGCCTGGCTGCGGATGGAGCCGAAGGTGGTGCCGTCGTCTGCATGGCCGTCCAGATCCACGCCAATCACGCGCCGCGTCTGGGCTAGGGTCTCGATCAGCGGCGAGAAGGACCTCTCGCAGGTGCAGGCCATGCCATGGACCAGAAGAATTGCTGGCGCGTCCCCGCTGCCGTACTCGTGGAACCTCACGATGCCCGCCCCTCGACCGTGACTTTACGACCCTGCCGCATGTACTGAAGTTCACTATAGCTAACAGTCCTTCCACAAGTCTGAGCCCATACGGACTGAAGCCCCCCAAAGGTGCCAGGCGCTCTCAGACACGGAGCCCGCTCTGTGCTTGGATGGGCGCCATTTCAGGTCGAAGTGTCCGCCGGCATGCCGCCGCCGGGGCTAGCCCGTGAGCCTCCTCAGCCAGGCGCCTGTCTTGGACGTCCTGCATCCCGCCAGCTGTTCGGGCGTGCCCTCGAAGACCACCTGGCCGCCGCCAGTCCCGCCCTCGGGTCCCAGGTCGATGACCCAGTCTGCCTGGGCAACGAGCTCCATGCGGTGATCCACCATAATCACGCTGTTGCCGCCCTCGACCATGCGCCGAAGCAGCGTTAGCAGCACCTCCACGTCGCGTGCGTGCAGGCCCGTGCTGGGCTCGTCGAGCACGTAGACGCCGCCGGTCTTGGCGAGCTCGCTCGCCAGCTTCACGCGCTGGACCTCCCCGCCCGAGAGCGTGCTCGTGGGCTGGCCCAGGGTCAGGTAGCCCAGGCCCACGTCGGAGAGGCCCTTGAGCGGCCCTGCGATCTTGGGGTCGCCGAAGAACTCAATCGCCTCGTCGACGGTCAGCCGCAGGGCCTCCTCGATGTTCAATCCCTTGTACGTATATCCGAGTGCCGTGGGGTTGTAGCGCCTGCCCTGGCACTCCTCGCACACCACCTCCACCGGTTCGGCGAAGGCCATCTCGTAGGATATGGTGCCCTTTCCCTTGCACGCCGGGCAGCCGCCCTTGGAGTTGAAGCTGAACCAGGAGGCCGCGACGCCGTTCGCCTTGCCGAACGCCTTGCGGATCTCGTCCATGGCGCCGGTGTAGGTCGCGGGCGTCGAGCGGACGGAGGTGCCGATGGGCCGCTGGTCGATGACTACGGCGTCGGGGCGCACGCGCGGCAGCTCGTAGCGGGCAAGGGTGGACTTGCCCGATCCCGCAACGCCCGTGATGGCGACGAGCACGCCGAGGGGCACGTCCACGTCCACGTGGCGCAGGTTGTGGGAGCGCGCGTCGCGGATGCGGATGGCGTCGCCCCATGGCAGCGGTTTCTTGTTGAGCGCGATGGGCTCGGCCAGCGCCCGCGCCGTGGGTGTTCCTGCAGTGAGCAGGCCCGGAAGGTCGCCCTCGTAGACCACTTCGCCGCCTTTGGTGCCCGCGCCGGGTCCCATCTCGACCACGTGGTCCGCAAGTTCGAGCATCTGGCGTGAGTGCTCCACCACGAGCACGGAGTTGTGCCGGTCGCGTAGCTCCACAAGCATCCGGCCTATGCGCTCGGCGTCCGCCGGGTGCAGGCCCGCCGTGGGCTCGTCCAGCACGTAGGTGATGTCGCTAAGCGGGCTTCCCAGGTGGCGCACCATCTTGAGGCGCTGGGCCTCGCCGCCCGATATGCTGTCGGTGCGCCGCGACAGCGACAGGTAGCCCACGCCCACGTCCACCATGCGTCGCAGGTAGGCGCAGATCTGCCGGGCGAGCGAGGCTCCGCGCGGGTCGTCGAGCCGTTCCAGCACGCCGATCAGGTCCTCGGCGGGCATCGCGCACATCTCCTGGATGTTCATCCCCAGCACCTTGGAGGCGAGCGCCTTCGGGTTGAGGCCGCTCCCGCCGCAGGCATGGCAGGGACCGTGGCCCACGTGGGAGAGTATTTCCTCCTGCAGGCCCTTCCTGAGCTTTGAGATGTCGCGGCTCATGTAGAGCCGCCTGAAGCGCGGGACGACGCCCTCGTAGTCCACCGTGTCCACGCGCCCCGTGTTGTTGGAGCGGATCTCGACCTTGGGCGGCGTGCCGGAAGGCCCCTCGCGCAGGAAAGCCCATTCCTCGGGGGTGTAGTCCGCGAGCCTCTTGTAGGGGTCCAGCACGGAGTTGGCCTGGTAGAGGTAGGTCTGCCAGCCGCTGCTGAACTGGCTGAACAGGATCGCCCCCTCGGCCAGCGACCGTTCAGGGTCGAAGAGCGAGTCCTCGTCGAGCACCAGCTCCTCGCCCAGGCCCGAGCACACGGGGCAGGTGCCCGCCGGGTGGTTGGGCGAGTAGGCCATGGAGCCCCCGGCGCTCGGCTCGCCCACGCGGCTGAACAGAAGGCGCACGAGGGGCGCCACGTCGGTGGCGGTGCCCACGGTGGAACGGGCAGACGCGCCGAGCGGCTTCTGGTCCACCACGACGGCGGGCGTCAGGTTGCGCAGCTCCTCGGCCTCGGGCCGCTCGTAGTGCGGCATCTTGTTGCGAAGGAACAGCGGGTAAGACTCCTGCCAGGCCCGCTGGCTCTCCCGCGCGATTGTGTCGAAGGCCAGAGAGCTCTTGCCCGAACCCGACACGCCGCAGAACACGACGAGCCTGCCCTTGGGGACGGTCACGCTCACGTTCTTGAGGTTGTTCTCCGAAGCGCCTATGACCTCGATGTCGTTGCCAGTCGCCACGTTGCGCCCCCTATGCCTCGTTTGCCATCTCGGATTGCACCGCCTCGCGGAAGCGACGGTAGAGGCCCACGAAGCTACGCATGCCTTCATCCCCGAGAGAGGCCAGGGCCCGCTCCTCGGCCGCCCGCATGCGCAAGACCGTCGCGTCGGCCAGCTTGCGCCCCTCCGCCGTGAGCGCGACGGACTTGCTGTTGCGCGCGCCCGGGATTCCCGCAAGCTCCACAAGCCCCCTGTCCACCAGCTTCGCCACCGAAGAGTTGATGGTCTGCTTCGGGTACATCATGAGGCCGCAGAGGCCTTGCTGGGTGACGGGCTCCTCTGAGATCGCGAGGAAGTAGAGCACCCACATGGCGCAGTCGGGCAGGCCGAAGCGCCTCGCCGCCTCGCGGTAGAGGGCGTCCAGCAGCCGCTCCTCCTCGGCTATCTCCGACAGCAGCGCCGAGGCGGCGTTCTCGTTGTCCGGCATCGCATCTCCTTGACATCGTCCGATATCGGACGCATTGTATAATCCGATATCGGACGATGTCAAGGAGGTCACGCCGCCGTGAGGTATCCGGACTGCCCGGCCTTGTCGATGCGCATGTACGTGTACGCCACGTTCGAGCTCGACCAGGCCGTGCCGTTGCCGCCCGCGAGCGACCGGCAGCTGTAGAAGCACTGGGATCCGGTCAGCCCGCTCGTCGGCAAGGTCGAGCTCGCGTCCGCGTAGTGGTCACCAGCTTGCTGCAGCCCGAGAAGGCGCCAGCTGTTCCCTGCCCCCCGAATCACTGCCGTTTTCGAGGGCTCGAAATCGCAAAAGCGCAGGTCGGGATAGAAGGCAAAATCTGTCAGATTCGTCGAGATTTAGTATGGAACGGATGCCTGAGCCAGTAGGTCCTCTGCCGTCACGACCGACTGGAACCTGCCGGAGTAGGCGTTCTGCGTCAGCCCGTACGTCGTGATGAGAACCATGTGTATGGCGTCACGGGCCTTGGTCGCCCTCCGAAAGTCCTCTGCCTTCCCCCTCAGCTTCTGGTCGTAGGCTTTGGTCATGGCATAGTCCGTACTCGCGTACTTCATCTCGCAGATGTCTATCACCCGGTCCTGGCGAGCTATGAGGAGGTCGATCTGGCTACCGCTGATTCCCCCGTCTGGGTTAGCCTTGCAGCGCCAGGAGTGCGCGTGCGTCACGACGCCAGAGATGCCGAGCGCCTGCTTGATTTGGGGCAGGTGCTCGAGGCAGACCAGCTCGAAGGCGAGCCCGCACCAGGTATTCCTCCTGGGCGTGCCGAGCAGGTGGGTCTGTCCTTGGGGGATTGAACCCCGCATCCCCAAGCGAGTCGCAGAAATGTGCGAGTTGCTGGGCGAGGCTGCCCCTGGCGAGGCCGGAGTGCTCGAACGCGAAGTGGTACCCAAACGACTCGCGGATGAGGAAGGTCTTGCCCACGCGGCGTCGGCCGTAGACCGCTATGAACTGGGAGTATTCAGATCGAAGCGTTCCCTGGAGCAGGGCTTTCTCCCTGGTGCGGGCTATGAGCACGGTTCCTCCCCTGGAGATACTAAATCTGCCAAGATGAGTGAGATTTAGTATACGGCAGAGGAGCTCCTGTGGATACCCCTAGGCCCCGCGGCATGCTCCTCGGCATGCTCTGCCACTCGTTGTTGTTAAGGAGGACGTTCATGCTAAGCTCTCCTTCCCCTTGATGCCGATGTCCTCGATGCTGTTCTTCACCACGGGCATGTCCTTATCGAGCGTATAAAGGTCCGATACCCTCTGCCAGAGAGCGTCGGTCCGCGTCACGTACGTCATGACGCGCGTGCCTCTAGGTATCTTCGAGATGAGCGTGGGCCTCCGTCAGTCAAACGCGATGCGCATCGCCCTTTCGAGCCTCTCGAGGGCGAGGTCGAGGCTGAAATAGCCCCGCGCGCTCACGACAAGGGAGCCCTTAACGTAGGCGAGGACCGTCGGGGTCGAGAGAACCCCGAACTGCGCAGATTGTTCCACGTACCGCTCGATGGAGACGTATCGGCCCGCAACGCCTGGATGGTGTGTGAGCCAGGTGTCGATGCGGCCCCGCAACGCTCGGCAGGGAGGGCAGGCCTCGGACCCGAACTCCAGGATAAGTACCTCGTTTTCCTCTGCGAGCTGGGTAAGGTCCTCGCCGTTGCCCAGGTTCAGCATGGCTGGTCGGTCGGAATCGGGCGCTTCCCTCTTGAAATTGCCATCGGTGATGGTGATGGGCTTCATGCAAACCTCCCTCCGCCCGTTGAGGCCGGGCATCTCGTTCGGACGCATCCGATAATGGCAGACAAGGAGGACGCCTTCCGTGGTTTGGTCACAAAGCGGTTAGCCCATATGCCAGGTGCTCCTCGCAGGCGGGCTCGTCCCATACTACTGGTGCGCCGAGAACTCGCGTGGCGAAGTCTGGCGGCGCCATATAATTTTGCGTATAAGAATCGAGAGGATGTGAAGGGCGATGAAGGAGAGACTGGACAACTCCGTGGCTGCTATCGTGCCGTTGCCCCAGACAATCATTTCGGTGCGCGGAAGCGATGGCCGCAACAACGCGCTCGACGTGGGCTACGTGGGAAATGCGAGCCATGACCCAGCCATGGTCATGATCGGCATCGAGCCGTCGCGCTACAGCCATGCCATCGTCAAGGAGACGGGCTGCTTTGTGGTGAACTTCCCTCCCAAAAGCCTCAGGCGCGAGTATGGCTTTATCGGCACGAAGTCGGGCCGCGACGTTGACAAGTTCGCGGCGCTGGGGCTGCGTTGGGCGGATGGTGACGCGGTTAACGCTCCGGTCCTGCTCGACTGCCCGGTGAACTACGAGTGCACCGTGGTTGCCTCCGTCCTCCCCGAGGGAGGCTCCAATGAGCTGTTCATCGGGAGGGTGGACGCCGTGCACGTCGATGAGGAGTTCGTGTCGCCCGCGGGGAAAATCCTCTGGGGAAAGCTCGACCTCATCTAGAAAGGGGCCCAAGAGAATGAAAAAGGTAATCCTGCTCAATGGCAGTCCCCGCAAGAACCACAACACCCACAAGCTGCTGCTCGAGGCGGAGGCAGGCGCGCAGACAGCGTTGGGCTGCTCATGGGCAGCTGTGAGACCCTGTTCTCCTGCGACACCTACCAGTTCGACGACTACTCCAAGTACCGCTCGTCCATGTTCGACGAGGCGCACAAGCGCGCCGTGCGAGAGGAGCAGTTCCCACGTGACCTGCAGGCGGCGCGCGAGCTTGGCATGAGAATAGGCTCGTAGTCTCATGGCAATGCCGCTTGTCTTGAGATGTTCCTCGCGCTCTGGGATTATTCGGATGGAAGAGTTCACTGAAGCGGGGCTTGCATCCGCCCCGTGGGCATAATGGGTGACGAGCGTGCCGGCGCCCGGTCATCGTGCGCGCATGCGCGCGTCGCATCGCGGCTACCGGCCCAGCTCCTCCAGGTATGCGGCAGGCAGTGCGTCGCAGAGCCAGACCCGCTCGTTGCCCGTGGGGTAGAAGGCGACGCCGTCGGCGTGGGCCGCGGCGGCGTCCACGCGCAGAATGGCGGGCGGGTCGTGCCGGTCGTGGCGCGAGCCGACCTGCCGGGCCATGTCCATGTCGGCGGAGAGGTGCACGTACTGGCGCGACATGGGCCTGAGCCCCTCCTCCATGATGGAGGGGAGGAAGCGCCTGGCGGTGCCGTGGTAGAGGGCCGCGGGCGGCTCGGCGGGCTCGAAGTCCACCCGCATGGGGAAGGAGTGCCCGTAGAGCGCGCGGATGCGCCCGTCGCGGATCTCGTGGCGGCGCTTGCCTGGCGCGCTCACGACGGCGTCCAGGTCTGCAAAGGTGACGGGGCGGCTGTAGTGGCCCGTCTCGTTGAGGGCGTCGACCAGCTGTCCCACGGGCACGAACCCCTCGGCGTCCGGCTCCAGCTCGTACTCCCAGGGCGCGTGCCTGAGCACGTACGACATTTCCTTGCTGAGTCTCGTCAGGTCCATGGCTACCTGGTCTCCAGCTCCTCTGTCCGGGGGCGATTCCCGTTGGTCTGACAACATAGCACAATCATCCGCCCGTTCCCTCCCCCGGCTGTGACTGGATGGCGCGTCCAGAGGGTCCGATGGGATCCATCCGGGCCTAGTGGCGGAGACATCACCTCCCCAGTGTGGGGCGGGCTCGCATGCTGCGGGACGTGTCCGATATGGATTAGTCGTAACAGGTAATCGTGGGCGCCAGGCTACGCCCGCGAGGATGGTGGCGTCTCACGTAACGCCTTCTGTAGCCACTGCAGCAGCATCGGCCAGCTTGCCTGGGAGCGCTGGCGGGGGCTTCTGCAAAACCTGTTCCGGAAGAACGTTGCCGTCACGTACGAGAGGAATTCCCTTCCGGTGTGCGCATGCGGCACCCCCAAAATCCGTCCCTATAAGTCCACATAATCAAGGATGGAATTAGATTTATCTGGGCTTTTGTGGGGAGTATCAAAGTTATAGGGACGGATTTTGGGGTGCCGATGATGTGTATGGACGGTTTCGCGGTCGACAAATTCGCAGGTAGGGACCCACGGATTCTGATGCCTTCCCCGCCCGATGGGGAAATCGCACCGAAGAACCAGGCCATCTAGCTGGGATTTCCCGGGTGCGCCTGCGCCACCGTGGAGGCGGGGCACGCCTGGAGGCATCTGCGGAAGCATGCTATGAGCCGTCTAGCTGGGCAAACGCGACAGAGGCGTTTTGCGGCCCCTCTCCGTCCCCAATGGGATAAGAGTCCATCGTCCCTCGGAACGACCGTCCTGCGCCTTCTGCTGAGGTCGCTCTTCTCGGGCGGGGCTTGGGGTGGGACGAGGGGGGTTCCTGCGAGAGCCATAGTGGGAACCCGCGGAACTGGCAGCTACTTCTCTGCCCGCCGCTTTGCCAGGGCGTTCGCCCGGAATTCCGGCACCTGTGCCATCATTACCGCCGCGAAGACGAGTCCGCACCCCAGCAGCTCAATGGGCGCGAGTGACTCCGAGAGAATCAGCCAGCCGCCCAGCCCGGCGAACACGGATTCCAGACTCATCAGGATTGCCGCCACGGTTGGGTCGGTGGTCTTCTGCGCCACGATTTGGCATGTGTAGGCAATGCCGTCCGAGCAGATGCCGGCGTAGAGAATCGGCACCGCGGCTGCGTAGATTTGCGCGAGCGTGGGGTGCTCGAAGACAAGCGTGCACACAAGCGCGACAGCCCCCGAGGTCAGCAGTTGCAGGCGCGAGAGGCGCACGCCGTCTACCTGCGTAAACCTGTCAATCACAATGATGTGGGCGGCGTAGCCAAACGCGCAGAGAAACACGAGGACGTCTCCGAAGTACAGGCTGCCAAACCCGTTTGGAACGCAGAGCAGGTACATGCCCACAACGGCCACGGCGACGGCAAGGAGCACGATGGGGTGCTGCCTCTTTTGCGTGAACCCGCCGTAAAGGGCGACGATAACCATGTAGAGCGCGGTGATGAAGCCCGAGCGCCCGCTGGCGGCGGCGCCTGCGGGGTACGCGTTGATGCCGGCTTGTTGCAGCCACGCCGCGAGGAAGAGCACGATGCCGCACGATGCGCCGGCGATGAAGAGCGTGCGGCGGCTGTATCCGTCCCCGTCGTCCGTGGGCGGCTGGTCGATGCCCGTGCGCTTGCGCCACGCGATGACGCCGGTCAGGAACAGCACGCCGATGAAGTTGCGGGACGCGTTGAACGTGAACGCACCGACCGTGCCACCGCCGACGGTCTGTGCGACGAACGCCATGCCCCATAGCGTGGCGGTAATAAGCAGCAGGACGGGGCCCTTGTACTTCATAACGTGAACCTTCCGACGTTTGGCGCGAGCTCAACACTGTACGGAGTCATCAGGACTGCGGCCGTGGGCTTGGGCAAAGCTTAACGGCAAGTTATTGATTGGCGGCCTCCTGTGGGACGCGGCCGGTTCAGTGGTGGAGCCCCATCCCCGAGACTGCATCCCCTTGCTGCGCCCCCCTGCGATACAGCTCGTGCGCCTACGCAACGGGCTCGATGCTATCGAGAGTACGCGTTGCGTAGGCGCTCACGGAATCGCGGTTGATCTGCAACGGTTCGGAGATGACCGGGTTCATCGCCTCCCAGTACGTGTTTAAGGCACCCCCAAATCCGTCTCTATAAGTCCACAACAGCATCAGTGGAGCCAGCGTTATCTGGGCTTTTATGACGAACATCAAAGTTATAGAGACGGATTTGGGGGTGCCGCAGGTGCGCATAGGCGGTTTCGCGACCTGCAAATCCGCAGGTTGGAAGCCATGAATGCGGGTGCTTTTCCCGCCCGTGGGCGAAAATGTATTGGTGAGACAGGCCGTTTAGCTGCGGTTTTGCGGGTGCCCCCGCCCCGTCGTGGCCATGTGCGACCGGAGCAAGCTGAGCGACCGTGTTTGCGCGGCTGCGACAAGAGAGAATCGGCCCCTCTTGTCCTATCGCCTCACTTGGTGAAGAGGAAGTCGCAGGGCTCGCCGTCCTTGCAGAGGGTGTGGTTGCGCGTGAAGGTGACGCCGGGGATCGAGCCGTAGTTGATGTCGTCGGCATGGCAGAAGATGGTGCCCAGCTTGCGGACGCCGTACTTCCCGAGGATCTGCGCGTAGATGCAGCTCGTGCACTCGAACTGCAGGTACTTGCTGGTGGACTTGTCCTGATGCCACACATAGCTCCAGCCGTAGCCGCTGCCCTTCTTGAAGCCGGCTGGCACGATGCGGCTCATCAGCTTGAGCATGCCGGGCTTGGAGAGCAGCTTGCGGTACATGCCCGCCGTGCTCTTTTCCACAAAGGCCCACATGGGCTCGCCTGTGGCCTGGATGGCCTCGTCCTCAGAGAGGTCGCGCTCGCGCCACAGCTCGTAGAGGGCCAGCGCCGTGAGCATGTTTGCCAGGTGGTCGTAGTTGCCTTGGTCGCAATACTCCTTGTTGTCGGCTATGAGCTCGTCCACCCGCGCGGCCACGCGGTCCTGGTCTGCCTGCGGAATCGTGGGCAGGTACTCCTGGTAGCGGCTCGCCGCCATGAGCGCCCGACCCTTGTACTCGCGCTCCTTCTTTGCCATTGCTATCTCCTTATGACCGTTCTTGTTCCTGTGCGCCTTGCCGCCTTTGGGCAAGGGCGAGAATCCCCGTCTGAAAGACGATCTGGACGTCGCGCATCTTCGCGACGATCTGGTCCTTCGCGTAGTCGCCCGTCGCGATGCGGACGAGCGTGCCGTAGTAGGCGGTCATGAGCAGCCGGTAGGTGTCGGGGTCCACGCCGCCCAGGCCCATCCGCGCGAGCATGGGCTCGATGCGCTGGGTGTTGTTCTCGACCAGCGACTCCAGAAAGCCCTCGTAGCGGGTGCCCTCGGAGTGGGTGAGGATGAGGCGCAGATCGTCGCGGTGGGCGACGATAAAGTCCGCCAGCTCCGGGAGCTGCGCGAAGAAGGCCTCGTCCAGATGTTCGGCCTGCTCTCCCACCTGGTAGCCCGCCCAGCCAGCGGTAATGTTGCCCATCACCTTGGCCAGTCCCTGCGACGTCTGGGCTACGAGCGCGTCGAAGAGCTCCTCCTTGCTGGCGTAGTAGCCGTAGAAGGCACCCTTGGTAAAGCCGGCGTCCGCCACGATGCGGTTGAGCGACGCGCTCTTGAAGCCGTGCTCCATGAAGTGCCGCCGCGCGCTTGCCAATATGGCCTGCTGTGTTGCCGTGACCTCTGCCATGCCTTGCTGCTCCATGTACCGATGGTATATACCACCGGTATGTTAGCACAGGCAGATAACCAGGCGGGCCTCTGATGTGACTGGCGCGATCTTCTTTGCCATGGGTTTCCTCTGAGCCGGGTCCTCCGCGCGAAGGACCCAGTCTTTCTAGCGCGTGGAGCAGGGAAAGTGCTTCTCAGCATTCACTATCGATTTGGAGTAAGAAAGGCTTTTCGGAGTAGGATCATCCCTCGCGATATGCAATAGTTAGCTACTACTAACTTCGAGGTGATCGAATGAATGCTGCAGCAAGTACTCTGGAAAAAGGTCTTATGCGGATGGTTTATGGGCAGACAGAGAATTTCGTTCTCTGTGCTCCGCTCTGGGACGGTATCTACCTCTGCGCCAACCACATCCGCTGTAACCACATCAAGAATACGGGGCCGGGCAGCGACTGGATACCGGTCCTAAATTGCTGCATCGACGGCCGATGTGAAACAGCGCTGCCGAGGGATACCTATATCTATATGGAGAAAGGCTTCATGGCGGCAGGCAATGCGGACGGCACGACCACTGCAGATGAGTTTTCTTACCCCGGCGGATTCTATGACGGGATCGAGGTCTTTGTCACAGAACCCGATATGGATACCTTGGAAGAATTCGGACTGGATCTTTCCTTTCTGAACGAGATGGCCGCCGGCGTGCCGGTATCCGCCCTGTTCCGGATGACGCAGAGACAAATGGGGTTGGCTTCCGACCTCTTCGAGCATCTCGTGCAAGCCGACCTGGAACTGCCCCAGTACCGGTTCCTGGCCCTTCAGTTCCTCTACGAATTGAAGACGCACGGCGCCACGGCATTGGAAAAGACTGCCTTCGTGACGAAAGGGCAGCGGCAGATCGCTTCCGAGATTGAATCCCTTATCTCCGCGGATCTGTCAAGGCGTTACACCCTGCAGGAATTGGCAGGGCGGTTCGGCCTCGGTGAGATCACTTTGAAAAAATACTTCCGGCTGGTATACGGCGAGAGCATTTCCGGCTACATGAGGCGGAAGCGCATCGCCTTTGCCCGGCAGGAACTCGTCTGGACGCGACGCAGCGTCGGCGAGATTGCCGCTGCCTGCGGCTATGAGAACCAGGGGAAATTCGGCGAAGTATTCCGTCGGGAGACTGGTGTGACGCCATCGGAATACCGGTGTCAGAACATTGCGGAGAAGACAAAGGAAGGGCCAGGCCAAGCCTTCGTGAGCACGTGTGGGGCGGAACATCTTCAGTTGTCCGGCAGTCGGGAGGACTCTAAATGAAAGAAAAGAAACAAAATGATATATCCGCGTTGCTCGGCTACGCGGGCCGGTACAAGGGGCTGATGTTTCTTGGACTTGGCTTGTCCGGGGTCGCCATGGTTCTGGGCATGGCGCCGTATATTTGCATTTGGCTTGCAATCCGGGATCTGGTCGCCGTTGCTCCCAATTGGACAGAGGCAACGGGCATAGCTCGGTACGGCTGGATGGCGTTTGCCTTCGCATTTGGCGGGATTGTCGTGTATTTTGCGGCGCTGATGTGTACGCATCTGGCGGCTTTTCGCACGGCGTCCAACATTCGCAAGCAGGGAATGGCGCACCTGATGAAGGCGCCGCTGGGGTTCTTCGACTCCAATGCCTCAGGGCTTCTGCGAAACCGGCTGGACGGCGCGGTCGCCGATACCGAGACCTTGCTCGCCCACAACCTCGCGGACATCGTCGGCAGCCTTGTGATGCTGATTGCGATGATCGTGCTGATGGTTGTGTTTGACTGGCGCATGGGCGCGTCGTGCCTGCTTGCGGCCGTTATCTCGATTCTCGCCATGTTCTCCATGATGGGGGGCAAGAATGCGGGACTCATGGCGGAGTATCAGGAGGCACAGGATGTGATGAGCAAGGCCGGGACGGAATATGTGCGTGGAATACCCGTTGTAAAGGTGTTCCAGCAGACCGTCCACTCCTTCAAGGCCTTCAAGCAGGCGATTGAGAATTACAGCGACAAGGCGGAACACTATCAGGGGGATGTATGCAAGGTGCCTCAGTCTGTGAACCTCACCTTCACCGAAGGCGCGTTCATCTTCCTCGTTCCGGCGGTATTGCTCATGATGCCGAAGGCATTGGCATCCGGAGAGTTTGCCGGGTTTGTCACCGATTTCGCATTTTATGCGGTATTCTCAGCAGTCATTTCCACCGCCCTTGCGCGGGTAATGTTTGCGGCAAGCGGAACCATGCTCGCGCAGACCGCCATGGGACGCATCAACCAGGTGATGAATGCGCCGGTCATGGAGGTAAGCGACCATCCTCAGACGCCAAAAGACAATGGCATCGAATTCAAGGATGTTAGCTTCACCTATGAAGGTGCCGAGCAGCCTGCGCTCTCCCATGTCTCATTTCGGGTGGAGCCGGGGCAGACTGTGGCTCTGGTTGGTCCCTCCGGTGGCGGAAAGACCACAGCGGCCTCATTGATCCCGCGTTTCTGGGACGTGAGCGAGGGTCAGGTTCTTGTTGGCGGCGTGGATGTCCGGCAGGCCGACCCGCACGCGCTGATGGATCAGGTGGCCTTTGTGTTCCAGAACAGCCGTCTGTTCAAAGCATCGATTCTTGATAACGTGCGCGCTCCAAGACCTGATGCAACCCGCGAGGAGGTCTTGGCGGCATTGGCCGCGGCGCAGTGCGGAGACATCATAAGAAAGCTGCCGAATGGCGTTGATACCGTGATCGGCTCGGGGGGCACCCATCTTTCCGGCGGCGAACAGCAGCGCGTGGCGCTGGCGCGGGCCATTTTGAAGAACGCGCCTATCGTCGTGCTGGACGAGGCAACTGCCTTTGCCGATCCCGAAAACGAGGTGCTGATTCAGAAGGCCTTCGCCGAACTGACAAGAGGACGCACCGTCATCATGATCGCCCATCGCCTCTCTACCGTGGTGAACGCGGATGGGATCGTTGTCCTCAACGAAGGGAAGGTTGCCGAGACGGGAACGCACGACGAGCTTGTCCGGAAGGGTGGCCTGTACTCCGAGATGTGGGCGGATTACAACCAAGCCGTTACGTGGAAGATTTCGGCGAAGGAGGCGATGTAGGTGTTCGGGAAGGATTTCCAGCGCACATACGCCCTTACGGATCAGGGTGTGAAGAATGTAAAAGCCGGCGCGTTTTGGACGGTCATCGTCAATCTTGTGGTCATGGGCGGTATAGGCATTCTGTATCTGCTGATGTCGCACTTCATGGACACGCTGACCGAGAATGCACCCCTGCCTGCCGCATGGCCGTTACTGGTGATGCTGCTCGTCTTCATCGTACTCTCGCTTGTCACGCACATCCAGCAGTACAACGCGACGTACGGATTGGTGTATGGCGAGGTTAAGAATGTGCGCATCCGTCTGGCAGAGCGTCTCCGCAAACTCCCGCTCGGATTTTTCGGGAATCGCGATCTGGCAGATCTGACCGAGACGCTCATGGGGGACGTGAACCGGCTGGAGCACGTCTGGTCCCACTGCCTGGGATATCTGTATGGCTCGTATATCTCTACAGCCGTCATCGCCGTGGCTCTGATTGCGTATGACTGGCGCCTGGCCCTGGCCGCCCTATGGGGAGTTCCGGTGGCGTTCGCGTTGCTCTTCGGGAGCAGGGAGCTGGCTAAGCGCAATTCCGAGATTGCCAAAGCCGCCGGGCTGCAGGCTTCCGACGGTATTCAGGAGACGATCGAGAACATCCGCGAGATTCGTGCCACCAATCAGGAGAACCGGTTCCTGCAGCAGTTGAACGACAAGATCGATCACCACGAGAAGACTTTGATAAAGGGCGAGCTGAGCACCGGCATCTTTGTCAATGCCGCCAGTGCCATCATGCGCCTGGGTGTGGCAACCACGATACTCACGGGAGCAAATCTGATCCTGAGCGGCAAGATCGACTTCATGCTGCTGTTCATGTTTCTCTTGGTCATTACCCGTGTGTATGCGCCCTTCGACCAGGCCTTGGCACTGATCAGCGAGATGTTCATCTCGCAGGTTTCCGCCTCCAGGCTGATGGAGATCGAGGACACTCCCGCAGCCGACGGCACTGAGGACTTCAACCCGGCTGGGCATGACATCGAGTTCCAGAACGTGAGCTTCTCCTATGACAACAAGGAAGTCTTGCATGATGTGAGCTTCATGGCGAAGGAGGGCGAGGTGACTGCCCTGGTGGGACCCTCCGGCTCGGGCAAGAGCACCTGTGCGAGACTTGCCGCACGGCTGTGGGATATCGACGGCGGCAGGATTTCCGTCGGCGGGGTGGATGTCTCCACGGTCGATCCCGAGGTGTTGCTGAGCGACTATGCCATGGTGTTTCAGGACGTGATGCTGTTTGACGATACCGTCATGGAAAACATTCGCCTCGGAAGGCACGGGGCAACGGATGAGGAGGTTCTGGCGGCGGCACGAGCGGCAAATTGCGACGAGTTTGTCCAGAAGCTGCCAGACGGATACCAAACGCCCATTGGCGAGAACGGTTCAAAGCTATCCGGCGGCGAAAGACAGCGGATCTCCATCGCCCGCGCACTGCTGAAGAACGCGCCGATCGTGCTTCTGGACGAGGCGACGGCATCCCTGGATGTGGAGAACGAGACCAAGGTGCAGGCCGCCCTCTCCCGGCTGCTTGCGGGAAAGACCGTTCTGGTCATTGCGCACCGCATGCGCACGGTGCAGTCTGCGGATAAGGTCGTCGTACTGTCGGGAGGCAAAGTCGCAGAACAGGGCTCTCCCGCGGAGCTCTTGGCCATGAATGGCATCTTTGCCCAAATGGTGAGGTTGCAAACGCAAGGACAGAGCTGGACGATCGGCAAGTAGAGCTAGGAAATCAACACGTTGCCTGCAGGCATCTCTTCGGAGGGCCTGCAGGCATATGTATACGCTGAGACGACTGGCGCGCGTTGGGGAAGAGCTCCAGGTAGCAGGTGCCGCAGTGGTGGCACACCATGCAGAAGCAGGCGATCCGGCAGGTCTCGCACGCCTCGTCCACGAGGTTCACGAAGCCCCAGTCCATCTGGAACGCCTCCCCGGGCTCCGTGCTGTACCTCTGGTCGCGGCCCCCCCCGGGGCCGAAGCCCATCTCGGCGAGCGCCTTGCCTATAATCTCCTGCAGGTCATTGCGTTCGTTGATGTCTCCGCTCATGGACCTCCTAACACTGGCGCACTTGGCAGAGCCAGTGTAGGTCGGCTCGGCGGCGCAATGCCCTCCTCCACCTTGCCGTGGTTGGCTGTTTTTGTTCGGCCGGGTTGGCCAAACTCTGACGAGCCGGAGCTATGGGATGGATTCTACGCTGCGTATCGTTCTGCTACGGGTTGGTGCTTCGATGAGGAGAGGAAGGTGGCCTACTATGCGTGGTGATAGGAGTCGAGTCATGAAGTCAATCCTGGGAACCGCTCTCGCCGTCTTGATCACCCTTACGGGCTGCTCCCACGAGACGCCGCAGGGATATGGCCCGCGCTCCACGATGTTGGACGAGGAGGCCAGCGCGGACCGGCTGGAGCAGATCTCAGAGCTCATCGCAGACTCTGACACGGATGGTCTCGTGGCCGAGTTCTCCGACGCTGCCAAGGGCGAGTCGGATGGCCTGTCCGGACGGATTGCCACCCTCATGTCCGTAATTGGCGGTGGAACTCTCACCGACGGGGATCTCTACGTGAGGGTTGGAACGTTGAGGAGTGGCGAGATGTGGGTCGTGAGCTCCGCCACCATCACCGCTGCCGACGGGACGCGGTGGCAGGCGCACGTGACCGACTGCACGCTGAACCGCGACGATCCGTCGCAGCTCGGCATCAGAGGAATCGAAGTCATACCATACTCCGACCATGAAGCTCCTCAGGGGTTCTGCTGGCACGACGAGAACGGCCAATGGCCTCCCGGCATCCGTTTCATCAGGAGCTGGAACGGCTGGGATCCCTACACCAGCCCCAACAGTCAGGACTGGTAGAGACGCCGAGGTTTGGTGATAGCTCGTGTCACGCGATCAGACATCGGTCTTGCCACCATTTCCACCATCGTCACAAGGAGAGGATCGCCCATGTCATCTGACGCCACAGCATCGAGCGGCGGCTGATGGACCTGGAGGACCAGCAAGCCAGCCTGCGGAGACGCATCGCAACGCTGGAAAGTGACATGCAGGACGTCGACGCCTCGGTGCGCGCGGTACTGGGCCTGGCCTGGAGCGGTGAGGACATGGGCTGACTCCCGACGAGATTGAGGAGGCGCAGCAGCCTGCAGGAGCACCTGTGGGAGAAGCGGCAGGCTTCTGCTGAGGCGGGCAGCTCTCTCGGCAGCCCGCGGGTTGGCCAAGAAGCGGTAGGGGGCATCGCCGTGGACTCTTGCGCCTTCCTTTGTGTTTCAGTAGCACCTATAATTAGTTAGATGACCCTAACTCATTATAGGCTGGAGAGAAGCGCATGGAGCCGGGCATGGGGAGCGAGAGGGTGCACATCGAGAAGAACACCGTCCAAGAGACGCTGGTGCTGCCGCTCTACGGTCGCAAGGTGTGCTCGGAGCGCTTCCCGCAGATCTTCCACGACGAGGAGGCCGACCGCCTGGTCCAGAGCCTCGACTACGACTTCTCCGAGTACGGCAAGTCCCTGACAAGCTCGACGGGGCTTCTCGGCGCGCTGGAGGTGGCCCAGCGCCAGAACGACGTCGCCTCCGAGATTCGCGACTACCTGGCCACGCACGAGCGCGCGGCTGTGGTAAACATGGGCTGCGGTCTGGACGGGAGCTTCAGGCGGTGCGACAACGGCACGGTCCGCGGCTACAACGTGGACATGCCCGATGTCATCCAGGTGCGCGACCGCCTGCTGGGCGCGGGGGAGCGCGAGCGCAACATCGCGAGCGATCTCAACGACTTCTCCTGGATGGACCAGGTGGACGGCAGCGAGGGCGCGATCTTCTTTGCCATGGGCGTCCTCTGCTACTTCTCCGTCCAGCAGGTACGCGCGCTGCTGACCGAGATTGCGCGCCGGTTCCCCGGTTCCGTAGTGGTGTTCGACGTCTTCAACAGGCTTGGCGCCCGCATGTTTGCCAAGACCTGGCAGAAGGAGACGGGCATCGATGGCGTGGGCATCGGCTTCTACCTTGATGATCCCGCGGAGCTGGTGCAGTGGGGGCCGGAGTTCGGTCGCGTCTCCTCGCGTAGCTACATGCGCGGCTACCAGGACATCTGCCCGGAGCTGGGCCTGGTCCTGAGGGTCATGGTCAAGGCCTGCGACCGCGGCATGGGCATGCGCATCGTCAAGGTGCAGTTCTAGTCGCTGGCTCGGGTCAATCAGTGGGCCCCCTCGCGGTGGTGGATGAGCCCCAAACCGGTGCTGGCCAATTGGGCGTCACATCGGCCAGTGCAATTCGGCACTTGCAAGTGCCGAATTCATGCGATTGCGCAATTGGCCCGGCTCAGTACTTGGGCAGGACCAGGCGCTTGTCCACGGCCTCGACCACCAGGGCCAGCGTGCTCTCAAAGCCCGTCTTGGCCAGCAAGTTCCTCACGTGGTACTTCACGGTGTTGAGCGAGATGCCCAGCTCGGAGGCTATCTGCTCGTAGCTGAGGCCGCGCGCCAGCTGGTGCAGGACGTCAAACTCCCGGGCCGTCAGCTCAGTGCTCCTCGCGAGGCCCAGCATGACGGGCGGGGTCTCGCGAGGCCACACCCGCTCGCCCTGCAGCGTGCGTCCCACCACGTCGAGAAGGCCGACCGCCTGCAGGTCCTTGTACCAGAAGCTGTCGCAGCCGGCGACCTGCGCCTTTGCCAAGAAGGTGTGCTCCGGCATGGAGGTCATGATGACCACCTTGGTCGAGGGGCTCTCGCGCTTGATGCGCGCGGCGGCCGCCAGCCCGGATTCGTCATCGCGGGTGCACACGTCCATGAGCACGAGGCCGATGCTGCGCCGCGCGCAGGCTACCACCGCGTTGGCCGCATTCTCCAGCGTGGCCACAACCTGGATCTGCGGCGGCTGGGCCAGGCGGCTGACCACCGCCTCCCTGGTCAGGAGCGAGTCCTCGACCACTATGGTCCTCACCACGCCCATCACCCTGCCTCCGGGATTCTCACGGCCAGCAGCACGCCCTTGTCCAGGTGCAGCTCGAGTACGGCGCCCTCGCCTTGGATCCTGCGCCTCAGGTCGGCCAGGCCAGCGCCCTCCGTCAACGCCAGGGGAGTGGCTCCGGCCTTGGCATCGTCGCCGTCGTCCCAGATGTGCGCCACAGTCCACCCGCCCTCGCGCTCGCAACTCACGGTCAGGACCGTGGCGTGGGCGTGCCGAGCCGCGTTGCTCAGGGCCTCCCGGGCGGTGGCGAGTACCAGCGACCTCGCGACCTTATCGGTGGGAAGCGCACCCTCCCACACGATGCGGCAGCCAATAAGGGCGGCCACGTCCTCGAGCTCCGCCGTGTCGGAGGAGGCACCCTCTGCGGCCGGCTCAGCGCAGCCAAGACCCCGCAGGACCCCGTCCCACCTACTTACCAGCTCAAGGAGAAGGTTGTTCCGCTCCTGTGTGCTTGCCCCGGCCGTCACCTCCTCCAGGGCCTTGCGCGTCATGAGCAGGCATTCACCTAGGTTGCGATGCGCCTGCATGCGTGCGGCGAGGAGCTCCCGCTGGCGGCTGATGCCCTCGACGTCCTGCAGGAGCAGCTGCTGGCGGGCGTTCTGTTCGCGCAGGAGCTCGTTTGCGGCGGAGGTCTCCGCTCGCGCGCGGGCGATTGCGGTCACGTCTGCGGCCTGAATCTGCAGGTAGCTGGGTCTGCCCAACGTCTTGCAATGCGCAAACTGCCAGACGCTCCCGTCTGCGGTGGTCACCTCCAGGGTACGTGCGTTGGCACCACGCCCGTCGAGCGACCGCGAGCCGGTCAGCTCCGAGAGCTCCTGCCAGAAGGCCCTCGCGTCCAGGATGGAATGGCCGACCAGCGCGCAGGCGAGCTCGTCCATGCGGTGGTTCACCAGGATGGGCACCCCTCTCTGGCTGCCCAGGCAGATGCCGGCGGGGAGTGTGTCCACGGCGGCGCGGGTGAGGGACGCAAGGCCCGCCACCCGGGCTGGCCGTGCACAGATCCAGACCACCACGGCGCATGCCAGAGTCACGCAGGCCATGCAGGCGAGAGGGTCCATCACGCACCCCCGCTCGTGTGGGGCTGGCCTGGGCCCTCCCCAGCCGACCCGCCTTCGGTAGCGAGAAGCACCTCCATGCAGGTGGCCTTGAGCTGGGTGCCCTGGGCCAGCACGCGTTCGAGCGCCTGCGCGCATTCCTCTCGGCCGATGGGATGGGTGTCGTCGCGCAGCCGCTGCCCCAGCCCGACCAGCAGGCGCTCGAGTTCTTCTCGCTGCGGGTCTATCTGCTCCTCGAGTGCCTGGTAGATGATGACGCGGCTGCGTACGCGCTCAGCCTCGCCCCGCACCTTGAGCTCCTGCGCCAGGGTGTCGCCGCGCTGGGCAAGCTCCTCGCGTGCGTCCTCCAGCTCGGCGAGGGCCCGCCGCTGCTCGCGCACGTCCTGGCTCCAGGCGCACCAGACGTCCCGCATCCGGAATGCCCTCAGCTCGATGCCCGGGCTTGTTTCCACGCATTCGCCCCGTGCCAACGCCAGGAACTCGCTCTTGCCTATGCATGGGGCGTCCGCAGAACCGGTCAGGCGAGTCCCGTTGGCGTCCAGGAGCTGCAGGGCAATCGTGGAAGCGTGCAGCACGTCCTCGTAGCCCGAGTTAGCAGGCACGAGCCCGGTGGCGATGCAGCTCTCCCACAGCAGCGCCTCAAACACAAAGACGCGGGCGAAGAACTCCACGAAGTCCGGGTCTGGCGCAAAGGAGGTGAGCAGGTAGGGCATGGCAACCGCCGCCATGCACATGCCTACGAGCAGGGTAGGCCAGGGGTTGCGGGTGGCGCCTAGCGCCCGGTTGCGGGCGACCATGAGGCCTATGCGCGCGAGCGTGAGCGCGATGTACCAGACCGTGAGCAGGTAGGCGCCAAAGCCGGGATGGAAGAGCAGGTTGGGCTGGGGGTCTGCGAGGTCCACCACGCACATGAGGTGGAGCTGCGAGTCGCTGAGGGCAAGAAAGACCATCACCAGCACCGGCACCGCCAGCCAGCGCCAGCGGGGATCCGGTCGGTACCCGCTGCTGTGTCCCAACCCCAGCGTGCCCAGCCAGCCGAGCGGCGGGATGACCATGAGGGGGACCAGCGTGAGGTAGCCGCTCTCGCGCATGAGGACGATGTCCTCTACCAGGATGGCATCCTGCACAAACCGAATGGTTGCCCCGGCAAACATGAGGAGCCCCTCTGCGCAGACGCATCGCCTCATGACCTGCTGTGTCATGCACCGGCGGACCGATCGTATCCATAGGCAGATGAGAAGCACGTAGGTGGCGTACATGACGTAGGGGACGAACCACCCGCCGCCGGACGTCAGCATCCACCGCCGCCAGGCCGAGACCGCCAGCAGGAGCGCCACTGCGGCGCAGGCCCATGCCATGCGTCTGCGCTGCGTCTTTCCCATGTGGGCGCCTCCTGGCCTTGTTGCGTCCGGCGCGTTGGCACGCGACCACCCGCGCGGTTGCTTACAAGATATATCAGCGCCGCCCTTGGTGGGCCACCCGTACGGGTGGGGTCATGCGCGCTCCGCCGTGATTCAATACGGCCCAACATCCGCAATCCGACAACGGGAGGCAGGCACATGGAATCAGTCATCAAGTCGAAGATGCTCAGCTACGGGCTGGTGGAGGTGCGCGACGCGGGGGCAACGTCGCCGCGCTACCGGCTCTACGTGGCCGGGCAGCTCAAGAGCTACTCGGACGACCTGTACACAATACTGGCCGAGTTCGACCGTCTCAACTAGCCCTGGGAGGACTTCTACCAGAAGCGGAGCTTCATGTAATACGGGCCAAGCGGCAACGGCGTGGCATTTGAGCGGGCACCGGGGACTCTCCGCGGTGCCCGCTCTTGTTGCTATCCCTTGGCCATCCGCCTCCGCAGCGCCAGCCCCGCGCTCACCGCAAGGGGCATGAGGACGAGGGCCAGGATGCCGGAGGTGAGCGTGTCAAAGATGGCGCGCCCGGGGCCCTCCAGCGTGGAGGCCAGCGCCACGAGGTCCACGTGTTCCCTGGCTATGAAGGAGATAAGGGCCCCCACCAGGCTAAGCGCGAGGTCCGTTAGCGTGCCAAAGCTCAGCCACACCTGCGTCGCGGGGCCGGCCAGTGCCGCGGCGACGGGGTTCATGCTCAGGAGCGCCATGCATCCGTGCACGAGCATGGAGAAGTCCAGGGCAAAGGCATGAAAGGCCACGCAGAGCGAGGCCTGCTCCAGCAGGAAGCCCACCGCAAAGGGCACCAGCATGAGGATCGGGGACGCCTTGCCCCGCGTCAGCGCCTCTGGGGCGAAGGCCGTGATCGCCACCAGTCCTGCCAGCATGGGCAGAAAGCTCATGGGGAGCAGGGTGCTTACCAGCATGAGCCCGTAGCCGAGGGCGAGAAGGGCGCCGGCCCCAGCGAGCCACACGCCGACGTTCTTGTCGCTGCCCTTGTTGCCGGCGCGGCCGCTCGTGGTGCCCGCACGGCTGCCGATGCCCTTTGCCGCGTGGTATCCCCTCGTCACCAGCCCACCGACGACGCCCAGCCCCACCTGCAGCAGCATGATGCGCAGGGCCAGCTCAAAGCCATCGCTGGGATCGTCCGTGAACACGCAGAACCAGGTGATCACAAGGGCTATGTACATGGCTACCATGAGAACGAAGTCGAACGTGGTGGCGTCATCGTCCAAGGTGGCAAAGGGCAGGAACAGGCCCACGATGGCAAAGCCAAGCCAGCCAAAGAGGGCCATGACCTTCCCGTCGCTCATGCCCTCGACTGTCATGATGACCCCCAGCGCCGCGACGAGGTTGCCCCATGCGTACCAGAGCACGAGCCGCATGACGGCCCTCGCGGCAATCGGGCCCAGCAGGGCGCCCAGCACCGCGGAGACCAGGAGCCCTAGGGCGATGCAGACGGCCGCGGCAAAGAAGGCGTAGCCCGCCATGAGCATGCCGCCGATTACGAGGCCCGCGCAGAGGAGCAGCACGAGACCGCCGCCAAGGTCGTCGAAAGGACCCGAGGGATAGGCCACGTAGCCCCCAAAGCCGTCGGGCACGATCTCTATCCAGTCGCCGCCGAGCCCCACCCAGCCGTCGTCAAGGTCAACCCACATGCCTGCTCCCTTCGTCGGGTTGATCAATTACACCACGCACCGCACGGATCCGCCCCACCCGCAGGGGTGGGGTGCGGCCCGCCCCGTGCTTGAATGGCCGTAACGGAACCCGAAGGGAGGTGCGCCATGGAGTACACAAAGCCCCAGGTAGTGGCATGGACCTCTATCGCGGCATCCTGGACCAGGGCGACCAGATGGGGCTTCCCGCCCTCACGCTCTCGGGCGGCGAGCCCATGGCGCACCCGGACTTCTGTCGCATGCTCGACATGACGCGCGAGCACGACCTCTCGGTCCGCATCCTCTCCAACCTGACCCTCCTGGACGAGAGGATCCTCGCCTCCATCAGGGCAGCGCGCATCGCAAACATCAAGGTTTCGCTCTACAGCATGGATCCCCAGGTGCATGACGCCATCACCCAGCTGCCAGGATCGCATGCCCGCACCGTGGCTGCCGCGTGCTGGAGGCCGACCTGGCGGCGGAGCGCGCCAGGGACATCAGCTGTGACCCCGTGTGCGGCGTCTGCGTGTCGTCGCTGTCCGTGGTCTCCGACGGCACCGTCTACCCCTGCGCCGGCTGGCAGAGCAGGGTGCTGGGTAACCTGCGGGAGCAGAGCCTGCGCCATATATGGGAGGAGTCGCCCGAGGTGCTCTACCTGCGCAGACTCCGCATGCGCGACTTTCCCCAATGTCTGGGCTGCCAGAACAAGCCCTTCTGTGCCATGTGCATGGTGAGAAACGCCAATGAGAGTCCCACGGGCAACCCGCTGGAGGTGAACCCCCACTTCTGCCGCATCGCCGCGCTCAACCGCGAGGTGGTGGAGGGCTGGCTGCGCGGACAGAGGTGACGGCTGGCGCGTGCGGTCAGCGGCCTATGTGCACGCCTCGAGCGCGAGGCCGATCAGCTTGTCTGTCCAGTTAGCCATGAAGAGCGGGATGCAGAGGACGTCCCCATCAAGTCGCAAGTTGTGAGACACTAGGGGACGTTTCCATTTTGTCTCATTAAAAAATGATGTGGTCGGGCCTGTTGCGGTCCGCCCTTTCTTTATGAGACAAAAGGGAAACGTCCCCTTGTCACCCCTCTTGTCACCCCCCTTGTCATCCCCTCTTGTCACGAAAGGCCCCGCGCGATATCGCTGTCGCGCGGGGCTTTCCTCATTTCCCGTCTCGGTAAGACTGCTTATTCTATGGGGCTCACTATGACGGAGAGACCCGCATCTTCCTGGACGTTGCTCACCGTGACCGTACTGGTATTGGTGGCTTCGTCGTTGGCGATGGCGCTGGGGTCGAGCTCGACATCGCCTATCCAGCCTCCGGTGATCTCGTAGCCCTCGTTCAGGACGTAGGTCACCGTGGCATCGGACCCGACCTTGTACAAAGCGCTATTTCCGTCGCTGCTCACGAGGCCTTCGCCAGCGAACGTGACTTCTTGCATAGTGCTATCCCAATACACGCTAATCCTACGGGCGTCCTTTGGCCGGATCGCGAGGTTGATGCTGTAGCCCGTTCTATCGCCATCCGTGTTGCTGACGGTGAGGACGCCGTTTTCGTACGAGCAGCTGGCATTGTAGACCTCGACCGAGACCTCCAGGCCTTCTTTCTCCTCCGAGATGTTGAATCTCGCAGTCTGCCCGACCTTCACGTAGAGGGTTGGCCAACCGCCTGTGTACTCAACAAGGCCATTGCCGTCGGCAGCGGTGATCAGCAGGCCTTCCGCTTCGCCACCATCCAATCCGACATTCACGCTGACGTATCCGGCCCGCTCGGTCGTGATAGAGACACTCGTGTCTTCCTGGACGTTGCTCACCGTGAAGGTATAAGAGTTGGTCGATTCGTCGTACACGGCAGCGCTGGTGTCGAGCTCGACATCGCCTATCCAACCGCCCTTGACGCCGAAGCCCTCGTCCAGGGTAAAGGTCACCGTGGCATCGGACCCGACCTTGTATACGGCAGTTTCCCCTTCGGAGCCGCCGCTCACGAGGCCCTCGCCGCCAAAGCTGATCCTGGCATGCTCGCCATACGCAGAGACCTCGCGCGTGCCCTTCGGCCTCACCTCGATATTTACGGTGGCCCCCGCATCTTTGCTCAGGCCGCTCACGGTAAGGACGCCGTCCGCGTAGGAGAAAATGTCGTCCGCCTCGCCGGATTCGACCCGCCAGCTCGTGTCCTTGATCTCGGTTTCACCACCGGTATCGATATTGAATTTCGCGACCGTCCCGAGCTTCACGTAATAGGAAAGCGAGCCGTCATCATATCCGCTGTCGTTGACGGCCAAGGCGTTGCTGTCGGCGGCAGTGATCCTCACGTTGTCCGCGCCGGCACCCCATACGTCAATGATTACGGGAGCATACCCGGCCCGCCCGACCGAAACTTCGATCTCTGCGTCCTCGCTCACCTTGCCGAGCTTGAAGGTATAGGAATTGGCGGCGCTGTCGTATGCGGCATCTGAGAGACCGAACTCCTGCCGATCGCCGGTCTCGCTACCGCTTATCTGAACTTTGGTCACCTCGTAGCCTTGGTCCAGGGTATATGTCACCGTGGCCTCAGCACCTTTTTTGTACTTCGCCCGCTTTCCACTCACAGTGTCATTCGACTGTTCGAGCGCCCCGGCGAAATTCGCCTCTTTTACATGAGACGTGCTGCGGCTGTCGAGGATGCGCGTGCCCTGCTGGCGTACGTTGCAGACAACCTGCATATCACCAGTCACGTTCTCCAGCGGGATAAGGTAGTTGCCGGACCCATCCTTTTGGAGCTCGGAGATATCCAGCTCCTCTCTGATGCCCGCAGGCCAGTTGCCCACTGTGACTGACTTCAGTTCATATCCCGCCTTGAGCGAGAGGGTCAGCACGGGAGAGCTGCCTTTCTGAGCGTAGTAGCCCCGGACGCCATCAGATATGGGAATGAGGGTGCTCGGTACCGTGATGCTTCCGGCATCCTCTGCCTGGGACGGACCCACGGTATCGCAGTCGAAGTATGCAAAGATTTCCGCATAGTCGACCGGCTTGTAAGATATGCTCACGTACGTATCGCCAACCGGGAGCGCATCGAGCGTGATGCTGTTGTTGCTAAGGGAAATGTTTTGCGCGTCCCCGCCGCTGTAAGTGACGATGCCATTGGCAAAGGTATAGGGCTTGCCCCAGGCGCTCTTTGGCGTGAAGGTGATCGTCGGCCTGTCACCCTTCTTGAAGGTGTAGGTCACGCTGCCGTCCTCGTTTTGCTTGGCCGTCACACCACCCGTCACCTTGGCGGTCGCTCCCACCACTTCTAGCGTGAGCGAAGCCTCACCCGCTTTGTGGAATTCGAACCTCGCGGCCACGTCTTCGGTGATGTTCTTGAATTCAAGGGTGTATGTAGAGGGGTTCGTGATTGTCTTGCTCTCGCCTTCAACATAGATGCCGGAGATCTCGTATCCTTTGTTGGGCGTCACGGTAAACGAAGCAGAGCTATTTTCTTTGACCTCGTACGTATATAGCACGCCGTACCAGTTGTTTTCATCCGTTGCGATGAGCTTTGCGTTGGACCCGACGGTCGGCGTGATCTTTCCGTTTTTGCTGTCGGTGAAAATCCGGATTGTCTTGTAGCCCGGGTGGGTAAGTTCGAAGACCACGCTGCTGCCGTCTTTTGTGAGCGAGTTTGCTTCAAAGGTGTACGTGAAGGTGGATTTGCCGATCGCCTCGTCACGCTCTTCGCCGTCCACAGTCACACGCGAGATCACGTATCCCTTGGGAGCCGTGATGGTCAGCTTGTGCGCACTGCTGATCGCGACGTTGTACGAGACTACACCGTCATCGTCTACTGTTGTCTTCACAGCTCCGGTCATGGATGAGCACGTAGCGGCGGTGATGCTCTGATTGCTGGCGTTGACCGCAACCTTAACTTGCGCCTGGGCATCGTCCACCCACTGGGCATAAAGCGTCACTTTTTTCCCGGCAAAACGGGCGGTGTCGGTCCAGTCTTGGTCGATGTAGCTTGTGCCCGACCCGTCAGCCCTGGTGTTCCAACCGACGAAGCGCTTGCCGGCGTAAGTGAAGGTGTTCTTGGGCAGCTGCACGGATTGTGAGTTCTTGTAGGTCTTGCTCGCCATGGTGCCCTTGCCGCCGTTGGCATTGAAGGAGACCGTGTAGGTGGTCTCGGCCGGCTTCCCCGGCTTCGTCGGCTCAGTTGGCTTTGTGGGCTCGGTTGGCTTTGTGGGCTCGGTTGGCTTTGTGGGTTGCGTGGGCTTTTTGCTCGTGTCCACGCCGTACCAGCCTATGCCCTCGGCGCGCCAGCCGACGGAGACCAGGCTGTCGTTCTCGGACTTGCTGGTGGTGTAGTTGTGGGAGCCGGAGTTGTTCCTCGGCGCGCTCGGGTCGACGTTCGGGTTGAACTGGCGGTACAGGGGCACGCCCTTGGCATCGTCCGAGTACCAGCCGATTCCTTCGTCCTTCCAGCCCACGGAGACCAGGTGGTCGCGCTCCTCCTTGGACGTCGTGTAGTGGTGGTCGGTCCCGGAGTACAGGCGGTACACGGGGGTGTTGGACTTCGTGGGTGCCGTCCAGCCGATGCCCTCGTAGTTCCAGCCAGCCCGAGCCACGCTGTCGCGCTCCGCGGCATTGGCCGTGTAGAAGTGCTCGCCGCTGTTGGGGTTGTACAGGCGGTACATGGTGTTGGTGCCCGCCGCCAGCGCCGGAGCCGGCGCCAGCGCGCACACCGATAGCACCGCCACCAGGGCTACCACAGCTGCCCTCAGGCGTCGCAAGCCCCCGCACTTACCTCGCATATCGTGCTCCTCTCTTCGCCGTGCCGAAATTGGCATGGGTCGCTTAATCTCAAAGGTTACAAAGGTTACGTCCCGATGCCCGCCGCAATGGGCAAGGACTGAGCGGTTGGCAGAAATCACCCCCCCCAGCGGCATGGGACGTAATCTGCAGGAAATAAGGATGGTGCGGATCCGAGATGACGCGCGACGGAGGGGAAATGAGACAAAAGGGAAACGTCCCCTCCTTGTCACATCTCCTAGTGTCAGATATGACAAAAGGGAAACGTCCCCTTTTGACTCACCCTTTTACTCGTGCGGGATCGCTTACTCCGCGAGGCTCGCGCCGAGGGCTTTCAGTGCCTCGAGGGCCTCGTCGTCTGGCTCGAGGTTCGCGATGACCGTGTCCTTGATATTGACACCGGCGCCCTCGGCCGCTTCCTTCCAGGTCTCCATCCAATCGCCGGTGCCCCAATCGTAGGAGCCGAAGAGCGCGACGGGCTTGTCGCCGAAGGCCGGGACGCACTCCTCCCAGACCGGCTCGAACTCGTCGTGGTCGAGCTCCTCGCTGCCCATCGCGGGGCAGCCGAAGGCAAAGGCATCGTAGTCCGCGACCTTGGCCGCGCCGAAGTCGGATACCTCGAAGACGTCCGCGTCGCCCGCGCCCTCGGCGATGGCCTGCGCCATGGTCTCGGTATTGCCCGTCATGGACCAATACACCACTGCTACCTTGCTCATACGTACCTCCAAATCCGAAAGCTCTTATTACCCAAGCCGGCACCGCCGACCTGTTGCCGTAGGGATCCCGCATGTGTCGGGAGTTTGGGCGCGCGTCACCAGAGGACCCCGCCCGTCGCGGTGGAGAATCGTGTCACTGGCAGCGCGAGAAGCTCGCCCAGTGTCTCGCCGCTGCGGAAACGGTCGCCGCATCGGCGCGAGCACTCCTTGATGAAGCGGAAGCGCGCCTGCTCCGTCTCCCGGTCGCCGTACGCCTTCCAGGGGCCGATGCAGGTCTCGCGACCCTCTCCCGCGATGAAGGAACGGACGTCGTCGAGGGGGTAGCCCAGCAGCAGGCCTATCTCGTGCGGAAAGGCGGTCGCCTTGCCCTGGTCGCCGTAGTGGGCGGCCATGCGGCGGCGCAGCTCGCGGATAACCGCATCCGTACTCGAGGTGTCGTAGCCGTGCTCCGCAAGAAAAGCGGCGCGCTCCCGGTCCTGGACGATTGCGCTCAGGCGATCGGTCTTGTAGGCGAGGAGCACCATCTTGCTCTCGCGGCGAAAAAGGACGACGAGTTCGACGCCGAACCTCCTGAGCCCCAGCGTGCAGGCGCGAATGGCCTCTCGCTCGGCTTTGCGGAGACTGCGAGGGTCGTAGCTCTCGATGTGCGTGGTGACTCCGCTGTGCAGCGTATGGTCCCAACGCCTGCTGCGCGGTATGTAGTTGAAGAGGGAGGCCGGCTTCGCGCCAGAGATCACGCCCGATGCCCCCGAGACGAGACAGGCGACAAACTCGCAGGCGACGTAGCCCTCGGGCTCGGAGCACCCGGTGACGTGCGTGTCACCGCAGCGGATGTCGAGTATTTGCTGCTCGCTCATGCGACCCCATGAGCTTGAAGTAATATATGTATAACAATAATTAGAATGTACTAACTTTTCAAGTCCAAACTTTGGTGTGACAATAAGGGATGACAATAGGGAAACGTCCCCTATTGTCATCCCTTATTGTCAGGCTACGCCTTGCGCCGGAGGGCGGCCAGCCCGCGAGCCGCGCGCACGATGGACCAGACGGCGACCGCCATGCTGGCGATGGCAACCACAATGCCGAGCGATCGGGCGCCTATGTCCACGATGCCCCATACCGGCTTTTCTGCCGACCCAAAGGTGAAGGCAGCGGTCACCGTGAGGAAGACGAGCGACATAAGGGCCTTGCAGACCGAGACCGCCTTGGTGGTGGAGAGCAGGAAGGAGGGGCCGCGTACGTAGAGGGCGAAGCCGCGTACGGTCATGACCACGAGGACCGTGGAATACAGGGCAAGCACGATGAACTGGATAAGGGTGCTGGCGCGCCCGTCGCTTCCGCGCACGAGGCCCTTGACCACAAGTGCGATTGTGGCGTTTGCCACGAGCAGGAGCACGCCGGCCGCGAGCGTGGCTCCCAGCTCCACAAGGCGGGTCTTCTCGGGCGCCACCTTTCGGGCACCGCGGAATCCCAGCGCCAGGGTTCCCGAGACAACCGCCATGACCAGGTAGTAGCGCCCCATGCCGAGGAAGTGCAGGCTGTTGTTGCGCACGCCGGTAAGGAGAAGATTGAGACCATAGCCCAGGCCCCAGCATGTCGATGCGGCGAGCGTGGCCTCGGTCCGGGAGGTTACGTCCAGAAGTATGGTCACGGCCTGTCCCAGGAGCTCATCCAACTTGGGACCTTGCAGTCTGTCCATTAGCATGCACCCCCCGAGGTCTCCAGGCCGCCATCCTCCACGACCTCCACGCGGTAGCCCAGCCCCCGCAGGTTGGCCACGCGCAGGGGGCACCCAAGGTCTGCCAGGTGAGACCTCAGACGGCTCACGTGGGTCTTGAGGGTCACGATGTCGCGCTCGTCATGCACGCCCCACACGCGGTCCAGCAGCTGGTCCTTGGTGAAGACTTGCCCCGGGTAGGACATGAGGAGGAAGAGCAGGTCGAACTCCTTGCGGGGCAGGTCGAGCGTGCGGCCGGAATAGATGGTTCTGTGCACGTCGGCGTCCAGCTCCACCCCGCCCAGGCTTACCTTGCGGCTCTGGACGATGTGCGCCCGGCGCAGGAGGGCTCGTACACGCAGGAGCAGCTCCTCGGCGTTGGCCGGCTTGGTGAGGTAGTCGTCAATGCCGGAGTCGAAGCCGTTGCGCATGGAGTCCATCGTGTCCAGCGCCGTGAGCATGAGGACGGGCAGCTCCTGGTTGGTGGCGCGCAGGTGGCGCACCAGCTCGTAGCCGTCCATCCTGGGCATCATGGCGTCCACCACGGCCAGGTCCACGGGGTGGCGGTCCATCACCTCCAGGGCCTGCTCGCCGTCTCGTGCCACACGGACGTCGTAGAAGGACTTGAGCCGCGCCTTCGTGAGCATGCGGCTGGCGTCGTCGTCCTCCACCACCAAAATCGTGGGCATGCTAGCTCCTCTCCGTTGCGTCGTCCCTGTTTGCGGGCGCAAGCGGCAGCTCGACCGAGAAGGTCGTGCCCTTGCCGGGCATGCTCTCCACCGCAATGGTGCCCCCGTGCAGTTCCACAATGCGGTGGGCTATGGCCAGGCCCAGGCCGTTGCCCTTGGCCGCGTGAGAGGGGTCGCCCTGCCAGTAGCGGTCGAAGACGTGGGCGCACTGGTCGGCCGTCATGCCACAGCCAGTGTCGGCAACGCGCACGGTCACGGTTCCAGCTGCTGGGTCCACCGCCGATGTCACGCCTATCCGGCCGCCTTCCGGCGTGAACTTGAGGGCATTGCCCACCAGGTTGATCCACACCTCGGCAAGCTGCGACGCATTGCCCAGCACATGGGCCGGCGCCAGGTCCAGCCCCAGCTCGACCCCGCCCTCGGCCACCTGCGGGTAGAGGGTGGCCATGGTCTGACGAACGTTCTCGTCCACAGCCAGCTCCTGCCGGTTGGGCAGGATGGCCTGTGCGTCCAGGCGGCTCAGGGTCAGGGTGTTGGTGGCAAGGCGGGCCAGGCGGTCGGACTCCCGCGCTATTATCCGCAGGTACTCGTCGCGTTCGTCGGCGTCCACGTCGCCCTCTATGAGGAGGTTGGCAAAGCCGTTGATGGAGTTTATCGGCGTCTTGAACTCGTGCGAGAAGTCCGACACGAAGCCCTCGCGCAGCTCCTGGATGCTGCCCAGCTCCTGGACCATGGTGTTAAAGTCCTCGTAGGTCCGGGCGAGGGGCGCCTCCGCGTGCGCGGGGTCCAGCCGTACGGAGAAGTCACCTCTTGCCACGCGATGCATGGCGTCGCCGAGCTCCGCCATGGCGCGCAGGGTCACCCGACGCACAGCAATCATGAGAAGCAAGACGATGAGCCCCATGGGGGCAATCATGCCCGCCATGATGACAGAGGGCAGACGGGTCTCGTCTGTGTACATGTTGTAGCCGGCAACCATGATGCCCAGCGCCGCCACGGAGGCGAGCACGAGGGCCAACCAGGTCCAGAAGAGGCTCTGATCCAATGCGCGGCGGTAGCCCTTGTCGCCCTGCGCCCGCATCGTGCCCTTATCGTCAGCCATGATCAGACCATCCCCGTCGTCCGCCCCGATCCTCCAGAGCGCAGATACGTGTTTCTACGTGTTTGGGAGCTAGGTTACGCCAAGACTGCAGGGATTCTTAGACACATCGGGCATTAGATGTCACCTTCGCGTCACCTTGCCCCTGCAGAATGCCCTTGTCGCGGGAAGAAGCTCGCGACAAGACAAAAAGGAGCGTTACTCATGGCTGGTACCGATATCAACAAGCGTCAGAAGCTCATCTCTTGCATCCCGGGCATCGTCCTGGGCATTATCCTCGTGGCGTGGCCCGGCGGCACGCTCGAGGCGGCTGGCGTGGCCACCGGCATCTCCTGCGCCGTGGAGGGCCTGCTCTGGGTTCCCGGCGCAATCAAGGAAAAGGACTCCAAGCAGGGCATCCTTGCGGCAGTGCTCGTGGTGGTCGGCATCCTGATGATGCTCAACTCCAAGGCCTTCGCCAGCTTCCTGCCTGTGCTTATCGGCCTCGCTGCCATCGTCTACGCCGTCCGGAACCTTGTGGGGCTCCAGAACACGAAGGGCAAGCAGCGTGTGGTCACCATCATCGTCGCCGCGCTTTGCCTCGTGCTCGGCGCTGCCGTGATCGCCTTCCCCTTTGCCACCGCTTCCGTAGCGCTGGCAGTGTGCGGCATCGCACTTCTCCTGGGCTCTCTGCTTGGCATCATCGACGTCCTGCTCTAGACCTTCCCACGACGGCATGCTCAAGTACGGTGCCGAGAGGCGCATGGGGGATATCGAGGCGACTCCCGAGGAAGATTGCCGTCGATCGTTATGGTCATCGAGTCGCGCATGGCTCGTCCCCTCACGCGCTGGGGTTCGTTGCGTGGCTGGTCCTCAAGCACTCTACTCGGGGTTCTCCACCTTGTCGCCCACAATCCAGAAGTCGCAGACCGGCCCGCCCTGTGCCAGCGTGTGCTCGCGGTGCAGGATGCCGTGCTCCAGGCGGCAGCTGGGGTAGTCGATCGCGCACATGGCGGGCAACAGGTGCAGGAGGCCGTTCGCGCGGCAGAAGTCGTTGATGGGGCAGCGGGTGTAGTAGTAATAGACGCCGTCCTTGTGGGCGGACTCGTCGAAGTGATACTCCCAGCTGCAGTCGATTTGGTCCAGATGGTCCAGGCGCCACTGCTCGTCGGCGTGGAAGGTCTTGTCGTATTTTGCCAGCGTCTTGGGGTCGTTGAAGTCCCTGCCGATACCCATGAGGCGCATGATGGGGAGGGCCATCATATCCTGCGCACAGGCGGAGAAGTCCTCCACGGAAAGCTCGCCGTTGGAGGCCAACTGCATGGAGAAGAGCGCGATGGCCATATAGATGTTGTGCTCCATGGGGTTGTTGCGTCCGACGTTGGGCGCCTTGGCCAGGAGGTCTCGATAGATGGGTCGGGCCCCGCGGGCGCAGGTGCGGGCCAGGTCGCGTCCGCAGCGCTTGGCTATGGCGCGGCGCATGAGCGGCACCACTATGTTGAAGTATGAGGACTTGTACTCGAGCATGCTTTAGCCTCTGGTCCTGTTGAGGTGCGTTTCTCTGGGCGCTTCTCCCGTCAGCGCGACGCAGGGTTAAGCAGCATGTGCACCACCTTCACGCGGCCCCACTTGTCGGCGAAGTACATGAAGACACGCGTGCGCAGGGAGAGCCTGCGTCCCAGCTTGAGCGCATCGGCGTAGAAGCCGTCAACGCTCAGCAGGTCGGTGCCAGCGCGCTCGGCAAAGTCCTGCGGGTCGTCCAGACCGAAGTACATCATCGCGTCGGTGTTGCCGGTCTTCTCCACGTACTTGTTGGTGAATTTGAGGCCTTCGGTGTCGGTGGCGTCGAAGACCAGCTCGCCCTGCGGGAAGGCCCGCTTGAGGTCGGCGATCATCGCCAGGATCTCTTCTTCGTGGAAGTACTGCCACACGCCCGAAACCACAAGCAGGGTGGGCAGGCTGGCGTCCATGCGGGAGGCCCACTGCATGGCAAACATGTCGCCCGCGATGAGCTCTTCGTTTGCCGCCTGGCCGATGGCGCGGCGGCGCACCTCGACGACCTCGGGCAGGTCCACCTGGTAGCAGCGAGCCGTGGGCACGCCCACGCGGCCCCAGGTGGTCTCCAGCCCGCCGCCCAGGAAGGCAACGTTGCCAGTGGGGTGCTGGGCGAGGAAGGCGCTCACCTTGCCGTCGATCACGTGGCTGCGCGCGACCGAGGCCATGCATTCGTACTCGCCCGAGTTAGCCTGGATGGCTTCGCCCGGAATCTGGCTCTCCAGCGCGAGGGCCTGCTCGTCGCGGAAGTAGTCGGGGAAGCGCTTTGAAACGTAGATGCGTGCGACCAGCGGGATGTAGGTCGTGTCCGGCACGCCGGCGAGGGTTCGCTCCTGGGGCATGGTGTCACCTCGATGTGGTTAGGTGGGTCTAACCTCTAAAGCATAGCACATGAGTTAGAGATGCCTAACAACTTGGACGTCCATGGCGAATCTAGCGGCTGCCGTCTCGCGCCGCCCCAGAACCCTGCGCGCCTTCTGACCCGCTCCCGCTCGGCAGCCGTCCAGCGCGGCGGAGCGCGTCGCGCAGGATGAACTCCACCTGCGCGTTCGCGCTCCGCATGTCGTCCTTGGCCCAGACCTCCACGGCCTCCCACACCTTTGGGTCTATGCGCAGAGGGTACTGTTTGCGCGCGGCCATGGTCGCGGCCTACTGGTAGAGGGAGCCGGTGTTGAGCACGGGCTGGGCGTCGGACTCGCCGCAGAGCACCACCATGAGGTTGGAAGCCATGACGGCTTTGCGGTCCTCGTCAAAGTCCCCACGATGCCGTCGTCGGAGAGCTGGGTAAGCGCCATGTCCACCATGGAGACTGCGCCCTCCACGATCTTTTTCCGGGCGGCGATGATGGCTTCGGCCTGCTGGCGGCGCAGCATGGCCTGGGCAATCTCCGGCGCGTAGGCCAGGTGGGTGAGGCGCGCGTCATCCACGGCCACGCCCGCGGGGGCGAGCCTGCGGCCAAGCTCCTCGCGCAGGGCCTGGCTCACCTCCTCCACGTTGCTTCGCAGGGTGATGGCGTGGTTCTCGGTGTCGTCGCCCTCCATGTGGTCGTAGGCGTAGAGGCTGGCCACGTGGCGCAGGGCCGTCTCGGCCGTCATGTCAACAAAGACCTCGTAGTCGTCCACGTCGAAGAGCGCCTTGGCGGTGTCGGCCACGTGCCACACCACCACGGTGGCAATCTCAATGGGGTTGCCCATGCGGTCGTTCACCTTTATGCGCTCACCGTTGAGGGTGCGGGCGCGCACGGAGATCTTGGAGCTGCGGCTCTGAGTGGCGGTTGCGGCCTCCAGGACGGACTTGACCGGATCGCTGACCGTTGTCTCCGACGGGGCGGCCTTGGCCACTTTGCCCAGCTCGCCGGAGTAGAAGGGGTTGGCCCAGAGCAGGCCTTGGGCGCGCACGGTGCCCTCGTAGCTGCCGAAGAGCACGCACACGCGAGCCTGGCCCGGCTGCAGGGTGAAGAGGCCGGCGAGCACGATGATGCCCAGTACAAGGAAGGGGATTGACGAGAAGAGCGCGACAAGTTTGATGCCTGGTACAGGCTCCCCCATGTCGTCCGCCGCGATGAGTCCGGCGAGTCCCCACACGAATACACAGACGGTAACGACCAGGATGGCGATGCCTGCCAGCAGGAACGGCCAGCCCGACCTTGCGGATAGTTGCTTCTCGGTGCTCATGGTGCGTCCAATCACGTGCGAGGCGCCTTCCCCGGCGGAGGGCTTCCCTCGTTGTGAGACCAGTGTGATATCACTGTGATACGTAATCCAGCACCCTGCGCGTAATGTGTTGGTAAGCGTGCTGGTGTCTGCGCGGCGGAGGAAGCGGCTGACCGTGGCAATGGTCGAATGACCCTGACAAACGACAAGGTTATCCTGCTGTCCGCACGGGCTTGTCTCCCCCAGCACGAGCAGGTAGCACCCCAAAATCCGTCCCTATAAGTGCCGTTTATCAAATATCTAAGCAAATTTATCTGGGCTTTTGTGGTGGGTATCAGAGTTATAGAGACGGATTTCGGGGTGGCGCAGGTACGTATGGGCGGCTGTGCGACCGACAAACCCGCAGGTGGGAGGCCATGGATTTTGGAGCCCCTCCCGCCCGGTGGAGGAACCGCTCTGTGGCGCAGGGCCGTCTAGCTGCGGTTTTGCGGGTGCCTTTGCGCCGCAGTGGAGAGACGGCACACCTGGGAGTGGCTCGGGAAGGGCGCTCTTAAGGCCGTCTAGCTGGGCAAACGTGTCAGAGCCGATTTGGGCCTCGTCTGCGTCCCTGGTGGGCTTGAGCCCCACTGCCCGCCAGAGCGACCGCCACACGCCTTCTGGTGAGGGCGTTCTTCCTGAATGGTCCAGCCCGATTACGGTAGGACGGGTCGGCATCACCTCTGGTGGCTCCCATTAGACTTCGGCTGCGTGACGGCGGGGGGTGCAGCCCCGCGGTGCTACTCCTCCCAGAAGAGGTCGTCCAGGGTGCGGTCCAGCGCGCGGCAGATGGCCACGCAGAGCTTGATGGTGGGGTTGTAGTCGCCGCGCTCGATGGTGTTTATGGTCTGGCGCGACACGCCCACGAGGTCGGCCAGCTTCTGCTGCGAGTAGCCCTTCTCAGCGCGCGCGGCCTTCATGCGGTCGTTGCTCATTCTGCGTCGTCCCCGCTCTCGCCGGCATCCTCCGCCGCGGCCTCACGCGCGTCGAGCCACAGCCGTACCAGGATCACGATGCCAGCTGTCAGGAAGCAGAGCCCAAAGGCGATGCCCCACAACTCGACTTCCTGGAGCGCGAGGACGAGGTTGAGTGTCCCAGCGATTGCCAAGAGGATTCCAGCGATTCGAGCGTTCTTCTCGTGCAGGCGGAAGTAAGCCCCGTGCCAAACGTTATAGACCATGAAGATGACACTGCCGACGACGAGCGTGATGAACATGTAGTCACCAGCGCTTACGGATAGGCCGGTAGGTTCGTCGTAGATTACGCCGCCAACGCCCATCAGCCCGACCATGGCGAACACGGCAAGCTTGTACCCCTCGCCCCTGACGGCCACCTGCCGCTCGTCGTAGTCGTCGCTCCTGTCTTTGGAGGCAATGAATACGGCGATAAAAGCTGCAATTACCACGATGATGCCAATGATATCCATGAGGGCCTCCGGTCTCTCGATGTCGGATATACTTGACATTTAGAGAGTACGGCGCGGTGGTGCGAGTGTCAACTATATTTGACAACCTTACCGAGACCTTACCGTGCCGGAAGGACCGCGATCAGTCCGTCGAAGTGCCACAATCATTCCGTTCGGCAAAGAATTGATGACGTCGAAGTACGAGCTAGAAGGCCGGAAATGGGCCCTCTAGCTCGCGGATGAACGTAATCAATTATTGAACGAACGGACTGATCCAAACGGCGGATTGATTGCCGGCGCCGCGCCGCGCGGCTACCAGCCTGCCTACGCGATCATTGCCTCAAGGCTCGCCTTGTCGCGAAGGCCGACCGACGTGTTCTTGACCTTGCCGTTCTCGAATACGTACACGGACGGGATGCTGAAGATGCGGAATGCCTTAGCGAGTGCGCGGTTCTGGTCCACGTTGACCTTGCCCACCTTCACGGTGTCGCCGCGCTCGTTGGCAATCTGCTCGACCACGGGCCCGAGCATGCGGCAGGGTCCGCACCAGGGCGCCCAGAAGTCAACAAGGACGGGGCGGTCGGACTCCAGAACCTCGCGCTGGAAGTTGGCCTCGGTGAGTTCGATGGGTTTCATATTTGTTCTCCTTCTCGTATTCCCGCGTGTGGCGGGGCTTCTCTTGTGCAACTGAATAATCCCAAATCGGAAGATGCCGTTCCGTGACTGGGTCACACAAGGGGAGGGAGAACGCCTGGGGCCGAGCTGGCCCGTCGCTCGGCTAGCGCAAAGCCCGACCTAGCCTGCCAAGGCGTTGAGCGCGCTGTAGTCCAGCAGCTGGATGCAGCCGCGGTTCATTTTGATGACGCCGTCCTGCTCCATCCGCTTGAGGGAGCGAGAGACGACTTCCCGCGCCGAGCTGATGTTCTTGGCAATCTGCTCCTGCGTGAGGTGGATGTGGGGGTCGTTTGTGCGGGCGTACTCGTCCAGCAGGCCGTTGGCCACGCGCTGCTCGGCAGTGAGGAAGAGCACCTGCTGCAGTGCCCACATTGCGTCCGAGAACCGCGCGGCGGTGAGCTCGTACACGTAGGAGTGCACGTAGATGTTCTGCTGCTCCAGGCGCTTGAGCGTGCGCGAGGGGATGACGAAGACGGTGGAGCTGGCGTCGGCCACCAGGGACGTGTCGAAGGTGAGCTGGGTGATGACGCATGACGCCGTGAGCGGGTCGACGTCGCCCGGCTCCAGGGAATACAGCGTCACCTCGCGCCCGTCGATGGACTGCATGACCGTGCGCAGGCGGCCGCTGGCCACGATGACCATGCCCAGGCACTCCGAGTGGTTGTCCAGCAGCATGGCGCCGCGCTCGTAGTGCCTCTCGAACGTGTCTTGCTCGAGCTGGCGCCTCTCGTCGGTAGAGAGGTGCCCAAGGAAGGGGAGCCTCTGGAGCGCTTCGATCTTGCTCATGCTGCGCCTCCGTGTTGGAAAACGACGGCGGCCATGATACCACCCTCCTGTGGCTGGGGTCTTGCGGGAGAAAGGCTTGCTTGGCCGGCTGCAGCCCAGTGGGCGAAAGGCTTGCTACCATGAGAAAGATTTATGCAAGTTACCGTCAATACTGTGGATGATGCCAGGGGATTGTGGTGGCAAATAGGAATTCGCGTCGCAGGTGGCCATGGGTCCTGCTGGTAGTGGCGGTGGTTGTGCTGGTGGTCGCGCCCGCGGCCATCACCTTTTACGTGCACATGGAAAGCTACGCCCGTCCGCCGGCATTTCGCGATGCTGCGGACATCACTTACGCGGACGTTGATGCAGCGAAGTACCCCCCGGCAGGAGGTCAGCTTCCCCAGCGGCGGCGTGACGCTGGCTGGCTACGTGTACCCTGCGCAGAACACCGGCGCGCCCGTTGGCCTGGCCATCATCGTGCACGGCCTCAACAGCAATGCCGACAAGATGCTGCCCCTCATCACCTACTACCAGGAGCGGGGCTGGACCTGCTTCGCCTTCGACGGAACCGGCGCGGGCGCAAGCGAGGGAGACTCCGTGCGCGGCCTCAACCAGCAGCGACTGGACCTGGAGGCGGCCATCAGCTACGTTGCCGGCCAGCCCGAGCTTGCCAGCCTGCACTGCGTGCTCGTGGGCCACAGCATGGGAGGGCACGCAGTGACCAGCGCCTTTGCCGACGGTATAGACCAGCAGCTGGACATTCGGGCGGTCGTGGTCTTCTCGGCTTTCAATTCCGGCGTCGAGACAACCGACGTGCTCTTCGACGAGTACCTAGGTCCAGCGGCAACCTTGCTCAAGCCTTGGGTCTGGGTTGCCTACCATACGACTTTCGGCCCGGCGGCTGACGTGACGGCGGTTGACGGCATCAACGCCACAAGCACGCCCTTCATGTGCGTCTACGGGACTGAGGACGAGGCCGTGCCTGCTTGGATGTCGGGCATTCCCGCGCACGCGAGCGAGATCACCAACACCAACGTGGAGCTGGTGGAAGTGGAGGAGAAGTACCGCAACACCCACTCCACCCTGTGGCTCACGGCCGATAGCGCGCAGTACGCCCTAGAGGTCTGGGACAAACGTGATGCGCTGCTGAATGCCCTAGACGGAGACCCCACGAACGACCCATTCTACCTGCAGTTTATTGAAGGCGTGGACAAAGATCGCATGTCGCGGACGGACCCCGACCTCATGCAGCGGGTGGAGTCCTTCTGCCGCGATCGCGTGTGACAATAGGGAATGACAAAAGGGAAACGTCCCCTATTGACACATCAGCGGAGGAGCGCACATGGATGCAAACACGCACGACATCGCCCGCGACGCCTTCATGCTCGCCGGCGCGTTCGCACGGCAGGGCTACGACTGGTGGTGGCACTCCTTCACGGCCCACCACGCGGTAACGGGCCAGGAGCGTCAGTTCTTCGTGGAGTTCTTCCTGGTGAACCCGGCGCTTGCCCACGAGGGCGAGCAGGGTAAGCGGGGCCTGCCTGTCTTGGGCCAGCTTCCGGAAAACAAGGTCGCTGGCGTGCGCCCCTCCTACCTCATGGTCAAGGCTGGCACGTGGGGCAAGGACGCCCGTCAGCTGCACCGCTTTTTCTCGTGGGACGACGTTGAGGTGGGTGCGGGCGCGCCCTTCTACGTGGCGGTGGACGACTGCATCTGCTGCGAGACGGACCTTATCGGCCGCGTGGAGGTGACGCCGGAGCAGGCCAGCGCCCACCCGGAGTGGATGAGCGACGCGGGCAGCATGCTGTGGGACCTTCGCCTGCAGAAGGATATCGCTTTCAACGTGGGGTACGGCGCCTCTGCCCCCATGCGCGCAGCGGAGGCCTTCCAGATGTACTGGCACGCGGAGGGCATGAAGACCCGCTTCAGCGGCACGGTGGCGCTGGACGGCCAGACCTACGAGGTGGAGCCGGACACGAGCTACGGCTACGCCGACAAGAACTGGGGCAGCGACTTCACGTCCCCTTGGGTGTGGCTGGCATCGTCCCGCCTGACCAGCATGAACACGGGCAAGCGGCTGGAGGGGAGCGCCTTCGACATTGGTGGCGGCAGGCCCAAGGTGGGCCCCGTCGCGCTGGACCGCAAGCTCCTGGGTGCCATGGTGTACGAGGGGCAAACCTACGAGTTCAACTTCTCCAAGCCGTGGACTGGCTCGCAGACCAGGTTCGACTGCGGCGAGGCGGGCGACCAGATTGTTTGGCATGTGGAGCAGAGCACCTTTGACGCGTGCATGATCACCGACGTTACCTGCAAGAAGGAGGACATGCTCCTCATTAACTACGAGGCGCCCGACGGCGCCAAGCGCTACAGCCGCCTGTGGAACGGCGGCAACGGCGTCGGTACCGTGCGGCTGTACCAGAAGTCGCGCGACGGGCTTACGCTGGTGGACCACATTCGTGCGGAAAGCGTTGGCTGCGAGTGGGGCGAGTACGACCTGTCAAAAGGGGACGTTTCCCTATTGACACGCTAGCTTGTGGAGCACCTTGGCGAGGTCGCCGGCAACTGCCAGCCCCCGGTCACCAAGCTGCTCTGGCGCGTTGGCCTTTACGACGTTTACGCTGCAGTATCGCGCATTGCTGTTGTCGCCCGTCATCTGCCAGAAGGGCAGCTTGATGACCGTAGGCGTCATGTCGCCAACGCCGAGTTCCAAGAACAGGATCTTCTCGCCGCCAAGCAGGTGACGCTGGAGAAACTCCTCGTATCGGGCGCGCCCCTCGTTCCAGTACGTGCCCTCCAAGAACGTCTCATCGCGGACCCAAGGCCGCATGATGCGATGACAATGGGGGCAGCGTGGAAGCAGCTCGGTGGGGCAGCGAAGCTCCTC
>OMVJ01000026.1 GCA_900314495.1 uncultured Olsenella sp.
AGCAGGGCCGCCACCCACAGGCGGCTCACGGCAAGGCCGCGCTGGTTGGCGTTCAGGCTGTAGGCGCGGCGCTGCTCGTCGGAGAGGGTGTTCTTGTCGGGCGCGCCGCTCAGCATGGTCAGCACGCGCTCGCGGTCGTGGCTGCCCAGCAGGTTCAGGCAGGAGTAGAAGGCCTCCGCCGGGTAGTTCTCGTACAGGGCCTCCATGGCGTTGGCGTAGTCCAGCGCGGTGGACTTCTCCGTAAGGAAGCCCAGCGTGGCCACGCGGAACGGGTAGTTCATGGTCCCGTCCAGCTCCTTGCCCTGCAGGTACTTGCGCAGCTGGCCGTAGCTCACCTTGTGGGAGGCGTCCTCCCAGACCTCGCCAATCAGCAGGGCGTCCGGCTTCTCGGCCAGGGCGGCCTCCTTTATGGCGGCAATGAAGTCGTCCGGCAGCTCGTCCGCAACGTCCAGGCGCCAGCCGCTGGCACCCAGGCGCAGCCACTTGCGCACCACGCCGTCCTTGCCGCAAATGAACTCGCGGTAGGCGGGGTCGTTCTCGTCCACGTCTGGCAGGTCGTCCACGCCCCACCAGCACTGGTACTCGTCCCGGTCCTCGGACTTGAACTTGTACCAGCTGCTATACGGGGACTCGTCGCTTTGGTAGGCGCCCTTCTCAGGGTAGTTGCCGTAGCGGTTGAAGTAGCGGGAGTCGCACCCCGTGTGGTTGAAGACGCCGTCCAGAATGATGCGAATGCCCAGCTCAGACGCGGTGGCGCATAGGCGCTGGAAGGACTCCTCGTCGCCCAGCATCGGGTCTATGCGCATGTAGTCCGCCGTGTCGTAGCGGTGGCTGCTGGCCGCCTCAAAAATGGGGTTCAGGTAAATGACGGAAACGCCCATGCCCTTGAGGTAGGGCAGCTTCTCTCGCACGCCCTCAAGCGTGCCGCCATAGAAGTCCCAGACGGAGATGCGGCCAAACTCGTCCTTGTGGTAGCTGGCGGGAGTGTCCCACTCTGCCACCAGGTCGCGGCCGGGGCCGTTGCGCTTGGGCTCCAGCGCGTCACGCACGCGCTGCTCCCAGTCCTTGCCGCGGAAGAAGCGGTCCGGGAAGATCTGGTACACAATGCCCTGCTTGTACCATTCCGGCTGCAGCTGGCGCGGCTCGTACACCGTAATCTGGAAGGAAGGCGGGTCGCCGTAGGCAAAGGCACCCTCCCCCGTTGAGCAGACGGGACGGGCGCCATAGCGCCACACCGCGCCGTCGTCGGCTGTGATGTTGAAGCTGTACCAAAGAATCTCCGTCTGCGTGGGCTCGAAGGTGACAGAGAACCTAAGGTGGTCGCCAACTTCCTCCGCCGTCATGTCCAACAGGACCTCGCCCTTGCTGTCCTCCCAAATGCGCAGCTGGGCGGTGGGGTTCTGCTCGTCCCAGACGTCGACACTAAGCGTAACCGCATCACCCAGCGGGACCGCCCCAAAGGGGTCCCTGTATTCGAGCTCGGAAGTCACGTGTTTTGCTCTCACGTTCTGCGCCTTCCTTCCTGCGTCCGCTTATAGGTCGCTTGCTTTTCTAATGATAGGAGCATCACGGCGGAACGAACCAAAATCGCGATGCTTCTTAATGAGACAGGGGTGAGACAGGGGGACGGTCCTTTTGTCTCATTCGCGCAAGCCGAACGACAAGCCAAACGAGCCAGGCCGGGCCGGGCCAAACGACACTCCCCCCGTATCATTAACTGACGGCTCATTGTAACCGAAAGCGGCGCCGTCCGTAGGGACGACGCCGCCTTGTGTCAATTGGGAAACGTCCCCAAATGTCACGTTAGATGTCGCGCCGCTTGTTGTAGCGGGTGACCTCCGGGTGCAGGTCATGGTAGATGTCCATGTACTCGTTGGCCGCGCGACGCCAGGAGAAGTCCTCGCTCATGGCCTGGACCTGCAGCTGGTGCCAGGCATCCTTGTTGGTCCAGAAGACCTCGCAGGCGTTGAGCAGGCACTCCGCCATCTCGTCGGCGTTCATGTTGCTGAACGAGAAGCCCGTGCCCTCGCCAGTGAACTGGTTGTAGGGCTGGACGGAGTCCCTCAGACCGCCGGTCTCGCGCACCACGGGCAGGGTGCCGTAGCGCATGGCGATCATCTGGGAGAGTCCGCAGGGCTCGAACTCAGAGGGCATGAGGAAGAGGTCGGCGCCCGCGTACATGCGGTGCGAAAGGGCGCTGTCGAAGGCGATCCTGGCTGCCATCTGGTTGCCGTACTTCCAGTCGAAGTACTTGAAGGAGTCCTCGTAGTCCTTGTCGCCGGTGCCGAGAACGGCAACCTGCACGCCGCGGGACATGAGGGCGTTCATGGAGTAGCGAACCAGGTCCAGGCCCTTCTGCTTGGTCAGGCGGCCAACCATGACCGCCAGCGGGCGCGTGGGGTCCTGGTCCAGGCCGAACTCCTCCTGCAGGGCGCGCTTGTCCTCGGCCTTGCCGGAGAGGTCCTCCACGGAGTAGTTCTGCGGAATGGTAGGGTCGGTCTTGGGGTTCCAGTCCGTGGTGTCGATGCCGTTGAGGATGCCGTGAAGCGACCCGGCGCGACGACGGAAGATGCTGTCCATGCCCTCGCCGTAGAAGGGCATCTGCAGCTCGTTGGCGTAGCTCGGCGAGACCGTGGTGATCACGTCGGAGTACAGCAGGGCGCCCTTCATGTAGTTGATGGCCTGGGGCGCGCAGTAGAGCTGGTCGCGCGCGGCGGGCACGTCGGCGAGGCCCAGGATGTCGTTCAGCACCTTGTCGGAGAACTGACCCTGGAACTTGACGTTGTGGACCGTGAAGATGGTCTTGACGTTCTGGCAGACGGGAATCTGGTTGTAGAACTCGCGCAGGAACACGGGCGCCATTGCAGTCTGCCAGTCGTTGCAGTGCAGGACGTCGCACTCCAGCTCGGGAACCTTCGAGATTGCCTCGCAGATTGCCTTCGAGAAGAACGCAAAGCGCTCTCCGTCGTCAAAGTAGCCGTAAAGACCATCGCGCTTGAAGTACGCCTCGTTGTCAACGAAGTAGAAGTCCAGGCCTCGGAACGTGAGCTTCTCGATGCCGCAGTAGACGCTGCGCCACGCGAGGGGGACGTAGAAGTCCGCCACGTGCTTCATCTGCTCCTGGTACTCGCCGGGGATCGAGCCGTACTTCGGCAGAATCACGGCCACCTTGGCGCCAGCGTGCTTGAGTGCGCGCGGGAGGGAGCCGGCCACGTCGCCGAGGCCGCCAGTCTTGCAGAACGGCACAGCCTCTGCCGACGCAAAGAGAATCCTGAGCTTTCTTCTCACACTGTCTGCCATTGCGGTTCCTTACTCGTTGTGCTTTGCGAGGACGAGGACGTCGTCCGGGGTGCCCATGAGAGCCGTGCCCTCGGCAACGATGTTGCCGCGGTCCAGGATGGCGTTCTCAACGCGGGCACCGGTCTTGATGACCGTGCCCTGCATGACGATGGAGTTGCGGACCGTGGCGCCCGGTTCGACGATGACCTCGCGGCTGAGGACGGAGTCCACGACGGCACCATAGATGCGGTCGCCGGCGGAGACCAGCGAGTTGGTGACGTGGGAGCCCGGCTCGAACTTGGCGGGGGCGTTGTCGTGCGCCTTGGTCTTGATGAAGCGGTCCTCGGGGGACAGCTCGTCCAGGACGTTCGGGTTGAGCAGGTCCATGTTGGCCTGGTAGTAGGCCTGCTTGTCGAAGATGGCGGCAACGTAGCCATCGAAGTCGACAGCCTTGACGTTGACGCGGGAGATGTCGCCGGACTCGATGAGGGCGCAGAAGAGGTCCTTGTGGTCCATGGACTTGTACCAACCCAGCATCTCGAGCAGGAGCTCGCGCTTCATGACGGCGAGGTCCAGGAAGGCGGTGTCGCCGAACTTGACGCCCATCTCCTTGCCGGTGACGCTCACGGAATCAGAGGTGAAGCCCAGGATGTTGGGGTTGTCCTGAGTGGCCTTCTTGGTGAGGACCGTGATGTCCGCGCCAGAGGCGATGTGCTTCTCAACAAAGGCCTTGAGGTCGATGTTGTAGATGAAGTTGCAGGTGGAGAGGACCACGTAATCCTCGGTGTTGCGCTCGAGGAACTGCTTGTTCTCCTCGAGGTCGCGGACGAGGAAGCGGCCACCCAGGCGGGAGGTGCCGAAATTGGAGCCAGGCATGACGAAGAGGCCGCCAGCCTTGCGGTCCAGGCCCCAGTCCTTGCCAGAGCCCACGTGGTCGATCAGCGAACGGTAGTTGGGCGGCATGATGAAGCCCACGGTGCGGATACCGGCGTTGACCATGTTGGACAGAGCGAAGTCGACCAGGCGGTAGCGCCCGAGGAACGGCATGGAAGCCACGGGGCGGGACGCGACAAGGTCGCTCGGGTTCTGAACATAGTAGTTAGCGGTAACGAGTCCAATGACCTTTGCCATCGCTACTACGCCTCCTTCTTCTCAATGACGTCGTCATCGCCGATGGCGATCGTTTCCTCGTTGGGGTCGCCGAGGGTAGCGCCCTCCTTGACGACCGAGTTCTCGCCCATGACGGCGTTCACGACGACCGCACCCTCCTCGACGCGAGCGCCGGGGAACAGGACGGCGTCCTTGATGATGGCGCGCGGGCCAACGTAGGCGTCAGTCGAGATGACGGAGTGCTTGACGGTGCCCAGGACGGTGCAGCCGTTGGCGATGAGGGCGTCGTCCACCTTGCCCTCGTGGCCGATGTACGCAGGCGGCCTGGTGGAGGCGTTGCTCATGATGGGAGCGTCGTCAGCGTACAGGTCGAACGCGGGCTTCTCGCCCAGGAGCTCCATGTTGGCCTCGTGGAAGGAGGCAACGGTGCCGACGTCACGCCAGTAGGCCTTGAACTGGTAGGTGTACAGACGCTTGCCGTCGGCCAGGAGCGTCGGGATGATGTTCTTGCCGAAGTCGTGCTCGGAGGTCTCGTCCTTGGCGTCCTCCTCCAGCGTCTTGATCAGGAGGTCGGTGTTGAAGATGTAGATGCCCATGGAGGCAAGGTTGGACTTGGGCTCGGCCGGCTTCTCCTCGAACTCCTCGATGCGACCATCGGAGGCGCAGTTCATGATGCCGAAGCGGGAGGCCTCGGACCAGTCAACAGGCATGACGGCGACGGTGAGGTCGGCGTTGTTGGCCTTGTGGACGGAGAGCATCTCCTCGTAGTCCATGCGGTAGAGCTGGTCGCCAGAGAGTATCAGGGTATACTCCGCGTCCTGCCCCTTCAGGAAGCCGATGTTCTGGGTGATGGCGTCAGCGGTACCGGCGTACCAGTTGCCGCCCTTCTGGGTCGCGTACGGAGGCAGAATCGCCACGCCACCGCCACGTTCGTCGAGGTTCCAGGCCTCGCCGGTTCCCAGGTAGGAGTGCAGCAGGTAGGGCCTGTACTGCGTCAGGACGCCCACCGTGTTGATTCCCGAGTTCGCGCAGTTGGAAAGAACAAAGTCGATGATCCTGTACTTGCCGCCGAACGAGACAGCCGGCTTGGCCACCTTGCTCGTCAAGGCCTTGAGCCTGCTGCCCTGGCCTCCGGCAAGAAGCATCGCGACGCATTCCTTCTTGCTCATTGCACCTTCCCCTTTCGTTAGAGCCGCTTACCAACGCTTGCCAAACATTTACTCGAGCTTATGCGTGCCAGATGTCCGCGTTGTACTCGCGGATAGTACGGTCGCTCGAGAAATATCCTGACTTAGCCGTGTTGTGAAGGGACATGCGATTCCACAAACGGCGGTCCTGATAGCCTGAAGTGAGTTCCTCCCACGCCTGGACGTAGGCACGGAAGTCCTTGCACACCAAATACTGGTCATTGTTGACCATGAGCTCGTCACGGACGCTCTCGAAGTTGCCCGAGAGGTGCGCCAGCGTGCCGTCGGTCAGCATGTCGATCACGCGACCAAGGCGCTCGCGGTCGGCGTTGTACTCGTTCCACGCGTAGTAGCCGTTGCGGCGGACCTCGTCCACCTCAGCCGTGCGCAGGCCGAAGATCTTGATGTTCTCCTGGCCGACGAGCTTGGTGATCTCCACGTTGGCGCCGTCGTAGGTGCCCAGGGTGATGGCGCCGTTCATCATGAACTTCATGTTGGACGTGCCGGAGGCCTCGGTGCCGGCGGTGGAAATCTGCTCGGAAATCTCGGTCGCGGGGTAGATGATCTGCGCGTTGGAGACCGCGAAGTTGGGGATGAAGACAACCTTGATGCGGTCGTTCACGCGCGGGTCGTTGTTGACGACGTCCGCCACGGAGTTGATGAGGCGGATGACCTCCTTGGCGAAGGTGTAGCTGGAGGCCGCCTTGCCCGAGAAGATAAAGGTCGTGGGCTGCGGGTCCAGCGTGCCGGCCAGCATGCGGTTGTAGATGTCCAGGACCTTGAAGACGTTCAGCAGCTGGCGCTTGTAGGCGTGGAAGCGCTTGACCTGCGTGTCGAAGATGGAGCTGGTGTCAATCTCGACGCCGGTGACCTCCTTGGCGTACTTGGCGAAGCGCTCCTTCTCGGCCTGCTTGGCCTTGCCGACCTCTTCCAGGAAGCTCTCGTCGCCCTCGTAGGCGGTGAGCTTGTCGAACTCCATGGCGTCGTCGTACCACTTGTCGCCGATGGCGTTGGTGATGAGGTCAGAGAGGGCGCGGTTGGCGTTGCCCAGGAAGCGGCGGTGCGAGACACCGTTGGTCTTGTTGTTGAACTTCTCCGGCGTGAGCTTGTAGAAGTCAGAAAGGACAGTGTCCTCAATGATCTGCGTGTGCAGGGCCGAGACGCCGTTGACGGAGTGCGAGAAGATCACGGACATGTTGGCCATGCGAACCTGGCCGTCCCAGAGGATGGCAGTGCTCTGCAGCATCTCGGGCCAGTTGGTGCCCATGCGGGGGAAGTTCTCGCGATAGCGGCGGTCAATCTCCTCCACGAACATGTACAGGCGCGGCAGCAGGGCTCGGAAGGTGTTGATGGGCCACTTCTCCAGTGCCTCGGGCATGACCGTGTGGTTGGTGTACGAGATGGTCTCGCGCGCGATCTTGAAGGCGAGGTCGAAGTCGACGTGCTTGTCGTCCACCAGGATCCTCATGAGCTCTGGGCCGCACATGGCGGGGTGCGTGTCGTTGGTGTGCACGCACACGTGGTCGCCCAGGTGCTCCCAGTCCGGGCCGAACTCGCGCTCATAGGTGCGCAGAATGGTCTGCAGGCCGGCGGAAACGAACAGGTACTCCTGCTTCAGGCGCAGGATGCGGCCGTGCTCGCCCGCGTCGTTGGGGTACAGCGTGGTGGAGATGGCCTCCGCGTCAGAGCGGAACCTGAAGGCACCTGCGTAGTCGCCGTTGTTGAAGGCGTCGAGGTCGAAGTTGTCCTCCGCGGGCTCGGCCCTCCAGAGGCGCAGGCGGTTGATCTTCTTGCCGCCGTAGCCGACGATGGGCACGTCGTACGGGACAGCCTTGATGAACTCGCCACCCTCCTGGGTGAACCAGAAGCGACCCTCCTCCTCGTGACGCACCACGCGGCCGCCGAACTGCACCAGCACGGCGGACTCGTTCTTGCGCGCCTCCCAGGGGAAGCCGTGGACCAGCCAGTTGTCCGTGCGCTCCACCTGACGGCCGCCCTCGATGCTCTGGCGGAAGAGGCCGTAGCGATAGCGCATGCCGTTGCCGTAGCCGGCAATGTTCTCGTGCGCCAGGGAGTCCATGAAGCACGCGGCCAGACGGCCCAGGCCGCCGTTGCCCAGGCCAGGGTCGGCCTCCTCGCGCGAGAGGTCCTCCAGGGAGCTGCCAAGCTCCTCCAGGGACTCCTCCACGATGTCGCGCACGCCAAAGTTCAGCAGGTAGTTCTCCAGCAGGGGACCAAGCAGGAACTCAAGCGAGAAGTAATAGACCTTCTTCTCGCCCTTCTCGTGCGTCTCGTGCTCCAAGACACGCGCCTTGGACGCGATGAGCGAGGCAAGCACGTAGTAACGTTCCTGATCGGTAAGCTCGCTGAAGTCCTTGCCGAGGCTGGACTGACACAGCTCCAGATACTGCTCGGTGAAGTCCTTCTTGCTCTTGAAGATGTTCGTTTGCATGTGGACCCTTCTCTTGAGGCTCATCCCTCTGTGGGATTAGCCAATCCCCTCGAACGGCTAATCCCTCCGGGGGAATGGTACCTTACTTAGCTTCTTCGGGGTCCTTCCGGGGGGTGTTAGTAACCTCCTTGGATTGTTTCTTCACTGCAGTTGCGCGCTTTTTGGCCGTTTTGGGGGCTGCGGAAGCCTCCGTTGCGGCCTTTGTGGAGCGCTTGCGGGTGGTCTTCTTGGCGGGCTCGGCGGCGTCTGCCTTGGCAGCGGTCTTCCTTGCGGCCGGTTTGCGCGTCGCGGGCTTGCGGGCCGGGGCCTTCTTGGCAGGGGCCTTCTTGGCTGCGGTCCTCTTGGCAGGGGCCTTCTTGGGCTCCTTGGGCAGGTCGGCCACGCGCTTGAAGACCACGCCACCCAGCGGCGGCACGCGCACGTCAATGGACTGGGCGCGCAGGTTCCACGGCTTCTTGGCGTCGGTCTTGAACTGCGTCGTGCCGTTGCTCACGCCAGACCCGCCGTACTCCTCCAGGTCGGAGCAGAAGACCTCCTGGTAAATGCCGGGCTCGTCCACGCCAATGCGGAAGTCCTCGTGGCCGTTCACATCGAAGTTGATGAGGATGACCAGGTCGTCCTTGGGGTCGTCGCCGTGGCGGTAGAAGGACACGATGGACTGCTCGGAGTTGTTGGCGTCAATCCACTCAAAGCCGTCCTGCTGGTAGGCCTTCTCCCACAGGGCGGGCTGCTCGTTGTAGAACTTGTTCAGCGCGGCAACAAAGTGCTGGTGGTTGCGGTGGGTCTCGTACTCCTGGGTGAGGAAGTACTGGATGCCCTCGTAGTAGCGCCACTCGATGAACTGGCCAATCTCGTTGCCCATGAAGTTGAGCTTGCCGCCCGGGTGCGTGATCTGGTAGAAGGCCAGCGAGCGCAGGCCGGCAAACTGGCGCCAGTAGTCGCCCGGCTGGCGCACCACCAGCGAGCACTTGCCGTGCACCACCTCGTCGTGGGACAGCGGCAGGACGAAGTTCTCGTTGAAGGCGTACATGATGGAGAAGGTCAGGAACTTGTGGTTGCCCGGGCGGAAGGGGAAGTCCGTCTGGCAGTAGTGCAGGGTGTCGTTCATCCAGCCCATGTCCCACTTGTAGTTGAAGCCCAGGCCGCCGTTCTGGGGCGGGTAGGTGACCAGCGGCCACGCGGTGGACTCCTCGGCGATCATCATGACGTCGGGGTCGTAGGTCTCCACAATCTCGTTGCACTGCTGGATGAAGCGGATGGAGACGAAGTCCTCCTCCGTGCCCTTCTCGTTGAACTTCTTCTGGGAGGGGTCGTCCACGCCGAAGTTGAGGTACAGCATGGAGGTGACGCCGTCCATGCGAATGCCGTCCGCGTGGTACTCCTCCACCCAGTACAGGAGGTTGGACACCAGGAAGGTGCGGACCTCGCCGCGCTCGTAGTCAAACTTGAAGGTGCCCCAGTTGGGGTGCTCCTCCTTCTCGTACAGCTTGTGGCCGTTGAAGTGCACCAGGCCGTGCTCGTCGCGGCAGAAGCCGCCAGGCACCCAGTCCAGGATCACGCCGATGCCGGCCTCGTGGCAGGCGTCCACGAAGTGCTTGAACTGCTTGGGCTCGCCGTAGCGCGCGGTGGGAGCGTAGTAGCCGGTGACTTGGTAGCCCCAAGAGCCGTCGAAGGGGTGCTCCATGATGGGCAGGAGCTCAATGTGGGAGTAGCCCATCTGCTTGACGTAGTCCACCAGCTCCACGGAGAGCTCGTCGTAGGTGAGGTAGGAGCCGGACTTCTCGTCGGAATCCGGGTCGCCGTTGCCGGCCACGCCGTCGTCGTGGCGCTTCCAGGAGCCCAGGTGCACCTCGAAGATGTTAAGCGGGCGCTTCATGTGGCTGGTGGCCTTGCGGGCGTCCATCCAGGCCTTGTCGCCCCACTCGTAGCCAGAAATGTCGGACGTGCGGGAGGCGGTGCCGGGGCACATCTCCGCGTGGAAGGCGTAGGGGTCGGCCTTGTACAGGAGGTCGCCCTCGGAGGTCTCCACCATGTACTTGTAGAGCTGGCCCTTGACCACTCCAGGTATGAAGGTGTACCACACGCCGCCCACCGGGGTACGGGTGAGGGCGTCCTGCCAGGGGTTCCACTCGTTGAACTCGCCCACGACGTGCACGCTCCTCACGTCGGGAGCCCACACCGCGAAGAAGTAGCCGTCCTCCCCGTCCTTGGTGCAGGGGTGCGCACCCAGCTTTTCGTAGCTGCGGTACCACTCGCCCTTGGCAAGAAGGTACAGGTCATCATTCGTAAGGAGATAGTTCTCAATAGGCGCGCCCATTCTTGTCCCCTAACCCGATGCGTAGACGCAGGCGTTTCCGTGCCGCAGGCGTACTACTTTTCGCTCTTCTTGTGTGACAGGACTGTTTCGACAGTGTTGTGCCGAAAATGCCTAATAAGTTTAAGTCGGGTGGTTGGTGCGAATTGGCGAGTCTTACGCCTACGGTTCCAAACGCGCCGCTCTGCGGTCGTTGGCGGTATGATTTGCGAACAATCCGCCGCAGGTGAAGGGGGAAGAATGGCACGCGAATCCATGAGGTCCAAGCGCGAGCGCGCCGTGGAGGTGTGCCGCCGCATGGGCGAGCTGTACCCCAACGCCCAGCCGCAGCTGGACTTTAGCAACCCCTTCACCACGGTGGTGAGCGTCATGCTGTCCGCCCAGACCACGGACGCCTCTGTGAACCGCGTGACGCCGGAGCTCTTCCGCCGCTGGCCCGACGCGGCAAGCATGGCCGCCGCCTCGCCGGAGGAGGTGGCGGAGGTCATACGCTCGCTGGGATTTTGGAAGTCCAAGTCACAGCACTGCGTGGGCATTGCGCAGATGATCATGGCCGACTTTGGCGGAGAGGTACCGCGCACCATGGAGGAGCTCACGCGGCTGCCCGGCGTGGGGCGCAAGACGGCCAACATCGTGCTGAACAAGAGCTTTGGCATTGTTGAGGGCATTGCCGTGGACACGCACGTGTACCGCATTGCCACGCGGCTGGGGCTGACCAAGGCCCCCACCCCGCTGGAGGCCGAGCAGGACCTGCTGAAGGTACTGCCGCAGGAGCTGTGGGAGGACGTCAACTCCCAGTGGATCCTCTTTGGGCGGCAGCACTGCACCAGCCAGCGGCCCAAGTGCGAGGGCTGCCCGCTGGCCGACCTCTGCCCCAGCGAGGGCAAGGACGTGCACGTAAACGGCAAGGGCAACGGGCGCGGGGGCCAGCGCGGGGCCGCGAAAACTAGCCGGTGACAGGTGATTCGGTCAGAATCTTGCCCTTGGAAGCGATTTTCTGACCGGATTACCTGTCAGCGGGAAACCCACCCACACCGCAAAGGGAGCGCCGCGACGCTTTCAGCGGAACAGCTCATCGTGACTACCCGTTCTTTCGAAGAAGGCAACTTCGCTGTTTGCCGACCAAATTACAAGCCAGTCGCCGGCATTCGCCACATGACATTCGCTCCGACCAGCCCACTTGCCCGATAGCGTATGCATGTTGTGTCGCTTCTTGAGCAGCTCAATCGATTCGGGCGTGTTATCAATAACAAGATCAATAAGCGATGCCAAATCGTCCAGGTTCCACCCGCGCTTCTTTGCCTTCTTTTTGATGTCCCGCCGAAAGGCAGAAGAGAAGTCTGCCGTCAGGCGCGCCATCAGCCAAGCGCCGCCTCGATGAGCGAGCGGCCATCAGAGAAACGGCCCTGCTTGCCAGACGCAAGAAAGGCATCGCCCTCCCTGATTGCCCCAAGGCTCTCGTCGTTTGGCTCCTCCGCCTTAAACGTGAGAGGAATGCTGTGGGTGTTGACCATCTGCTTGAAGAACGCGCGCGTCACGGTGGAGAGGTCAAGGCCATAGTAATCCGCAACCTCAGCCGCGCCCCGCTTCAGGTCCTCGTCCAGCCGAATAGTCAACGTGGTTGCAGACATTTGAGCTCCCTTGATTGGACTCCTCTAACTGTTGTTAGTGCTCTTGTACCCATTTGCACTTACAACATACACGTACTAGTTGGCGCCGCGACCTGGGAGACCGCGGCGCCAACCAAGAGAGATATCGCAGTCGGCGCGCTACTTGCATGCCGTAACTACTTGCCTGCCGTCGCTGGCACCTATTTGGCAATGGCCTTCACGGCGTCTGCAACAAACTGCACCTTGGGGCCAATGACCACCTGCACGGCATCCTTGGCGGGCTTCACCACGGCCACGGCGCCGGCGCGCTTGCACGCGGCATCGTCCACCGCAGAGCTGTCGCGCACCTCAACGCGCAGGCGGGTGGCGCAGTTGTCGATGGACACGACGTTTTGCGCGCCGCCGAGGGCCGCGTAGATCTGCTCGGCCATGTGGGCGTAGTCGCCACCCTTGGCGCCGCCCGTGGGCCGCGCGGCTTGCGCGGCTGCGGTCTCCGCGGACGCGGGCTGGCCAATAACGCGCTGGTCAGAGGCCTTGTCGTCAGCATCGTCCTCGCGGCCGGGCGTCTTCAGGTTGAAGCGCGTGATCAGGAAGCGGAACGACACATAGTACACGGCACCCACGACCAGGCCCTCAAGCAGCAGCATGTAGGGCATATTGGCGAGGGGCAGGCGGCTGCTGAGGACAAAGTCCACGAGGCCGGCCGAGAAGCCGAAGCTTGCAGTCCAGTGGAAGGTTGCCGCAATGAACATGGAGATGCCAGTGAGCACGGCGTGCAGCGCGTACAGCTGCGGGCAGAGGAACATGAAGGAAAACTCCAGCGGCTCGGTGACGCCCGTGAAGAAGGAGGCAACGGCGCCCGCGAGCATGAGGCTGCCCACGGTCTTCTTGTTCTGGGGCTTGGCGGTCTGGTACATGGCCAGCGCCGCGGCGGGCAGGCCGAACATCATGACGGGGAAGAAGCCGGCCTCGTACATGCCGGTCGTGCCCTTGACACCCTCGCCGGCCCAGAAGTTGGTGAGGTCGGCGATGTCGACCGCGTCAAACCAGAAGACGGCGTTGAGCGCGTGGTGCAGGCCGGTGGGAATGAGCATGCGGTTGGCAAAGCCAAAGATGCCGGCACCCAGCGCGCCCAAGCTGGCGACACCGGTGCCAAAGGCGACCAGGCCGGAGTAGAGCACGGGCCACACAAAGAGCAGGATGGCTGAGACGCCCATCATGACCACGGCCGTGACAATCAGCACCAGGCGCTTGCCCGAGAAGAAGGCCAGCGCGTCGGGCAGCTCGGTCTCCCAGAAGCGGTCGAACATCGCTGCGGCCACCATGCCAGAAAGCATACCGATGAAGGCGTTCTGGATCTTGGCGAAGGCTGGATCCGCCTCCGCGCCCGTGAACATGCTCACGGAGTCGGTGGAAAGCAGGGTCGTGACCATGAGGTAGGCCACCAGGCCAGCAACCGCGGCGGCGCCGTCCTGCTTCTTGGTCATGCCAAAGGCCACGCCGACGGCAAAGAGGATGGGAATGTTGTTGAGGATGGCGCCGCCCGCAGTGCACAGGAAGGCGGCCACCATGTTGTTGCCGCCCATGCCGGCGGGGTCGATCCAGTAGCCAATGCCCATGAGCAGGGCGGCAACGGGCAGCGTGGCGATGGGCAGGAGCAGCGATTTGCCCAGGCCTTGCAGGTATTTCATCATTTTGGGTTCCCCTCTTGTTTGGGTGATCTTCCTAGGCCGAGAGCGTCAGCGCGGTCTTGGGTTTGAGCTGTCCCGGCGAACATGATCACGGCCAAAGTCAGAGCGGGGATTTGGTTGGCATTGCTTGCGATGGCCTGCGACTTGGTGACCATCCTAGCGGGGCAAGGTTTCAAGACAAGGCAAACGGGCCGTTTTACCAGGACTTGATTGGGTGGCATTGGATTTGAAACAGGATGTGCAAAGAACCGCCATTACATATGGGCTGGCTGTCGGCCAAGAAGAGTTTGCGCGCGAGGCGGGTCGGCGGTCCCCCTCTGTGGGCGCTGCTTTGTCGCTGCTGGCCAGCCTGCCGCGCACAACGTTGGCAGTTGTGCGCAGTTGCCCACAACTGTGGGAGTTGTGCGCAACAGACGGGGCGCCGCAGTCCAAAGCCCACGACGCCCCGCCCCGATTGTCCATCTCCCAGCGAGCACCCCACATGAAGCAGAAGAGGCTACCTCACCGGCTTCCCGCAGTTGCGGCAGAACTTGTTGCCTGGCTGCAAGGGGGTACCACAATTCCAGCAGAAGCGAGGCCCCGGAGTATTTTCCGCCGTACCTTCCGCCGCATTCAGCGGAGAAGTCGCATCAGACTCATCGGCCGACGCCGTCGAGGCAGGTTCCACGGCTGCTGGTTCGGGCTCCGCTGCCACAGAGGTCGCATCCGAGTGGACTTCTGGTAACTCAGGCTCATTCTCTGGGACCAGCCTTTGGGTCGACTCGAGCGGCTCCTCCGCCGCGCTCCCGCTCGCGGGCACCGTGTCCGCAGGCACCTCGGTGGCAGGCGTCGTGTCAGCTGGCGCGGCAACAGGCGTCGTATCCGCGGGCGACTCAACCGGAATGTCGCGCCTCTTGGGAGCCGCGGGGTAGCCAAAGCGCTCGCGCAGCTCATCGAAGGTGACCGTGCCCTCAAGGTCGGCAACAGCAAGCGACCCATCCAGAATCCTGAAGAGGAAGTCGGCGATGTTCTCGATGGTCAGCTCGGCAGAACGGCTGCCGTCGGCCTTGGGAAGGGTGTAGACCTTCTGCAGCTGCGTGCCCAGCGCACCAGCCTTGAGCAGGAAGTGATTTTCCAGCTTGGCTGGGTCGGCGAGGTCGGCAACCAGCACGCGCGTCGCCACGGAGTAGCTGTTCACGAGGATGTTGGCGCCCTCCTCGTCCACCAGGACCGTGCGCTGGGCATCCTCCTTGAGATTCATGAGGATCTTTCCGCTGCCCTGCTTCTGGGGGTCGCCCTTGAACAGCGAGCCGAGGTCGGCCAGGGCAAGCGAGTACAGCTCGGTGCCTGGGAGGGCGATCATGGGCTCGACGGAGAAGGCCGTGGGGTAGAAGAGGTAGTTCGTCCCCGCGAGGTCTACCTCCGGCGCGTGGAAGGTTCCCACCATCACGTTGCCCATGGAAAGCTTCTTGGACGCGAAGACGCCGCCGAGAACGACGCAGCTCTCCAGCTCCACCTCGGTGCCGTAGATGCTGCCACCCACGTAGCAGTTCTTGAGCCGCACCGTCTGGGCGTTGATGTCGGCGCCAAACAGGACGCGCCCGCTGGCGACAAAGGCGGAGACGACGCCCGCGCTCGCGACCGCCTTGCGGAAGGTGACGGCGCTTGCGGCGGAGTTCTTGACGTGCAGCTCGCTGCTTGTGTACACCGCGCTCCTGAACTCCGCGGGGCCGTCGTCCACCTCCAGCTGGTTGGCGAACACGCCGCCCTCAACCACCACGTTGCCCTGGACGGTCACGTTCCGCGTCAGCTCGCTCTGCCTCTCTGGCAGTATGCCGGACTTGACGTCGTTGTCCTTGAGCACGATGAGGTTGTTGCCCCCGCCAATGCGAACCTCTGCCATCTCGTTCATGAATTGTCCTCTCAGGGTGTGGGGTGTGGGGTTTGGGCAGGCCATGCTAGCGCGCGCCTGTGCAGGTCAGGGGAGCTCCCCGCTGGAAGAGACGGAGCATCTCGTCGCGCACGCGCTGGCGGCGAAGGTCGTCTTCCGCGTCGCCACCCTCGGCGGCCTCCTTGTCCAGAAGCGCCATGAAGCAGTTGTCGACCTGCGCCTTGTCCTGCGCGCTGAGGGGCCGCCATGCCTCCTGGGGCACGCGCGCCAGGTAGTCCGCAACGGTTCCGCGCAGGGCGTCGTTGCCGCGCACGTCGTTGCTGGCGTCTTCCACCTGGTAGAGACGCCATTCGGGCGACGCTGGGTCATCCTCGTCCACGGAGGTGTACAGGACGGGAAGGTACTCCTGCGTGGCGGGGGCCGCCGGGCCCAACGCGCCGCGGACCGCGTCTTGGTACGTGGTCGTGGCCTCGCTCATCCTGCCCAAGCTCTCCACCGTGCCAAAGGCCTTGCGCTTTGCTGTGGCGCAGGCAAGCTTGAGCTCCCCCACGTGCACCGTCGACATCATGGCGTAGGAGCCGCAGGCATCCTTGAGGTAGGGTTCGCGCAGGAGTTCGGCCCGCCTCTTGCCGCCGAGCTCGAAGGCCTGCTGGTTGACCTCGTGGATCCTGCGCCTCAACTCGTCGTCCAGCGTGGAGAAGACCCGCAGGTAGCGGGCCTTTATTGCGCCGTAGTCCGTCTCCATCTGGCGGTGGACGTTCTCCACGGACTCCGACTCGCTAAGGAGCAGGGCCATGTTGGCCTTAAGCGTGCTGGCACTCTCGGAAATCTTTGCGGAAAGCTCGTTGCCAACCAGCCCGAAGAAGCCGCGCACGGCGGACTCGGATACGCGCCTGCCCGTCTCCCTTATGGCTTTGACCTGCGCGACCTCGGTCGCCGTCACGGCGCCCGCGACGCCCGCAAGCGCCGCGTTGGTGTGGTCGATGCTGTTGTCGTAGCGGTCCGTGTCCACGTAGACGCTGATGTCCACCGGCACGGTGCCAGAGACGTCCACCGTCATGGTGCCCCCGTGCTCGCTCGCGGGGTAGGAGACGACCTCGTGGGCGACGTAGGGGACCTCTGCGTGCCTTGTCCTGGTATAGCTCATGAGGCATCGCCCCGCCCGGTCGCCTGCATGCCGGCGGCAGACCCGTCAAACATCCCCAGCATGAGGTCTCTCTCGCGCTGGGGCACGCCCTCCCGCGCCAGGTTGCGCACGAAGGCCTCCCTCACCGCCGCCATGTCCGCCGCGCCGCTGGAAGCCATCTGGGGCACCATAGGCTCAATCCTGGCGCGCGCGGAGGCCTTGACCTCGTCCGAGGCCTCGTCGGGAAGGGTGACCGTCGCCACGTAGCTGCTGGCCGTGGCAAGGCTCTCCACCTGCGCATACACCACCGGCAGGAGCACCTGCCCCGCCCGGTTGGAGGGCCGGTCCTTGACGGCCATCTGTGTGGAGCGCGCGTACGAGACTATATGGTCCACGCCCGCACCCAGGCTGTTCAGCGACCTCTGGGCGCACACCTTCATGTGGGCGCCAGCCGCCTTGAGGGCGGCGACCTGTATGTCCCGGCCATAGCAGAGGGCCGCGGGCGCATCCTTGCACTGGCGCTTCAGGAGCAGGGACGAGCGCGCCTCGGCAAGCTCCATGGCGCTGCCGTCCAGCACGCGCACGCGCGACTGAAGGGCCCGGTCCAAGCCGTCGAAGAGCTTCACGTAGCGGGCCTTTATCCGGTTGAAGTCCTGGTCCATCTGGTCGCGCGTGTGGTCGATGGCCTGCGAAGTCTCCACCATGGATCCGACGCGGCTGTTCATGCTGCTGGTGAACTGCGACACCTTCTGGCTCAGGTTGGACCTGATCATCATGTAGAAGCCGTTGTCGAGGTTCCTGCAGATGGTGTCGGCCGTCTCCTTTTCGGTCTTGATCACCGCCGCCTGCATGGCGGTGACGGCAGCCCCAACGGCACCGACGCCAACCGCGACGTCGTCGACCTTCTGCGCCAGGGGGTCGGTGTCCAGCACGAAGTTGATGTCCGCCATCACGCGTTCGCCTCCCCACCGGGCTCACCCGCGGAGGACGGCGCCTCGCCCTTGGCAACCTGCATCAGGTCCAGGGTGAAGTCCTCGTCCAGCTGGTCACTGACGTGCGGCATCGGGGGAATCTCGCCGTTCTGCGCCAGGTAGGGGCTGACCGCCACCAGGTTGCGCCTGCGCGGGTCCAGATTCTGCACGTCAGCCGCCGCCCGCGCCACGTCGCGCGCCTGGGAGTCGCGCAGGGAGGCCTCGAAGTACTCCACGTGGCCAAACCGCCTGGCGCTTTCGTCAATGTCCTCGCGGATGCGGTCCATGAAGTTGGTGAACTCCTCCTGCTTGCCGCGGCACTCGTTGGCCTGCACCTGGAAGCCGGCGATGACCTCGTCCTGGTTGTCCGCCTCGGCCACCTCGGAGTCCTCCAGCTTGCCGCTGGCCTTCATGGTGCGCAGCGTGGCGGCCTGCTGCTGGTAGTTGGTGTAGCTCTCGCTGTACTGGGCGTAGGTCTCATTCATCTTCTGCATGAGCTCGTTGGCCTCGGTGCGGTTGCGGCCAAAGAAGTCGTCCGTGTCGCGGTGCCACTGGTTCAGGTAGTCGGTCTTCTGGTCCTGAATCTCGTTGTAGACCCTGCGGCGCTCCGCCTGGTTTTCCTGCATCAGGTTTTGGATGACCGGCATCAGGACCTCGGCGTCAACCTGGTGCATGCCAAAGGGCATCCGCGTGCGGGACCCGTTGTCGGCAACCCACACGTCGGAGACCAGGTCGTAGCGGACGCGCGAGCTTTCGCGCAGCGAGAAGGGCTTGTAGTCGTCCACCTCGTCGCTGTAGTCAAAGGTGGCGGTGCGGATGCGCTCTATCTCCTCCGCCTCCAGCGACGGGGAGTACTGGTCGTACGAGGCCTTGAGCACGCCGGCAAAGATCTGCGAGCTGTACCCAACGAGCTTGCTCACGCCCTCGGTCTTGGAGCGCGAGAGCATGTCCACGCTCTGCGCAAGCTCCTGCATCACCTGCGAGAAGAAGTCCACGTTGCCGCTGCCGTCCGCGGCTGCCCGCTGGCTGAGTTCGCCAAGCTTGGAGAAGTCCTCCGTGCGCCTGCGGACGGGCTCGCTGTCGTACACGGGCACGACGGGCAGGTTGCCGGGGGTGTCGGTGGAGTACTCCTCCAGGAAGCGGTCGCGATCGCTGCCCGGCATCACCACGGGAAGGCTGACGGAGACCTGCCTGTTGTCGTCGATGAGGTAGCGGACGTTGCGCACCTGCCGGTCCATGGCGCCCATGTAGTCGTGCAGGGTGACGTCCTGCATGGACGTGGAGTAGTCGGAGGTGTCTATGTGCTCGGCGTCCGCGTTCGACTCCACAATGGGCATCTCGCCCATGGAGTCCGCCAGGGCGCCGATGGCATCCCGCAGCTCGGCCGGCTGGTTCAGCACCGTGAGCGAGAAGTTGGTCTCTGGCTGGGTGCCGGTGTAGTCCACCACCAGGCTCTTGTCGCCTGTGGGAACGCGCTCGGCAACCGGAACGTAGGCAACGCCGATCTTCTTGACCCTGTAGTCGCGCCGGACGTTTGCCTTGTCCGCCGTGAGGGCGGCGATCTTGTCCCTGCACTCCTGGGCGCCCTGCTGGGCCGCGGCCTGGGCCTTCTGCGCCGCCATGCGGGCATAGAAGAGGTAGCCGCCCACGCCGACGCCCACCACGATGAGCAGGGGGTGCAGCAAGACGCCCAGGGCAAAGCCGGCCGCCGCCGCGATGGCCGCGGCAATCAGCATCTTCTGGGCCTTGGCCTCGGACTCCTCCGCCTGCTTGGTGTGCTGGCCAAGCGACTCCTGCGCGTAGTCAATCTGCTCCTGGATGGCGTCCTCTTCCTGGATGATCTTCTCCGCGGCGCGGCGATAGTAGTCAAAGAGGACCCTCGCCTCGTCCTCGTAGATGTTTGCCGACTCCGGGAATACCTTGCCCGTCATAGATCCCCCTCTTGTCGCAAATGGCTACCGCCGAACCCGCGGCGCCACCAAACGCACCTGCCGCCGACCCGCGCTGATGCCAGGTCCGCGCTGTTTCAACCCCGCTAGTTGATCAAGGCCTTCCTCTGACGCACCAGGAGCAGAATCTCGTCCGCCTTGCGCGAAAGCTCCTCGGGCGTCGCCCCGCCGCTCCTGGCCCATTTGACGAGGTTGGAAAGCTCTTCCAGGAGCCTGCAGATCTGGTCTTCCAGCGCGTAGGCCTGGCCGTTGGACACGGGGCTCAGGTAACGGACCTCGTCGCGTATCTTCTCGATCTTCCTGACGGGCACAGCGTAGCCCTCGCCCAGCGTCGACGCGTCGATGGCGGCGGACGACGCCACGGACCTGATGTGCTGGATGTTGCGCATCAGGGTGCCCTGTTCGGTTTCCTGCTCGTCCGCGTGGTCCCTGGCGACCAGCGAGAGGTACATGACCACCACCAGCGCAAACAGGCCGACGAGCTGCACCAAGACCAGCAGGCGCGTGGCCATGAAGAGCAGCGTGCAGGCGAGCGCCACCACCACGAGCGTAAGCACCGCGTACAGCCCGATGCCCCAGTACAGCACCCCCAGGGACACGAGCCGGCCCGTGGTGGCCTGGCGCAGCCTGGGCTGCATCAGCAGCGGGGCAAAGACCACCACGTAGAGCAGGGCCACGTCGAATGCCACGAAGAGCCGGTTCCCCATGGTGCCGGGCACCCAGGGCAGCAGCCAGTAGATCCCGAGGCAGACTACAAGAAGGCCGAAGACGAAGATCAGCGGCTTCGCCGCCCGCGTGTTGGCACTCGCGCTCATCGGACGCTCCTTCCGTTGACGACGTTGGCAGCTCAGCCCAGACGCTGGCCGCAGTGCGGGCAGAACTTGGTGCCGGGCTTATAGGGCGCGCCGCAGCGAGGGCACGCGTCCGCGACGTCTGCCGGGGCCACCGTCCCCGCAAGGCTGGCCCCGCAGGAGACGCAGCGTCGCGCGGCCTCGTCGTTGTCGGCGCCGCAGACGGGGCAGGGGTTGTACCGATGCCCGCAGTTGGGACAGAAGCTCATGCTTGCGGAGAACTTCTGCCCGCAATGGGAGCAGAACACCTCCTTGCGCGCATGGATGGGGCCGCCCGCCGGCGCACCCGCGACCTGCTGGGCGTAGCCTCCCTGCGGCGCATAGCCTTGCGGGATGTAGCCCATCTGGCCGGGGGCCGCGTTGAAGCCCGTCTGGGGCGGCTGCTGCATGGCGCTCTGGGCAAACCCGCCTCCGCCGGCGCCAAAGGCGCCGCTCAGCATGGCCACGCCCAAGAGGCCCATGCCGCCCCCACCGCTCACGGCGTCGCTCGCCACGCCAAAGCTCTGCTTCTGCTGCCAGGTGTAGCCGGCGATGTTCTGCGCGCTGCGGTCGGAGATGGCCTCGGATATCTTCTGGCCCTCGGGGCTCTGCATGTCGATGTCGACGGACGTCACATAGAAGCCCGTGAGCCTGAGGCCGTAGTCCTCCCAGAACTCGGCCATCGGCTGGCCGAGGAAGGTGCCCAGCTGGTCGAGGTGAGCCGCAATCTCTGTGATGCCAACCCGGTTGGCGGTCATGTACGAGACGATGGCGCTGTTGGTCTTGGCGATGAGCGGACCCATGAAGTGGTCGGTGAGCTGCTGCGCGGTGAACTCCGTCAGGGTCCCGACGAGCTTCACCAGGAACTTTTCCGCATCCTGCACCTGCAGGCCGTAACGGCCCGTCGCCACGATGGGGACCATGGCACCGTACACCGGGTCCATGATCCGCATGGACGTGGTCCGCCAGTCGATGGTGAGGGGCATGGCCTTGTTGACGAACCACACCTCCGCAAGGAAGGGGTTCCTGCCGCCAAAGGGGATGCCGTACAACCGGCGGAGCAGCGGCAGGTTTTCCGTGCTGAGGACGTGCTTGCCCGGGCCGAACTTGCCGATGATCTGCCCCTTGGAGAAGAACACGGCCTCCTGCGACTCCCTTACCAGGAGCTGCGTGCTCGTGCTCAGGTTCTGGTGGGGAAACTTCCACGCATAGATGTCATTGGTGCGCGGCGACCACTCCACAACGTCAATGAAGGCCATGTACGCTCCTCAACTCAGCGGATGACGGCCCGCCCCGATGCGCAAGAAGTTGGATGCGAGGACCGAGCCTTTTCCAATGTAGGGCCTTGGCCTGCGCGAGTCGACGAGGTATCGACAAGCGTCATTGTGAGGAAACAACGAGGGCGGAGGGGGCATCTACACCGCAGGCAGCTATTACGACTTTGCCACCGTGTGGGGCCAGGCGCACACCACCGCCGAGCGTACGGGCTCGGCGGGCGAGAACTTCATCGCCTGGGTGGAGCAGTGCTGCGGGTAGGCCTTCAAGCAAGCGGCCTCACGAGCAAATAGCAGGAAGGCAAGTATCCTCGCCAATCCAAGCGATTTGGCGAGGATACCTCCAAGATGGCGAAGATGCGTCACGTGCTCGTTCGGTGCGCGCTTCACGCGCGCATCTCACTCGCCCCCCGCGCCACGTAAGCGTTGCGTAAGACTTGTCGGATATATTTGACACTGCGATTGGCACATCGTATGCTCTAGGTGTCGTATATATCCGACATCTCGGATTCGGAGGACACCATGGACGCGCTCGGCCTCATCTTCCCAGCCATCATTGTCGTAGTCATCTGCCTAGTCTTCATTGCCGCGGAGAAACAAAGCGCCCGCAACTACGACGAGCGGCAGCTCGCCTTCAAGGGTAGCGGTTACAAGTACGCCGTCTTCACCATGGCGGTGGCGCTAGGCGCCGGCTCCCTGCTCTACGACGACACTGCTCCCCTGCCCCTCTCCGCCGGGGACTACATGTATTGCACGCTCGCGCTTGGCGCGTGCGTCTTCACCGTGTACGCAATCTGGCACGAGGCTTACTTCAATCTGCACGAGAAGCACCCGCTCACGTACGGCATCACCGCCACGGTTGTTGGCGCAGCGTGCATGTTTGCGGGGTTCAACCCCACGAACCCGACTTCCATCGGACTTGCCGCATTCTTGCTGACAACTGGCATCACGCAGCTGGTCCGCCTTGCGCTGAACCGCCGCGACTCGGCCGCAGACGTCGAGGATGACGCATGATCAACCAACGCATGAAGGACGCGCGCGTCCAGAAGGGCTACTCGCAGCAGCGGCTGGCAGACCTCGTGGGCGTGTCGCGCCAAACCATCAACGCCATCGAGCGCGGCGACTACAACCCCACCATCAAGCTCTGCGTGGCCATCTGCCGCTCGCTTGACCGCACGCTTGACCAGCTGTTTTGGGAGTAGGACTGGGTCGCCTCTGCGCGAGAAGCGATAGAGTCGGCATAGTAATGAGACAATTCTGTGCCCCCGAAGGGCCGATTCTGTCTCAGATGTATGCCAACCCCAGGACCCAGTGGCGGTTGGGGTCAGATACCTACACGGCGCGGCGCTTCTTCTTGCGGCGGGCGCGGCGGATGAGCAGAGCAGCTATCAGCGCCGCTACCAGCACAAACGCGATGATGAAGGGCAGCGTGCGAATACCCGAGGCCTGCTGCACCGCGTCCGCAACCGTACGCTTGGCGGGCAGCTCCGTAGTGCGGCGCGCGTGCACCAGCAGGCGGTGGTCGTTCACACCGTAGGGCGTGCAGGTGACGAGCGTGCACAGGTCCTCGCCAGGCACGACGTCCCGTGGTAGACGGGCAGCTCGACGTCAATCTTCGGAATCTCCACCCAGGCCATGGGGCCGCCGGTGCCGTCCGCAAGTGATCATCTGCGTTCGGCAAACCGCCCCAACACTCACCGTTAGGAGCGTCTCAACGTCAGGCGTTGGGACCAACCACACCCAACTTCGCACGTCAGGACGCTCCCAACTCCCACAGTTGGGACGAGCCGAGCCCAATTGCCAGACGTTGGGACGCTCCCAACGTCTGGGGTTGAAACGCCGACCCCTCACCGCACCCCCGTGCGACGAGGAAAATGGAGCGGGCCCCGTCTCCGGGGCCCGCTCCACCGCAATCCATTTCTGTCCAGTGCACACGGTAGGGCACCCGTGTGCGGTTCTTTGGGTTTCTCTCGACGTCACCGCAGTTCAGAGCCTTGTCTGCGAGAAAACCTTTCGGGTTTCGACGCACGATACAGCTACCGTGCGCACTGCCCGATGCCCATTCGGCTACCGTGCGCCGGCGAGCAATGCCATCCCGCGTCGCTACGCCTTCTCGATGGCCTGATCCAGGTCGGCGATGATGTCGTCCACGTTCTCGATGCCCACGGAGAGGCGCACCAGGTCCTCGGAGAGGTGCGCGGCCTCAAGCTGCTCGGCCGTGAGCTGGCTGTGCGTGGTGCTCGCGGGGTGGATGATCAGGGACTTGGCATCACCCACGTTGGCCAGGTGCGTGAAGAGCTTCACGTTGGAGACCACGTTGAGGCCAGCCTCGCGGCCGCCCTTGACGCCGAAGACCACCACGCCGCCAAAGCCGTGCTTGAGGATGCGGGACGCGACCTCGTGGCTGGGGTCGCCCTCAAGGCCGGAGTAGCGCACCCAGGTGACTTTGGGGTTGCTCTGCAGGTACTTGGCCACGGCCAGCGCGTTGTCGGAGTGGCGCTGAACGCGCAGGGAGAGGTCCTCGATGCCAAGGCCGATGAGCTGCGCGGCGTACGGGGAAAGGGTGGGACCGAAGTCGCGCAGCTTGTTGGCCAGCACGCGGGTGGCAAAGGGAGCCGCCGGCGCCGCGTCCGCGAACACCAGGCCGTGGTAGGAGGGGTCGGGCTTGGCCAGGGTGGACCACTTGTCCGGGTCGGCCTTCCAGTTGAACTTGCCGGTGTCCACCACGGCACCGCCGAGCGTGGCACCGTGGCCGCCGATCCACTTGGTCAGCGACTCGATGACCACGGCCGCGCCGTCCTCCGCCGGGCGGTACAGGTAGGGCGTGGCGAAGGTGTTGTCCACAAAGACGGGCACGGGGCTGGGCAGGGAGTTGGCGGCCTCCACGATGGCGGGGACGTCGGCCACGTCCACCAGCGGGTTGCCGATGGTCTCCACGTACCAGAGCTTGGTCTTGGGCGTGGTTGCGGCCACAAAGGCGTCGATGTCGTTGTTCTCCACGAAGGTGGTCTTCACGCCCAGGTCGCCCAGGGTGTGCAGGAAGATGTTCCAGGTGCCGCCATAGAGGGAGTCGGAGGCCACGATCTCGTCCCCGGCGCCCACCAGGTTGGTGATGGCCAGGATCTCCGCCGCGTGACCGGAGGCGACTGCGACTGCGCCAGCCGCGCCCTCAATGGCGGCGACGCGCGCGGCCACGGAGTCCGTGGTGGTGTTGGTCAGGCGGCCGTAGACGTTGCCCGGGCGGCTGAGGGCGAACTTGGCAGCGCCGTCCTCGGCGTCCTTGAACTCGAAGGCCGCGGAGGCGTAGATGGGCAGCGCGGCGGAGCCGGTGGTTGGGTCGGGCGCCAGGCCGGCGTGGACCTGCAGGGTGTCAAAGTGCTTCTCGACGTCGGATGCGAATGCGGGGTTGAGTTCGAACGGCATGATGTACCTCTTTCTGTTGAATTCCCGTACGGTGCACTGCGTGGTGCGCGCGGGGTGTTTGCTCTTGGTGGCTATGCATGGTAGCAGAGAAAAACAGCACGTCAGGCGGGGTGTTTATACGAGGATGCCATGGTTGGTTATCGGCCACACAGATTGCCCAGCTATCTGTGTCAAAAGGGGACGTTTCCCTTTTGTCACGCGTGTCAGAAGGGAAACGTCCCCTCTGTCACGGATTAAGGAAACCGAAAGGTCCCGCACAGCCAACTGACAGCTGCAAGCCACATGCTGTTCTCATACCAGCCGCACGCCGCCCCTGGCGCGCGGCAACAGCATCGGGACGTCGCATGTGAGGAGTCATCATGTGGACCAGGGCGCAGCTCAAGGCGCGCGGCAAGGCGGCAACCAGCCGCAACTATTGGAAGTCGGTCTTCGTAGCATTCATCTTCGTGATCGTGTTCGGCACCACCTCGGCCATCGGGCCGGCCGCGGCCACGAGCACGGTTGCCGACATCATGAATCCGGATTCGTCCGAAAGCGAGGTAACCGCCTACGACGAAGGCTACACGGAGGACCTGGACAGCTACTCTTACGGCGACAGCACCTACGGCTATGGCGACGGGCTAAGCGGGTCCGACGCCCTGGAGCCGGACCCGCAGGACGACGGCATCTTCCTCGCCGTCATCACCTCTCTGGTAGTGATCCTGATCGTGGTCATCGCCATCGTCATTGCCATCGACGTCTTCATTGCCAAGCCCATCGAGGTCGGCTGCCGGCGCTTCTTCGTACTCAACCTCAGCCACCCGGCACGCGTACAGGAGGTTCTCTGGGCGTTCGACAACAACTACCTCAACATTGTCAAAACGCTGTTCTTCCGCGACCTCAAGATCCTTGGCTGGACGCTCCTGCTGGTGGTGCCGGGAATCATCAAGTCCTACGAGTACCGCATGGTGCCCTACCTGCTTGGCCAGGACCCCAGCCTGGACCAGAAGGAGGCCTTCGCGCAAAGCCGCCAGCTGATGACGGGCAACAAGTGGAAGACCTTCGTGCTTGACCTCTCGTTCATCGGTTGGGACCTGCTCTCCAACATCACTTTCGGCCTGGTGGGCACCTTCTACGTGGAGCCCTACAAGAGCAACACCGAGGCCGCCCTCTTCGAGGCCCTGGCCTACGGGAACAACCCCACGCCCAGCCTGCCCTCCTCCGAGGCACCCACAGACGCGCCCGCGGAAACGCCCGATGGCATGCCCGTTGACCCGCGTCTCTGATAGCGTGTGAGGTGCGGCTGCGCCCCGGCCGCAGGGAACCAATGCTTGCAAGGGCCGCCCGCGGGGTGGCCCTTCGCCCAAGGAGAACCATGGGATACGTACTCATTGCCGACGACGAAAAGGCCATACGCAACGTCCTGCGCATTTACCTGGACAACGCGGGTTACGAGGTGCTTGAGGCCGCCAACGGCCAAGAGGCCGTGGCTGCCGTGCGGCAAAGCAACGTGGACCTCGTGCTCCTGGACATAATGATGCCCGTGCTGGACGGCTACGAGGCCCTAAGGCAGATTCGCGAGACCAGCAACGTTCCCGTCATCCTGCTGAGCGCCAAGGGCGAGGACCCCGACAAGATCCTGGGCCTCAACCTTGGTGCCGACGACTACCTTGCCAAGCCCTTCAATCCGCTGGAGGTCGTGGCCCGGGTGGGGGCGGCCATCAGGCGCTACACCAGGCTTGGGTCTGCGGCGCCCTCCGCGGGCGCGGCGCCGGTCACGCCCCCGCTGACGGTGGCCGACCTGGTGCTCTGCACTGACGAGGCCACCCTCACCCGCGGCGGCGAGGCCATTGCGCTCACGCCCGTCGAGCTCAGGATGATGGAGCTCTTCATGACCCATCCCGGCCGTGTGTACACAAAGCAGCAGATCTTCGAGTACGCCTGGCAGCAGGCCACGGGTCCGGATGGCTATGCACCCGTGGACAACAGCGTGATGGTGGGCATAAGCAAGCTGCGCGCCAAGCTGGCCGCCGACCCGCACCGCTACATCCAAACCATCCGCGGCATCGGCTACAGGATCGCGCCATGAGCGCAGACGCCACCAGCTTTGACCTGCGCGGATACCTCATCCGCACCTTCCTCTTGGCAACCGTGGGCGCCTTGGCCGGGGAGGTGATCGCGCTTTGGGTGGAGGCCCAGCTGCTCGTGCCCGCCACATCCAGCCTGGTGACGGCCCTTGGCGGCGGCGCCCTTCCCCTGGACGTGCTTTCGCTCCTGCAGGGCCTGCCGGGGCTGCTGCGCCTTGCCGTGGAGTCGATTTTCGTTCCCGGCATGCGCCTCACCTTGGCAGGCGCAGAACTGATGCTCCTGCTGCTTGCGGAGCTCCTGCTCATCATGCTACCGGTTGCCATCGCCAGCCTGGCGTTTGCGCTCCAGGCCAGCCGGCGCATAAGCGCACTTCAGGCCGCGCACGACGAGGAACGCCGCCGGGCGGAAGAGCAGCGCAACCTGGTGGTCGCAGACATGGCGCATGACCTGCGCACGCCAATCACATCAATCGTTGGCCTTTCCCAGGCCCTGGCCGACGGCATGGTGACCGACCAGGCCCAGCGGCAGGAGTGCCTGCGGACCATCTCGTCTGAGGCGTCCACGGTGTCTGACATGGTCACCTTGCTGTTGGAATACTCGCAGCTAGATAGCACCGACTTCCGGTTGCAGCTCGCTCGCGTCGACCTTGCCGAGCTCCTGCGCCAGGTTGCCGCCGCAACATATGCAACCGCCGAGCGAGAAGGCATGTTTCTTGCAGCGCACGTGCCAGAGGAGCCCTGCTGGATTCAGGCCGACGCCACCCAGCTGCACCGCGTGTGCGCCAACCTGGTGGCCAACGCCATTCGCCACAACCCCCGCGGGACCACCATCGGCATTTCCCTTGAGCTGCGGGGTGACGTCGCCCTAGCCAGCGTGGCGGATACGGGCGTGCCGTTGGACCAGTCCCTCCAAGAGCTGCTGCGGCCCTTCTCGCGCGGGGACGCGTCGCGCGCCAGCGAGGGCTTTGGCCTGGGGCTCTCCGTGGCAAAGCGCATCTGCGACATGCACGGCTTTGGCTTCACGCTGCGCCAGCCCGCGGGCGCCTACACCAAGGCCTTCATCGTGACCTGCCCGCTGGCTGAATAGGACAATGGGGGACGTTTCCCTTTTGTCACAGATCCTCAATCACGTGGGCAAAGTTCATGGTGAAGCCCGGGAAAACGCTCGAGGCGACGGGCTCCGAGAATGGGTAGATCACTGGAGCGGCGTCCTCCGCCCCAAGCGGGTACACCATGGTCCGCTTCCTGCCAGGGTCGCAGATCCAGTACTCGCGCACCCCCGCCCGCCGGTAAAGGTTGAGCTTGGTAAGGTAATCCATGCCGCCGTTGCTGGGCGAGACCACCTCAACAACAAAGTCCGGCGCGCCCTCGCATCCACGGTCGCTCAGCTTGTCGCGGTCGCAGATGGCCGAGACGTCCGGCTCCACCATGGTTGAGTCATCCGCAAAGAGGTTCACGGCGAAGGGAGCAGAGTAAACCTGGCAATCGCCCCCGCGCTCTTCGATGAAGTTGCCAAGACCCCTGCTCAGCTCCTGCGTAATCCGCTGGTGAGCCCTGCTTGGCGCAGCAAGGTCCCACAGCTCCCCGTCAATGAGTTCTGCGCGCACGCCCTCGGGCAGCGCCCAGTAGTCCTTGGCCGTGCATTCCGTCTTCGGTAGCTCCATCAAACACCTCCAAGCATGGTTTTGGACCATTGTACCCACACGGCCCGAGGTCCCAAACGCCCGGCTCGGCATGCCAATAGGGGATGCCAATAGGGGACGTTTCCCTTCCGCCATGACAAAGTGGAAACGTCCCCCTTTGTCATCCCCTTTTGCCACGCAAAGGCCCGGGCCGCGCGTGGCGACCCGGGCCTGGCAGCGCCCACTATGAGACAAAAGGTACGTCCCCGCGTCTCCGTCCCCGCGTCTCACGTCCCCGTGTCTCATCGCGTCTCTTAGTAGTTGATGGCCTGCTCCTCGAAGTAGCTCTGCGGGTGCATGCACACCGGGCAGACCTTGGGGGCGGTGGGGCCGACGTGCAGGTGGCCGCAGTTGAGGCACTTCCAAACCTTCACGCCCTCGCGGTCAAAGACCTCGCCCTTCTCAACGCGCTCGGCCAGCTTGTTGTAGCGCTCCTCGTGGTGCTTCTCGATCTCGCCGACCATGCGGAACTTGGCGGCAATCTCCTTGAAGCCCTCCTCGTCGGCCTTCTCGGCAAACTCCTTGTACATCTCGGTCCACTCGTAGTTCTCGCCAGCGGCGGCATCCTTGATGTTGGTCAGGGTGTCGGGCACGTCGCCGTCGTGCAGGTACTTGAACCAGAGCTTGGCGTGCTCGCGCTCGTTGCCGGAGGTCTC
>OMVJ01000007.1 GCA_900314495.1 uncultured Olsenella sp.
GGTCTGGGTGAGGTCGTTGGTGCCGAAGGAGAAGAAGTCGGCGTGCTTGGCGATGTCCTCGCTCATGAGGGCAGCGCGCGGCAGCTCGATCATGGTGCCGATGGGCAGGTCGAACTCGACGCCCTCAGCGGCCATGACGTCCTTGGCGGTCTGCTCGACCAGCTCGCGGACCTGACGGATCTCCTCCTCGAAGCCCACCAGCGGGATCATGACCTCAGGCTTGGGGTCAAGGCCCTGCTTCTTGAGCTCGCAGGCAGCGGACACGATGGCCGTGACCTGCATGACGTTGAGCTCGGGGTACACGATGCCCAGACGGCAGCCGCGCAGGCCGAGCATGGGGTTGGCCTCCTGGAAGGAGTCGATCTTGGAGAGCAGAGCCTTCTTTGCGGCAACGTCGAGGCCCTTGTCCTCGTCGTGGGCAATCTCGACCTCGAGCTCACGCGGGGAGTCCAGGAACTCGTGCAGAGGCGGATCGAGCAGGCGGACGATGACCGTCTTGCCGTCCATGGCCTTGAACATGCCGAGGAAGTCGCCCTTCTGGGCCTCGCCCAGCTTCTGCAGGACGTCCTTCTTGACGTCCTCGGAGTCGGCCAGGATGAAGTTCTGGATGAGCTGCTTGCGCTCGCCCAGGAACATGTGCTCGGTGCGGTCGAGGCCGATGCCCTCGGCGCCGTTGTCAGCGGAGAGCTGGGCGTCGGCGGGGTTGTCGGCGTTGGCGCGAACGCCCATCACGCGGCCGCGCTCGGGATCCTTGCGGACCGCGTCGGCCCACTCGAGGATGGTCTCGAGGTCGCCGCCGAGCTGCGGACGGACGAGCTTGACCTCGCCCAGGATGATGTCGCCAGTGGTGCCGTCAATGGAGATGATGTCGCCCTCGTGCAGGACGATGTCGGTGCCGGCAACGGCGCACTCCTTCTTGACGGCGTCGATGCGCAGGGCCTCAGCGCCGCAGACGCAGGGAGCGCCCATGCCACGGGCGATGACGGCCGCGTGGCTGGTCTTGCCACCGTGGCTGGTGAGGATGCCCTCGGCGGCAACCATGCCCTTGAGGTCGTCAGGAGTGGTCTCCCAGCGCACAAGGATGCAGGGCTTGCCGGCCTCGGCGAAGGCCTCGGCGTCGGCGGAGGAGAAGACGACGGCGCCCACGGCAGCGCCAGGAGAGGCGTTCATGCCCTTGGCGATGACCTCGTACTTGGCGGAAGTGTCGAACTGCGGGTGCAGGAGCTGGTCGAGCTGCTCGGGAGCGACGCGCATGATGGCCTGCTCCTTGGTGATGCGGCCCTCTTCGTACATCTGCATGGCGACCTTGAGGGCGGACAGAGCGGTGCGCTTGCCCACGCGGGTCTGCAGCATCCAGAGCTTGCCCTCCTGGATGGTGAACTCGAGGTCCATCATGTCCGCGTAGTGATCCTCGAGGATCTCGAACACGCGGTAGAGGTCCTTGCCAGCCTGCTCCAGGCCAGGGGTCTTGGGGAGGTCGGCAATGGGCTCCGTGTTGCGGATGCCGGCCACGACGTCCTCGCCCTGGGCGTTGACCAGGAAGTCACCGTAGCGCTCGTTGGTGCCGTCGGCGGGGTTACGGGTGAAGGCAACGCCGGTGGCGGAGGTGTCACCCATGTTGCCGAAGACCATGACCTGGACGTTGACGGCGGTGCCCAGGGAGTCATCGATCTTGTTCTGCTTGCGGTACAGGATGGCGCGCTCGGTGTTCCAGGAACCGAAGACGGCCTGCTCCGCAAGGCGGAGCTGCAGCAGAGGATCGGACGGGAAGACGGCCTTGCCGTCCACGACGACCTCGGGGTACTTCTCGGGGTCAACGTTGTCGGCGAAGATCTTCTTGAAGACGGCGACAAGGTCCTTCAGGTCGTCGGCGTCGAGCTCGGTGTCAAGCTTGACACCCTTCTCGGCCTTCTTGGCGTTGATGGCGTCCTCGAAGAGCTGGCCGCTGACGCCCATGACGACGTCCGAGAACATCTGGACGAAACGACGGTAGGAGTCATAGGCGAAGCGGGGGTTGTTGGTCTTCTTGATGAGGCCCTGAACGGACTCGTCATTGAGGCCCAGGTTGAGGACGGTGTCCATCATGCCGGGCATGGAGAAGGGAGCGCCGGAGCGGACGGAGACCAGCAGGGGATCGTCCTTGTCGCCGAGCTTCTTGCCCATGCGCTTCTCGAGGTCCTTGCGGTACTCGTCAATCTCGTCCAGGACGCCCTCGGGCCACACGTTGCCAGCGCCGGAATACGCGACGCAAGTCTGGCAGGTGATGGAGAATCCCGGAGGAACGGGAAGACCGATGTTGGCCATCTCGGCGAGGTTAGCGCCCTTGCCGCCCGTAATCCACTTGGCCTCGTCGACGGTAGCGCCAGCAACCTCGGTGACGTTGTTGCCGTTCTCGTCGTGACCGAAGCGGTAAACGTGCTTTTCAGCCATATTACTCCCTCTAATCCGTACGCTTTGGCACGCCCAGCGCGTGCCCCAACACAAGTACGCGCGAACAACTCGCGCACATACTTACGAAACCCAAGTCTAACCGCAAAGATGCCGATTAGACACAACTAATCGACAAATCTTTGGGAACCAACCTGCAAACAAGACGAAGGGCGGGGAAACCACCCGCAAGCGGCCCCGCCCTTCGCGCTTCTGCACATATTTGCTACAAGCTACTCCGCCAGCTCGTCCCTGAGGGCGCCGACCTTGTAGCTGGGCTCCTCGCCGGTGAGCGAGGACATGATGGTGATGGCAGGCCCCAGAAGGTCGATGGAGGGGATGGCGCGCTTGTCGAACTCCCTGCGGGCGTCACGCCTCAGGTTCTTCTCTGCCAGGGTGTGGAAGACGGCCATGGGGCGGTCCTCCTGCACGTTCTGGTCAAGGAAGGCAGTGATCTTCTCGATGGTGTCGGCGTTCGCCAGACGAACGATTTCGACCGAATCGTGACCGAACTGTGCTGCGGCGGCCTTCACGACGACGTTTGCCGTCTCGCCACGCGCGTCCGAAATAACGAACACGAGCGGCTTGATGTCGTCTACAACCTCACCCTTGGTCAAATCTAGTACTGGCATTCATTGCTCCTCTCGCCTGCCCGGAACGGCATTGAAGCCGTGAGTCCGACCGGTGGCCTACTTCTTCCTGGAAAGGGCCCCGATGTCTGCAACACCCGCAAACACGTTTGCGAAGCGGTTGAGCAGCCTGAGGCGGTTCTCCCTTACCGTAGTGTCCTCGTCCATGACAAGTACGTCTTCAAAGAATCGGTCAATGGGCTCCCGCAGTTCGGCGAGAGCGCTGCAGGCACCCGCATAGTCGCCGGAAGCGAGTGCGGAGGCCACGTTGCGCTCGCCGTCGGCGCAGGCGTCCAGAAGCGCACGCTCGGCCTCGCCCAGCTTGGAGGCGTCCACGTCCATGCCCAGGGAGGCGTCGGCAAGGTGTGCCGCGCGGGCGTAGGCGGTCGCAAGGTCGTCGAAGAGCTCGGGCTGGTTCTTGCGCGCGTCCTCCAGGGCGTGGGCACGCTGCAGGAACTCCTCCGGGTCGATGACGCCCACCGTGGAGACGGCCTCGATGGTGTCGGGCTCAACGCCCTCGTCACGGGCGATGGAAGCCAAGCGGCCGGCAAAGAAGGCCTCGACCTGCGCCTGGATGTCCGCGGCGTCGAACTGTATGCCCTGCTGGGCATAGGACTCGAGCGCCATGGAGATGAGAGACTTGAGCGAGATGCTGGGCAGGGTGCGCAGCATGGCGATGATGCCGATGGCGGAGCGGCGGATGGCGTACGGGTCTGAGGAGCCGGTGGGCGGCTCGTTGATGGCGAAGATGCCGCAGACGGTGTCCAGCTTGTCCGCGATGGCGACGGCCTTGCCCGTCAGCTCGCTGGGGAGCTCGTCGCCGGCGAAGCGCGGACGGTAGTGCTCGCGGATGGCCGTGGCCACGGCCGCCGGCTCGCCCGCCGCGGTGGCGTAGTAGCCGCCCATGACGCCCTGCTGGTTGGTGAACTCCACGACCGCCTGGCTCACCAGGTCGGCCTTGGCCAGGTGGGCGGCGCGCTGCGCAAGCCTTGCGGCCTCGTCGTCACCGCCGGCCTGCCTGGCGACCTCGGCCGCGAGCGTCTCCATGCGCTCGGTCTTCTGCAGCTCCGTGCCCAGCTTCTCCTGGAAGACGACCGTGCCCAGCTTCTGCACGAAGTCCTCCATGGGGTGCTTGAGGTCCTCCTCGTAGAAGAACTTGGCGTCGTCGAGGCGGGCGCGGACCACGCGCTCGTTGCCGTCGATGATGCGCTCGTTGTTGACGGGGTTGCCGTTGGAGACGACCACGAACTCGCGCGTCAGCTTGCCCTCAGCGTCATAGATCGGGAAGTAGCGCTGGTTGGAGAGCATGGACTCGCAGATGATCTCGTTGGGGACGGCAAGGAACTCCTCGTCGAACTTGCCAACCAGGACCGTGGGCCACTCGCAGAGGTTGATGACCTCGTCGTAGATGCGCTTGGGGGTGTCCACGTGGGCGCCGCCGCGCTCCTCCTCAACCTTCTTGATGCCCGCGCGAATGACCTCGTCGCGGCGCTTCTCCAGAAGGACGCCGTTCTGCTCCAGCACCTTCTCGTACTCGGCGGGAGACTTGACCACGTGGTCACCGGGGCCGAGCACGCGGTGGCCGCGGGTGAAGTTGGAGCTGGTGACGTCCGCGTACTTGACGGGCACGAGCTCCTCACCAAGGAGGGCGAGGATCCACCGGATGGGGCGCACGAAGGTCTGGTGCTCCGACCCCCAGCGCTGGCTGCGGTAGTTAGGCCACTCAAGGCTGCCGATGGTGGTCTCCGCGAGCTCCGACAGGATGGGCAGGGCGGGCTTGGAGTCAATGTTCTTCTCGGCGAAGACGTACTCGCGGCCGTCTGCGTCCTGCTTGACCGTCAGCTCCTCCGCGGTTATGCCGTTCTTGCGGGCGAAGCCCTGGGCGGCCTTGGTGGGCTTGCCGTCTGCGTCGAAGGCGATCTTGGCCGCCGGGCCACGGTTGACCTCGTGAATGGACTTGGTCTCAACGGCGACGTCGGACACGATCACCGTCAGGCGGCGCGGGGAGGACATCGTCTGCACCTTGCCGTGGTCGAGGCCCGCCTTCTTGAGGCCACCCTCGATGAGCTTGCCAAGCTGCCTCTGGGCGTTGATGAGCGGCGCGGAGGGCATCTCCTCGGTGCCGATCTCGAACAGGAAGTCCTTGGTCTCTGCCATCTAGGCCACCTCCCCTTCCTTCTTGTTGCTGGCTTTCTTGTTGATGACCACGTCCAGGTAGGACTCGCAGCAGAGCTTGGCCAGCGTGCGCACGCGCAGCACGTAGTTGGCGCGCTCCGTGGCCGAGATGGCACCGCGGGAGTCCAGCAGGTTGAAGGCGTGGCTGCACTTCATGACGCAGTCGTAGGCGGGCAGCGGCATCTTGCGGTCGAGGCAGGAGTGGCACTCGCGCTCGTAGTCGTCGAACTTCTCGCGCATCATCTCGACGTTGGCGATCTCGAAGTTGTAGGTGGAGAACTCGAACTCGTTCTCGTGGAAGACGTCACCATAGGTCATGGGCGTGCCGTCGGGCAGGTAGCTCCAGATGAGGTCGTACACGGAGTCAACACCCTGGGCGTACATGGCAATGCGCTCCAGGCCGTAGGTGATCTCGCACGGTACGGGGTCACACTCTATGCCGCCCACCTGCTGGAAGTACGTGAACTGCGTGACCTCCATGCCGTTGAGCCAGACCTCCCAGCCAAGGCCCCAGGCGCCCAGGGTCGGGCTCTCCCAGTCGTCCTCCACGAAGCGCACGTCGTGGTCCGCCGGGTCCAGGCCAATGGCGGCGAGGGAGCCCAGGTACAGGTCCTGGGAGTCCACCGGCGACGGCTTGAGCAGCACCTGGTACTGGTAGTAGTGCTGCATGCGGTTAGGGTTGTCGCCGTAGCGGCCGTCGGCAGGGCGACGGCACGGCTGCGGGTAGCAGGTGCGCCAGGCGGCGGGACCCAGCGCGCGCAGCAGCGTGGCGGTGTGGAACGTGCCCGCGCCCACCTCGCTGTCGTACGGCTGCATCACCGTGCAGCCCCTGTCTGCCCAATAGTGATCAAGTGCCAGGATTATCTCCTGGAAGGTAAGAGGCTCTTGGCTCATACCTTGCTCCTTCCCCATTGCTTCCCTTCCAAGACGCGGAGGCTAGAGTCCCCTCGCGTCAGCGAATGGCCAGAAAATGAACGTTGCCCGCGACGTGACGTTGCTCACGGGAACCGCCCCGAAGTACCGGGAGTCCTTCGAGTTGGTTCTGTTGTCACCCATGACCCAGATGCAGCCGTCGGGCACCGTATAAGGATACGTTATTCCATACGGAGTCTGCAGGGGCTCGCTCGGTTTTCCAAGGGTGTAGTCCTCGTCCTGGGCAAGGCCGTCTATGTAGAGGACGCCGTCCCGCAGGTCCACGGTCTGCCCCTCCGTGGCAATGACGCGCTTTATGAGCGTCGTGCCAGGCTGGATTGGGTCGTCGAAGGTGACGACCTCCCCCGCCTCGGGTTCGCGGAAGTGGAACGAGACCTTCTCGCCAACCAGCCGGTCGCCCTCCTGGATGGTCTCCAGCATGGAGCCGGAGGGCACTATGTACACCTCCGCCACGAATGCCCTGAACAGGAAGGCAATCACGACCGCCGCGACGAGCACGACCACCCACTCAAGGACGCCCTTCAGCTTCTCGCCCATTCGTCCCCACCTCCGTCCAGGACCGCACGCGAGCCGTCCACCAGCTCCGCGGCATACGCCCGCTCCTCCTCCGTGAGCTCCGCGGACTCCAGCAGGTCTGGCCTCCACCTGAGCGTACGCTCTATGGCGTTCCTTCTGCGCCACTCCCGGATGGCCTGGTGGTCACCCGAGAGAAGCACCTCCGGCACGCGCCGTCCATCATAGTCCGCGGGCCGCGTGTACTGCTCGTACTCCAGCAGCCCGTCCGAAAAGGATTCGTCCTTGGCGCTCATGTCGTCGCCCAGGGCTCCGGGCAGCAGGCGAACCACCGCGTCCACCACCACCATGGCGGCAAGCTCGCCGCCCGTGAGCACGTAGTCGCCCAGCGAGAACACCTCGTCAGCCAGACTGTACGCCCGCTCGTCCATGCCCTCGTACCTGCCGCACACCAGGAGCACTCGCTCCTGCTGCGCAAGACGCTCCGCCGCGCGCTGGTCGAAGCGGGCCCCGCAGGGCGAGAAGAAGACCACGTGCGGCCGGACCTCCCCGCGGGACGAGATGTCGCGCACGGCCTCGAATATTGGCGCGGGCTTCATGAGCATGCCCTGGCCGCCGCCGAACGGGGCGTCATCCACCGTGCGGTGCCGGTCGTGCGTCCAGTCACGCAGGTCGTAGGCTACAAACTCCCAGATGCCCTTCTTCTGGGCCCGACCCAGGATGGAGGCGTCGAAGTACTGGCCGAAGACCCCGGGGAAGACCGAGAGCGTCTCGAACCTCATTGCGCACCACCGTCCTGAATCAGGCCGCCGAGGAAGCCCTGCGGCATGTGGGTGAGAATGTCCCCCGCGGGTGCGACCTCGGACACCACGTCTGGTATGACGGGCAGAAGGACCTCCCCGAAGGGGCCCTCCAGCACCCACACGTCGTTGGCGGGGCCCTGCATCACCTCTTCCACCGTGCCCAGGGGGCCATAGGTCTCGTCCTCCACCCGGCGCCCCAACAGTGAGTTGGGGTCGTGCAGGGCGAGGTCTGCGGGAAGCTGGTCCACGGGGGCAAGGACGGTCTTGCCGACCAGCCCTTCCGCCGCGTTCAGGTCCGTCACGCCGGTAAGGCCAACGAGCTGGCCGTTCTGCTGGTCAGAGACGGAGACCACCCTGTGGAAGCGGTTTCCCTTTAGGGAGGGAGGAACCAGGGCGACGTCGAGCCCCTCCTCCAACAAGAAGGGAAGGCCGTGGACGGGAACCGCCACGACCTCCCCCCTTTTACCATGTGTTTTGGTCACGCGGGCAATGGCCCTGTATTCAACGCGCAAGGCGCCTACCCCAGAACCTCAACCTCGACGGAAGTGCCAACGCGCTGGCCAAGCGCACGGGCGAGCGTGCGAATGGCCTTGATCGTGCGACCCCTCCTGCCAATGACCCTGCCTGCGTCAGCCTCAGAGCAGCTGACCTCAATGAGGGACCCATCCTCGCCGTCCGTGACGTCTAGCGAGACGGCATCCTCATCATCGACAAGACCACAAACGATGTACTCCACAAGGTCCGCGACCCTGTCGGAGGGCATCTCCTCGGCGTCGTCCTCTTCCTGGGCGACCTCCGCGTTGACCATGTCCTCGGCAGCCACGGTTTACTCTGCAGACGCAGCAGCCTTTGCGGCCTGCTTCTTGGAGACCTTCTGCTTCTTCTCGGGAGCAGGAGCGCCGGTGCGCACGATGTCGATGAGGTGGGCGACGGCGTTGGAGGGCTGGGCACCCTTGGAGATCCAGGAATCAACCTTCTCGAGGTCGAGCTCGATGGTCTTGGGGTTGGTCAGCGGGTTGTAACGACCGACCTGCTCAATGTAACGACCGTCGCGAGGCATGCGGCCATCAGCGACGACGACGCGGTAGTAGGGGTGCTTCTTGGCACCGTGACGTGCCAGACGGATCTTGACTGCCAATTAAAACTCCTCCAGACGAGCGGCGCGCGTGGATGTAGGTGTAGGTTGCGCCGCGTAGCCATACAAGCGGGTAAATATGATACGACTAACCGCAGCTCCCGCAAGGTGCAGTTTTTGTGAACTGCGATGCAAATGTGCAGCACAAACCGCCAGGGCACCCACCCTTAAGGCCCAATTCAGCCGCGAGCTGTACGATGACATCCATGACTTTACGGTATCGAGTGCACTTTGGTGCTGGCTTCGGACAAAGGAAATCACCATGAACGTACTGGTCGTAGAGGACGAGAGAAACCTGGCGGACGCCATCTGCCACATTCTTCAGGGGGGTGGCTACAAGGCCGAGGCTGCGTACGACGGCCCGTCCGGCCTCACGGCCGCCAAGAGCGGACTGTATGACGCCATGGTTCTGGACGTCATGCTGCCTGGCATGAGCGGCTTCGAGATTGCCCACGAGCTCCGCCGCGCCGGCAACTCCATACCCATCCTCATGCTCACCGCGCGCACCTCCACCACGGACAAGGTGGAGGGCCTGGACGCCGGCGCCGACGACTACATGACCAAGCCCTTCGAGGCCCCGGAGCTGCTGGCCCGCATCCGCGCCCTCACCCGCCGCACGGGTGACGTCATCCTGGACGAAATCACCTTCGGGGACCTCAGGCTGGACCTCAACACGCACGACCTCTCCTGCGAGGGCCGTGCCGTGCACCTCTCGGGCAAGGAGTTCGAGGTCATGCGCATGCTCATGGGCTCCAACGCCCGCGTGGTGAGCAAGCAGGACCTGCTCACCCGCGTGTGGGGCATGGACGGCGAGGCGTCCGAGAACTCCGTGGAGGCCTACGTCTCGTTCCTGCGCAAGAAGCTCAACCACCTGCACTCCAAGGTGCAGATCACGACCCTGCGCATGTTGGGCTACCGGCTGGAGAAGCTGGACCGGTAGCAAGCCGCCCGAAGGGGAGCCACCCGCTCCCCTTTTTTGTTGAGGCCAAGGAGTCCCGCCGTGCTGAAGAAGCTCAGACACAAGATCATCCTCGTCATCATGCTCCTGGTTGGGGTCATGCTGGCGGGGGTGCTGGGAGGCTCCGTCATCTCCGCCCGGCAGGCGCAGGAGGGCATACTCGGCGAGTCCCTGGACAAGAGCCTGGAGGGCAACATATACCGGGTCCCCAACATAGTGGACGCCGGCGGCGGGGTCAGGGACGGCGGCAGCCACGCCAGCCTGTTGGTGCTCTCCGTAGACATAGACGACGAGGGCGGAATCCTCACCAGCAACAACAGCATGGTCACCATAGACGCCGACGTCCTGAACGACATCGTCACCACGGTCCTGAGCTCCCAGGAGGACTCCGGCACCATCCCCGACTACCACGTCACGTGGAAGAGGAGGCTCAAGACCAGCGGCGCCTGGCGCCTGGCCATCGCCGACACGTCCGGCCTGGACACCGCCTTCGAGAAGCTGGTCATCCAGAACTCCGTCATCTTCACCATTGCCATGGTCACCCTCTTCGTTCTTGCCTGGTTCCTCTCCGCCTGGCTCATCAGGCCAGTCCAGCAGGCGTGGACCCAGCAGCGCCGGTTCGTGGCGGACGCCTCGCACGAGCTCAAGACCCCGCTGGCGGTCATACTGGCCAACACGCAGATCCTGGCCAGGGACGAGTCCATACCCCAGGACAGCCGCCGCTGGGTGCAGAGCACGGACGACGAGGCGCGCCACATGAAGGCGCTGGTGGAGGAGCTGCTGGAGCTTGCCCGCACGGACGAGAGCCAGACGGAGGAGGGTGCCAACGTGCTGCACCGCGAGGACGTGGACTTCTCGGAGCTCGTGGAGGACGCCGCCCTGGAGTTTGACGCCATTGCCTTCGAGAAGGGCTCGGAGATAAAGGCGGAAATCGCTCCCGGCATCCACGTGCAGGGGGACAGGGAGTGGCTGGCCCGCCTGGCCAAGATCTTCATAGACAACGCCTGCAAGTACACCCAGGTGGGGCAGGCCGTCACCGTGCGGCTGTGGAGGGACGGCAAGACCTGCAAGCTCTCCGTCAACAACAGGGGCAACGTCATAGCCCCAGAGGACCTGGAGCACATCTTCGACCGCTTCTACCGCACCGACAAGGCCAGGAGCCGCCAGGGCGGGACCGGCGGGTTCGGCTTGGGCCTTGCCATTGCGCAGGGCATTGCCAAGTCGCACAAGGGCGACATTGCCGCAACCAGCACGGAGGCGGAGGGAACCACCTTCACGGCCACGCTGCCGCTGGCCTGACGGCCAGGCCCCGTGGCCTATAATCACCCCATGGAACAGACGGACCAGACAGACGACGCCGGCCTCGACGGCACCTTCCCCCGCTGGGAGGGCCCCGCCATAGGCCTTCTTGACCTCGACGCCTTCTTCGCCTCCGTGGAGGTGCTGGACCACCCGGAGTGGCGCGGCAAGCCCGTCATAGTGGGCGGCTCCGCGGACAAGCGCGGCGTGGTCTCCACCGCCTCGTACGAGGCCCGGAAGTACGGCGTGCACTCCGCCATGCCCTCCTACCAGGCAAGGAGGCTCTGCCCCAACGCCATATGGACGCAGGGTCACTACGCGCGCTACCGCCAGGTCTCAGACCAGGTGATGGCAATCATCGACGACGAGACGCCCCTGGTGGAGCAGGTCTCCATCGACGAGGCCTTCTTCGACGTCACGCCCGGCCGCTACTCGCACGAGAGCCCCGTGCAGATATGCCGCCGCATGCAGCGGCGGGTGGAGGACCTTGGCGTGACCTGCTCCATAGGGCTCGGCGTCAACAAGACCGTCGCAAAGATCGCCTCGGAGCGCCAGAAGCCGCGTGGGCTCACCGTGGTCCTGCCCGGCATGGAGGCTTCCTTCCTTGCTCCCCTGCCCGTGCGCGCCATGAGCGGCATTGGCCAGGCGACGGAGCGCAGGCTGGCCGACATGCGGATTCGCACCCTAGGTGACCTGGCACGCGCCGACGTGAAGCAGATGCGGCGGGTCTTCGGCGTCCACGGCCCGGCCATGGTGACGCGCGCAGCCGGCCTGGAGCGCAGCCGCGTGCGCCCGGCGGCGGAGCCCGAGGAGCCCAAGTCCGTCTCCAACGAGAGAACCTTCGAGCGCGACCTGACGCAGCGGGACGAGATCCTTGCCGCCATAGACCACATTGCCGAGATGTGCGGCACCCGCCTGCGCAGGAAGGGGCTCCGGGGCTACCAGGTGACGCTAAAGCTCAAGTTCGACGCCACGCACGCCCGCACCGCCCAGCGGCAGCTGGACGAGCGCACCGACGACGAGCACGTGTTCGGCCGCGTTGCACGCGACCTGCTTGACACCCTTTGGAAGCCAGGCACGCCCGTGCGGCTGGTGGGCGTGGGGGTGAGCGGCTTCGGTGCGCGGCCGGAGCGCCAGCAGGCGCTCTTCAGCCTGGACGACGGCCCCACGCAGAACGGCGGCAGCTCAGGTGCGCCCGCCACCAAGCCGCTTGCAGGACAGCGCGACATGCGCGAGCTCTCCAAGGCCAAGGACATGGTCCGCCAGAGGTTCGGCAACGACGCCATCTCCTACGGGCGCGACCTCAGGTTCAGGGACCGCACGTCAGACACTGCGCCCATGAACAAGCCGGACTTCTAGAGGTCCTGCTCCAGGCGGTCCTCCTCCGCGGCGCCCTCCAGCGCCAGCTTCACGTGCGGCGCCTCCCCCCACAGCTTCTCCAGGCGGTAGAAGTCGCGCGTCTCGGGCTGGAACACGTGCACGACCAGCGAGCCGTAGTCAAGCAGCACCCACTTGGAACCCGCGCGGCCCTCCACGGAGAAGGGCTTGATGCCGGTGTTCTTCTTGACCTTCTCCACCACGTCCTCCACGACGGCATCCATGAGATGCGCGTTCGCCGCCGTGCAGATGAGGAAGTAGTCGCAGACGTCCGACTGCCCGCTCAGGTCGAGGAGCATGATGTCCGTGGCCTTCTTGTCATCCGCCGCGGTCGCGGCGACCTTTGCCATCTCGAGCGGTGTAACTGCCATGTGGTTTCTCCCTTTCCAGGCGCATGCGCGCCGTTCCGTCTACCTGCGCGCCCCGTTGCGCGCGGCAGCCAAGTCATTGTAAACGCTCAGGGTGCCCGGCCACAGGTACCGGCCCGTCTGTATCACGTACACCATGCCGCCCCAGAAGGACTCCCAGTACACGTCGTCCAGGGGCTCCCTACCCACCAGGGAGCGGGTTCGCTCTATGCCCTCCGACGCCTTTCGCAGGGGCTCTATGCCGTCCGCCACGAAGACGACCTCGTCCAGCGGGGTCATGTCGGAGGCGCCCGTGGTGTGGCGGTCTATTGCCTGGAAGACGGCCGGGTCCAGCTCCGGGTAGAGGTCGGCCAGCTCTAGGGCGGCCACCTTGCCGTGCAGGAGCGGCTCCACCAGGTGCAGGTCAACGCCCATGTCTATGCCCAGGCTCTGGGCGCGCCGAATGAGCTCCTCGTGCGGGACCACCTTGTCCCAGTCGTGCAGGATGCCCGCGCAGCGCGCCAGGAAGGGGTCGACCCCATACAGGAGGGCCATGTGCTCGGCCGTCCGCGCGACGGAGAGGGAATGCGCCAGCCGCTTGGGCTTGGGCGCAAGCTGCGCCCGCGCGTCGGCCTCCAGGCGCTCTATCTCGTCCAGCTGGTCCTGGTCGTACTCCGGGTCGTCGCTCTCGCTGGGCATCCACATGTCCGCGCCGCTGTGTGACATTGCCTGACCTCTATTCCTTCGAACCGAACCACGGTTTTCCCAACGCGCCGTAGGGCCCGCGCTTGGCGCCGTACAGCCTGTGCTTGTGAATGTAGCCGCCCACCTCGTCCGGCGTGAGGTACCTGACGCTCTGCCCCAGCCGCACGCGTTCCCGCAGGTAGCTGGACGAGATTGCCAGCGCCGGCACCTCCAGGTAGGTGACGTCGAAGTCCATGCCTGACTCCCGGATGGCCTCCTCCGCGTGCCCAAGGTCGTAGCCCGGCCGCGTGGCGCCCACCAGCTTGGCCAGGGAGCCTATGCGCCCCGCGTCGTGCCAGCGGACTATGTCCGCAATGGCGTCGGCGCCGGTTATGAAGTAGAGCTCCACGTTGGTGGGGTAGATCTCCCTCAGCAGGCTGAGGGTGTCCGCCGTGTACGTGATGCCCGTGCGGTCCACCTCGAAGCGACTGGCAAGGAAGTGCGGGTTGTCGGACGTGGCCAAGAGGGTCATGGCGTAGCGGTCCTCCCCCGCCACCACGTCGCGGTCCTGCTTGAAGGCGGGGTTTCCCGCCGGCATGAACACCACCACGTCCAGGCTCAGGTCGTCGAAGGCCTGCTCCGCCGTGACCAGGTGGCCGTAGTGTATGGGGTCGAAGGTGCCGCCCATGATGCCCATCCTGTACGTGCGGTTTGGGTCCTGGCCCAGCAGGGGAAGGTCCCCCCGGTCTATGACGCTCTGTGCGACGCGCTCAATCTCATCGGGGTCGTACCGCATGTGCCAACTGCGCCCTTCCACGTTGCCCTATTGAATCCAGCCTACCAGAAGCCCGCTAGAAGACCAGCATCTCGTCCCTGTGCACGGCCGGCTGACCCGCCTTCTCGGGCATGAAGCGGGCGATTACCTCGCTCTTCAGGCCCCGGATGCGCGTCATGTCGTCAGACGAGAAGCGCGCGACGCCGCGGGCAAGCACCACGCCGTTGAGGTCCACCACGTTGACGACGTCTCCCTCGGCGTAGCTGCCGGTGGTGGAGACCACGCCCACGGGCAGCACGGAGGCCCCCTCGCGCGCGATGGCCCGCTTGGCGCCGTCGTCCACCACCAGCGTGCCGCGAGGAACCTCCGCCAGGCCAATCCAGAGCTTCCGGCCGCTCTCCCTGGAAGAGCCAGCCGGCGCCTCGAACCGCGTGCCAATCTGCCTGCCGTGGGCGACGTCCACAATCACCTCGTCCGCCCTGCCCTCGCAGATGACCGTGGGGATGCCGCAGGCCAGCATGGCGCGGGCGGCGCGGACCTTGCTGGACATGCCGCCGGTTCCCATGGACGTCCCGGCACCGCCCGCCATCGCGGCCACCCGGGAGTCTATGTGGTCCACGTGGCGGACGAGCTTGGCGGTGGGCACCTCCTGTGGGTTGGCGTCGTACAGGCCCTCCACGTCAGAGAGGATCACGTACAGTTCCGCCCCCACCAGTGCGGACACGATGGCGCCCAGCATGTCGTTGTCGCCGAAGGCGAACTCCGCGACGCTGATGGTGTCGTTCTCGTTCACGACGGGAATGGCACCAAGGTCCAGCAGGCGGAAGAGGGTGTTGCGCGCGTTGAGGTAGCACTCCCTGTCCACGAAGTCGCGCCGCGTGAGCAGCACCTGCCCGCAGGGCACCCCCAGCGCGGCAAGCTCGTGCGCATACACCTCCATCAGGGCAACCTGGCCGGTGGCGGCGCAGGCCTGGAGGCTCGGCATGTCTGTGGGGCGGCGGGTGAAGCCCAGCCGCTCCCTGCCCGCCGCCACGGCGCCCGAGGAGACGAAGACGATGTGATACCCCTCCCCCAGGAGCTGCGCGAACTGGCGGGCGAGCGACGTAACGAACTCCCTGTCCACGCCGCCCTCAGCGTCCACCAGCGTGGAGGAGCCGATCTTTACTACGATGAGCTTGTCCAGCTGCTCCGGCACAGAAGGCATGCGCTAATCCTCTTCCTCGAACTCCTCAAGGACCTCGTCCCCGCGGTCCGAGACCTCCGCGTACTCGTCCTTCCTGGCACCCGCGCCCTCGAAGTTGAAGGCGTAGCCCAGGATGCGCACCTCGTCACCGTCCACGACGCCGGCCTTGGTAAGCTTCTCCTCCAGCCTGATGCGCTCGAAGCGGTGCTGCAGGAAGGCCAGGGCCTCCGGGTTCTCCCAGTCCGTCTGCACCACCATGCGTTCCACCGCACCACCAGAGACGCGCCAGATGCCGCGGGACTCGGGGATGATGGTGATCTTGCGGTCACGGCGCTGCCTGGTACGCTCCCAGACGGCGTTGAAGTCCGCCGCGGGGGCGGATGCCTGGATGTCGCGCCGGAGCTCCGCGACGCGGTTGGCGGTGGTCTCCACAAGGTCGTTCAGGCCCATGCCCGTGACGGCGGAGACGGCAAAGAACTCGTGCCCGTCCCCGAGGGCGGCCTCCCTCACCCGTTGGAGCGCCTCCTCCGTCCCCGGCATGTCGCACTTGTTGGCCACCACGATCTGCGGGCGGACCGCAAGGTCTGCCGCGTAGGCGGCCAGCTCGGCGTTGATCTTGTGGTAATCGTCCACGGGGTCGCGCCCCTCGTAGCCGCCCGTGAGGTCAACCACGTGCAGGATGATGGCCGTGCGCTCTATGTGGCGCAGGAACTGGTGGCCCAGGCCCTTGCCCTCGCTGGCGCCCTCAATTAGGCCGGGCACGTCCGCCGCCACGAAGGATCGCGTGCCGTCCTTGGTGCGGGCCACGCCCAGGTTGGGAACCAGGGTGGTGAAGGGGTAGTCGGCGATCTTGGGCCGCGCCGCGCTTATGCGCGCGATGATGGAGCTCTTGCCCACGGAGGGCATGCCCACCAGGGCAGCGTCTGCCATGAGCTTCATCTCGAGCTCTATCCAGTGCTCCAGGGCGGGCTCGCCCTTCTCCGCAAAGGCGGGCGCCCTACGCACGGACGTCACGAAGTGGATGTTGCCGCGGCCGCCAATGCCGCCGGGGGCGACGATGACGCGCTCGCCGGGCTGCGTGAGGTCCGCAATCTGGTAGACGGGCTGCTGGGTCTGTGCGTCCAGCTCGCGCACGACGGTGCCCAGTGGCACCTTGAGCACGAGGTCCGCCCCGTCCTTGCCATGCTTGCGGGCGCCCTGGCCATGAGTGCCGCGCTCCGCACGGAAGTGGTGCTTGTAGCGGTAGTCGATGAGCGACGACAGCTGCGGGTCCGCCTCTATGACGACGTTGCCGCCGTGCCCGCCGTCGCCCCCGTCGGGGCCGCCCTTGGGAACGAAGGCCTCGCGACGGAAGGACATGCAGCCCGCACCGCCGTCGCCGCCCTTCACGTTGATGTGAGAGATGTCAGTAAAGCTAGGCAACCTCATACCTCCTCGATTGCCCGGTGTCAACTCTTGCGGTTCCGTTGGAACCATTGTTCTAGTTTACCCCGCTAGAAGGCAACGCCCATCGCGATGACGCCCACGCACAGGACAAACATTGCAACGTCCCGTCCCTTGAAGGGGTAGGTGCGGTAGCTGGACTCCCGCGTGCGCAGGTAGAAGCCCCGCTCCTCTGCCGCCAGGGCGGTGTCGTCCGCCTTGCTCACGGACGAGATGAGCAGCGGCGCCGCCATGGGCAGCATGAGCTTGAGGCGCGTGAAGGGATTCTTGGAGTCGTACTCCACGCCGCGGGCGGTCTGTGCCTCCATGATCTCTCCCATGGAACGCGAGAAGATGGGCACGAAGCGAAGGGCCGTGGTTATGGTGAAGGCATAGCGGTACGGGATGTGCAGCACGCTCACGCAGGCGTTGGCCAGGTCCGTGAGGGGCGTGAGCGTCAGCATGAGCATGAGCGGCATGGCAAAGGTCAGCAGGCGCAGGGCCACGTGGGCGCCAGTGTCTATGCCCCGGTCCGTGACGAAGGCGACCACCGGCGTGCCGTCGCGCACGATAATCACCTGCAGCACGAACATGAACAGGGCCAGGACCGTGAAGGCCCCCAGCATGGAGAAGGTCTTCCTCCCTATGCCCGCGTACACGCCCACCGCGCACACCAGCGCCAGAAGGCCGACCAGCATGACGTAGCCGTTGGCGAAGAAGGTCGCCATGCAGACGCTGATGGCGAAGGCGACCTTGGTGATGGGGTTCAGCCTGTGGAAGAGGGAGTCTCCCGGCGCGTAGTCGATGATGCTAGCCACGATCTGCCAACCTTTCCGTTACCTCTACAATGTCGTGCACCTCGGTGAGGCCCAGGTACGAGGGGGACACCCTCCGGCCCAGCTCCTCCGAGAGCTGCACCATCTGCGGCGCGGCCACGTACGCCTGCGCCATCAGCTCCCCTTGGCGGAAGAGGTCCGAGGGCAGCCCGTCCGCCAGGATGCGGCCGTCGGCCATGACAATGAGGCGCGTGGCGAAGTCCGCCGCCACCTCCATGTCGTGGCAGACCATGACCACGGCGCAGCCGCGCTCTCGGGCGGCGTTCACGGCGTCCATGACCACCATGCACTCGCGGTAGTCAAGGCCGCTGGTCGGCTCGTCCAGAATCAGCACGCGGGGCTCCGTCACGATGACCGAGGCCAGAGCCACTATCTGGCGCTGCCCGCGCGAGAGCGCGAAGGGAGCCGCATCCTCCGGCAGGCCGAAGCGGGCAATGACCTCCCGGGCACGGCACTGGGCCTCCTCCGTCTGCACGCCCAGGAGCTCCAGCGAGAAGGCCACCTCCTCCAGCACCGTGTTCTTGCAGATCTGCCGGTCCGGGTTCTGGAACAGGGTGGAGACGTAGCGGGCGATCTCGCTGGTGCGGACCTGGGACGTGTCGCAGCCGGCGATGACCACCCTGCCGCTGGCGGGCTTGAGCAGGCCGTTCATGAGCTTGGTGGCCGTGGTCTTGCCAGCGCCGTTCTGGCCCACGATGCCAACCAGCTCCCCCGGGCGCGCCTGGAAGGTGAGGTCCGTCACGGACGCCTGGCCTGCGCCGTAGGAGAAGCCCACGTGGTCGAAGACCAGCACCGGCTCCTCTCCCCCTGCGGCCACGACGGGAGCGGTGGAGGCATACTCCACCGTCTTCCGGGCGTTGCCTCCCACGACGCGCCCGATGAGGGCCGCCGTCTCCGGAACGGTGACGCAGACCTCGTTCCTGGGGGTGAGCCCGTCCGCGAACAGCTTGTTGGAGACGCGCGTGGTGCGCGGGCAGTCCACGCCCAGCTTGCGCAGCTCGCCCGCGTGCGCCAGCACCTGCCGAGGGCTGCCGTCGAAGGCGATCCTGCCCTCGGAGACCACCAGCATGCGCTTGCAGAACTCCGTGAGGAGGGCCACCTTCTGCTCTATGACGACCACCGTGATGCCCTCGCGCTCGTTGAGGCGGCGCAGGGTCTCGAACACCGTGCGTGAGGAGGCGGGGTCCAAGGCGGCCGTGGGCTCGTCCAGCACCATCACGCTGGGATGCAGGGCCAGGATGGCCGCGATGGCCACCTTCTGCTTCTGCCCGCCGGACAGCGTGGCAATCTCCCTGTCGCGCAGGTCGGCGATGCCCACCGTGTTCAGGGCGTCGGAGACCACGCCTGGGATCTTATCGTGCGGGACGCCGAAGTTCTCCAGGCCGTACAGGAGCTCGTCCTCCACGTTGGAGGCGACCATCTGGGCGTCTATGTCCTGCAGGACCGACCCCACCACCCGCGAGACGTCCGTGAGCGAGATGGTGCACGTGTCCCTGCCGTCCACATAGGCCGCACCGAAGAGGTCACCGGCATAGTGGTGCGGGATGGCACCCGCGAGCACCGCGGCCAGGGTCGTCTTGCCGGCACCGGAAGGGCCGATTACGCCCACGAACTCCCCGCGGCGGACCTCAAGCGAGACGTGGTCCAGGCCGCGGTGGCCCGACTCGTCGTACACGAACGAGACGTCGTCCAGCCTGATGACGGCATCCCCGCCGCCCGGCGCTGGGCCGGCAACGGGCGCCACCACGGGAGCGGGGCCCTCCTGCGGTGCCACGTCCCCACGCGCGGGCTCATCCGCGGCCTTGGCCGACGCCTGCCGCTGGCCCTGCTGCGCCTGGCCCTGCACCCTGGCGCGACTGAAGCGCGCAACCACGGCCTTGAGCGGCACGTAGAGGGCCTGCACCACCACGGCGTTGGCGACGGCGGTGCCGAAGACCACCGGGAACATGACCACGATGTTCTGGATGGGCGCCCGCAGCACCACCAGCGTGGAGACGCTTGCGAAGATGAGGCCGGAGACGACCGTGGTCACGAAGGCAACCACCAGCGGCGCGACGCCGCGGGCGCGAGACCTCAGGAGCGCATGGGCCAGAAGGCCGCAGACTATGGACGCCGGGAAGTCGCACAGGTACTCCAGAAGGGGCACCGAGGTCGTGATCTGGATGACGGTCGCTCCCAGCATGCCGATGACCAGCGCCTGGGGAACGCCGGGCTCCAGCAGGAGTATGGCCAGGCACACCGACGAGAGCACGAACTCCGGTTGGATGCCCGTCACCGACAGCGCCTTGCCCACCGTGAGGTTGAGGATGAACCCCGCCGCGAGCAGGATTGCCACCAGGATGAGGGCCGAGACGTCCAGGCGCTGCCGCGTCTGCCGCCCCTGGCCTTCGTTCACACCGTTGCCATGTGCCATGCCTTTGTCCTCCAAAAAGGGCCGGCCCTTGCGGCCGGCCTCCCAACGAGCCGATGAACTACTTTATTACTTCTTCTTCGTGGCGATGCTCAGGGGCTTGACCAGGGCCTGGACCACGATGGCGTTGAATGCCGCGGTGCCGAAGACGATGGGCAGCTTCACCACGATGTTCGCCATGGGGGCGCCCATGACGATGTTGCCGCCAGCGGCGAACAGCAGGCCGGACACCAGGGTGGTGACGAAGGCCGCAACAAGGGGCATGACCTTGGTGTTCTTGAGGGCGCTGCGGGTGAGCGCGAACATCACCAGGGCACCGACGGACTCCGTGAGGAAGTTGAGGCCGGGGATGGAGGTGGTGAGCTGGATGACCACGGCCGTGAGCAGGCCGATGATCACGGACTGCGCGGCGGAGGCGTCAAGCAGAAGGATTGCCAGGCAGTAGGCCGCAATCAGGAACTGCGGCTTGATGCCCACGATGCCCAGGGCGTTGCCCAGGGTGAGGTTGAGGATGAAGCCCGCGGCGAGGAGGATTGCCACGAGGACGAGCGATGCGACGTCGAACGTGCTCTTGGAGCTGTTGCTGGTGACCTTGCGTGCCTGTTCCTGCTGTGCCATGATCTGTTCCCTTTCAAACGTAGGATCTGGGATGCCTTCCGGAACAACGTTCCTTGCGCTGCCACGTCTGCGCACGAAAAAAGCCCCCGGTCGCAACCGGGAGCTTTCGCAAACAAGTGCATGCGCGAAGGACTCACAGCCGACCGACTGAGGGCATACGGGTCCACCACCAGTTCATGCTCATGCGCTCGTACGACGCGACGATGCAGGCCATGGTGTGCTCCCCTCTGCCAATCGGTGCGGCCAACGATTGAAATAATAGGTGTCCGCCCATGCACACGGACTGAGCGAAACAAACGCTTAACACCCAATGTGTACGAAAAAGCCCCGCCGTAGCGGGGCTGTGAGTGCAACTTGGTGATGCCTACTCGGCGGTGCGAACGTGCACGTAGTGCTTGGCACCCTTGACGAACTCCACCGTGCCGTCTGCCAGGGCGAACAGGGTGTCGTCCTTGCCGCGACCGACATTCTCACCGGGGGTGATGTGCGTGCCGCGCTGGCGGACGATGATCTGGCCAGTCTTGATGCTCTGGCCGCCGAAAACCTTGGTGCCCAGACGCTGCGCGTGGGAGTCGCGGCCGTTGCGGGAGGAGCCGAGTCCCTTCTTGTGAGCCATGAAAATACCTGCCTATCTACTTCAAGTAGTGATTCGACTACTAGTCCTCGGAAGAAACGGTGGTCTCGGCCTCGTCAACCGGGAGCTCCACAACCTGGAGCTTGGTGAGGTTCTGACGGTGACCACGGGTGCGGTGGTAGCGCTTGCGCTTCTTGAACTTGAACACAATGACCTTCTCGCCCTTGTGCTGGTCCAGAACCTCAGCGACGACCTTCTTGTCTGCGAGCGCGGCGGCATCTGCGACGGTGCTCTTGCCGTCGTTGAGCATGAGAACGTCAAGGCTAACCTTGTCGCCAGGCTGCGCGTCGAGCTTCTCGACGTCAATGACGTCGCCCTTGGCAACCTTGTACTGCTTGCCACCAGTAGAAACGATTGCGTACATGTGAGAACTCCTCATTGCTGGTCTTAGTGCAACAGCTAACAATTATACGTGCTTGGTCTGCACAGTCAACGAAAAATCCCGTGCACTCGCGGTTGAGAGGACCGAAGTGAGGCACAGGCACACGGGATATGGTTCAGTTGAGCTGCACAGATTGCGCCTGTGAAAGAATAGACCCTCCCGCGCGCGTTGGTCTAGAACTGGAGCGGCTCCACAAGATGGCCATTTTCCTCCTCGTGCCACAGGCCCACGCGCTTGACCCGCAGGGCGCGCATGCTGGCACCCGCAAGCTCCGGCCTGGCCAGCGCCGCCTGCACCAGGATCGCCGGCCGCAGGGCACCCTCGTTGCTGGAGCGGGTGTCCAGGGCCATCCGTAGGCCGTCCCCTTGGCCCAGCCGGCTGGTCTGCCACGATACCAGGGCGTCCGAGAGCTCGATCCTCTTGGGCTTGTCGCCCCGCATGTACTTGAGGGTGGACTCCGCCTTGAGCTCCGCCACGGCTGCGTCGAAGGCGCCGGCGTCCAGCCCCGTCCCAAGGAGGTCCAGCTCCCAGGCAGACCGCTGCGCCCAGGCCTCCAGCGCCGGCACCTTGCGCGGCAGGTAGGCCACCGCCGTGGGGCCCAGCGCCCGTGGCGTGGCCGCGGCAAGCGAGGCCAGCGCCTGGGCCTCCGGCATGCGCCGGGTGACCATGAGGTCGTAGTACTCGCAGCAGGAGGAGGCGCCGACCGGCAGGGCCTGCGAGAACTGCAGCCTAATGCGCCGCGCAAAGCCGTTGCCCACGGAGAAGGGCACGTCGGACCGCCTGATGCAGCGGTTGATGGTGTTGATGACCTCCAGGTGGCCCAGGTAGGCCAGCCTGCCGTCCTTCTGGTACCTGACGCGCAGGCGGTACAGCACGAGCCCGTCGTCCGTCATGCCCTCTCCCCCACAATCACGTTGTCAACCCCGAGTGTCGGGCAGACGCCGCAGCCCGTGCAGCTCGTGCGCGTGCAGTCGGGCGTGGTCACGCCCTGGGCGGCGCGGCGCCACTCCCGCTTCAGGTAGCCCTGGGACACCCCGGGTGAGGTGTGCTCCCAGGGCAGGCGCGCGTCCACGCTGAAGGTGGTGCTGGCGATGTCCTCCAGGCTCAGGCCCAGGTCCCGCGCGGCCTCCTCCCACCACTCGTAGTGGAACTGGTCCGTCCAGGCGTCGAACCTGCAGCCCCGCCGCCAGGCGCCGGCAATGAGGTCGAAGCCGCGCCGGCCCATCTTTGAGAGGGCGGCCTCCACCACGGACGTCTGGGCGCTGTGGTAGGAGACCCTGATGGCGCGGTCCTTGGTGGCGTGCAGCAGCAGCTGCTGGCGCCGCGTGACCTCGCCCAGCTCCAGCTGGGGCGCCCACTGGAAGGGCGTGTGCGCCTTGGGAACGAAGACCGCGACGGAGATGGACACCGAGACGCCGCTCCTGGGGCCCAGCATCTCACGCCCGATCTGCACCACGCGCTCCGCCGTCTGTGGAATGCCCAGGATGTCCTCGTCGGTCTCCGTTGGCAGGCCCATCATGAAGTAGAGCTTCATCCTGCGCCAACCGTTGGCGAAGGCGTTCCTGGCGGCGGTATCTATGTCCTCGTCCGTCACGTTCTTGTTTATGACGTCGCGCAGGCGCTGGGTGCCGGCCTCCGGGGCGAAGGTAAGTCCCGTCTTCCTGGATGCCCCGACGGCCGCCGCCATGTCCACGCCGAAGGAATCCAGCCGCTGGGAGGGTATGCTCACCTTTATGCCCTTGGCGGAGAGCTCCTCCTTCAGGCCGTTGAGCATCTCCGCGCACTGTGAGTGGTCCGTGGTGGAGAGGGACGAGAGCGAGCACTCGTCGTAGCCGGTGGTCGCCAGGCCCTGCTCCACGGCGCCTATGACCTGGGAGGCGGGCCTCTCGCGCACCGGCCGGTAGGTCATGCCCGCCTGGCAGAAGCGGCACCCGCGGGCGCATCCGCGCAGCACCTCCACGGTAAGGCGATCCTGCACCAGCCCCATGTAGGGCACGATTTTCTCGCACAGGGGGTCCGTGGCGGCAAAGTCCCCAACGCAGCGCTTGAGCACCCGGGCCGGCACGTCCTCGCCGGCCTTAGGCACCGCGTAGCCCCACTCCGTGGAGGTCTCGTCCACCACGATGTCGTACAGCCGCGGCACGTAGACGCCCTGTATCCTGCCGAGGTTGCGCAGGATGTCCAGGCGGCTGAGGCCCGCTGCCCGGCCGTCGCGCACGCAATGGCACATCTCCACTATGGCCTCCTCGCCGTCACCTAGGAGGATGGCGTCGAACATGGGGGCCATGGGCTCGCAGTTCCACACCGAGGGGCCGCCGCCCAGGACTATGGCGTCGTCCTCCGCACGGTCTTCCGCCCTGACGGGAATGCGAGAGAGGTCCAGGGCCTCCATGATGTTGGTGCAGGCCATCTCGAAGGCCATGGTGAAGCCCACCACCTCGAAGGAGGCAATGGGAGAGGAGGTCTCCAGCGAAAGCATGGGGACGCCGTTCCTGCGCATGAGGTCCGCCATGTCGGGCCAGGGCAGGTAGGAGCGCTCGCAAGAAATGCCCTCGGCCTTGTTCAGCTCGTTGTACAGGATGGCGACGCCCAGGTTGGGCTGGCCCACCTCATACGCGTCGGGGTAGATCATACACGCGTGGAAGGGACCGGGCTGGTCCTCCACGGCACCCCACTCGTGGTCAAGGTAGCGGCTGGGTTTCTCAACAAGCGGGAGGAAGGGCTCTATGTCCGCGTAGCGATCCTCGCGGGGAAGCTTCATGCTGGGCTCCTAGTCATACGTGACGTAGCCCGCGCCGTCACCCGCGGAGGGCGAGGCAAGGCGCGCCGGCTTGGGCGCTTCCGCCGCAGCCGCGCCGGGACGCAGGGAGGACACGCGACCCAGCGCCTCCGCCGCCCAGGCCGGGACGTCAGGAAGCTCTATGCCGGGCAGCTGGAGCGTGCCCTCCTCCACCCTGATCTTTGCCTCCACCACACGGCCGGAGACCACGGTGCCCCCGTAGCCTATGGCTCCGCGCACCACGAACTTCAACGCGGGCACGTGCCCCAGGATGCCGCGCGCCGACGCCCTGAACACCAGGCCGGCAAGGGCCATGATGGCAGCGTCAACCGCGCGGTCGGCGGAGAGCCCCTTGCCGTGCGCCGCGGCAATGTCGAAGGCGAGCTTGATCTGGTTACCCGTCATGATGGGCAGGTCCGCCCCGTGAATGAGGTCCACGGCGCCCACGCCCGCGTTCTCCAGCGCGCAGCGGTTGATGAGCCGGTCCACCTCCAGCTGGCGGCAGAAGGCGAAGTTCGCGGCAGCGGCAACCGGGTCCGGCGAGACGTTGAGCAGCCATTCGGCAAGGGCATCCACCAAGGCGCCCTTCTCTGACGCGCACACAAGTGAGAGGAGCTGGCGAGCCTCTTCCGTGGCGTTGACGTCTGGGGTGTCCAGCGCGGACTCCGCAACCAGCGCCACGTTGACGCCCGAGCCAAGGTATGAACCGGCTGCGGCAGCAACAAGGTCGTCCGAGCCGCCTGCAAGGACGAGGGCGGCGTCCACGCCCGGGGCAACCCTCACGGCGCCCACAAGCCCGGACACGTCCACGGTTGCCCCGCCCTGCTCCGGGACGAAGGCGTCCTTGACCGTCTGGGCTATCCAGCGCGGCACCTTGGGGTCCACCACAATCTGGAAGTGGAGGGGCCTCTCGGCGCTGCTGGCAGACTCGCGCCCCTTTTGCACAAGCTCCAAGACCCTGCCCACAGAGAATCCCGACGGCATAGCTCTCCCCTCGCACGGTGGCCCCACGGGGCCAACAGAGTAATCATCTTACTTTAGCGGATTTGCCTCCCGCTGGCGAAGGCCAAAGCCCGCGGGCCGCAGGCCTAGGCCGCCTTCGTCCGGTGCCGCCACACGGACTGCACCAACCCCATGGACGTGAACTGCGCCACCATGGAGGACGAGCCGAAGCTCACGAACGGCAGGGGGATGCCCGTGATGGGCATGATGCCAATGCACATGCCCACGTTCTGCAGCAGCTGGAAGGTCCACATGGCCGTCACGCCCACAAGCACCAGCTTGCCGAAGGGCGACTCCACCCTCATGGCCAGCGCCACGGTTGAGAAGAGCATGGCGGCGAAGAGGCCGAGCAGCAGGACCGACCCCACGAAGCCGAACTCCTCCGCCATGAGGGCGAACACGAAGTCCGTGTGGGCCTCCGGCAGGAAGCCCGAGCCCGCCTGGCTGGCGTTGCCTATGCCCTTGCCCACCAGGCCGCCAGAGCCTATGGCGATCTTGGCCTGCTGCAGGTTGTAGCCGTCACCCGTGGGGTCCACCGACGGGTCCATGAAGACGATCAGGCGGTTGAGCTGGTACTGCTTCAGGACGTGCGGAAAGCCCTCCGCCATGGAGGTGGCCACCACCAGCGCCGCGCCAACCACGATGAGGGCCACCGTCACCAGCACCCAGCTGCGCTTGGCTCCCCCGCAGATGATGATTGCGGCACCCATGACCAGCACGATGAGGCCGGTGCCCAGGTCCGGCTGGGTCAGGATGAGCACGAAGGGCACAAGCAGCGTGCCGCACAGCTTCACGTAGTCCGCAAGGGTGTCCACCTTGCCGTTGTACTCCGCCGTAAGGGAGGCCATCATGAGGATGGTCACGGGCTTGGCGAACTCCGAGGGCTGGAACCTGAGGCCGATGAGGGGAATCTTCACCCAGCCCGTCATGCCCAGAGCGGAGTAGCCCAGGCCGGGTATGGACGGCATGAGCATGAGGACCACGTCCACGATGAGCAGAACCCGCGTCATGCCCTCCAGCTGCCGGTAGTCGAACTGCCAGACGAAGAAGGCGGCCACCAGGCCCAGTGCTATTCCCACCATGTGGCGCGGGAACGAGGCGTCCGAGATGGTGAGCGACGCCGACCAGATGACGAGGGCGCCAAAGGCCACCAGAAGCAGGTTGGGGACGAGCTCCGGCAGGTACAGGTCGCTCGTCGCACCGCGCCGCTGGACCCTGCGGGTGCCGCGTCCGGCCATCCTGCCGCCGATGGAGCCGGAGAGCCTCTCGCCCAGCGAGCCCTCGCCGCCCTCGTGAAGCGCCTTCTCTGCCATCATGACCTCCCTCCTAGTCGCCCGCCGCCGACGGGTTGCCCATGACCATGGGGTCGGGCTGCCCGAAGAGCGCGCCAAGCGTGTCTCTCACCACGTACATTGCCGTGTCAGCGCCCCAGGTGGAGTTCTCCACCGTCGCCGCGACCACGTACTTGGGGTCGTCCGCCGGGGCGTACGCGACAAACCAGCCCAGGGGGTTCTCGTTGGCGCGCTCGGCCGTGCCGGACTTGCCCGCCACGCTCACCGACATGGAGGCGAAGTGGGCGGCAACGTACTGGGACTCCGTGCTGATGACGCCCTTCAGGCCAGCGTCAACCAGGTCATGGTAGTCATCCTTCTCGTCCACGGTTCGGAGGACCGAGGTCTTGTAATCAATGACGGAGCCCGTGCCCGTCGCGCTCTTCACGGACTTCAGCACGTGCGGCTTGTACACGGTGCCCCGGTTGGCAATTCCGGCGTACACGCAGGCCATCTGCATGGGGGTCACCAGCAGGTCGCCCTGGCCGATGGCCAGGTTGGTGAAGTCTCCGCCCTTCCACAGGCGGTCCTCCTCGGGGTAGTTGGAGTAGTAGTTGTACTTCCACTCCGCGTCGGGCACGCGACCCTGGCCCTCACCGGGCAGGTCTATGCCCGTGAACTCCCCCAGGCCCCACTTGCGGTAGGTTGCCTGCAGGCCCTCGGGGTTGTCAGAGAGGAAGAAGCCCTTGCCAATCTCGTAGAAGACCACGTCGCAGGAGTAGGTTATGCCCGTCTGCACCGTCATGTCGCCGTGGCCCTCGTGATCCCAGCACCACTGGCCGGCGGCCTCGCCAAAGCCCGTCCACCAGCCGGAGCAGTAGTAGTGGGACTCCGCCGTGGCAATGCCGTTCTCCAAGGCGGCAAAGGACGAGAGGGGCTTGATGGTGGAGGCGGAGGGGTACTGGCCGGAGATTGCCCGGTTCATGAGCGGGTTGTCGCTCTCCTCCGACTGGAGGTTGGTCCAGTCGTCGCTGGAGATGCCGCCTACGAAGATGTTGGGCGAGTACGTGGGCGCGCTCGCCATGGCAAGGATCTCTCCGTTGGTCACGTCCATGGCCACAACGGAGCCGGCGTCGCACGTTGGGCTGACGGAGCTGCGGATCTTCTTGATCACCTTGGCAAGCGACGCCTCCGCCGCCGTCTGCACGTCAATGTCCAGCGTCAAAACGACGTCCGAGCCGCTCTTGGGGGCGATGGACGTGGAGTAGTCCAGCACGTTGCCGTTGGCGTCCACGTACACGTTCTGCTCGCCGCGAACTCCCTGCAGCACGCTCTCGTACGTGTACTCGGCACCCGCCTGGCCCACCGTGTCGCCGGACTGGTACTTGATGGCGCCCTCGTCGGTGGACTCCTCGCTGGCCTTGAGCTGGTCACTGGAGACCGTTCCCGTGTACCCCACCACGTGGCAGGCAAGCGTCCCGTGCGGGTAGCTGCGCACGGTGCGCTGCTCCACGCTCACTCCCTCGAAGAGGGAGGGGTGCTCGCCAATGAAGGCCACCACCTGCCGGGTGACGTCCATGGCAACCGTCCGCGCGGACTGGACGCCCTCCGTGGTGTCCTCTATGTTCCTGCGCACCGCCACGGCGGGCATGCCCAGGATGTCGGCCAAGAGCTGCACCTCCAGCGCGTTGTCCGCCACGCTGGAGTCCGCCACAACCGTCAGACTCGCGCGGTTGGAGACTATCTCGTTGCCGTTGCGGTCCAGGATGCGGCCCCGCGGGGCGGCAGTGGTGATGGTGCGGGTGCGGTTGGACTCCGCCTGCTGAATGTAGTCGTCGCTGGAGACCACCTGCATGGAGACGAGCCTGCCCAGCAGCACCGCCACGGTGCCTGCCGCAAAGGCCCCCAGGCCAATGAGACGGGACCTCATGCCTCCCTCGGGTGAGGTGTCCGTGCCGCCGGAAGCCGTGGGGCCGGCGCCTCCGATGTCGAACTTGAAGCGAGCGTCGCCGCGGGCGTTCAGGAAGTACAGGACAACCAGGACCGCGATGGCCACGAGCAGGATGATGACGATGACAGTGGAGACGTCCATTACGCGCTACAGCCCTCTGGTGTCGTAGTGGCCGCCGTGCTTGCCGAGGCCCTTGCTTCCCCGGCTGGCACCGCCCGAGGCCCGCGTCATGAAGTAGGCAAACGGCAGGAAGGCCACGAACGTGAGCGCGAACGTGGGAAGGGTGCGCAGGAAGAGGACGTCCGCGATGGAGCCGGCCTGCCCCATGAGGAGCATGACCAGGTGGTACACCACCGTGACCACCAGGCTGGAGATTCCGAAGGAGGCCATGGCGTCAGCCATGCCGTCCACCATGCGGTTGCGCTCCTCCAGACCCACCAGGTAGGCCATGCACGTGAGCAGGAGGGACATGAGCCCCACCGGCCCCGTGGTGGTGAGGTCGAAGACCAGCCCCGCGAGGAAGCCGCAGATGACGCCCTCGCGCCCGCCGACGGAGAGCGCGAAGCAGGCGGCGTAGACAAGGGCGAAGTTGATGCGGCCGTTGCCGAGGGCGACGTTGGGCGCCAAGGCAACCTGCAGAACGAAGCACAGCACGCCCATGGTGACCATGGCCGTCCTGTTCCTGTTGTTGTCCTTTACCTGCACGTCCTCACCTCCGCGCTAGTCGCCCGAGTCCTGCTCGCCCGAGGTACCCAAGGTACCCTCGGGCTCAGACGAGGATCTCTCCTGGTTGGCAGACCCCTCACCGTCATCCGCGCCGCCGTCCTGGCCCACCTCCGCGGAATCCAGGCCAGAGGCGGAGCTTCCCTCCGCGGACGAGCCCGTGGAGCTGGCGGAGCTCCCGACGGCAGCGCCGCCGTCCTGCGAGTCCGCCTCACGGATGTCCCCGCTGGAGGCCTGCTGGTCGTCCGTGAGGGACGTGACCACAAGGACCTCCTCGTAGTCCCCCGTGCTGGAGATGGGGTTAACCTTGATGGTGTAGTACAGGGCGCCCGGGACCTTCTGCACGTCGGCCACGGTGCCGATGGGAATGCCCTTGGGGAAGACGCCGCCCAGGCCGCTGGTCACCACGGTGTCGCCAATGCTGACCGTCTGGTCAGTGTTGATGAGGGTGAGCGAGAGCGTGCCGTCCGGGGACCCGTTCAGCATTCCCTGCGCGCGCGAGGACTGCAGCATGGCCGAGACGGAGGAGTTCTCGTCGCTCAGGAGGCGCACCGTTGAGGAGGTCGCGCTGCACTCGATTATCTCTCCGATGGCGCCGTTCTGGTCCATGACGGGCATGCCGACGCCCAGGCCCGCCGAGGAGCCCTTGTCGATGGTCACGGTGGCTGTCCAGGAGTCCGTGGAGCCAGAGATGATGGTGGCCGCCGTGGACTGCAGGTTGTAGGTGCTCTGGAGGTCCAGCAGCTTCTGCAGGCGCTCCGCCGTGGCGGCCGACTCCTGGAGCTTGGCGTTCTCCGCCGTGAGCTCCGCGTTCCTGGCCTCCAGGTCGGAAAGCTGCGCCTCGTCCGCCGTCAGGTTGTGCATGACGTTGCCCAGGCCCTGGAAGGGTGCCACGACGGCCGAGCCAAGGTAGCGCACGGGCGTCGTCACCGTCTGGAACCCGGAGCGGACGGCCGTCATGGGGCCCGAGCCACTCTCGCGGGCACTCAGGACGAACATCACAAGCGAAACGGCCACCAGCGCGACAGCCACAAGACCGGCGCCGCTGTTCGATTCCGTCCGCTTGAAGCCCCCCGAGTTGCCACGACCTCTGTTTATCGATGGCATTGAAGGCATGAAGGCTCCGCTTCTGCTGCTACCTGGTGCCCGCGCTCTGGACGAACCCACCCGAGAGCGCGTTCGCCTCCAGAACCCTGGCGCACCCGTTAACCACGTTCTCCAGGGCGGTGGGGCTCACGTTGACGGGCACACCGGTCTCCTCGCGCAGGCGCTGGTCCAGTCCGCGCAAAAGGCCGCCGCCGCCCGTGAGCAGGATGCCGTAATACATGAGGTCGCTGGCAAGGTCGGGCGGGGTGGCGTCCAGGGCGTCGCGCACCGCCTTCGTCACCTCGTCCAGGGGCTTGTCCAGCGCGCGACGAATCTCCTCGGACTCAATGCGCACCGTCTTGGGCATGCCCGACATGACGTCGCGGCCGTTCACCTCCACGTCAAGCTCCTCCGCCAGCGGCGCCGCGGAGCCGACCTTGATCTTGATGTCCTCGGCCGTGCGCTCGCCAATGGAGAGGTTGTAGGCGTCGCGCACGTGCTCCAGGATGGTCTCGTCAAACTCGTCGCCCGCGATGCGAATGGACTTGGAGACGACGATGCCGCCCATGGCGATGACGGCGACCTCGGTGGTGCCGCCGCCGATGTCCACCACCATGGAGCCCGTTGGGTCCTCGATGGGCAGGTCCGCGCCAATGGCGGCTGCCATGGGCTCCTCTATGAGGTAGGCCTGGCGGGCGCCCGCCTGGATGGTTGCCTCGAACACGGCACGCTTCTCCACGGACGTGACGCCGGAGGGAACGCACACCACGACGCGCGGCCGGGGCGACCAGGGGTACTTGCGCGAACGAGCCTTCTCGATGAAGTACCTGAGCATGACCTCTGTCACGTCGAAGTCCGCAATGACGCCGTCCTTCAGCGGCCGCTCCGCGATGATGGAGCCAGGCGTGCGGCCGATCATCCGCTTGGCGTCCGCGCCCACGGCCAGGACGCGGTCCTCCGTCTTGTCAATGGCAACGACGGAGGGCTCGTTGAGCACGATGCCCTGCCCGCGGGCGGCCACCAGGGTGTTGGCCGTACCGAGGTCAATGGCAAGGTCTCCGCCGTACTCCCCGAAGAGTGAATCAAAGAGTCCCATGACACCATTCCTTTACGTCGCTCGCGCGCGACGGCTGTGATCCTAGAACGTTTAGAGTGCGATGTTAGCCTGCGGAGGAAACGGTGCCCGTTGCGGTGGCTGCGGCGCCAGAGGAGCCAGCGGCAGCGGCGGATGCGCCAGCCGGGGTGGTTGCCAGGTCGAAGTCGCTCACCTTCCAGCCAATGCCGTCACGGGTGAAGGAGACGGTGAAGTTCTGCTGGCCACCCTCTGCGAGCGTGGCCTCAACCGTGGCGGATGAGGAGTCCATGCTGCGCTGCACGTTGCTGACGACCACGTTCTGCGTGCCGGAGGGGATGAGGGCCACAATCTGCGTGGCGTCCGCCTCAGACAGGGAGGACGAGAGGTACTGGCCCACGTCGCCCTGGTTGGTCTTGGCGGCGAACATGTCCTCCACCACGTCCTCCTGCATGGGCCAACCGTAGCCACGGTAGTAGCCGAAGCCGCCCACGCCGCAAAGGAGCACCAGGATGACCAGGATGGTGATCAGCACCTTGCGGCCGGTGTGCTTCTTCTTCCTGCGAACCTTCTTGGCCTTCTTCTCGTTGTCAACAAGCTCCTGCTCGGACACGGAGAAAAAGCCGGTGTCCTCCGGGGAGGGCATGAGGTTGCCCGTGGTCTCGCCCGTGGGATCCAGCGGGTCATAGGCAACCGCGCCGTAGCCTGCCGCGGCAAGGAGGTCGTCCGTCTCGGACGCGCGGTGGCCGCTCTTGGCGGCTACGGCGTTGCGGGCGGCGTCGTAGGAGGCCTGCGCCTCCGGAGTGAGCTTGTAGCTGCCGTCAGCGGTTGCGTGGTCAAAGGCGTCCACGGCCTCCGACATCCTGTTGGCGGCGACGTATGCCAGCGCGAGGTCACCGTAGATGGCGTTCTGGTTGGCCAGGGACGTGGAGAAGTCCAGCGCCGTGCGGTAGGCCTCCACCGCGTCGTCCGGACGGCCCAGGTCCATGAAGCAGCCGCCGAGCTTGCGGAGGGCGCTGCAGGGATCGGGGTTGTTCTCGTCTATTGCGGCGTTGCGGTAGGCAATGCCGGCGTTGCGAACGTCACCAAGGGAGGAATAGGCGCTGCCCAGGGCGTTGTAGGCCTTGTAGGGGGTGGCGTAGTGCTCGTCCTGTGTTGCGGCAACCAGGGAACCCACCGCCTCCTGCACGCGGCCGGCCGCAAGCAGGGCGCGACCGCGGTTGGTGCCAAGGGCGCCCTTCCTGCCGTAGGCCGCGTCGTTCAGGGCGGCGGCGTAGGCCTGAGCCGCGTCGTCGTAGCGGCCCAGCTTCATGAAGGCGTTGCCGCGCAGGTGGTTGACGCGACCGTTGACCTCCCCCTCGCTCAGGGCCTGGGTCAGCTGGGCGGCGGCGTTTGCCCAATCCCCACTCTGGTAGGCTGCCACACCAGCTTCGAACAACTGCTGATTCACGGTGAATCCCCTAACCTTCTTGTGCCCGCGGCCTTAGGCCTCGTGCTGAATCCTAATCGAGTTGATGATGTCGCCCGCACGCAGCTTGGAGATGACGTCCAGCCCCTCCAACGTGACGCCGAAGACGGTGTAGCCGGAATCCAGGAAGTGCTGGGGGCCAAGGCAGAAGTAGAACTGCGAGCCCGCGGAATCCGGGTTCTGGGAGCGGGCCATGGCAAGCGCGCCGTCAACGTGGCTGTTGTGCGGGTTGGTGGTGTACTCCTGCCTGATGCGGTAGCCCGGGCCACCCGTGCCGGGAAGGCCGTCGGGGCCGCGCCGGCCGGCAACGACGTCCGCGGGGCTCATCTGACGCGTGTTGGGGTCCCCGCCCTGGATGACGAAGTCAGGGACGTAGCGGTGGAACTTGAGGTCGTCATAGAAGCCGGACGACGCAAGCTCGCAGAAGTTGGCCACGTGGATGGGGGCACCCTCGCCATCAAGCCTCACCCTGATGGTTCCCTTGCTGGTCTCGAACACGGCCACCTCATCGCCCTGCACCTTGTACTCGGGCGTGTACAGAGGATCCCCAAAGAAACCCATGTGCCTTCTCCTCTTCCGCTCTTAAGACTCGTATGGGAGTTCGTCCTGATGTTCCAGTTTACAGATTCTACCAGCCGGCACACCCTTTCACACATTCGGCAGACGCATGGCTCAAAAAAGCATGCGCCGGGCCGGGCCGCGCAAGGGGCACCTACTGGGCGCCGTTGTCCCCGGCGGGCCCCAGGGCCTCGTAGTTTACGTCAAACTGCTGCTTCCACGCGGCGGAGGTGTCCAGGTCCGCCTGGGAGTCGTTGGTCCAGGCGCTCTGGATGGCATCCATGCGGTTGCGCAGGTAGTTGCCCAGGGTCGTCACGTTGGAGGCGTCGGCTGCGGCGTCCGAGCTCCCACCCGCCAGCTGGCTCATCTGCGAGATGATGTTGCTCACCTCTATTGAGATGTCCTCGGCCTGCTCGTAGCCGGAGTCCTTCACGGACCCGTCCCCGCCCAGGTACGTTGAGAGGAGGGCCGCGTTCTCGTCTGCCTGCTCAGACAGGGCGCCCAGGCGTTGGTAGGACTCCGTCACCATGTCGGCCGGGGTCACCACCTCGCCGGCGCTGGAGCCGGCGTTGGCCTTCTTGTCCTGCCCGCTGAGCGACTGAACGAAGCCCGGGAAGCCCTCCATGGAGGTGTCCGCGTCCTCGGTTGCGTGCGTGACGTAGGCGTCTGGGTCCCAGGGGCGGAAGATGGCCAGGGCTCCCCCGCCCACCACCAGCACCGACGCCACTGCCGCCAGCAGTATGACGCGCCAGCGCGGGAACCGCTCCATGGCGGCGTCGTCGTGGTAGCCGTCCTCCGGCGTGGGCGGAATGGCGCTCTGGATGCGGGCCATGGAGTGGGTGTCTTCCATCTCCTCGTCCGCGGGTTCGATCTTGGAGACGCGCTGGTTCACGATGTCCGCCGCCGTGAGAGCCCTGTCGCTTACGGGCATGCCGCAGTGGGGGCACTCCGTGGCCCCCACCGGTATGCGCCCGCCGCAGTTGCGGCACCAAACGCTGGGCTCGGTCCCGTTGGGGCCGAGCCCGCGAACGGCGGCGTGGCAGTTAGGGCAGATTATGGCACCTGCCGGCAACGGCTTTCCACAGGTGGGGCAGTTCAAGATGCGCCTCCGAAAGAGCTCTGCATGGGTGTGTGATTGGGCCTCGTTTGTAGGTCGTCATGCCCTCGGAAACCGCATTCTAGTCCACGTTGCCGGCCAAGTTGTCAAGAACGTACGGCAGAATTCCTCCCGCCGCCAGGAACCTTCCCTCCATGGGCGTGTCCACGCGAACGGTGCACTCGAACTCCGTGCGGGTGCCGTCCGCCTTGGTGGCGCTCACCCTGGCGGTGGGCTTGGCAGGCAGGCCGGCCGAGACGTCGATGTCCTCCACGTCGTAGGTCTCCGTGCCGTCCAGGCCCAGGGTCTCCGCCGTCACTCCCTCGGGGAGCTGCAGCGGCAGGACGCCCATCTGAACCAGGTTGGACCGGTGAATCCTCTCGAAGCTCTCCGCAATGACCGCGCGCACGCCCAGCAGCGCGGGGCCCTTGCCCGCCCAGTCGCGGCTGGAGCCGGAACCGTACAGCTTGCCGGCCACAACGACCAGCGGCACGGACTTCTCGCGGTAGCTCACGGCCGCGTCGTATATGGAGACGACCTCGTTGGAGAGCAGGTCACGCGTCCAGCCGCCGTTGCGGCCGTCGGCCAGCTTGTTCTGCAGCTTCACGTTGGCGAAGGTGCCGCGCATCATGACCTCGTGGTTGCCGCGGCGGCTGCCGTAGGTGTTGAAGTCCTCGCGCTCCACGCCGCGCTCGTTCAGGTAGCGCGCGGCCGGGGAGTCCGCCGCAATGGCGCCCGCGGGAGAGATGTGGTCCGTGGTGACGAAGTCACCCAGGAGCGCCAGAGCGCGGGCGCCGCGCACCGAGAAGACCGTGCGCTTGATGGCATCCTCGAAGTAGGGCGGACGGCGCACGTAGGTGGACTCCGGGTCCCAGGCGAAGGTGGCGGACTCGCCGGACTCGATGGCGCGCCAGGCGGCGGAGCCCTCGAAGAGGCTGGCGGAGCCGGTGGCGAAGAGCTCCGGCGTCAGCACGCCCTCCAGGGCGGAGGCAATCTCGGCGTTGGTGGGCATGATGTCCGCAAGCATGACGGGCCTGCCCTCTGCGTCGGTGCCCAGCGGAGTGGCCGCAAGGTCCACGTCCATGGTGCCGGCAATGGAGTAGGCAACCACGAGCGCGGGCTGGCACAGGAAGTTCTGGGCCACGTCCGGCGAGATGCGGCCATCGAAGTTGCGGTTGCCCGAAAGGACGCTGGTGAGCTCCATTTGCGCGGCGTGCTCCTTGAGGCAGGAGTAGATCTCGCCGGAGTTGCCGATGCAGCTCATGCAGCCGAAGCCGCAGGTGTAGAAGCCAAGCCTCATGAGGTACTCGCTCAGGCCGCAGCGGTCAAGCAAAAGCTGGGTGGCGTGGCTGCCCGGGGCCAGGATCTTCTTCACCCAGGGCTTGGGGGCCAGGCCGCGCTCCACGGCCTTCTTGGCCAGGATGCCGGCCCCCACCATCATGGCGGGGTCGGTGGCGGTGGTGCAGCTGGTGATGGCGGCAATGGCAAGCGTGCCGTGCCCGAGCTCGTAGGTCTTCTCGCCCACCGTCACCGGGAAGGTCACGGACATGTCGTCACGGCCGTGGCCAGCGGCGGAGTTGCGGAAGCGCTCCTTGAGGGCGGCGGGCGTCACGCGGTTGTGCGGGCGGGACGGGCCGGCCAGGCTGGTCTCCACGCTGGAGAGGTCCAGCTCCACGGTGCGGGAGTAGGTGCGGCCCGTGGTGGCGCCGAAGATGCCCTGCGCCTGGAAGTAGGCCTTGGCGAAGGCGATGTCCGCCGCGTCGCGGCCGGTGAGCTCAAGGTAGTCCACGACCGCCTGGTCAACGGGGAACAGCGTGGTGGTGGCGCCGTACTCGGGCGTCATGTTGGAGACGCAGGCGCGCTGGGTGGGCGTGAGGCTTGCCACTCCGTCGCCCGTAACCTCCACCAGGCAGCCGACCACGCCCTCCTGGCGCATGCGCTGGGCCACCGTGAGGGCCAGGTCCATGCCAGAGATGCCGTCGCGCAGGGCGCCCGTCAACCGCAGCTCCACGACCGGGGGCACCAGCATGGTGATGGGCTGGCCAAGGGCCGCGGCCTCGGCCTCGATACCGCCCACGCCCCAGCCCACGACGCCCAGGCCGTTGGCGGTGGGCGTGTGGGAGTCCGTACCCACCAGCGTGTCGAAGCAGGCAACGGAGTCCCCCTCGGCAAGGGCGTCCGTGGTGACCACCTTGCAGAAGCGCTCGATGTTCAGCTGGTGGCAGATGCCGCCGCCGGGCGGCACGATCTCCACGTTCTGGAAGGACTTGCTGGCCCACTTTAGGAAGGCGAACCGCTCGTGGTTGCGCTTGGCCTCAAGGCGCTCGTTCTCGTCTGCCGCGCCCTCCTGGCCGGCGCAGTCCGCTATGACGGAGTGGTCCACGATGAGAGTGCAGGGAATGTGGGGGTTCACGCCCTCGGGGTCTCCCCCGCGGGCGACCATGGCGTCGCGCATGGCCGCAAAGTCCACAAAGACGGGCACGCCCGTGAAGTCCTGGAAGAGGACGCGGGCGGGCATGTACTCAATCTCCGCGCCCTGCCTGCCGGCCTTGCCGGCCTCCACAACGCGCTCCGCCGCCTCAACGGCGGCCTCGTCGGACTCCGCGCGGCGCACCACGTTCTCCAGCAGAACGATGAGGGCACGGGGCAGAACCTCGGCACCGGGAATCTGCGAGACGTCGTACACCTTGCGCTCGATGCCGGCAACCTCAAGCGTGCGCGGCGAGCGCGCTGCAAGAACCGCGCTCCTGAACTCAGCGTTTGCCATATATGCCCTCCAATTTCTCTACCACCCTGGCGAACCGTTCTTCTCCCCCAGCCAGGGCATCGAATCTCTTGTACAGGATATGGAATACCGTCACCGCGCACACGCCTACGCAGGCAAGAAATAACGCCATCGTAATCGTGAGGGGCGCAATGTAGAAGAAGGCGGGAAAGACCATGCTTCCGCCCAGGATCATGCCCGCGACGGACGCCAGGAGCAGGCCGCGCAAGACGTTCACGGGCTGCGAGAGACGGAACACCAGGTTGAAGCCCACCAGGGCGGTGAGGTAGAAGCACAGGGTGGACGTCTGGTCAAACGAGAGGCCCAGGATGTGCCTTCCCACCACCGCGGCCGTGAGCGAGAGGATGATGGCAAAGGATGCCGGAAGCGACTTCCTGAGCACGTTCACCAGGAAGTAGCCCGAGACTCGGTCGTGGTTGGGCTCCAGAGCCAGCACGAAGGACGGCCAGCCAATGACCGCCGCGGAGACCAGCGTCATCTGAATGGGGACGAAGGGGTATGGCGGCAGGAATATGCACACCAGCGCCAGCACCGCCGAGAAGACCGTCTTCACCAGGAAGAGGGATGCCGAGCGCTGCAGGTTGTTGATGGACCTCCTCCCCTCCGCCACCACCTTGGGCAGATGGGAGAAGTCGTTGTCCACCAACACTATCTCCGCCACGTTGCGGGCGGCGGCAGAGCCCGCCGCCATGGCGACGGAGCAGTCTGCCTCGCGCAGCGCCAGCACGTCGTTCACGCCGTCGCCCGTCATGGCAACGGTGTGGCCCTGCGCCCGCAGCGCCCGCACCAGGGACCGCTTCTGTTGGGGCGTCACCCTTCCGAAGATGGTGTAGCGCCCTGCCGCATCCCGAATGTCCTCCTCCGTCACAAGCGTCGTGGCGTCCACGGCACGCTCCGCCCCGTCCACGCCCACGCGCTGGGCAATGGCGGAGACGGTGTTGGGGTCGTCGCCGGAGATGACCTTCAGCTGCACGCCCTGCTCCTTGAAGTACCGAATGGTCTGCGAGGCGCTGGGGCGAATCTCATCCCTGATGGTGACGAAGCCAAGCACGCGGGGCTCGCCCACGAACCTGTTATCGGGCGAGAAGCCCTCCACCTCCGCCACCACTATTACTCGCTCCATGCGGTCCGCCGAGGCAAGCTGCCCCGCAAAGGCATCATAGGCGGGGCCGAGCACGAACTGGGCCGCCCCCATGACCAGCGCCCGGCCGCCCTTGGTCACGCAGCCGGAGTACTTGCGCCCGGAGCTGAAGGGGACGACGCGCTCGGCCCGCTCCGCGAAGGCGTTCAGGCCGTCCGCGTATTCCAGGAGCGCGCGGGACGTCTCGTTGGCGTCACCGGCGTTGGCACGCGCAATGGACGCGAAGGCCGAGACCAACTGCTCCTCCGCATCCGGCTCCTGCGCCAGGCTGCGCTCCGGGTAGACGCCGGACACCTCCATGGCACCGCTGGTGATGGTGCCCGTCTTGTCAAGGCAGAGCGTGTCCACGCGCGCCAGCATCTCCACGCAGTAGCTCTGCTGCACCAGGACGCTGTGCCGCCCCAGCCGCGTGGTGGCAATGGCGAAGACGCTGGACGTCAGCAGGATGAGGCCCTGGGGGATCATGCCCACCAGGGCCGCCACGGTGGTGAGAATGGCCGCGGACACGCTCACGTGCATGTGGCTGCGCAGGAAGAGGCCCACGCCCAGGGGGATCATTGCGTACGTGGCGTACTTGATGATCATCTTGAGGGTGCCCATTATCTCCGACCGGACGGGCTTGTAGTGGCGCGCCTCCGCGTTGATCTTGGCCGCAAAGCCCTCCATGCCCACGTGCGAGACGCGCGCGACGACGGAGCCCGTCTCCACGAAGCTGCCGGAGAGCAGCTTGTCGCCGGGACGCTTCTCCACGGGCACGCTCTCACCGGTGAGCAGGCTCTCGTCCACCGTGGGGCTGCCCTCCAGAACCTCGGAGTCCGCGGGAATCTGGTCGCCATGAGCCAGCAGTATGCAGTCGTCCAGCACCAGGTCATGCACGGGAACCTGCACCAGGGCCCCGTCCCGGTATACCCGCACGTCCCTGGCGGTGAGAATCGTCAGCTTGTCCACCGTGCGCTTGGCGCGAATCTCCTGGAAGGTGCCAATGAGCAGGTTCAGCACCACGACGAAGAGGAAGGTCATGTTCCGGTACTGGCCCGTGTACGCAACCAGCAGGCCCAGGGCCACGTTCACGGCGTTGAAGAGGGTGAACGCGTGCTCCGCAAGAATCCTGCTTACCGGCTTGGTCTTGACGTCGGTATTGGCGTTGACCTCGCCGCGAGCGACACGCTCCGCCACCTGGGCAGAGGTCAGGCCGTACGCGGGCGGGGTCTGGGCGGGTTCCATTTGTCCTCCAGTCATTGGTGCCTGCCCCTTGCAAGGGCGGGTATCACCGCTGCAATCGTGACAATCTGGTCCAGTCTACCCCTTGGCCAAGCGCGTCGGTGTTGGTGAAGGAGCACATGGAGACCTCCACACCGTTCCGCAGTATTGACTCCGTCACGCCCCGCGCCGAGCAGCGAACCTGCACTTCCTCCGCCGTGCCCTGCACGCGCGCAAAGAGGATGGTCTTGGAGTCGCCTGGGCCCTCCAGCAGCCGCTTGGCCCCCAAACCGGCGGCGTGCAGCACGGCTGAGGTCTGATCCATTGGCTGGCCCACAAAGATGACGCCCATTCATGCCCCCCGCCGGAGGTACCGCCCACAAGGGGCGCGCATGGTGATCCCGGTGGGGCTCGAACCCACGACCTTTCGCTCCGGAGGCGAACGCTCTAATCCGCTGAGCTACGGGACCCTGCGCAAACCGCAACGGGTTAAGGCCACCCGCCGCGCGAAGCCATATTATAGGCAACAATTCGTTTTGGAGGCAACTATTCGTTTTGTGTAGTAGTATCCGCAGATAACGGACTGATAGCTTGGCGCGCCGGGCACATCGGCGCGCTTTTTTGCCAAGGGGGACGCTCATGATCGTCGTCGTCAAGGACAGTGCAACCAAGGACCAGCTTGCAAGCTTCACCGCCTGGATCGAGGGTCGCGGCTTCAAGACCAACCTCTCGCAGGGCGACAACGAGACCATCGTGGGCATCATCGGCGACACCACGCAAATCGACCCCTTCCTGCTGGAGTCCATGGACATCGTGGAGCGCGTCCAGCGCGTCTCGGAGCCCTTCAAGAAGGCCAACCGCAAGTTCCACCCGGAGGATACGGTGGTGGACTGCGGCCATGGGGTCCTCTTGGGCGGGGGGCACTTCCAAGTCATGGCCGGCCCCTGCTCCGTGGAGGGCGCCAACCTCATCCAGATTGCCCGCGCCGTGCACGCCTCCGGCGCCACCATCCTGCGCGGCGGCGCCTACAAGCCCCGCACCAGCCCCTATTCCTACCAGGGCATGGGCGAGAAGGGCCTGGACCTTTTGCTGGAGGCCTCGGCGGAGCTGGACATGCCCGTGGTGACCGAGGTCATGGACCCGCGCGACGTCCAGCTCTTCGTGGACAAGAAGATCGACATCATGCAGATCGGCGCCCGCAACGCCCAGAACTTCTCGCTCCTCAAGGAGGTTGGCAAGACGCAAACGCCGGTCCTGCTCAAGCGCGGCCTGGCGGAGAGCGTGGACGAGCTCCTGATGGCTGCGGAGTACATCATGAGCGAGGGCAACGCCAACGTCATTCTGTGCGAGCGCGGCATCCGCACCTTCGAGACGCGCACCCGCAACACCTTCGACGTGAACGCCATCCCCGTGCTGCACCAGCTGACCCACCTACCCGTCATTGGCGACCCCTCCCACGCCACGGGCTACACCCGCTACGTGCGACCCATTGCCTACGCCGCAACGGCGGCCGGCGCCGACGGGCTGGAGATAGAGGTTCACAACAAGCCCAGCGAGGCCTGGTCCGACGGCGCCCAGGCCCTCACGCCGGACCAGTTCAGCGACGCCATGAAGCGCATCGGCCTCATCCGCGCGGCCGTGACGGCGGAGGTGGAGTAGATGGCCCCCAAGTCCAACACCACCGCGGACGAGCGCCTTAACGCCATGGCGCCGTCCTCCCCCACCATTCCCAACGAGCACTCCTTCGTAGCGGGCCGCGTCGGCATAGTGGGGCTGGGCCTCATGGGCGGCTCCTTCGCGCGGGGCCTGCACCAGGGCGGCCGCGAGGTCTACGCCTGGAACCGCACCCACTCCACCGTGGAGCTGGCACAGATCGACACCATTGACGGCGAGCTCACGGACGACGTCATACCCACCTGCGAGCTCATAATCCTGGCAGGCTACCCCCAGGTCAGCATAGACTGGCTCACGGACATGGCACCCAAGATCTCCGCCGGCGCCATCGTCATTGACGCGGTGGGCGTCAAGCGCCTCATCTGCGAGAAGTGCCAGGCCATAGCCAAGGGCCGCCCCTGGTACTTTGTGGGCTGCCACCCCATGGCTGGCACGCAGTACTCGGGCTTCGCCCACTCGCGCGCCAACATGTTCCACAACGCGCCGCTGGTCATGGTACCGCCCGCAGACCTGGACGACCTCTCCCGCGTGGACCTGCTGGACCGCGTGGAGCGCCTGGTGGAGCCCTGCGGCTTCGGCCAGTTCACCGTCACCACGGCCGAGCACCACGACGAGGTCATCGCCTTCACCTCCCAGCTGGCGCACGTGGTCTCGAACGCATACGTGAAGAGCCCCTCCGCGCGCGTGCACAAGGGCTTCTCCGCGGGCTCCTACCGGGACCTGACGCGCGTCGCCCGCCTGAACGCCCCCATGTGGACGGAGCTCTTCCTGGACGACGCTGACAACCTCTCGCGCGAGATCGGCATCCTCATAGACAACCTGCAGCAGTACAAGGACGCCATCGACGCGCACGACGCAGGTCGCCTGCAGGAGCTGCTGGCAGAGGGCGACCGCCGCAAGAGGGAGATCGAGGGCCGATGAGCGAGAAGACGATCCATGTGAACACCCCTTCGCGCGCCTACGACGTGCATGTGGGGCACGGAATCCTGGACGGCACGGGCCAGCTGGTACGCGAGGCCTGCGGCGGCGGCGTTGCGGCCGTAGTATCAGACTCCAACGTGGCGCCCCTGTACGCGGACCGCGTGCTGGCCTCGCTGGGGGCCGCCGGCTACCGCACGGCGCTGCTGACCTTCCCCGCCGGGGAGCAGAACAAGCGGCTGGGCACCCTGGGCACCCTGCTGGAGGGCCTGGCACAGGCGGAGCTTTCCCGCGAGGACGTGGTGGTGGCCCTGGGTGGCGGCGTCACCGGGGACATGGCCGGCCTTGCCGCCTCCATGTACCTGCGCGGATGCCAGGTGGCCCAGGTCCCCACGTCCCTGCTAGCCATGGTGGACTCCTCCGTGGGCGGCAAGACGGCCGTGGACCTGGAGGCCGGCAAGAACCTGGCCGGAGCCTTCTTCCAACCGTCCGTCGTGGTGGCGGACGTGAGCTGCCTCCGGACCCTCTCGCACGAGCTCTTCACGGACTCCTGCGGGGAGGTGCTGAAGCACGGCGTCATCGCCGACGAAGACCTGTTCGAGCGCGTGGCGGCAAGGCCCATAAACGCTCCCGGGTACAGCCAGGAGGAGCTGGCCGAGGTCATTGCCCGCAACGTGCAGATCAAGCGCGACGTGGTGGACGCGGACGAGCGCGAGCGCGGCCTGCGCCAGACCCTGAACTTTGGCCACACCCTGGGCCACGCCATAGAGGCCGCCAGCGACTTCCGGCTGGGCCACGGCACCTGCGTGGCCACCGGCATGTGCTGCATTGCCCGCGCCTCCGCCAGCCTTGGCTGGTGCACGGAAGAGACCTGCAGCCGCATAGAGTCCGCTGTCAGGGCCTACGGCCTTCCAACGGACACCCAGCTTGCCCACGATGTCATCTTCCACTACGCCACTCACGACAAGAAGCGCCACGGCTCCACGGTGAACGTGGTCGTGCCCTGCTCCATCGGCAGCGTCCAGGTGCGCAAGGTCACCCTGGACCAGCTCAGGACCATCATCGACGCCGGCTGCGGCACCGCCTAGCGGGAAGGAGCCCAGATGCAAGCGACCGTCAGCCCCAGAGAGCTCTCCGGGGCCATACCCGCAATCTCGTCCAAGTCCGTGGCACACCGCCTGCTGATTCTTGCCGCGCTTTCGCCCTCGGTGACGACCGTCGGCTGCAACACCACCTCACGGGACATCGAGGCCACGGTCTCCTGCCTGCAGGCGCTTGGCGCCCGCATCACACGCACCTCCGCCGGCTACCGCGTGGTGCCCCTGCGCGGCTGGTCGGTCTCTGACAACCACCCCCTGGCCACGCCCGACGCCGTCCTGGACTGCGGGGAGTCCGGTTCCACGGAGAGGTTCCTCCTGCCCATCGTCGCGGCGCTGGGCGGCGGCGCCTCCATCGTGGGCCACGGCCGCCTTGCGGAGCGGCCCCTCTCTCCCCTGTACGAGGAGCTCGTCTCCCACGGCGTGGAGCTTGGCCCACAGGGGTCCTTCCCCCTAAGGGTCGCCGGCAGGCTGCGCCCGGGCCGCTTCCTGCTGCCCGGCAACGTCTCCTCCCAGTTCGTGAGCGGCCTCCTCATGGCGGCGCCCATTCTTGGCGCGCCCATGGAGGTCGCCGTGACGGAGCCGGTGCAGTCCATGCCCTACATAGCGCTCACCACGGACGCCCTGGCCATGTTCGGCGTGGACGTGGCCGTCTCGCACGAGGTCATTGCCGGCACTCCCTGCACCTGCTACTGCACGCCCTCCAGCAGGCTCGCCTCCCCCGGAAGCTGCGAGGTTGAGGGCGACTGGTCCAACGCGGCCTTCTGGCTTGCGGCGGGCGCCCTCTCGCACGAGGGCGTCACGGTGCAGGGCCTGAACCTGGCCAGCACACAGGGGGACCGCGTGGTCCTTGCCGCGCTCGCCTCCTTCGGCGCGCGCGTGGCCCGCAAGGGAAGCGCCGCCCGCGTCACGCTGGACGCCCCGCACGCGGCCTCCATGGATGTCTCCAACTTCCCGGACCTCGTCCCGCCGCTGGCGGCGGTGGCGGCGGTCTGCCCGGGAACCTCCGAGCTCAGGAACGCCGGCCGTCTGCGCCTGAAGGAGTCTGACCGCTTGGAGACGGTCTGCGCCGCGCTCCGCGCCCTGGGCATAGAGGCGCGCACCCGCGGAGACGACCTCCTGGTCACGGGCGGCACCCCCACGGGCGGCGTGGTGGACTCCGCCAACGACCACCGCATAGCCATGCTGGCCGCCGTGCTTGCCACGCGTGCCACGGGCCCCGTCACAATCCAGGGCGCCGAGTGCACGGCCAAGTCCTACCCCGCCTTCTGGGAGGACTTTGCCAGGCTCGGCGGCACCGTCAGCACAAGGGAGGCATGATGCCCTCTACCTTTGGCACGGCCCTCAAGGTAACCGTCTTCGGTCAGTCCCACTCCGAGGCCATCGGCTGCGTGGTGGAGGGCTTCCCCTCCGGTTTTGCCGTCAACATGGACGATCTCAACGCTTTCATGGCGCGCCGCGCGCCAGGCCAGGGCTCCTGGACCACCCCGCGCAAGGAGACGGACGTGCCCCACATCGTGGGCGGCCTCAACCCGCTGGGCGCCACCTGCGGCGCCCCCTTCGCGGCCGTCATCCAGAACACCAACAGGCACTCCGCCGACTACGACAACGTCCTGGCCGTGCCGCGCCCGGGACACGCGGACTTCACCGCCTGGGCAAAGTGGCACGGCAACCAGGACGTGCCGGGCGGCGGACACTTCTCCGGCCGCCTGACGGCACCCCTGTGCGCCGCCGGGGGCGTGGCCCTGCAGATGCTGGCGGCCAAGGGGGTTCGCGTGTGCGCGCACCTCTCGCAAATAGGCACGGCAAGGGACCAGGGCTTCGACGCCCTGGACAACACGCCAGAGGGGCGGTCGCGCCTTGCCGCGCAGATGGACGCCGTGGGGCGGGACTCCGTGCTCGCCACCATAGACCCCGCCGCCTCAGAGGCAATGCTGGCCCAGATAGACGCCGCCCGCCGCAGCCTGGACTCCGTTGGCGGCGCCATAGAGTGCGTGGCAACCGGCCTGCCCGCGGGCGTGGGCTCGCCCATGTTCGACGGCATGGAGAACACCATCGCCCGCGCGGCCTTCGGCATCCCCGCCGTCAAGGCTATCGAGTTCGGCCGCGGCTTCCAGGTGGCGGGCCTTCTGGGCAGCCAGAACAACGACCCCTACCAGGTGCGCGACGGCGCCTGCACGCCCGTCTCCAACAGCTCAGGCGGCATCCTGGGCGGCATCACCACGGGGGCGCCCCTCCTGTTCCGCCTTGCCATCAAGCCCACGCCCAGCATCTCCAGGCCCCAGCAGTCCGTGGACCTGGCCACCATGACTCCGGCCCCGTTGCAGGTGCACGGCCGTCACGACCCCTGCGTGGTCACCCGGGCAGTCCCCGTGGTGGAGGCCGTCTGCGCCCTCTGCATCCTGGACTCCTGGCTGGCATGGCCGCCCGAGGGCCAGCCGTTCCAGCTCTAGCCGCCATCCCTACCAGAAGGAAGTCACATGAGAGAGCTCAAGGACATCCGCAACAGAATCGACGAGATAGACGGGACCATCTTCGACCTCTTCGAGGAGCGCATGCGGTGCGCCTCCGAGGTGGCGGAGTACAAGCGCGGCACGGGCAAGCCGGTGTACGACGCTGCTCGCGAGCGCGACAACATACAGCGCGCGTCCGACCACGTCAGGCCGGACCTGGCGCACTACGCCGCCGTGCTGCAGTCCCTGCTCATGGAGGCCTCGCGAGACCAGCAGTACCGCCAGCTGGGCATGAGCTCGGACGCGGCAACCGTCGTGGCGGCGGCGCTGGCCTCCCAGCCGCCCTACTTCCCCGAGCGAGCCTTCGTGGCCTGCCAGGGCGTGGAGGGCGCCTATGCCCAGATTGCGGTTGACCGCCTGTTCAAGCACGCCAACATCGCCTACTTCGAGAACTGGGAGAACGTCTTCGAGGCGGTGGAGCGCGGCGTCTGCAAGTTTGGCGTCCTGCCCATAGAGAACTCCACCGCCGGCTCCGTCAACCACGTCTTCGACCTCATGCGCCAGCACGACTTCCACATCGTGAGGACCTGCCGGCTCAAGATTGACCACAACCTGCTGGTGAAACCCGGCACGAAGAAGCAGGACGTGCACATCATATACAGCCACCAGCAAGCCATAAGCCAGTGCGCGGACTACCTGGCCCAGTTCAGGGACGTGCGCGTGCACGTGACGGAGAACACCGCCATGGCCGCCCAGATGGTGGCGGAGTCGGACCGCGACGACGTGGCGGCTCTGGCCTCCGCGGACTGCGCCGACCTCTACGGCCTGGAGCTTGCGGAGCGCACCGTGCAGGACATGAAGAACAACTACACGCGCTTCGCCTGCATTGCCAAGGACCTCACCATCTACCCGGGCGCGGACCGGTCCACCTTCATGATCGCCACTCGGCACGAGCCTGGCGCCCTCTACAAGGTGCTGGCTCGTTTCTACGCCCTGGACATCAACATAGTCAAGTTGGAGAGCCGCCCCATACCGGAGCGCGAGTTCGACTTCATGTTCTACTTCGACGTTGACTGCCCTGCCGCCGCACCGGAGTTCCAGACCCTCATGAACTCCCTCACGGACGTCTGCGAGGACTTCCGCTACCTGGGCTCCTACTCGGAGGTCGTGTGATGGCCGCGCGGGAGCTGACGGGCCTGGCCCCATACGGCCTCCTGGGCCGCGTGCTGGGCCACAGCTGGTCGCCCAAGATCCACAGCCTCCTGGGCAGCGCCCCCTACGACCTGCACGAGCTGGAGCCGGAGGAGCTCGCGCCCTTCGTGCGCCAGGGGGACTGGAAGGGCCTCAACGTCACCATTCCCTACAAGCGGCCTGCCTTCGAGCTCGCGGACGAGGTCTCTGACGCCGCCCGCCGCCTGGGCGTGGCAAACACCCTGGTCAAGCGGGCCGACGGCACCATCTTCGCGGACAACACGGACCTGCCCGGCTTTGCCTGGATGCTGGACCGCTTCTGCCGCAACAACCTTGGGGGGACCTCTGCGCAGGCGCTGGGCGGGCGCCCCGTCCTCTTGCTGGGGTCGGGCGGCGCCAGCAGGGCCGTCGGCGCGGCGCTGGCAGACGCCGGCGCGCAGGTGACGGTCATCTCCCGCAAGGGGCCGGAGACCTACGAGTCCATTGCCACCCGCCATGCGGACGCTGAGCTCGTGGTCAACACCACCCCCGTGGGCATGTTCCCCAAGTGCCCAGCCTCGCCGCTCGAAGACGCCACCTTCGACGCCCTCACTCACCTGCGCGGAGTGGTTGACGTAGTGTACAACCCCACCCGCACCGGCATCTGCCTGCAGGCGGAGCTCCGCGGCCTGCCCTACCAGAGCGGCCTCGGCATGCTCGTGGCACAGGCACGCTTCTCAAGCCAGAGCTTTCAGGGCCGCGAGCTCCCAGACGCCCTGGTGGAGAAGATCGAGCGCCAGCTCCTGCGCGAGACCGGCAACGTCATCCTCATAGGCATGCCTGGCTCCGGCAAGACCTCCACCGGCAGGCAGCTGGCGCGCGCGACGGGCCGCCCCTTCATAGACTTGGACGACGCCTTCACCGTAGACCACGGCATCACCCCCGCCGACTGCATCCGGGAGCGTGGCGAGGACGCCTTCCGGGAGCTGGAGACCCAGACGGCGGCGACCCGCTGCGGCAGGTCCGGGCTCATCATCGCCTGCGGCGGTGGCATCGTCACACGGCGGCGCAACTACCCCCTGCTGCACCAGAACGGCACCATAGTCATGATCAACAGGCCCCTTGAACAGCTTTCCAGCGCGGGACGCCCCCTCTCGCAGTCCGCGGGCGTGAACAGGCTAGCCCAGGAGCGGCTCCCCCTCTACCGCAGCTGGGCGGACGTGGCAATAAGCTGCACGGGCTCCGCCGCGGGAGACGCGCGGATGATCCAGGACCTCCTGCGCATATAGGGGCACCCCTCGTTCCAGCGTTCCATTACCCATGTGAGATAGTCACTCGTTCCGCGTTTGTTCTCACTCGCAACTTCCATTCGTCCGTTCGTCCGCCCCACTCGGTATCTTCGGATTGCCGCGTGGGGCGAGCCCTTATACTTGCGAGCGATTGCATATACGTGAGCATTGGTACGATGGCGGAATGCCATCTTGGGGAGCCGGATGACGAACGAGGACATCGCGCCTCGCCTCCTGAGCGCTTTGGGCGGCCGCGCGAACATAGAATCCAACAACGTGTGCCTGACGCGCCTGCGGGTCACGGTGCACGACATCGGTGCCGTGGACAACGACAAGCTCAACGACGTCCAGGGCGTCCTCGGCACCATCGACCGCGGCGACAACCGGCTGGAGATCGTGTTTGGCCCGCGCGTCATAGAGGACGTGTACCGGTCCTTCGTCTCGCTCTCGGGGGTGGAGCCCACGGAGCAACCCATATTCTCAGTCCAGGCGCGCGGGCAGGACCCCATCTCCGTGCGCATCAGCCCCGGCAAGAAGCGCTCCTTCAGGGCGCAGGCCGAGGCCCTGGCGCAGTTCGCCCCGGACTTCATGAAGCCCATTCTGGGCGAGTCGCAGAGGCCCGCCCCCGCGGACGCCCCCTCCCAGCGCACCGCACAGGAGGATGCGGATTCCGACCGCACCATGCTCATGCACATGTTGGAGGAGGACCCGACCTCGAGCCCCGCAACCCAGCGCAGCGTCCTCGTCATCAACGGGCCCAACATCAACATGTTGGGCATTCGGGAGCCCGCCATCTACGGCAAGGAGGACTTCCCCGCCCTGCTGGCCCTCTGCCGCCAGTCCGCCAAGGAGGCCGGCTTCAGCCGGTGCGACTGCTACCAGTCCAACCACGAGGGCGACCTGGTGGACAAGATCCAGGATGCCTACGGGGTCTTTGACGGCATAGTCATCAACCCGGGCGCCTACACGCACACCTCCATCGCCATTCTGGACGCGCTGAAGGCGGTGTCCATCCCCACCGTTGAGGTGCACATCTCCAAGGTGAGCGAGCGCGAGGACTTCAGGCAGGTCTCCTACGTGCGCGCCGCGTGCTTCGAGACCATAACCGGCCTTGGCATCCAGGGCTACCGCAAGGCAATCCTGGACCTTGCCGCCCACCTGGGCATGTAGCGCCTGGAGCGCAAAGCCTGAGCGCGGCACCGGGGACCCGGTGCCGAACCCCTACACGCGAATGTCCGCCTTTGAGAATGCCTTTGCCTGTGGCAGGTCAAGCACCAGGCCGTCGAACCGGGTGATCTGGCAGGCAAGGGTCATGTCCGAGCACCCCAGCAAGTGACCCAGGCACCCGCCGTCCTCCGCAAGGAAGACGAAACGCCAGCGGGACTTGCCACCCACCTCCAGGTAGTTGGGGCGCCGCACGCCCAGCACCGTACCCTCTACGTCCCGGTGCTCCTGCACCGTCTTGCGGCAGGAAGCCGCCTGCCCGCCCTCCGGGCCCTCGGCGCTCGTCTCGCTCAGGAAGGCATGGCCAATCCTGCCGGCCCCCAGAACCATGTGAACGGAGTTCCTGGTCTTCGCAATCTCCGGCCGGCCCTCCAGAACCTCCTGGAAGGCGGCGATGCTCCCCACCTGGCTGCACAGGAAGACGGAGGCGTAGTGGTCGAAGTCCCCAACGGTGGCCTGGCACAGCTTTATGTCGTCCGCCGCAAGCACGCCACCCTCCGTGCAAGACGTGCGGCACACGCCGTTCACGATGCACGCCAGGCCACCTGTGCCCGCAACCGAGCAGATGCCGGAGTCACCGTGCGATGAGGCCTCCCCCACCGTGGTAACGGGCGAAACGAAGCCACTGCTGACGGCCGGGAGAACGGAGGCTTGCCACAGGTAGCGCTTTTCCATTGGAACGACCTTCCTGCTGCCGAGAGGTGCGGACGAATGCTTGCCACACCTTGCATACCCAGGTCGCGCCAAAAAAGAACCATGGTATACCGCGAACGGTAGTGCGCGGGAGCCAGTCCTGTGCTAGGGGCAACGGCGGCGGCTCTTGCGCACGGTTGCGCTACTCGCTCCTGCGGCAGCGCCAGATGCTCCCCTCGGTCACCAGCACGTCCACGGGAACGTCGTGGTCAGTGTGCGGCAGCGGGTTGGAGCTCACCTGAACGGAGCGAACCAGGCCGACCTTCTGGCCGGGGTAGAACATGAGGAAGTTGTCGTAGTAGCCGGCGCCGTAGCCCACGCGCTGGCCCTCGCCGTCGAACACCAGACCGGGAACCAGGCAAACGGAGCCCAGCATGTCCTTGGTGGTAAGGGGCTTGGCATCCGCGGAGGGGGCCCGCTTCAGGCCGCGGGAGCCCGCCACCACCTGATCCGGGGAACCCACCTCGTAGAACTCCAGCGTGCCCTCGCGCGTCAGCAGCGGCAGGGCGACGCGCTTGCCGTCCTTCCTGGCGTTCTGGATGACGGCGGTGGTGTCTATCTCCTCGTGGAGGGGCAGGTACGCCAAGATAAGCTCCGCCTGGCGGTACTCGCCGAGCATGCGCAGCATGCTGCACACCGTCTTGTCAGTCCGCTTGCGGAACCCAGTTGGCATGGTGCCGCACAGGTTGAGGTACCCGCTCCTGAGCGCGGACTTGCTTGCATCAGTTCCGTACGTGCTCGCCACCTGGAACCACCTCTCCGAGCGACATCCCCTTGCCGTTGCTTTCATACAATGGTACGTCCTACGTTCCACGTTCGTGTATCATGCCGCCCAAAATGCGCAACAGTTTAACAGAGAGGTAGCGCCGCGCCCCGCATGTCCGCATCCACTTCAAACAGCACGTACGTCGTCTGGCTTGGCGATGTTCCCATACGGGTCACGCGCAAGGCCGTCAGGAACGTCAACATTCGCATAAGGTCGGACGGGTCTGTGCACATGAGCGTTCCCTGGCGCACGTCCCGCGCCCAGGCGCTGGCCCAGGCGCAGATGCGGGAGGAATGGATTCTCGCCAACCGCCAAACGGTCCTGGCGCGCAGAGCCAGCTCGCCCCGCCTGTGGGCCACCGGAGAGTCCATCCGCGTCTGGGGACGGGAGGCCGTCATCCGCCTTTCCCCCACGGACGGCCAGGCGCGCGTGGAGCTGGTGGGCGACGAGCTCGTCATCCTCGCGCCAGCACGCCGCATGCAGGACGACGCGGAGTCCGTGGCGTGGCGGGGAAAGCTCGTCGAGGGGTGGCTCAGGGAGCAGGTTGCGCAGGAGCTGCGGCAGGTGCAGGCCGCCTGCGAGCAGAGGGTTGGCCACAGGGCCACGGCCATAACCCTGCGCCGCATGAAGACGCGGTGGGGCTCCTGCACGCCGCGCACCGGCAGGATCCGCCTGAACACCGCCCTTGCGGAATGCCCCAGGCCCTGCTTGGCCATGGTGCTCACGCACGAGCTCTGCCACCTGGAGGAGGCCAACCACGGCCCGCGCTTCCACGCCCTCATGGACCGCGCCTGCCCCAACTGGCGCAAGCTCCAGGCCTACCTGGACCAGCATCCGCCGCGGTGCGACGGTTAACTGTCGGCCGCCTTTCTACCAACCAGCCCTTCTTTGGTTTAGCATAGGGGCTTGCACTGCACCAAGACGTTTGGAGAAGCACATGCCCAATGAGGGAAGCTACGAGGCGGCGCTCAGGCGCAGCCAGGAGATTGAGGCCGACATTGAGGCCGGCAACGTTGGCAAGTACGTCATGCTCACGGGCGACCGCCCAACCGGCCGCCTGCACATGGGCCACTACTTTGGCACCATCAAGGAGCGCGTCCGCCTGCAGAACCTGGGCGTCAACACCAACATCATCATCGCCGACTACCAGGTGATCACTGACCGCGACACCACGGAGCACATCCAGGACAACGTGTACAACATGGTCATGGACTACATGGCCTGCGGCATTGACCCCCAGAAGACCATGATCTACACCCACTCCGCCGTGCCGGCAGAGAACCAGCTCATGCTGCCCTTCCTCTCGCTGGTGACTGAGGCGGAGATGGAGCGCAACCCCACCGTCAAGGCCGAGCAGATCGCCTCCGGCCACGCGCTGACGGGCCTGCTCCTCACCTACCCCGTGCACCAGGCGTGCGACATCCTGTTCTGCAAGGGCAACATCGTGCCCGTGGGCCGCGACCAGCTCCCCCACATTGAAATCACGTCCAAGATCGCCCGCCGCTTCAACGAGCGCTACGGCAAGGTCTTCCCGGAGGTCGCGGGTCTGCTCACCTCCACGCCCCTCATTCCCGGCCTGGACGGCCGCAAGATGAGCAAGTCCTACGGCAACGCCATCTCCATCTCCATGACGGAGCAGGAGACCGCCAAGCTCATCAAGAAGTCCAAGACGGACTCGGAGCGCTTCATCACCTTCGACCCGGAGAACCGCCCCGGCGTGTCCGCCCTGCTCATCACCGCCGGCATCTGCAGCGGCCGCGACCCCAAGGAGATTGCGGACGAGATTGGCAACGGAGGCTCCGGCCAGCTGAAGAAGTACACCACCCAGGTGGTGAACGACTACTTCGCGCCCATTCGCGAGCGTCGTCACCAGTACGAGAACGACCTGGACTACGTGAAGGACGTCCTGCACGACGGCAACCGTCGCGCCAACGAGATTGCCGAGAAGACCCTCTGCGAGGTTCGCGAGGCGATGGGCATGGTGTACTAGGCGCCTCGGCACACTTGCGGCGACGTCACGGGAGGGGTAGCTATGGCACAGGGCTTGCACGTCTGTTCCGAAATCGGCAGGCTGAGGACGGTCATGCTTCACCGGCCCGGGGAGGAACTCCTCAACCTCTCGCCAGACAACCTCTCGCCGCTTCTTTTTGACGACATTCCCTTCCTGCAGGTCGCGCAGCAGGAGCACGACACCTTCGAGCACATGCTGCGCGACCAAGGGGTTCAGGTCCTCTACCTGGAGGACCTGGTCACGGAGGCGCTGGACGCAAGCGCCGGCGCACGCGAGGAGTTCACGGACCAGTGGCTGAGGGAGTGCAACGCCACGGGCAAGCGCGTCCTGGGCGCCGTGCGCGAGCGGCTGAACGCCATCGAGGACACCTCGGAATTCGTGCGCAAGACCTGCGAGGGCGTGCGTGCGGACGAGCTGGACCTGACTCCCTCGCAGGCGAGCTCCCTGGCGGACCTGGTGAGCATAGGGGGCGACTACTCGGGTGCCCTGGTGGTGGACCCCATCCCCAACACCTACTTCACGCGCGACGACTTCACCATCATCGGCCGCGGCGTGAGCATCAACCGCATGCACACCTACACCCGCAGGCGCGAGACCCTGTACGGGGAGTTCATCTTCCGCCACCACCCAGTGTACGGCGGCGCGCCCCGCTGGTACGACCGCTCCCTGCCCTACCACATAGAGGGTGGGGACATCCTCATTCTGAACGCCAACACCCTGGCCGTCGGCATGAGCGAGCGCACCGAGCCGGCCGCCATAGACCTCTTGGCACATGAAATCCTGATGCGGTCGGAAACCTCCGGCATAGAGCACATCTACGCCTTCTCCATCCCGCACAAGCGCACCTTCATGCACCTGGACACCGTCTTCACCCAGGTGGACGTGGACACCTTCACCGTGCACCCCGGCATCCTGGGCACCCTGCGCGTGTACGAGCTGACCCGCGGCCGCGGCCGGGGAGATGTGCGCATACGCCAGATGGAGGGCGACCTGGACCAGATACTGGCCCGTGCGCTGGGCCTGCCCGCAGTGCGGCTCATCAAGTGCGGCGGCGGGGACGTAATAGCCGCCGCGCGCGAGCAGTGGAACGACGGTTCCAACACGCTTGCCGTGGAGCCTGGCAAGGTCTTCGTGTACCAGCGCAACAGCGTCACCAACGACATCCTGTACAAGGCGGGCATAGAGCTCTTGGAGGTGCCTTCTGCCGAGCTCAGCCGCGGCCGGGGCGGCCCCCACTGCATGAGCATGCCCTTCTGGAGGGACGACTTGGCTTAGCCGCTCAGCGCGTCAGGCGCCGTCGAGCGCCCAGCGAGGCCATCCAACCCCCAGTATTCAGGCCAGCCTTCCCTTGCGCATGCCGAGCGTACGGTCGCACTTGGCCGCCATGGCCATGTCGTGCGTCACGACCACAAGCGTCTTCCCCGCCTCTTGTGAGGCGGAGACCAGCGAGTCCATGACAGTTCGTGCCATGCGCGCGTCCAGGGAGCCCGTCGGCTCGTCGGCAAGCACGAGGTTGCCCGGCTTGAGCATGGCGCGGCATATGGCCACGCGCTGTTTCTCCCCGCCCGAGAGCTCGCTCACCACCGCATCGAGCTTTTGGGAGAGCGAGAACCTCCCCAAGGCCTTCTCGATCGCGTCCTGCTTCTGGCTCTTGGAGAGCCTGGTGTAGTGCAGGGCAAGCAGGAGGTTGTCCCGCACCGTCCTGGAGTCGATGAGGGCAAACGACTGGAAGAGATAGTTTATCTCGCTGCGACGCAGCAGCATCGCCTGCCTGGTCTCTATGCCCGGGCACCCCTTGCCCGCCAGGCGTACGCTGCCCGAGTCAAATGTCTCGAGCAGCCCCAGGATGTTCAGCAGCGTCGTCTTGCCGCAGCCGGACGGCCCGGTGATCGCCACGGTCTCCCCTCTTCCTATTGCCAGGTCCAGGCTGGACAGAACCCGATGCCTCCCAAAGGACTTGGATAGGGACTCAATCTGGATGTAGGGCTGCATCGCTACTCCTTGGAGACGGCTTCCAGCACGACGCTTGCGGATCTTCCGCGCGACACGGCAACAATCATGAGGTTCGAGATGGCCAGCAGTGCCACACCAACAAGCACGCCCACCTTGCTGGCAAAGAGGGCGCACACGCCAACGCCCAGGAGCGCGGTAACGGTCACGAAGAGGATCTCCCTTCGGTAGAGTTCCCACGTCCCAAAGCCCAGGACGTACTTCACGGCAATCTCCCGCGCACTCACCCGGTTGACCACGCCCACAAGGCACGCGACCAGAGCGCAGACGGTGACCACCAAGACGGCAAGGACTGCCGAGAAGAGCGCGAAGAGCTCCTTCAGGGTCTTCTGCAGGCCGTCGATGTAGTTCCCAACCGTGGTGAATCGTGCACTGACCGAGCCGTCGAGGGCAGCCCCGCCGTCGGCGTCGAGCAGCCTCGACGCCGCGCGCTCGTCAAGCTTCACGTACGCGTTCTCCAGGCCAGAGGCCACAAGGCTCTCGGACTCGAAGGGCACCATGTTGTTCGCCGTGACTACCGCTATGACAAACCCGTTCGCCGTGACCGGGGCAGAGGCGTCGGTACCCCACGTGAAGAGCTCCCCGGAAGCGTCGTAGGAAACGAACTCGTACTCGGGGTTCTCCATGAAGGGGGTAACGATGTTGGAGTCGTAGGGCCTTCGTGCGGCAACGAGGAGAGTCTTCATTTGGTCAGTCTCGTTCGCGCTCAGAGTGTCCGGCAGCAGGTAGACGCGGACGCCACGCTCGGCCCTCTCCACAACGCCTGCGGGCACGTCCACCCCCATCCGCTCAAGATAGGAGGGCGATGCGGCCAGGTACCAGAAGGGCGTCAGCCTAGTACCCGTCCCTCCGTACGCCTGTATGGTCGATTCCCCAAAGCGGTTGGCGTTTGCCAGGTACACGCCATCGTCGTGCTCGTGGTCCGCATACCACGAGTACATATCCTCGCTATATTCCATGGGGTTGCCACCGAACTGGGCGCCGCCAAGCTCGAAGTCCCTCAGCACGTACCACCCCTCGTATTCCCGCCATGCCAAGCGCGTACGGGCAAGGTCCGCATACATGGAGAGGGGCTGGTCAATGTAGAGGCAACCGCCAAAGATGGCAACCAAGCAAAACAGGTAGACCACGACGGTCAAGCCGTAGAATCCCCGCCGAGAGTACCGCCCGTGCATGGCCGCGACCGGCCTTACCGAGACAAGCGGGATGGCCGCGACCGCCGCGGAGAGGAGCGTTAAAACAAGCGCGGGCACAACTGCAGCAAGCGCAAACCCCAGGAATGCGAGATTGATCGCGAATCCGTCCAGAATGGCAAGCGCGCCCAGCACTCCCAGCGGAATGAGAACAAGGGACTTGTGGACCTGTGGGAAAAGCAGCTGGCGCGCAAAGTCGAGCTTGCTCCATCCCAGCATGAGGTGCACCCCCAGCGTCTTGAGCTCCAGCAGCGAGCGCGTCACCATGAGCAGGCAGAGCACGAGCGAAAGGAGCGCGAACGCCCCCGCGCTGTACAGGTAAATCAGGCCGAACTCCGAGGCGGAGCCAGACATCTTGGTAGTCAGCGTGTCCGGGGTGACTCCAAGGGCAGACGAAAGGTCATCCACAAGCGCTTCGAAATCGTCGTCCCCCATGTTTGGAAATGCACAGGCATCCCCGAGGTCACTTCCAGAGCCCATCTTTTGCACGCGGAAATACAAGCCAGACCGAACGCTGGGCAGGTCGGACACCCGCGAGAAGGCGTCGTTTCCATACCCGGCATAGCCGTCTGGCCCCCAAGAGCTCACGCCCCTTATGAGAGCATCGTCGATCACGGTGGTCCCAAGAATGACCAGCGGATTGACAGGAAGATGGACAGCCTGTTCCTCGTAGGCCGCAGGCGAGAGAACGCTAAACGTGTAGAGGGTCGCGCCAGACCTCAGGACCTCACTGTCTTGGCCAATTACGCCGATGCCCTTTTTGTTCGCTAACGACTCGAGCTCAGAGGCAAGGCCGTCCCTCTGCGCATCGGTCAGCTGCGAGGTATAGATTGTCGGATAACCTGCAAGCCAGTTGCCTACCTGCCGAGCAGCGAGGCCTTCAAAGACCCCCTTGGTGCAGACAATTGACGTGACGCCCAAGAGCGCAATCAGCAGCAGACTAGCAGTGGACCAAGCCTTCTTCATGGGGCACCGCCATAGATGGTCATTACTTACACAGTCGAGCGGTTACCCATGCACATTACCAGAACCCCAAAGCGCGCCGCGCGAGCCCTTCGCAGACGGAAACAACCCACGAAGAGGCCCCCTGGGCTTGGTCCTTGCGAATGCGAGCGCGCAAGCGCGAGCCCTTCGCAGCCAGGTCCACCACCCACAGAGAGGCCCCCTGGGCTTGGTTCTGGCGAATGCGAGCGCGCAGCGCGAGCCCTGAGCCAAGAACCAAGCCCAAGGGGCCTCCCCTCTTTGTGGTTAGTGACCCAAAATCTTGGTGCGTGCCTTCTTCGCCGTAACGAGCAGCCCGTATCGGCCCTTGTTGACCACCAGGTCGCGGTCAGGCGCAACCTCGTGGACCTCCTTGGAGAACTTGCACTTGAACTCGTTCAGGCCCATGAGCGTGGGCGAGAAGTCGGAACCGATGCCCATCATGTCGTAGTCCGTGCAGCCAAGGTCGTGCAGCATGCAGCACTCCTCGTACACCAGCTTGTCCGTCACATGCATACGCATGGTGTTGCTGCGGGAGGCCGCGTAGTAGCGCACGGCACGCCCGCCAGAGATGGTGACGATGGACCACGTGACCACGGTGCCGTCCTCGGTGCGGCCGGCAAAGACGCGGCAGTGCTTCTCGCCTAGGATGCGGATCATGTCCTCGTAGTCGGAGATGGGCGCTGGCACGAAGCCGTCGCGCTCGCCCGTCTCCACCATGATCTGGTAGTACTCCTGGAAGCTCTGGGCGGCACGCTCCGTCTCGTCCGCGCAGGTCACGGGGGACTCGCGCAGGGCCTTGCGCACGTCGCGGCGACCGCGGGTCTTCATGCGGGAGAGTATGTCCTCCGCGCCGCCGTTGAGGTCGATGATGACCGTCTGGTCGTAGGGTACGGTGGAAAGCGTGGGGCTGGTGCAGGCGACGTCGTTCTTGACCGCGATGCGGGCAAAGACCACCTTGCCGTCCCGCTTGTGGATGGCAGTTGCCAGGCCCTGCAGCAGCTCCTGCTCGCGCGCGGCGTCAGGCTGCTCCAGCCACATGGGGCCGTGTGCGGAGCGCAGGTAGTGGTAGCCGTGGGTCTCGTAGTCCAGGAAGGAGACGAAGCCCACAGTGGCGTTGCCGTCTGTGATGCGGAAGCAGCCCCAAGGGGTGCGGCCGGGAATGGTGGCCTCGTACTCCGCCCAGCAGGCGCGCTGCTCGATGGGGACGTAGCCAACCTCCGCCTCCGCAGCCGCCTCGAAGTCGCTGCGTGCGAGCTCCACAAGCTCAACCATATGAAATCCCTTTCGTCGCTGCGAGCGCCTCGCAGAAGAAATCGCTTTGCCTGACCATTTTGCTGCACGCCAGCCCCGGGGTGGCAAACATCACCGAAAGGCCATTCGGCATGTCGCGCACGGTTTGTCAGCTGCCAGTAAGCCGCATCAACACTTTCAGATAACATAAGGCCACAAGACTGAAATACGGAAGAAAAGTTGCACGTCCATACTTCACGTTGTGCAGTGTTGTGCACATCCTGAGGCATTGTGCGGTCTACACAAGGCCACCTACCAGAAGAGGAGTGACATGAAAAGAACGAAGGAAGGTTCATCCACCCGTCGGTGCGGCGGGCTCATGGGCGTCATCGCCGCCCTGATGGCAGTGCTCATGCTGCTGCCCACGCCAGCTCTGGCCGACGCCAGCGCGGTCCAGGGCAAGACCTACGTCATCGCCACGGACACAACGTTCGCGCCGTTCGAGTACCGTGACGGCGGCGACCTTGTCGGCATCGACATGGATCTTATCCGCGCCATTGCCGAGGAGGAGGGCTTCTCCGTTGAGATTCAGTCCCTCGGCTTCAACGCGGCACTCCAGGCCGTCAGCTCCGGCACCGCGGACATGGCAATCGCCGGCGCCTCCATCACGGACGAGCGCAAGCAGATGTACGACTTCTCCGACCCCTACTTCGACTCCGGCGTTGTCATGGCCGTTCCCAAGAGCTCCGACGTCGAGACGTATGACGACCTGAGCGGCAAGACCGTCACCGTGAAGACGGGCGCCGTTGGCGAAGAGGTGGCCAAGTCCATGGCCGACCAGTACGGCTTCAGCATCTACTCCGTTGACCAGGCGTCCACCATGTACCAGGTACTTGCCTCCAACAACGCCCAGGCGGTCTTCGACGACTACCCGGTCATCGCCTACGGCATCACCCAGGGCCAGGACCTGAAGATCGTCGGCGACAAGCAGGCGGGCAACAGCTATGGTGCCCTGGTTGCCAAGGGTCAGAACCAGGACCTGCTGGAGGCCTTCAACGAGGGCCTGGCCAAGCTGCAGGCCAGCGGCAAGTACGACGAGATACTCCAAAAGTACTTGGGTGACGCGGCAGAGTCCGGCTCCACCGCAGCGGAAGTCGACACCTCCTTCTTCGGCCTGGTGAAGACCTCCCTGCCCGCCCTCTTGCTCGGCCTCAAGAACACGGTCCTCATCACCCTCATTTCCTTCGCGTTTGCGCTGGTCATCGGCATCATCCTGGGCCTCTTCCGCGTCTCCCCCGCCCCCGTGCTGCAGTGGATTGCCAAGATCTTCGTCTGGCTCTTCCGCGGCACGCCGATCCTTGTTTGGGCCTTCTTCTTCTACTTTGGCATCCCGCAGCTGACTGGCCACCCCATCAACATTTGGGTCGCCGGCGTGCTCACGCTCTGCCTCAACTCTGGTGCCTACATCACGGAGATCGTTCGCGGCGCCATCGAGGCGGTGGACCCCGGCCAGATGGAGGCCTCCCGCTCCCTGGGTGCCCCCTACGGCCTGACCATGCGCAAGGTCATCCTTCCGCAGGCCGTGCAGATTGCCGTCCCCTCGGTCATCAACCAGCTCATCATCATGGTCAAGGACTCGTCCCTGCTGCTTGCCATCGGCTTCGCGGAGCTCCTCTACCAGGCCCAGCAGATCTACGCCGCAAACTTCCGCGTCACGGAGACGCTCATCATTGTTGCGGCCATCTACCTTGTTGCCATCTCCATCCTGACCTGGCTCGCCAACATGGCTTCTAGGAGGCTGAAGTAACATGACAGACGCAAGCATTCAGAAGCCCGACTCGCCCGTGGTCATCGAGGTCAAGGACCTGCACAAGTCCTTCGGCCAGAACGAGGTCCTCAAGGGCATTGACCTGCAGATTCGCAAGGGCGAGGTCATCTCCATCATCGGTCCGTCCGGCTCCGGCAAGTCCACCCTGCTCCGTTGCCTCAACGGCTTGGAGACGCCCACGTCCGGCCACGTCATAGTTGCCGGCCACGACCTCACGGACCCCAAGTGCGACATGGATGCCGTCCGCCAGGACATCGGCATGGTCTTCCAGCACTTCAACCTCTTCCCCAACATGACCGTGCTGGAGAACGTGACCTTCGCGCCCATCAACGTCAAGCACATGAGCGAGGCGGACGCCAAGAAGGTGGCAATGGACCTGCTTGGCACGGTCGGCCTGGTGGACAAGGCCGACGCCAACCCGCGCAGCCTCTCCGGCGGCCAGAAGCAGCGCGTGGCCATCGCCCGCGCCCTGGCAATGAAGCCCGGAATCATGCTCTTCGACGAGGCCACTTCCGCCCTGGACCCCGAGATGGTAAAGGACGTCCTGGACGTCATGAAGAGCCTGGCCGAGGAGGGCATGACCATGGCGATCGTCACGCACGAGATGGGCTTCGCGCGCGAGGTCTGCTCCCGCGTTATCTTCACCGCCGGCGGCATCATCGAGGAGCAGGGCGAGCCGTCCCAGGTCTTCGGCCACCCCAAGTCAGCCCGCCTGCAGGAGTTCCTCTCCAAGGTGCTGTAGAGCACGGCGCGACGAGCCGTCTTCCGCCGCCAGTGGCGGTGCGCAAGAATACTCGCTACCCCACAACCGACCGCGTTCGGTTGTGGGGTATTTTCATGCGCCACGCTTTACCTGCGGAAACACCAGATTTTCTCGCTACCCCACAACCGAAAGGCGCCGGTTGTGGGGTAGCGGCTTCGCCATTCAAGGCCGCAAGCTCACCGGTACCGCTCCGCCACGGTCTGCATCTCCTCGGCACCGTCAATGTAGTCCTTGAAGGCCAACATGGGGTCCTTGCCGTGGAAGATCCTGCACAGGCCGCACATGTCGCAGTCAGAGATGCAGTGGTACTTGGAATCCACGTATGCGGCGCGCTCCTCCCGCGTGGAGTTTGCGATACTTGGCGCCTGGATCATGATGATTTCTCCTTGTGTTGAGAGTCTTCTTCGTTTTGCCAACTCTTGACCCAGTATTCCCCTTCTCGCGCTGGGAAACACCCTCACCACGCTAGACTGTTGCACGTTTGCCCACGCCAAACAAAGGGGAGTCAGGTTCATGAGCGCGTTCGCACGAGGTGTCATCATCACCCTACTGGGTGCCAGCATGTGGGGTTTCTCCGGCTCGTGCTCACAGTACCTGTTTGCGAACACGGACATAACGTCGCTCTTCCTCACCACCGCACGCATGCTCTGCTCTGGCCTGCTCTTCCTGGCATTCCTTCTGTGGCGGCGGCGCGATGACGTGCGCGGCATCCTGTCGGACCCAGAATGGCGCCGCCAGCTGCTAATCTTTGGTTGCCTGGGGCTCTTCCTCTGCCAGTTCACCTACGTGGTGCTGGTGAGCTACACCAATGCCGGCACGGCGACGGTCCTGCAGAGCTTCAACGTGGTCTTCTGTCTCATCATCACCTGCGTGCAGGAGCGGCGGCCCCCACGCCTGCACGAGCTTGCGGCCATAGCCCTCGCGCTCGTGGCCACGGTGCTCATTGCTACCAAGGGCAACCTGACCAGCCTGAGCCTTCCCGTGGAGGGCCTGGTCTGGGGCCTCTTCAACGCGCTCTCGTGCGCCCTGTACATCACCTACCCCAAGCGGCTCTTCGCCCGCTGGGGCAGCCTGCCCGTCACCGGGTTGGGTATGCTCTTCGGCGGAATCACGGCGCTGGCGGTCTCTGTCGCGTCCAGCGGGCTCGCGCTTGCCACCTCCGGAACCATCGGCCAGCTCGTGTCGTTCCCGGCGCTGGACGCCCCGGCAGTGGGAGTTCTGCTCATCGTGATCCTGGTGGGCACATTCGGTGCCTTCGGCCTATACCTGCACGGCGTTTCCGTGGTGGGCGGCGTCAAGGGCAGCCTGCTGGGCACCATGGAGCCCGTCTCCGCCATGGTGTTCTCCTCCCTGTGGCTGCGCACCAACTTCGTTTGGGCGGACTGGGTGGCTCTCTTCCTCATGATAGGCACCGTCTTCTTGGTGTCTTTGCAGGGAGGCAAGGGGCAGCGGCAGGGCTAGCTGGGCCTCGCTACGCTTTCTGCACAAAGAAGGCGCCCGCAGCCCATCCGGCTGGATGCAACTGCGGGCGCCAGACTATGGCACTTGCCGTCGGGTGGCGTGTCGGAAGGAAACGTCACCCCTTGACACGCCAATGAGTCACGAGAACCGTCCCTCTGACTCATTTCAGGGTGGCGTACATGACGGCCTTGATGGTGTGCAGGCGGTTCTCGGCCTCGTCGAAGACCTTGGAGGCCGGCGAGCGGAAGACCTCGTCCGAGACCTCCATCTCCTTCACACCGAACTTCTCGAACATCTGCAGGCCAACGGTGGTCTTGGTGTCGTGGAAGCTGGGCAAGCAGTGCAGGAAGATGGCGTCGGGCTCCGCCAGCATCATGAGCTGCTTGGTCACGCGATAAGGCGAGAGGATCTGAATGCGGTGCTCCCAGATCTCCGCCGGCTCGCCCATGGAGACCCAGATGTCCGTGTACAGGATGCTGGCACCGCGGGCGCCCTCCTCCGGGTCCTCCGTCAGCGTGATGGTGGAGCCGGTCTCCTCCGCCACCTTGCGGCACTGTGCCACCAGCTCCTCCGCAGGCATCTGCTCCTTGGGGCCACAGGCGCAGAAGTCCAGGCCCAGCTTGGCGCACACGACCATGAGGGAGTTGGCCACGTTGTTCTGGGCGTCGCCAAAGAAGGTGAGCTTGCGCCCCTTAAGGTTGTGCTTGCCAAAGACCTCCTGCGCGGTCAGGATGTCTGCCAGCATCTGCGTGGGGTGGAACTCCGTGGTGAGGCCGTTCCAAACGGGCACGCCGGAGTACCTGGCAAGCTCCTCCACCTTTTCCTGCGCAAAGCCGCGGTACTCTATGCCGTCGTACATGCGGCCCATGACGCGGGCGGTGTCCTCCATGGACTCCTTGGCGCCCATCTGGGAGGTGCCGGGGCCAATGTAGACGGCGCCCATGCCCAGGTCCATGGCACCAACCTCGAAGGCGCTGCGGGTGCGCGTGGAGGTCTTCTCAAAGATGAGGGCCACGTTCTTGCCCTCCAGGTAGCGGTGCGGCACGCCCGCGCGCTTGAGGTGCTTGAAGTCCGCGGAAAGGTCCAGCAGGTAGTTGATCTCTTCCGGGGTGAAGTCCAGAAGCTTGAGGAAGCTGCGGCCGCTCAGGTTGACGCCCATGTGAAGTCCTTTCAGTCGAAGGTACATGAATTGTAGCCCGTACGGCACCGTCTGGCCACATGGCCCGGGCCGCGGCCCCAGCTTTTAACCCAACTCCTTACCCACGCTTTCCACAACAAGCCGCCGTCACTGATACCATGGAACCATCTGAACGTTTCCGCCCAGTACTCGCGTATCGGCAAGGAATACCAAGGGGAGACTATGAGCAAGAAGACCGAGAAGAACCGCAAGGAAGACGTGGACCAGAAGGAGGCCCCGGAGGCAGAGGCGCAGGCAGCCGCCGTCGCCGCAGAGCCCGCGGAGGAGCCAGAGCAGGAGGACAAGCCCAAGAAGGAGCGCGACTTCTCCTACACCCAGAACCGCGAGGTCAGCTGGCTGCAGTTCGACAACCGCATCCTGGACGAGGCCTTCGACCAGACGGTGCCCCTGTTCGAGCGCCTGAAGTTCGTGGAGATCTTCGGCTCCAACCTGGACGAGTGGTTCCGCGTGCGCATCGGCGGCCTGTCGGACATCGCCCTGCTCAAGCACCAGCCGCGCGACAACAAGTCCAACATGACTCCGTCGGAGCAGCTGGAGAAGGTCTTCTCCATCCTGCCGGGCCTCATCTCCCGCCAGGCGGAGGCCTGGAACGAGGTCATGGCCGGCCTTGCGGAGCAGGGCCTCACCTACGTCGCCGACTCTGACCTCTCTGACGCCGACCTGGCCACCATGTCCCACTTCTTCGACCAGCACGTGGCGCCCGTCATCTCTCCCCTCATCGTTGACCCGCGCCACCCCTTCCCCAACCTGCGCAACGGCAACCTGTACGTGGCCTGCTCGCTGGACGGCCCCGACGAGAAGGACGTCCTGGGCATCGTGGAGGTGCTGGGCGCCCTCCCGCGCGTGGTGGAGCTGCCCTCCACGTCCCACAACCGCCGCTTCACCCTCATCGAGAACGTGATCATCGCCCGTCTGGCGGACTGCTTCGGTGACTACACCCCTACCAGCTCCGCCGTGCTGCGCGTCACCCGCAACGCCGACATCGACCCCGACGGCGAGGGCGTGGAGGAAGAGGACGACTACAGGCTGCACATGAAGAAGGTGCTCAAGAAGCGCCAGCGCCTGCAGCCCATCAGGCTGGAGATTCACGGGGACCTGGACCGCAAGCTGGAGGAGTTCGTCATCACTGAGCTCGGCCTCACCAAGGAGCGTGTCTTCCACGTGAGCATCCCGCTGGACCTGGGCTTCATCTACGGGCTGGAGGGCAAGATTCCCGCCTCCAAGCACGCGGCGCTCACCTACCCGCCCGCAACGCCCCAGCTCTCCCCCATGGTCACGGCCGGCAAGCCCATGCGCCCGCAGGTGGAGGACCACGACGTCCTGCTCTTCTACCCCTACGAGTCCATGGACCCGCTGCTGCAGCTCATTCGCGAGGCATCGTCTGACAACGACTGCATCTCCATCAAGATCACCCTCTACCGCGTTGCCAAGAACTCCCACCTGTGCGAGAGCCTGATCAACGCCGCCGAGAACGGCAAGGAAGTCACCGTCCTCATGGAGCTGCGCGCCCGCTTCGACGAGGCCAACAACATCGCCTGGGCGGAGCGGCTTGAGGACGCCGGCTGCACCGTCATCTACGGCCAGGAGGGCTTCAAGGTCCACTCCAAGTGCTGCCAGATCACCTACCACAACAACGGCAACATCAGCCGCATCACCTGCCTGGGCACCGGCAACTTCAACGAGAAGACCGCCAAGCTCTACTCCGACTTCATGCTCCTCACCGCCCACACCGGCATTGCCGAGGACGCCAACCTCTTCTTCCGCAACCTCTCCCTCGGCAACCTGCGCGGCTCCTACAAGCTGCTGGGCGTGGCGCCCGTGGGCCTCAAGCCCATGGTCATGCGCGGCCTGAACCGTGAGATTGACCACGCAAAGGCGGGCGAGCCGGCGCAGGTGTTCATGAAGATGAACTCCCTCACCGACCGCGACGTCATCGACAAGATTGCCGAGGCCTGTCAGGCCGGCGTCAAGGTCTACATGATCGTCCGCGGCATCTGCTGCATCAAGGCCAACATCCCCGGCAAGACCGAGGGCCTGGTCATCCGCGAGATTGCCGGTCGCTTCCTGGAGCACGCGCGCGTCTACGCTTTCGGCGTGGATGCCGACACCATCTACCTGTCCTCCGCGGACATGATGACCCGCAACACCGAGCACCGCGTGGAGATTGCCTACCCCGTCCTGGATGCCAAGTGCCGCAACCTGGTGGTCCAGTACATGAACATGCAGCTTGCGGACAACGTGAAGGCCCGCCAGCTCACGCCCGAGGGCACCTGGGAGAAGGTCCCCGTGGAGGAGGATGCCCCGCGCCTGGTGAGCCAGGAGGCGCTCATCACCCTGGCCTACTGGAGGTCCCACCACACAGTGGAGGAGTTCGACGCCCTCACCCAGCTGACCAGCATCGAGCCCCGCATGCCCAAGCGCGACATCGAGCGCATGCTCGCCCTGCCCACCGCCACCGACTACACCGCCGAGGAGCAGGCCGCTCCTGCGCACACGGCACCCGCGGCAGCGCCTGCGCCGGAGCCGGAGCCGGAGCCTGAACCCGCTCCCAAGCCGGCCGCTGCGGCTCCCGCCCCCAAGCCCGCCGCTGCACCCGCTCAGCCCAAGCAGCCCGAGGGCAGTCGCACCAGCGAGGCCTTCCGCCTCATTGGCCAGGGTTTCAGGATGCTCTTTGGCGGCAAGCGCTAGCGCCAGGACCGGCCTCCGCATTCGGTTCATACGGTGAGAAGTTCCCACGCGCCCTCCAAGGACGCGCGGGATTTCTATACTTGTTCAGACCGCGCGAACAAGAGGGAGTGTCACATGCCAATCACCGAACCGCAGAGCCTGCAGCTGACCATCGAGCGCATGGCGTACGGCGCAGACGCCATCGCCCACCGCGACGACGGGAAGACGGTGTTCGTCTCTGGCGGTGTGCCGGGCGACGTGGTGGAGGCCCAGGTCACGGAAGATGGCAAGTCCTTCTGCCGCGCAAGGATGACCAAGGTCTTGGAGGCCTCACCCGCCCGCGTGAAGCCGGCATGCCCCATGGCAGGCATCTGCGGCGGATGCCCCTGGGCCTTCATGTCGCGCGATGCACAGTTGGAGGCCAAACGGTCCAACGTGGTTGACCTCCTGCAGCGCATGGGACACTCCTCCGCGGAGGAGGCAGAGGCGCTGGTAGCGCCCTGCGAGGCACCCTCCGACGACTGGGGCTACCGCAACAAGATTGAGCTGGCATTTACGCGGCAGAAGGGGCGCGCGACCATCGGCATGCACGCGGCGGACGGCGCCTCTGTGGTGAAGGTCACCAAATGCCCACTGCTGAACAGGCACGACCAAGGCATGGTCAAGTCCATCTCCGGCGCCGTCACCTTCCTCTCCAACCGCCACGGGCTGGAGTTCGAGCGCATCGGCATCCGCGCCTCGGGGCGCACCAAGCAGATCGAGGTGGCGCTCTGGACGCAGCCGGGCCCCTTCCCCCGCGCACAGGTCGCCAAAGTCATCGCAGACGCCACCAAGCAGACCAAGGTCACGTCGCTTGTGCGCGTCATGACCAAGGGGCCGGAGAAGGCCCGCAAGATCGCCGGCCTGGAGGTGCTCTCCGGCCGCGGCCACTGGGAGGAGCGCATTGGAGACGAGACTATGCTGGTCTCCGCCCCGTCGTTCTTCCAGGTGAACACGCGTGGCGCGGAGCGCCTGCAGGAGCTGGTGCTGGAGGGACTTGACCCCTCCCCCGACGACGAGGCCATGGACCTCTATTGCGGCGCGGGCACCTTCACCCTTCCCCTCGCGCGGGCCTGCGGGTGGGTCTCTGCCGTCGAGTCCTACGGCCCCGCCGTGCGCGACCTGCGGCGCAACCTGGACGTTGCCGCCGTCCCCAACGTGGACCCCATCGGCGGCGACGCGGACCTGGAGTTCCCCGACACGGACGCAGACGTCATCGTGGTGGACCCGCCGCGCGCTGGCCTGGCGGAGAACGTGGCGCGCAAGCTTTCCGACCAGCCCGCACGCGCCATTGCCTACGTGAGCTGCGACCCCGCCACGCTGGCTCGCGACTTGGACCGCTTCCGCGCCGCCGGCACCTTCCAGCCCGTGCGCATCACGCCCGTGGACCTCTTCCCGCAGACCTACCACGTGGAGACAGTCACCATCCTCAAGAGGTCAACCCGGTAGGCGCCAGCTCGTAGGCGCCCCGGCCAACCTTGCGGACCAACCCCGCGTCACACAGCTCCCGCAGCACGCGCAGCAGCTGCCTGCGGCTGCAATGCAGCAGGAACGTTGCGTCGTCCACGCCACTCAGCCGGTGGTCCTCCGCAACGGTGCGCAGGTAGAAGAGGACTCTGTCCCTCAGGCTCACGTTCTGCAGGTCCAGCATCGAGCCGGCGGTGAACTTCCCCGTCACAGACTGAAGCAGGTAGTACAGGAAGCTCGCGTCCCGCCGCAGAGCCTCCTCGTAACGTGCGAGCGAAAGCGCCGCGCAATAGACCTCGCTCTTGGCCTGGACGAAGTTGACCGAGGTGCGGTCGCCGCAGAACTCCACGTCGCCGAGGACCACCGGCGGCTGGTGGATGCTCACTGGCATGATGCTCGCATTCTCGTGAATGCCATAGATGGCGATGGTCCCCTCAAGCAGGAAGAGGATGTCCGTCACCTCCTCATCCTGGCGGATGAGGAGCTCACCCTTCTGGTAGTGGAAGAGGCGAAACCGGATGTCCCGCGAGTCAAAGTGGGACCGTATGTCATAGCGGTCGAGCAGGTCGTTCAGCAGTGCCTCGTCGTTGACTACGTCCACCCATCCTCCTCTGAAAATCCCGATACTATGTGACACATGACACATTTGAGGCTACCAGGCCCTGCCATACTGTCCAGCGCAAACAGCATTTTGAAAGGCAGAGGGACTCATGCAGGCTTTCGTATTCGAACAGAGGTCCATCCCCAAGTTGTATCTTAGGTTTTCGCTCCCCGTCGTGTTCAGCATGGTGGTGAGCATCGTCTACAACGTGGCGGACACGTTCTTCATCTCGCAGACGCAGAACACGGCCCTGGTCGCCGCCGTCTCGCTGTGCGCACCGTGCTTCACCACGCTCATGGCGTTGGGCAACATCTTCGGACAGGGCGGCAACTCGCTTATCTCCCGCTACATGGGGCAAGGCAACGACGATGACATCCGACGGGTCAGCTCCTTCTGCCTCTATGCCGCAATCACCGTTGGACTTGTGGCGGGAATGGCTCTGCTGGCGCTTCGCGTTCCGGTTCTCCGCCTGTTTGGCGCGACGCACCAGACCATGCAGTACGCCCTGGACTACTATGTGGTGCTTTCCCTTGGCGCTCCCCTCTGCGTGCTGACCTTCATCCACTCCAACCTGCTGCGTTCGGAAGGCCTGGCAATGGAGTCCATGGTCGGTACGGTGGGCGGCGCGGTCATCAACATCGTGCTGGACCCCATCTTCATCAGCGGTCTGGGCCTCAACGCCACGGGCGCAGCAACAGCAACGGTTATTGGCTACGCCTTCTCGGACCTGTACTTCCTGGTAGTGGTGCATAAGAGGAGCAGGGTCCTCTCGCTCAACGTCAAGGACGCCAGGGTGACCATGCAACAGGCGGGGCAGGTATTCGCCATCGGCACCTCTGCCGCGCTTGCGAACCTCATGCAGAGCGTGTGCATGATCCTGATGAACCAGTTCCTCCTCCCCTACGGGAACGACAAAATCGCCGCCATGGGAATCGTCCTTAAGGTCAGCATGATCGTCCTGCTCGTGGTCACCGGCTTCTCCTTCGGCGGAGCGCCGCTCATGGGCTATTACATCGGCGCCAAGGACGGTCGGCGTCTGCGCCAGCTGCTGCGCTTTGCCACCATCCTCCTCTGCTCGCTCGCACTGCTCATGAGCCTGACGCTCATCGTGCTGGCGCCGGCCGCCATGCAGGTCTTCCTTAAGGACCCCGGCGTCGTTCGGGATGGTGCCCTCATGCTGCGCCTGCAGGTGCTGGGCATGGTGTGCGCCGCCGTTGTCCTGTTGGTCACCAACCTCTTCCAAGCCGCCGGCAAGCCCGTTGAGTCTCTGCTTCTCTCCGTGTCCCGGCAGGGCGTGGTCTTCCTGGCGGTCATCCTGGTGGTACAGCACGTAGCGGGTTACGTGGGCATTCTGGCGGCCCAGCCCATAGCGGACCTCCTGTCTGCAGCTCTGGCGGGAATCCTCTACTTTCTAAGATTCCGCACGCGCGAAGCGGACGGTCTCAGGAGGCGCGACATAGCTTCCAGCGCCGTGGGTTGCACGCCCACCCCGTCCGCAGAATAGCGTCAATCCAAGCGCAGCCGGTACACCTTGACGGGCCTGCCCTTGGTCTTGGTGGTGCGGCTGTGGGTTACCTCCGCCACGCCACCGCTCTCCAAGCCACGAAGAATGCGGTTGGCATTCCTGGTGGTCACGCCCAGGTGTTCCGCAAGGTCCCCCGTCGTCACCTCGGAGGAGCCCGTCTGCCAAAGAATGGAACGCAGCTTCTGAATAGTGAGCGTGGAGAGATGGCATTCCTTTGCGATGTCGCGCACCCGGTCGGTCACCTTTTGGTCCACATCCATGAAACGTCCCGCACCCAGAGGTCCGCGCAGGCACTCGTTCTCGTCCAGCACGAAGGAGCCGGTGGAGCGTCTGGATTCCCGCAAGGCGTCGACAGCGTGGCGGTTGGCCTCGGTTGGGTCCTTCCCCACGCCATAGCCAACCGCGGCGTTGATGCCAAACCCCTTCTCCAAGGCAGCGGATATAGCATCTGCACCCATCTGGTCCGTCGCACCCATGACCGTCCGATGGGTAACGCCCACAGAGCAGATGTCGTCCTCTTTCACCATTTCCGAAGCTATGGCCATGTCCTTCAGGACATGGCGAACGGCGCTTGCGAAGGTCGTCTGGCCCTGCCCCACCCCGCCCTCGCGAGGCGCTATGGCTATGGCTGCGGGCAGGCTCTGACGTAGCTGCTCTATCTGCAGCTGGGAACGCAGCTCGCGCAGCTGGAAGGCAACCTGCTCGCGATCCGGGTACAGAAAGGCAAAGGGGACGCCGCGCTCCTCCAGCGCCGGCACGATGCTGCTGAAGGAGCAGAGCACGTAATCTACCTCTCCTGCTCGGTACAGTCTGGTGCACTCGTCCAGTACCTCATCCTCCACGCACTCAATGTCGGCAACGCTGCTGTCACCCAGCCAGCCGTTCACCATCTTGCCCAAGGACTTCATGTCCATCGACCGCACGAACTCCCCCACGCTGACCAAGCGCCCCATGGGTATGGAGAAGTCCAGAAGCACCCTGTCTGGGTCAAGATCGCGATGCTCCACCAGCACTCGCGCAATCGCGTGGTAAAACGAAGTGTCACTCGTGTGGTACGAGTACACGGGCTTATGGCCCTCGGGCAGCTGCTTGGTCAGCGTGGCCAAGGCGGCGCTGCCGCTAATCATAAAGGCGTCGGTCTCCGCCTCATATCGCCGGTAGAGCCCCAGAATCTGGCCGAAGCTCCTGTACTCGACAATCTGCGTCACGCAATCGGCGTCCAGCTGGGCAAACAGGTCCTCAGAGAAGTCACGTAGGAAGTGACTCGTTATCACGACCACCTTGAATTGCATCCTTGCGACCCCGCGTTCCCCCATACGCCCTCTTGGTTCATTCTATGGTAACAAATGTATTCCTTAAATATACCGAAATCCGTTGACCTATCTCAGGGCGGTTAGTAAAATACAGTGCTAAGCGGTCTTCCTAATATGTTCCGTAAATTGACTGGACAAAGAGGGGAAGGAGAGTCGCGATGGACTTCTACCAGAGGGCATTGGAACTCAGGGAGGAGACGGTCGCCAACCGCCGCTACCTCCACCAGAATGCGGAAGTGGGGCTCGACCTGCCCAAGACGCGCGAGTTCGTTGGGGGCAAGCTCCAGGAGTACGGGCTCCAGCCCCAGACGTGCGGAGAGGGCATAACGGCGAGCCTTGGCACGAACGGCAAGGTGCTCATGCTCCGTGCGGACATGGATGCCCTCCCCCTCACGGAAGAGAGCGGAGAGCCCTTTGCCTGCACCACCGGCGCGGCCCATGCCTGCGGGCACGACATGCACGCCTCCATGCTGCTCACCGCCGCTCGCATGCTCAAGGAGCACGAGAATGAGCTCCAGGGGACCGTAAAGTTCATGTTCCAGCCTGCCGAGGAGACCTTCCAGGGTAGCAAGAACATGATCCAGAGCGGCATCCTGAGGAACCCCGACGTGGATGCGGCGCTCGCCTTCCACGTTGCACCCGGCAAGATTCCCGTGGGCCTCTGCATGTACAACGACAAGGGAACCATGATGTATTCCGTCGACGGATTCCGCATCGACGTCGCGGGCAAGGGGTCGCACGGTGCCTACCCGCAGAACTCCATCGACCCCATAAACATTGCCGTCCACATCTACCTGGCGCTGGAGGCCATCATCGCACGCGAGGTGGACCCCGCCAAGGCGGCCGTCATGACCGTGGGCTCCCTCCATGCGGGCAGCGCGGCCAACATCATCCCAGACGCGGCCACGTTGGAGGGCACCATTCGCACCAACGACAAGGCCACCCGCGAGCACGTGGTAAGCCGCATGAAGGAGGCAGCGTCAGGCGTGGCGGCAACCTATGGCGGAACCGCCCGCGTCACCATGACCTCCGAAGTGCCACCCCTTGTCTGTGACCACGCGCTCACCAACGAGATGCTGGACTACATGAGGGAGCTCGACATCCCCGGCTTCACGCCGGTTCCTGGCATCTGTGCAAGCGCATCGGAGGACTTCGCCCTCATAGCACAAGAGGTACCCACAACATTCATGTACCTATCCGCCGGCTATCTGGACGAACGTGGCGCTTACCCTGCCCACTCGCCAAAGGTCCAGTTCAACGAGGACGTCCTGTCTATCGGTCCCGCCTGCCTCGCTCAATGCGCCACCGAATGGCTGAAGAACAACGGGAGGAAGAGCAATGACTAGCAAAGAGAAGAGGGCCCAGTCCCCACAGCAGGCCGCGCCGGCCGTCGCGATTCCCCTCCCCCACGGCAAGAAGGTTGCCGTACAGGCGGGCTGCATCTGCATGATGCTTTCCGTCGCCATGTACGGCCTCGTGTTCGCAACCCTCACCACACCCATCCTAACCAGCGTCAACGCGCTGGAGTACGTGTCACTCTTCTCGATCTTCGCCGGCCTGGGGCTCTCCATCATGACGCCCATCGGCGGCAAACTGGGAGACCTCATCGGCCGTCGCAACATCGTGGTCATACCCGGCCTCATCTGCGCTGCCGCCGGCATCGCCTTCGCCTTCGTCCGCTCGCTCTGGCCGCTCATGTTCCTGCGCCTGCTCATCGGTTTCGCCCAAGGCGCCTTCACGGCGGCTCCCTACATCACCGTCGGCCTCATCAACGAGCGCAGGGACGTCCCCAAGGCCATGGGCATGCTGGCCACGGCCATCGCCGTCGGCGGCTTCGGCGGGGCGATGATTGCCGGCATCCTCACCGACATGGGCCTCCTGCAGGTGGCCGTCCTCATGCCCGCCGTGCCTCTGCTCGCCGGCGTCGCGCTCATCGGGTTCAACCTTCCCAACATCAAGCGCCAGGGCAAGGTCACCATCGACGTTCCAGGCATCGTCTGCCTGGTCGTCACGCTGACGGGTATCCTGCTCGCCCTGAACTTCGGCTCCACCATGGGCTGGACGCACCCCGCCATCATTCTCGGCTTCGTCATCGGTATCGCCGCCCTGGTGGCGCTCGTCAAGGTCGAGAGCCGCTCCGCCGAGCCCATCATTCCCATGTACCTCTTCAAGAACTCCAAGTACACGACCCTGTTGATCGTCGGCTTCATCTGCTACTTCTACCAGACCGCCATGAACGTGTACGGGCCCATCGGCGCGACGCAGGTCATTGGTGCCCCCTACAGCGTCGCAGGCGCGCTCCAGATGCCCCGCACACTGGTCACCATCTTCCTGCCCACCGCAGTGGGCATCTGGGTCGGCAAGAAGACGAGAAACGTCTGGAAGGCCATGGCCCTGGCAACGCTCCTCACTCTGATCCCCATGGCGGTCATGGGCTTCACCTCGCCCGGCATGTCGGTGGTGGTCTACTTCGTGGCGCTGGCGATAACCGGAGTGGCCGAGAGCTTCCGGTCCGTCTCCATCACGCCTGCTGCCCAGGACTCGTTGACGCCTCAGGACATGGGCGTGGGCACGGCACTGGTCAACTTCTTCAACTCGCTCTCCGGCACCGTCGCAGCCGCCGTCTTTGGCGTGGCCTACAACCTGAACATCTCCGCTAACCCCAGCGACCCAGCACTGATCCAAAGCGGCGTCAACGCCGTTTTCGTCCTTGCGGCAGCGATCTCGGGAGTCGGCCTCGCAATCGTGCTCGCACGCGTCAGGCCAGCGTTCTCCGGCAAGGAGGAGTAGCCGCCAGCGATGTCACGTCAGGGCCACGCCTCTGTCCACTCGCTTACCACTACCTAATGTTTTCCAACCCTATTCGCTGATGTGGGTAGCGCATCAGGGGACGAAAGTGTACAAAGGTACCGACACTTGGGTATGGGGCCCGAGTCCAAGGAGAGGATTCCACCATGAAGGCATCTGTGAACGAGGACTGCATCGGCTGCGGGCTGTGCGAGGGCACCTGCCCCGACGTCTTCGAAATCGGCGACGAGGGCGTTGCCACCGTCATCGTTGACGAGGTCCCCGAGGACGCCGAGGACAGCGCACAGGAGGCCGCTGACGGCTGCCCCGTCTCTGCCATCACCGTCGAGTAGGCAAAAGGCACAACATGCGGCCCTGCGCCACGCGCGGGGCGTTACGAACGGGAGCCCGCACGCCATGCGGCTCCCGTTCGTCCTTTTTCAAGGGTCTTACCCGTCGTTTCTTACTACACTTGCAGCTGTTGTCACAGAGGCAAGGCCACAGGAGGGTCCCATGATTCTGGCGTCGCAGTCACCCCGTCGCGCGGAGCTTCTGGAGGAGGTGGGCTTCTACCTGCACATACGGCCGGCGCACATAGACGAGACGCGCCTTCCCGGCGAGACGCCCACCGCCCTTGTGGAGCGGCTGGCCTGCCAGAAGGCGCACGCGGCATGGCAGCAGCGCGAGAGCTACGTGGCAGACCCGTCCCTCCTGGGTGCGGACACAATAGTCTGGACGGACTCCGGAGAGGTGCTGGGCAAGCCGCACGACACAGAGGACGCCCGTCGCATGCTGCGCGACCTCTCCGGCGCCACCCATCACGTGTCCACGGGCGTCTGCATCATGCTGGAGCCGCTGGAGGAAGGCACCTCCCCGCGGGAGGCAAGCTTCGTGGAGACCACGGACGTCACCTTCTACGAGCTTACGGACGCGCAGATAGCCGCCTACGTCGCCACGGGCGAGCCCATGGACAAGGCGGGCGCCTACGGCATCCAGGGCACGGGCCGCCTGCTCGTGCGCAAGATCGACGGGGACTACTTCAACGTGGTGGGCCTACCCGTGGCCCGCACCGTACGCGAGCTGGACTCCCTTCTGGACCCCAGAGAGTACCAGGACTTCACCATAGAGCTCTTCAGACAGGCAAGGAACTAGGAGAGACGCATGTCCCAGCAGCGCATAAGCAGCATCACGCAGATTCCCGGCATCTTCGCCGCCCACAGCACCAACGCGGAGGCCGGTACCGGCTGCACCGTCATCGTGTGCCCAGCCGGCGCCACGGGCGGCGTGGACGTGCGTGGCGGGGCCCCCGCCACGCGCGAGACGGACCTCCTGCGCCCCGAGGAGACCGTGCAGACCCTTAACGCGGTCGTGCTCTCCGGCGGAAGCGCCTTCGGCCTCGCCGCTGCCTGCGGCGTGGCGGAGGAACTGGAGCGCCACGACATCGGGCTGGACGTGGGCGTGACCAAGGTGCCCATCGTCTCCAGCGCCTGCGTGTTCGACCTGGCCTGTGGCAACGCGCACGTGCGGCCCACGGCGGCAGACGGTGCCGCGGCAACGGCGGCGGCGCTCTCCAACACGAACGGCACCCCCCTCGCCCGCGGCAACGTGGGCGCCGGCACAGGCTGCACCGTGGGCAAGATGGCTGGCCCCGCCCGCACCATGAAGTCCGGCCTGGGCGAGGACGTGGAACAGGCCGGTGACCTCGTGTGCGGCGCCGTCAGCGCCGTGAACGCTTGCGGTGACGTGGTTGACCCCCAGACGCTGGCACCAATCGCAGGCGTGCTCTCAGAGGACGGGACGAGCATCCAGAGCACAACGGACATGCTCATCGGCCTTGCCGCACGCCCGCCTCTGGACGCCCAGGCGCCCACGCCCGAGCGCACCAACACGACCATCTCGTGCATTGTCACCAACGCGCGGCTGACAAAGGCGCAGGCCAACAAGGTTGCCCAGATGTCAGCGGACGCCTACGCGCACGCCATCCGCCCCACCCACACAACCAACGACGGAGACACCATCTTCGTCATGGCAACGGGCCAGGTGGACGCCATGCCGGACGTGGTGGGCGCCCTCGCCACGCGCGCGCTCGAGAGGGCGATCGTGGACGCGGCCCTCTCTGCCACCGGTGCCTACGGCCTCAAGGCCGCCTGCGATCTGTAGGCGCGTACCGCGGCCCAGCACCGCATAAGTCGCAGCAAGAAAGCGCGGCCGAGCCCTCGTGAGCCCGGCCGCGCCGTCCTTCTGCCTTCTTGCGCCTAGTTGAACTTCACCAGCTTCTGGGCAATGTGGTAGATGATGATGATCGCCTTCTTGCCACCGCCCTTGGGCAGGTTGCTGTAGATGCCCATGAGGCCGTAGCGCACGCGCCGGTACATGCGCATGTCGTATGCCTTCAGCTCGTCCCACAGCGCCTGCAGGTTGGCCTCCGCATCCGGCTTGTCGGACAGCTTGGAGAAGACCGTGCTCACCGTCATCATGAGCGTGAAGTAGCCAAACATGTAGTTGCGCAGCTTGGTGCTGTCCACCTCGTCGTACAGGTGGTAGGCGTGCATCATGATGCGCGTGATGCGCAGCTGCTGGTCTATGCGGCCCACCATCACGGACTCGTTCACGGACTGGTCACCACGGCCGATGAAGTAGCGGTAGAAGTTCACGTCCAGGTAGTAGAGGGTCTTGCAGCGCGGCAGGGGCACGTAGGCGTAGATGTTGTCCACATAGAAGGTGTGCGCCGGCATGGGCACTCCGCCGTTGCGCAGCACGTCCGTGCGGTAGCAGAGGGAGTGCATGAGCAGATTCTGCGACATGTTGAAGTGGCCGATCTGGTCCCAGCCGATGATCTTGTTCTTGGGCAGGGCGAAGCCGTACTCCACGACCTTCTGCGTCCCGTCCTCCACGTGCTCGTACACATAGTTGGAGATTAGGAGGTCAACGCGGGTCTCGAAGCGAATGAAGTCGCGCAGCTTCTGCAGGACCTGCTTCAGGGCGTCGGCATCCACCCAGTCGTCCGAATCCACCACCTTGAAGTAGACGCCATCGGCGTTCTCCAGGCCCTTCAGGACGGCCATGCCGTGGCCGCCGTTCTCCTGGTGAACCGCCTTCACGATGGTGGGATACTTCTCCTGCCAAGCCTGGGCCTTCTCCAGCGTGTTGTCCTTCTGGGAGCCGTCGTCCACGATGACGATCTGAACGTCCTCTGCGTAGTCCGACCCCTCCAGGATGGAAGTCACGCAGTGGTCCATGTACTCCGCGGAGTTGTAGCACGGTATGGCAAAGGAAAGCGTCTTGTTCATGTTGGCTTGAACCGTCCTCACACTGTCCTGCTTCATGGGAATGCGCCGCCCCCTTCGCGGAGCGGCGCCTCGAAAACCTGTGCCAGCGGCGCTAGCGCTGGGCGATGAGCTCGTCGGAAAGCTCGAGCGCGGAGGCGGTGACGCCGTCCATGTCGTAGTAGCGGTACTCCGCCAGGCGGCCCACGGTGTGGAAGTTCAGCAGGCCGGAAACGCGCTCGCGGTACTTCTTGTACAGGGCGATGTTCTCGGGCTCGTTGATGACGTAGTACGGGGTCTCGCCAACGCCAGGAAGGTAGGTGCGGGAGTACTCGCGCATGATGGTGGTCTTGCCGGGCAACTCCTGACCGGTCATGTTCTTGAACTCCGTGATGCGCGTGAAGTTCTCGGACACCGTGTAGTTGACGGTACCCACCGGCTGGAAGTGGTCCACGGGCAGGGTCTCGAACACCATGTCAACCGTGCGGTAGGGCAGGGCGCCAAGATCGAAGTTGAAGAGCTCGTCCAGCGCACCCGTGTAGATGACCTCACCGCCGTAAGGCTTGCCGCAGACGGAGACCTTGGTGTCCGTCACCTGCATGACGTCGCGCGCCTCCACGCCCAGGAAGACGTCGATGAGGTCGTGGTTGAGCATGTTCTCGAACAGCTTGGTGTAGGACTCCGCGGGCATGCCCTGGTGCGGCGCCTGGGGGAAGTAGCGGTCGTCATCGCCAACGAACACCGGCACGCGGCCCATGACGGCGGGGTCAATCTGGTCCGGCGTCTTGCCCCACTGCTTCATGGTGTAGTGCAGGAAGACGTTCTCGTACACGAAGTTGGCGACTTCCTCCAGCTCCGGGTCGTTCTTCTCGCGCAGCTGCATGATGGGGACCTTCTTGTCCTGGCCAAAGGTCGAGACAAGCTTCTGGTACAGGCGCTCGCCCTTGTCCTCGCCGAAGACGAGCTTAAGGGACTGGTGGTTGAAGGGCACCGGAATGAGCGTGCCGTGGATGTTGGCCAGGACCTTGTGATTGTAGTTGCTCCACTCCGTGAAGCGCGAGAGGAACTGGTCCACGCGGTCGTTGGTGGTGTGGTAGATGTGGGGGCCGTACTTGTGCACCAGCACGCCGGCCTCGTCGTAGTAGTCGTACGCGTTGCCGGCAATGTGCGGCCTGCGCTCCAGAATGGCAACCTTGTAGTTGCAGGACTCCGCAAGGCGACGAGCGCACACGGAGCCAGCGTAACCGGCGCCGACGATGATCGCGTTGTACGCGCTGGGATTGAAGCCTGCCGGAAGGCCAGTTTCGATGCTCATCTATAACCTCGCGAATCTCTCTGCCTTTGCAGTCTGCTTGCACACCGAGCCGAAACCGCGTTCTAGTTTCATGGCACGGCGCCATTATCGCGACTGATTCTAACACTCGACCCTATAATGGGCTTCGGTTACACCAAATGCTCTCAGAGGAGGGCTCTGGGGCAGTGACCACCCACCAGCCATAGGCATAGAATGTTGAGCAAGCTGGTTGCACACAACAGGAGGAGTGCTCATGAGCGAGTTTCTTGACAAGATGAAGGCAGCGGCCAAGGCCAACAAGAAGACCATCGTCCTCCCGGAGGGCGAGGACCCGCGCACCATCGCCGCCGCGAAGATGATCGTTGAGGAGGGCCTGGCCAACCTCATCATCCTGGGCGACCCCGCCGCCATCAGCGTGGAGGGCGTGCAGGTCGTGGATCCCAAGACGTCCGACAAGCACGAGGCCTACGCCGAGAAGTTCGCCGAGCTCCGCAAGAAGAAGGGCGTCACGCTTGAGCAGGCCCGCGCCCAGATGGACGACGCCACCTACTTTGGCACCATGATGGTCAAGATGGGCGACGCGGACGGCCTGGTCTCCGGCGCCTGCCACTCCACCGCCAACACCCTGCGCCCCGCCCTGCAGATTCTGAAGACCGCCCCTGGCACCAAGCTGGTCTCCGCCTTCTTCGTCATGTGCACGGACTCCGAGTTCGGCGAGAACGGCACCCTCATGTTCGCCGACTGCGGCCTGAACATCGACCCCTCCGCCGAGGAGCTCTCCGAGATTGCCGTCGCCACCGGCAACACCTGGAAGCAGTTCATGTCCGACGAGCCCAAGGTGGCCATGCTGTCCTTCTCCACCAAGGGTTCCGCCAAGGGCGACGTGCCCACCAAGGTCCAGGAGGCCACGGAGCTCGCCCACCAAAAGGCCCCCGAGCTGGCGCTCGATGGCGACCTGCAGCTTGACGCCGCCCTGGTACAGTCCGTCGCGGACCTCAAGGCCCCCGGCTCCGCCGTTGCCGGCAAGGCCAACATCCTGGTCTTCCCGGACCTGGAGGCCGGCAACATCGGCTACAAGCTGGTGCAGCGCTTCGCCAAGGCAGAGGCCTACGGCCCCATCCTGCAGGGCATCGCCAAGCCCGTCAACGACCTCTCCCGCGGATGCTCCGCCGAGGACATCGTGGGCGTGGTCGCCATCACCGCCGTCCAGGCCCAGATGGCCGAGTAATGAGACACGGGGCCGAATGAGACAGGGGGACGTACCTTTCGTCTCATATGAATGAGTGCCGTG
>OMVJ01000055.1 GCA_900314495.1 uncultured Olsenella sp.
CCGCCGGGGGACGGGGCGCCCCCGCCCGGCGCCCCCGACGGGGCCGAGCCCTCGCTCCCCAGGCAGCTGGTCCTCCTGCTGCTCAAGGTGGCGATGGTCCTCGGGTTCGTCGCGATGGTGTTCCTGTTCCTGTTCGGCGTGACGCAGGCGCCGGACGAGAGCATGCGCCCCGCGGTGCGCGAGGGGGACCTGGTCGTGTACTACCGCCTGCAGCGGGACTACGCGGCGGGCGACCTGGTGGTCGTGGACGACGGGGGCACCCGGGAGGTCAGGCGCGTCGTCGCCGTGGCGGGCGACGAGGTGGACTTCTCGGCGGACGGACTGGTCATCAACGGCTACCTGCAGAGCGAGCAGGGCATCTACGCCGAGACCGAGCCGTTCGCGCAGGGGATCACCTACCCGGTGACGGTGGGCGAGGGGCAGGTCTTCGTGATGGGCGACAACCGCCCGTCGTCGAAGGACAGCAGGCTCTACGGGCCGGTCGACGTGGCGTCCGGCACCGAGGGCGAGGCAATGACGGTCATCAGGAGGCGGAACTTCTGAGGGCCGTGGACATAGCAGGGCATTGCACACAAGCAGGCAAGCGTTACGAATGGAAGGAAGTACGAAAATGATGTTTGGCAAGAAGTCCAAGGCAGTTGTGGCGGGTCTCTCCCTGGTCATGGCTCTGGCACCCGCGGTTCCCGCGTTTGCAGCGACCACTGCATATACTGTGGACAAGGGTGTTACTAAGAAGCTCGAGACCAATGCCGGCTCCACCGTCTCTGAGCAGTTCGCCTTCACGGCGACCCCCGTCCGACTGAACCAGGACACAGATAGCGCCACCGTCGCAACGACCGAGTATGGCAACGCAACCATCACGACGACCGCCCTCTCCGCGACCACCGACGAAACCGAGACCACTGGCGAGTACGGCGTCGTCCTTCCCGCTCTTCCGCATGCTGGTGTTTACGCTTGGAAGGTGGCCGAGACCGCAGGTAGCACCGCTGGAATGGTCTACGACACCGAGACCTACACGCTGATTGCTACCGTCAACAACGCCGATGCCGACCACACCACTGAGTGGGTCAGCGATGTCAAGCTCGTGAAGGGCGACGCGACCTCCACGACGAATGATGCTAGCAACAAGGTTACGACCGCGACCTTCACCAACACTTACACCGAGAAGACCAACGACGAGGGCAACTCTCCGCTCAAGGTCAAGAAGACCGTCACCGGCGACCAGGGTGACAAGACCAAGCTCTTCGAGTTCACTGTGAATTTCACTGCTCCCGCCAACGTGCCTGCCAACTGGACCGTGAACTCCATCACCGCAACTCCTAAGGAGGGGACTACTGTCTCTGGGCTCAAGCAGAATGCTGACGGCTCCTGGACCTTCAAGGCGGCCGACGCTGGCGAGGTCACCTTCGACAACGTGGTTGTCGGTACTACCTATAAGGTAACCGAGACCGAGTCTGGCCAGGCTGGCTATACGACTACGGGTGAGGTTACCACTGATACCGTCCTCGCAGAGACCGGTGCAAATGTCACGGTGAACAACGACAAGGCGAACACTGTCGTCACTGGCGTCATCGTCAACAACGCGCCCTTCATCGTCATGATCGGCGCCGCAGCCGCCGGCGTCGTCGCCTACGGCTCCGCCAAGCGCAAGCTCGAGAAGTAGGAGACCCTAGACGATGTGGCATGACCTGTCCCGCCGACTGGCCAAGGGGTTCCTTCGACTAGCCAACTGGCTGGTCGACGGGCTGGTCCTGTCATTCGTCGTGATCGTCGTCCTCTACTCGGCCTACGCCCTCGTGGACAACGGCCGGGTGGCGGACGCCGCCTCCTCGGAGGTCTTCGAGTCCTACAGGCCCGACGCGGAGGGCCCGGGGTTCGACGAGCTGGTCTCGCAGAACCCGGACGTGTGCGCGTGGCTCACGCTCTACGGCACGGGGGTCGACTACCCGGTGGTGCAGGGGCAGGACAACGAGGAGTACCTGAACACGGACCCGCAGGGGAACTTCGCCCTCTCCGGGTCGCTGTTCGTCGACTACTCGCAGCCCAGGGACTTCAGCGCGCCCGCTACGATCATCTACGGCCACCACATGGAGGACTCCCTCATGTTCGGCGACCTGGACAGGTACGGGCAGAGCACGTACCTCGACCAGCACAGGCACGGGGACCTCTACTACGGCGGGGCCCACCACGGGGTGGAGGTCGTCGCCTACATGGCGGCCGACGCCTACGACAGGACGGTCTACTCCACCACGGTGGGCACCGCGCCCACGACGGAGGAGTTCATCGCCTACGTGAGGGACCACGCGGCGGTGTGGGACGGGGACCTCGCGCCCACGGACCGCATGCTCGTGCTCTCCACCTGCGCGGCGGGCACCAACGAGCGCCACGTGGTCTTCGCAAGGATCACGGACGAGACCTACGAGAACCCGTACCACGAGGAGACCGTGAGCAGGACCCTCACGGGCGACGCGGGCAAGGGCTTCCCCACGTGGGCGAAGGTCGGCATCGGCATCCTCGCCCTGCTCCTGGTGGCGTGGATGGTCGGGGCACCTGGCAAGGGCAAGAAGAACGGCAAGAAGTGAGCGAGCGTTAGGAAAGTAGTGAGCGGAATGGAACTGCAAATGGAACAGAAGACGGGCGGGGCCAGGGGCCGCGTGCTGCTGACGCTCGCGTGCGCCACTTTCGTGATGCTCGCAGCCCTGCTTGTGCCCGGGAGGGCGCTGGCCGCCGAGGTCACGAGCCTCGACATAACCCAGGTCTACACGACCGAGGGCGAGGTGCCCGAGGAGTGGAAGGAAGGCTCCTTCGCCTACGAGCTGACTGCCGTTGATGGCGCGCCGCTTCCCGCTGGCGCTGCGGGCGGTGTGTATGACTTCACCATAGTGGGCAACACCACCAAGAGCATCGCGCTCGTCACGCGCGACGGTGCCACCGACGGCATCAGCTTCGACAAGGTGGGCGACTACGAGTACGACCTCAGGTGCACCACCCAGCCCGCGGACGGCCTCACGCTGGACAACAAGGCCTACCACGTGACCGTGCAGGTGGAGAACGACGCCGACGGCGACGGAATCCACGTGGCCAAGCTGGTAGTGAGGGACGCCTCAGGCCTCAAGCCCGACAGGATCGAGTACGACCCGAGCTACAAGGGCGAGCTGGAGCCGGCCAAGCCGACGCCCTCCAAGGGCGAGGTCAGGCAGCCAACCGTCTTCGGCCAGAAGCTGGCCAAGACCGGCGACGCGAGTTGGGGCCTGGCCGTCT
>OMVJ01000034.1 GCA_900314495.1 uncultured Olsenella sp.
CCCGTCGAGGAAAGGGTGGTTCGCCATCTGGCGCTCTCGAACTCGACCTACCTGCGCAAATGGTGAGAATCCATCACCTAACTCGTAGACCCTTGTAATCATCCTTAAGCACGCCGTTGGTCAGAGTCTTGTACAGCTTGATGCTGCCGGCGGGCAGGGTGCCATCCGTCGGCTTGTAGGTGTTGGTGACGGTATTGCCCTTGGTATAAGAGACCTCAGCAGAAAGCTGACCGGAGCCGTTGTCAGAGACGACCACGGTAACGGGGTAGCTGCCCTCGTCATACGTGACGCCGGCGATGGAGCCCTTGGTCTCCTTCACGGTGTAGTTGTAGGTGCCGGCCTTGTCGAAGGTCATGGTGCCAAAGGTGACGGTCGGGTTCGCCTTGGTAGCGGTCACCTTGGCGCTATCGGGCATGGGGGCGCCCTCAGTCTCCGCGGTCAGCGTAAACTCGAAGGAGTCGGAGTCGAGCCAGTCACGATCAGCCAGCTTCTTGGTGACCTTGATGGAATCACCTGTCTTGTCGCTGATGGTGCCAGGGTCAGCCTTGTAGGAGTTGGTGATGGTGTCGCCAGTGACCTCAGCCTTGAGCTGGCCGTTCTCGTCTTTAACGGTGATGGTCACATCGACGGACTTGTCTTCGGGCGTGACGGTCCAACCGTTCCCCAGCTCGCCCGTCTCAGCCACGGTGTAGGTATAGGTGCCCTCAGCGGTGAAGGTAATGGTACCGAAGTCGATGGCCTTGGTGGAGCTGCCACTGGCAAGATCGTCCTTGGTAAAGACGGCGCTGCCGGTCGTCACCGTCTCGTCACCGTTCTTGGGCGCGGGGGCGCCGTCCTTGGGCGTAATGGTGAAGTTGAAGGTCTTGCCCTTCTCCGGGATAGCCGTCGCAGGAGCGCTTACGGTCTTCTGCACCATGGGCGAGGTCTCGGCGTCGGTGTCAACCGTGGTGGAGTCCGGCTTGTACTTGTTGGTGAAGCTGGCAGTCGCGGTCTGGTCAGCCACAATCTTGCCAGTGTCACCGGTCTTGGAATCTAGCGAGAAGCCCTGGGGCGGGCTATCCGTGTCCTCAGTTACGGTGTAGCTGGCGCCGGCGGGCAGGCCCTCGATGGTCTGGGACTCGCCGGCCTTGAGGGTCACGGTCTGGTCATCCTTGCCGTCAACCTTCACGGTGAAGGTGAACTCCTGGCCAGACACATCTGTGGTGGTCTCGTTGTTGACGGTCTTGGAGACGGTCAGGCTGCCGAGCTTGCGCGTGTTGGTTGCGGTGAGCTTTGCTGCCGCGTCACCAGACACGGCAATGTAGCCCTTGCCGCCGATGGTGTAGGTCGGGGTCTCGTCACCCGTAACCTGCTTGAGCATGGTCGGCGTGCCGTTGATGATCATGGGCAGATAGGTGTCGGCAGAGAAGGTCCAGTCGGCGGGAGCGCCCTCCTCGGTGATGGCGTACACGTGGCCGGCCTCGAGAACGTTCACGGTGCCCTTCTCGTCCACGGTCATGCGACCGTAGGAGAGAGCTGCCTGAGCAGTCCAGCTGTTGCCAGCATTGAGGGCCTTGGAGACGGCTGCGTCGCCTTCGCCCGCGGTCAGCTTGACGCTCGCGCCCGCAGGAGCGGTAGCATCAGAGCCGTCGCCGTTCTTCCACTCCTTGGCAAGGTTCACGCGCGCGATATCGAGCGGCATGGGATCGGGATTGTTGAGGTCCTTGGTGATGGGTTCAGAAACCTTGGTGCCGGTCCAAGTGCCATCCGCCTTCTGCTCCCACTTGTAGCCCTCGGGGTCCTTGTCGTCGGTGCCCAGGTTGGTCGGCTTCTGAGTCGCGGTCTTGGTGTCGATGGCGCGATACGTCACCGTGTTGCCGGAGTCCGCGTTGGACTTGAGGGCGTAGTTGCCGTTCTTGTCAACCACGATGGGGTCGGAAGGCGCGGCGCCACCGTTCGCGGCAGACGCAGCCGCGTCCATGGCGCCCTGGCTCGGCCAGACCTTGACGCTCAGCGTATAGGTGACGCCGTCCTCAAGCTTACCGAGGGAGGAGAGATCCCAGTTGATCTTGCCGCCGGTGTAGGTAGCCTCACCGAGGCTGTCGACCTTCTGGTCGCCCTTGTAGTACTCAAACGCAGTCTTGCCGTCGACCTTGGCAACCGCGGTGAGGTTCGTCACCTGGTCCACGACGGACACGTCCTGGAACTCCGCGCTGCTGGTGATCTGGTTGACGATGTTCGCAAAGGCGTTCTCGAGGCTCGCCTGGTCCTTTGCGGTGAAGTAGTGGTTGTCGTTGCCCTTCACGCCCGTGAGGTTCTGCATGTTGGTTGCATCGCCGTAGGCGTTGATGGAGAAGAGCTTGACGCCCTTGCCGGCCGGCGTCGCGTCAGTCGGGTCAGTCAGCGTCTTGGCAACCGCATCTGCGGCGTTGAAGTTCCAACCGTTCGGGTCAGAGTTGCCGGTGCCCCAGAGAGAGACGGAGCCGTCCGAGTTGATGGTCTCTGCGTCGCCGCCTTCAGCGTTAACCCACGCGCCGCCGAACCAGCCTTCTTCATACACCGGCTTCGGCGAGTCCATCTGGCTGTTGCGGTAGGTGGGCTGGCCATCGGAGACGAAGATGACATAGGTAGGCTTGCCATCGTTGGGGACCTGGTTGAGCGCCTCGTTGAGGCCGGCCTCCCAGTTGGTGCCGCCGTTGGCAGTCATTGCGTTGACCTGGCCCTTGAAGGCGTCGAGATCGGCGGTCGCATCGGAGTGAGAGGCATCGTTTGCGAAAGTGACAAGCTGAACCGTCGTATCGTCCTGGGCAAGAATCTTCTGCGCCGCACCGTTGATGGCGGTCTTTGCCGTATCCAGGCGAGTGGTCGTCGAGCGAGAGAGGGAGTAGCGGGTGCCGGAGTACTCCTCGTAGGTGTCATCCCAACCGTTGCTGGTCCTCACATAGTAGGGACCGGAGGGATAATTGCGTGCATCTGCAACTCGACGGTAGCTGCTGCCCCACCGACTCGACCTCTTGTAGTACAGGTCGACGTACTGGTCGCCCACCTTGCCGTAGATTCCCCGGCTATTGTCCTCGACGTACGAGGGAGTGTTCGAGACCGAATCGTTCATCGAGCCAGAGACGTCCGCCACGAATATCACGTGGGCACCCTTGGTCTCCTCGGTCTTGGTCTGGCTACCAGTCACAGACAGCTTGAGCGTGTAAGTGCCGTCGCCGTTGTCCGCAAGGGTCTTGCTGTACCCAGGCGCGGGAGCGTCCGTCTCACCGTCAGCCCGCGCGAGCGTCACACCCCCTACGAGTGCTCCTATCGCCACGATTGCAGCCAAGAGGGTCGCCAGTAATCTTCTGCGTTTGTTGTGCATGGGCCACTCCTTTTCCGTTTCTTTCCGCCGCCAACCTGGCGAGACAGATATCCAGAATCAGATTCATGCTAGCGGAACGGTTTTCAGCCAACTTGCACATTTCGTGCCATCGGCAGACCGTTCGTGCCAGCGGGCCAGCGGCAGGATGCCGCGCCCAGCGCCGTGCTGGTGTCAATAGGGGATGTCAATAGGGGACGTTCCTCTTTTGTCACGCGCGCCCAGACCACCGGAGCCGCGGGGCAGACGGCGGGACTAGGCCAGATCAGACCGGGATAACCGACAGCCTTCCCCCATCTGGGCGAAACCGACAGGTTATCCCTGGGATAAGCGGTAGCTTTTTCCCACCTGGGTAAACCCGACAGGTTATCCCCAGGATAGCCGACAGCTTTCCCCCAACTGGGCAAAACCGACAGGTTACCCCCACTCGCACGCGACGGGAAGCATGACAAGGGGGGCGCCCCCTTGTCAGATGCGTAGTTATAGAGCGCTATATTATAGCGCTCTATAACTACTGGAACCGGAAGCCCCGGACGGCGGTACAGGACCGCTGCGGAGAGAAGATTCCACGGCCCCGCCCACCGCGTGACAAAAGGGAAACGTCCCCCTTTGTCACATGACCTTGGTGGACTCCAGCTGGTGCTCCATCCAGTGGTTCAGGCGCACGACGGGCTTGCGCAGCAGCAGGCCCAGAACCAGCGCGGGCACGAGGAACCCGGCCAGAATTCCCAGCGAGACCCAGAAGTCCGCGCCGTACACGCCGGCGATGGCAGCTCGCATGCAGTTTTCTGCATGCACGAAGGGCAGGAAGGGGTAAACGCGCTGGAAGGCGGCCGGCAGCATCTGCACCGGGAAGGTTCCGCCGGAGCCCGCCACCTGAATCACCATCAGCACGACGGCTATGGCCTTGCCAACGTCGCCGAACGATGCCGTCAGCGAGAACACGATGTTCACGAAGACCACCGAGGCCGTGAAGCATGCCAGCGCCATGAGCCAGGGGTGCTGGCACTGAATGCCCAGGAAGAAGAGGTCGCCCAGCAGTACGACTAGCGTCTGCAGGAAGCCAATTGCAAGGAAAAATATCATGCGGCCGAAGTAGGCGTGGCGCGGGCGGGCCTTGGTGGCCTCCAGCAGCGCGGCCGAGGGAGCCACCTTGACCAGCGCGCACAGGACGACCGCGCCGATCCAGATGGAGAGCGTGGTGTAGAAGGGCGCCATGGCGGAGCCGTTGTTCTCCACGGGGAAGATTGCCGTGCGATCCAGCTGCACGGGTTGTGCAATGAACTCCGCCAGGGACTCTGCATCTGCACTCAATATTGCACGGAGCTGGGACAGGTCGCCAGAAGCAAGCGCCGCGGAGATCTTGCCCTGCAGGTCGTCCAGGGCGTCAGCGGACTCGTCCATTCGGTCGGCGGCGGTGTCCAGCGCGTCCTCAAGGTTGGCCAGGGTCTCGTCGGCGCTCTTGGCCGTGGTGCTGAGGGAGGTCGCCGTGTCTTGCAGCTGGCTGCCGATGTCGTCCACCGCGTCCGCCGCGTCGTCGATGCCGCCACCCATGCGGTCAAGCGAGGAGCGCAGGTCGCCGGAGTAGTCCGCCCGCACGCCGGAAATGCTGCCCTTGGCCTGCGACGCCAGCCGCTTGAGCTCGTCACGCGAGACCTTGCCGTCGCTGCGAGCGGAATCGATGTCGCTGATGGCCCGGCGCAGGCCGTCGCTCAGGTCGCGCGTGTCGTCCATGGCCTGCTTCACGCGGTCGCTTATGCCCGGCAGGGTCAGGGTCAGGGTCAGGCTGTGCGCATAGCTCCACTCCGTAGAGCCGGCGTCCAGCGTCAGCTCCAGTCGGCGGGCCAGGGTGTCTGTGTCTCGCAGCTGGCTGTACAGGTCCTGCAAGGCGTCATGGTTGGCATCCACCGCGTCCTTGGCCTTGGCAAGGGCGTCGCGCGCGGAGCCCGCCTGGCCGTCTGCCGTGCTAAAGGCCTGGTCAATGGCCTGGTCCACGCCGTCCATGGCAGAGATTCCGCTGGTCAGCGCGTCGTTGACAGACGTGGTGGCGGAGTCCAGCGCGTCGCCCACCTGCCGCACGCCGTCCGCGCCCTGGCGCAGGGAGTCGCTGGCGTCCGTGGTCGCGCCCAGCGTGGTGTCCAGCGCGGAGTCGGACCCGCTGGCCAGCGAGCGCGCCGACCCCACCAGCGAGGCATAGCCGCGCAGGTTGTCCGACGTCTGTTGCAGCTGGCTGGCACTGTCGCCCAGAACCTTGTCAAGGTTGGCCGCCACGCCTGCCAGCTTGTCGTCGTTCAGATACGTGCCAAGTTCGTCCAAGGTGCCGGCGCCCACCTCCACGGCCGTCTTCACAAAGGACTCGTCAATGGCCTGGCTGGCCGCGGACGACGCCTTGTCCGTGACGATGGCCGCGATGGCGTTGCGCTTCTGGTTGTCGTAGTACTGCACGGTGGGACGAGTGCCGCCGTCCGTCAGCCCGCTCAGCATGTCAGCCGAGAACGACTCCGGAATCACGATGGCCGCGTAGTACTCCCCGCGGGAAACGCCGTCTATGGCCTCGTCCCTATCCGTCACCATATAGCCAATGGATTTGCTGGTCCGCAGCTGAGAAGTTATGCGCTCACCCATGTTTACCTCGACGGGCATGAGCTCGCTCTTGTAGCCCTGGTCGTCGTTGACCAGTGCAACTTTGATGTTGTGGGTGTTGCCGTAGGGGTCCCAGGAGCCGGCGATGTTGAACCAGGCGTAGAAGGACGGGATGACGATCATTCCCACGCACACCACGAGGGAGATGACGTTGGTGAACACATGGACGGCATCCGTCCTCGCGATCTGCAGAATCTTATTCATCGCGATCGCCTCCCTTCGAGGCTTCGGCGGGTTGGGTCGCATCCGGGTCCGCGGGCGCGGCGGGCCGGGTCGCGTCCGCGTCCGCGGCGCCGGCGGCCGGGCCCTCCCCCGCGGCGGACTCCTTCTTCAGCTCCCGCAAGCGGTCTGTCAGCGACTCGTGAGTCAGATGCAACTTCTCAATGGGCGCGAAGGCAAAGAGTTCGTCTCGCAGCTTGCTGTCAAGCATGCCAAGCAGCTCCTCCTGCGAGCGGCCAGTCAGCGCGGTCTTCTCCTCCACGCGCGAGTGCAGGTATTCCACAACTATCAGGAAGGTGCAGATAACCACCAGAGAAATGATCCACAGCACCAGCGGCAGCATCTTTGTGTCTAGCACCAGCATCAAGATAAGCAGTGCAATGGGCACCGTGAGCAGGGCGCGGAAGCCGCGGCGGATGAGCGTGGGGTACATGAGCTCGAACTTTGCCGCGTTTGCCAGGAAGACGTCGCGGTACTCGTTGGAGTTGATGAGCGCCTTGAGGATGGTTGTAATTTTGAACTGCGATTCGCCCGCGGGCACGCGCTCGCCAATCATGAGGTCGGTCTCTGTGAGCTTGCGGTCGAAGAGGGTGTTTATGTTCAGCAGGTGGCGGCGCGCGCCCATGCCAATCAGCAGCGAGATTGGGACCAGAAGCAAAAGCATGCCCAGGTCAAAGGCGTAGTAGTTGCCGTAAAACCCGCCGATGCTCTCGCGCATGGCGTTGATGCCGTAGGTGAAGGGCAGCCAGGGGTTGAGCGCGCGGAAGAAGCCGGGCATCATCTCGATGGGGTACGTGCCGGAGGAGCCAGGAATCTGCAAGACAACCAGCAGCACGCCCAGCGCCTTGCCAATGTGCTTGAAGGCGACGGACAGCGCATAGATGAAGCCCACGTACACGAAGGACTCCACCACGCCTGCCAGAATGAAAGCCAGCGGAGAGACGCACTGCACGCCCAGCGCCAAGTCGCCGATGCAGCAGATAAGTGCCTGCAAGATGCCAAGCAGGTTCAGAAGCAGCCAACGGCCCAGGCAGCCCTGCCAGGGGCGGAAGGGGCCGATGCCCTCCTCGTCCACCTCCAGCTTGTAAATTGCAACAAGCACGAATCCGCCCACCCACAGTGCAAGATTGGTGTAAAACGGCGTGACGCCGGACCCGTAGTTTGCTATGGGGAAGATGGGGTCCTCCTCCACCTGCACGGGCGCGTTGACAAAGTTGCCAATGGCCTCCGGGTCCAGCTGGCTGGCGTTCTCCAGCTGCTTCCACAGCTCCGTGCTGCGAATGGCGCCCAGGTCGTCGCCGATCTTGCCCAGTGCGTCTGCCGCGTTTCGCACCTGCGTGGAGGTAGAGTCAATGGTCGTGCCAGCTTGGCCCAAGGTTCCGTCAAGCTGGTCCAGGGTGCCAGCTGCCTGCATGAGCAGCGGGTCCAGCGAGCCCAGGCTGGATGCCAGCCCGTTGCCAACATCAGAGAAGGAATCCAGCGCGGAGGAAAGCTCCGGCACTGCGTCTGCAGCCAGGTCCGCCTGCAGCTGTGCCAGCGTGCTGGCACCGTTCTGCAGGGAGCCGTTGAGCGTGGCGGAAAGGTCGCGCACGCTGTTGGCGCCGTCCGTCAGACCGTCCGCCGCGGCGCGAAGCTCGTCCAGCTTGGCGCGTTGGCTGTCGCTCAGGGTGCGCAGGGTCTGGATGGTCACGTCCAGGCTCTTCACGGTTTCCGTGTACGCGGCCGCGTTTGGCGCAGTTACCAGCAAGCTTCGTGCATCCTGCAGCTCCGCCTCCAGCGTGTGCGTGGTGCTGAGCTCGTCCTCCAGCCGCGCGATTGCGTTCGAGAAGGTGGAGCTTGCCCAGGCAGCGTCGCCCGCGAGCGCGCCAACGTCGTTGCCCGCGCGGGACGAAAGCTCGCTCACCTGCCGCGAGCCAGCGGAGAGAGACGTGACAAGTTGATTGGAGATGGTTCGAGCCTTGATGCGCGTGGAGCTGAGCGAGCTCAGCGCGTCGCGCAGCGAGCCAGTGGCGCCGTTGGTGGTGCCCATGAGCTTGGTCAGCGTGGTGCGAGCGGAGGAAACGGTGTTCCGCGCGTCGTTGATGGTGCCGTCCGCGTTGTCCAGCTGGTCGGCCAGGGCGTCCAGGTCCGCCTGCACGGCCGCAACCTTGGCCTCCGCGTCGGACTCCGCGTCCCGCCCGCCCGCGAGTGCGTCTGCAGACCCGTTGACCAGCTTCTCCGCAATGACCTTGCCGACGGTTCCCGCGAAGGTGTCATCAATCTGGCGCTCGATGGTGGTCGCACCCGTGTCCGTGACCTTGGGCGAGACGGCGTTGACCTTCTCGTTTACATAATATTCAAGGTGCGCCTTGTCCGTGTTTCCGTCCAAGACATCTGCCAGACTCTGGGTAAAGTCGTCGGGGATGACAATGGTGGCGTAGTAGCGGCCAGCGCGCACGCCCTCCATGCCGTCGGCCTCGCTGGGAAAAGTCCAAGCCAGCTGGGCGTTCTCCTTCAGGCGATCCACCACCATGTCGCCGGCGTTGATGCTGCCCATGCCCGCGACCTCCGCGCCCTGGTCCTGGTTCACCACGGCCACGGCGATGGTGCTCGTGTTCTTGTACGGGTCCCAGTTGGCCAGGATGTTGAACCACGCGTACAGCGACGGAATGACGCAGACGCCCAGCGTCACGACGATGGCAACGGGGTTGCGGAGAATGCGCTTGAGGTCGCGCAGGAATATGCGGAGGACGGTTTGCATTTTGGTGCCTTTTCTTGTGCGAGTTAGCTGCGAGTGAGGTGTGTCCAGCGCTGGCAGGCGGCCGCGGCGGTAACCGCAGGCGGCAATCTGACAGTCAGTGCTTAATTGTTACGTAGCTCAAGGTATTCTCGCCCATTCGCGCCGCTATTTCCACACCCAGCGCGGGTTGTGTCGGGGTTGGGGCGTGGCGGGCCGCGGTTTCGGAGGGACGAGCGTCCGTTTGGGCGCATGCAGGCAGGCCGAGAGGAAAATTGAGTGTACGGAACTCGTCATCTCCGGCGCGTTTGCCCAGTTGAGCGCGACGGGATGCGCGAGTTCCGTACACCAAGAAACGGCACCTTCGTCGACGTGGGCCCCACACCCCCGCGACCGCGTGTTACGGAGTGTAGCTTCCTCTGCGCGTGTGCTATTTTTTCAGCGGGCGCCAGCGGGATCCCCTCCCGCAGTCGGCGGAGTCCCGTTCCACAGCCGCCAACCCACGTCCTGCACGCCACACAACATGCCCAGGAGGCTCGCCTCATGACCAGCAAACAGCAACAACCAGTCGACAGCCCCGTCGTCACGGACCTCTCGTCGGCGCAGATGCTCCCCGCGTGCCCGGTGGAGACAACCTTGCTGCTCATTGGCAGCAAATGGAAGGTGCTCATCCTGCGCGACCTTGCGGAGGGCACGCGGCGCTTCGGCGAACTTCGCCGTTCTGTGACAGGAATCTCGCAGAAGGTGCTAACTAATGCCCTGCGCGAGATGGAGGCCGACGGGCTGGTGCGCCGCACCGTCTACCCTGAGGTGCCGCCGCGCGTGGAGTACGACTTGACGCCGCTTGGCCAAAGCCTTGCACCCGTGTTGGCCGCGCTGCGCGCCTGGGGCGAGGACTACCAGGCCGATCACCCCGGCCAGGTTGCGCCGAGCACGCGGTAGGGCCCCGCGTGCCCCGCCCGCGAAAATGAGACGCGAGAACCGTCCCCCTGTCTCATGTGTAGGAATTGTGAATCGCGTTTGCGCAGGTCAGGGCCATTGGTTTCCGCCAGGTGCCCATTGCACTTCTTTGTGCCTACTTCTGCGCCGCCCCTTCCGCCCGTAGCATGCAAATCAGCAAGACGGAACGAGCGCCCGGTACAAACCAAGAACAAACCGGGGCCCACAGAAGAAGGGACAAGACCATGGCACAGAAGAACATCGCAGTTGTGGCAGCTGACGGCAGGGTTGCGCGCAAGGTCATCACCGAGGCCGTGAACCGCGGCTGGAACGTGACCGCGTTCGGCCGCAAGGACGCCAACACCGGCGACGCCCAGACCTACGTCAAGAAGGACATCTTCGACCTCACCCCCGCTGACCTGGCCGGATTCGGCGCCGTCGTGGACGCCTTCGGCGCCTGGACACCCGAGACGCTCCCCCAGCACTCCACCAGCCTGTCCCATCTGGCGGACACCATCTCTGGCACCGACACGCGCCTGGTCATCGTTGGCGGCGCGGGCAGCCTCTTCGTGAACCCCGAGCACACCGTCACGGTCTCGCAGACGCCCGACTTCCCCGACGCCTTCAAGCCGCTGGCCTCCGCGATGGCCGCCGCCCTTGCTGACCTGCGCAAACGCGACGACGTCAAGTGGACCTACATCTCCCCCGCCGGCGACTTCCAGGCCGACGGCGAGCGCACCGGCGAGTACATCCTGGGCGGCGAGGAGCTGACCCTCAACGGCCGCGGCGAGTCCATCATCAGCTACGCCGACTACGCCATCGCCCTTGTGGACGAGATCGAGTCTGGCGAGCACATTCAGGAGCGCATCTCCGTCGTGAGGAAGTAGGTCGCGCGCGGCGGGCGGCGACGGGCTTGCCGCACCGGCTCATTCGCGCCGCACAAAAGATGAAAGCGCTGCATTCGCTCTGGCGAGTGCAGCGCTTTGCTCGTCTGGGCGCGCAAGCATGAGACACGAGAACCGGCCCCGTGACTCACCGCCCGGGCCGGTCCTCCAGGATCTCAATCCGCTGACCGTCGGGATCGGTGATGAAGTACAGCCCCATCTTGGGGTTCTCCTTCTCGATGCAACCCATCTGCTCGTGCAGCTTGTGGTACGCGGCCAGGTCGTCCACCACGAACGCGATGTGCGTGTCGCGCCCGCCGTTCTCATACGGCTCCGTGCGCCCGCGGTTCCACGTCAGTTCCAGCTGAAAGCCGGTCTCCTCGTTCACCAGGAACGTGTTGGTCCACGATCCGTCCTCCGGGCCGTGCTCGCGCGCGACCTTGAACCCGAGCGCCTGCTCGTAGAACGCGATTGTGGCCTCTTTGTCTAGCACGTGCGTGCAGCGATGTGCAAACCTTGCCTTCATGTGGGTCCCTTCGTCGAGTCTCGGGCGCGCCGTGGCGGCTGGGGCAGCGCATCGGCGGTCGCGCACACTAATTATAAAGTGCGGTTCGGGACCACCGGAGGAGCGAATCTCTCCAGGCCCCTGCCGAAATCGGCTCGTCGGCTGCCCCGAGCGGTGAGCGACGGGTCACGGACGCACAAATCAGCCTTCGCGTGCGCCCAATCCCGCCTTGAAATGCCTGTTTTCAGCGTCCTTCGCCCCCGCCGATAACGGCCTCAAGCCCCGATACTCAAGGGGTGCCGAAAAGTTGTACACCTCAAACGGATTTTGCCCCCGCAGCCGTGCTTCAGGCGATGCCGCCAACTGGGCAAACGCGGATTTTAAAGTTGACCTCGCAAGTTAAGGTGTACAACTTTTCGGAGGGGGTTGAGTATCCCCCGCACGCGACGCTACCCAGCCGCCCATTCACTGCGATTTCGCTATCGGTCCCATCGATAGCAAGCCAGAATTAGGCCGCGAACACCCCAACAACGCGGCCCAAAGCCCGGCTGTCCCCCGCCTCTCCCACCGCTCAGCGGCGCGAAACGCCCGCCCGTTCCCGCGCGGCGTTTTCTAATCGGACGCCCATTCGCAAGTTAACCTTCGCTCGTGGTAATTCCCTTGTGATTGTGGCCGCCGACACCGTCGGCGCGCCGTTCGTACCAGCGTAAGGAGAATCACATGAAGAAGTTTGCATCTGCAGCGCTCGCAGTGCTTCTGGCAGGAAGCATGCTCGCAGGTTGCGGCAGCGCCCCGGCTAGCACGTCCGCGGGCTCCGCTGCCGGCTCCGCCGCAACCGCAGCCGGCTCCGCAGCCGAGGCCGGCTCGTCCGCAGCCATCACCGCGCCCGCCGAAGACGTCGCCATGAACTACATCAGCGTCGACGACGCCAAGGCCAAGCTGGACGACGCCGACTATGTCTTCTTTGACGTGCGCAAGGCCGAGGACTACGCCACCAGCCACATCCCCGGCGCGCTCAGCTACGACATGGACGCCGCCAAGGAGGGCGACTTCGAGGCGGGCGTCGCGACCATGAGCCAGGCCACGCAGGATCTTGACAAGAACATTGTCGTTATCTGCTACTCCGGCAAGAAGTACGCGCAGGCCGCGACCAACACCCTGAGCGCCCTTGGCTACGATATGTCCAAGGTCTACACGCTGGAGGGCGGCTTTAAGGCATGGACCGAGGGCGGCAACGACGTCGAGGCCTCCGAGGAGGTCGCCGCTCCCGCCGAGGACGTGGCCATGAACTACATCAGCCCCGAGGACACCAAGGCCAAGCTGGACGACGACACCTACACCATCATTGACCTGCGCAAAAAGGCGGATTACGACGCCGGCCACATCCCCGGCGCCATCTCTGCGGACCTTGACGGCGTGGTCAGCGGCGGCGACTTCAGCTCCGGCATCGTGCCCATGCAGCTGGCCAAGCGCCTGGACGGCGACAACATCATTCTTGTTTGCTATTCCGGCAAGCGCTACGCGCAGGCTGGCACCAACATCCTGAGCGTCACCGGCTACGACATGTCCAAGGTCTACACGCTGGAGGGCGGCTTCAAGGCCTGGTCCGCCGCGTATCCGGACGACGTGGAGGCGTAACAGCTGGCACGAGGCTTGCGCCGAGCCAGCCCCGAACGCGCACCACTAGCAGCAAGTTTGCACCGCACATGCAAGGCCGCGCCTGGGGCAAACCCGGGCGCGGCCTCTTTTCTTGCACGGAGTTAGCAGGGCGCCGTCCGCCTCGCCGAGTCATTTACAGCAGCATGCGCCAGTCCCGAGCACCATACAAAACACGTTCCACATAGACGCAATGCATTTCTTCATCAAGGGTAAAGAACATCAAGAAATTCCCCGCGGCGCACCAGCGATAGCCAGCCTTTGCAAGACCGTAATCCCTCACCAACGGCCTCGACTTCGGGGGCTTCTCAAGCAACTCTACCTGCGCATCTACCTTGTCCAGAAAGTCTTCCGCAGCAAAGGGAGCGCCGAGCTGAGCCCGAATGTACCCAATGGCTTCATGAATATCGCTCAGTGCGGCCTCGGTAAGTTGAACATTCCATTCGCTCACGGCTCAAGCTCCTCGCGCAAACGCGCCAGCGCCTGCCTTGCGTTGACGGTCCTCCCCGCCACGACATCCGCGTGCCCAACAGCCAGCTTCTCCACCAGCTCGGCGCGGCGCGAAAGGAGCTCGAACGTCTCCATGCTCATCACCGCAAGGTCGCCCGCCCCGTTCTTCGTAACGAAGATTGGCTCCTGGATTTGGTGAGCCTCCCGCGAGACTTCGTTGTACTCGTTGCGCAGCTTCGTGCTTGGAATGATTCTTGGCATCCCTACCTCCGTCATCGCGCCGCTACAGATATTCTAAAGAAATTCGTGCTGCTTTATAGCATTATAGGTCCTATCGGAAAGCAATTCACTAGTTGGGATTAGAAGCTAGACATGCCAGGGATGAACGCAGCCGCCCGCCTACCCCAGCGCGAGCGCAATCACGGCTGACACCACGCCGACCAGCGCCAGCGGAACGCAACCATCCCAGAAGCTGGGCACGTACTCCAGCTTGTAGTACAGCGTATAACACACAACGCATACGCCCAGCGTAGCAAGGGTAAGCACGGCGATAGGCGCCGCCGCCCCCGCACTGCCGGCCGCCACGTGGTTCGCCACGTTCAGCTCCAGCGCGCACCAGGCGCAGAAGAGCAGCAACTCCGTGGTCACAGGGCGGTCAAAGAAGTGCACGGTTACTGCCAGAAGCACAAAGTACAGCGCCACGCAGCCAAGGTTGATCCAGACGCCAGGCACAACCTCGTCGGGCAGGCCGCCCATGCCGCGCGAAATCTGGAACACGCCCAGTGCGCCGCAGATAACTGCCAGCAAGATGCAAGCGATGCCCACCGTGCGCAACGGTCCCGCAGGAGCCGGCTTTCGTCCCGCGGCGTCGGGCGCGAAGAAGACGCACCACCACACCAGGTAAAGCACGGCGCACCCAACCATCCACCAGTGTCCCCGCGCGATTTGAACGATCGACATCGTGTGCCTCCTTCAATTTGTGCTGGCAGGCCTGCGGCCCATCCCTAGCAGCGGCATGCCGCGACGTGCCAGGAACGGGTGTAATCTCATGCAAGAAGCAATTCCCGTGCCAGCGTGCTGCCGGCGTGCCAGCGCGCCGCCAGCGCGCCGCACGCAATCACAGCCCAACTATAGGCACCCCAACCGGCAGGAGGCTCCATGTATTGCACGAACTGCGGGGCAAGCATTCCCGACGGAGCCAAGTTCTGCCCCGCCTGTGGAGCCAACGCCTCGGACCACGCGGCCGCGGACCAGGTCAGCGCAGGCCAATCCGCCGCAGGCCAGACCACCGCGGGCCAATCCGCTCCGCCCCCGGCTGCCCCCGCCCCCGCCCGCAGGAAGACCCCCGCCGCGGTCCGGGCTCTGGTCGTTTGCGCAGCTATCATGCTTGTCGCCGCAATCTACCTCGTGACGCAGCAGCCCCGGCAGACAAGCGCGCCGAGCGTCCCGCCCGCGTCCGTGTCCCTCACCGTCACCGCGCCAAACTACGACACCATGGCGGCCTCGCCCATTCCCTTGCACGTATCTGGCACGGACCTCTCCAGCCAGGCGGTGGACCGGTACGACTACTGCAACTCAACTACGTACACGGTGGAGCTCGCGCCCGGCGACTACACCGTGGAGGTCGCGGCTTCCCCGTTTCTCTCGGATGGCTCGCTCTACGTGGTAGAAAACGCCGTCGCAAGCGTGACGGTCAGCGACCAAGGCCAGGTCACGACCCCCGAGGACCAGCTAACGCTGGACCTGCCGGCCGCGACCCCCGACCAGATGACCGACGACGCCATTCAGGCCGCAGTGCAGATGGCCGTGCAGGGCGGCATGAGCGAGGACGACGCCAACGACCTCGCGGTGAAGTCCAAGACCAGGCGCGACCAGCTGGCGGCGGAACAGGCTGCGGCCGCCGCGGTCACGGCGTCCTACTCAACCCAAACTCTCCAGGCCGGCAAGTACACCTTCAGCTACGTGCAGCTCAGCCGCTCGGACGACCCCGACGCCTACGCGGACGTCAACGCGACGCTGCGGCAGGAGGCCCAAGCCGCGGCCGACCACCACTACGACTACGAGGGCAGCCACGATGTCATAGAGGCCTACCAGGCCTTTGACCAGTACGTTACCTACTTCCAGAACGGGGTCGCGTTCATCGTCACCGTCATGACCAAGACCAACGGCGGCCCCCACGGCTGGACCGAGCTCTCCACGCGCTGCATCCACCCGCACTCCGCCGACATGTCCAACGAGCTCGGCATGTTCGACTTCACCGCGGACGGCTACTCGCCCAGCGATGCGCTGTACTCCCGCTGCGCCGAAGCTTTCGCCACGTTTGCAGACAGCGGCCAGGCACCGCTGATATCCATGAGCCAGTTCCTTGCGGCCGAGGGCAATGCGTCCCAAGTCGCGGCGGACGAGTCGCAGAATATGCTCTGGTTCTACGTCACGCCGGACGGCTATTACGCCCACACCGGCCCCTACTACATGGGCGACTTTGCGTCCGGCGAGTATTCCGTTCCCGTTTGCGACCTGCAGGGCAACCCCGTGGCCAACCCCGTCTACTCCCATGAGGTCCTGCATCTGGGGGCAAGTGGATCCATGACAATGCCAGGCTAGCCCGCTCCACCCCGCGCCCTATCTGCCCGCCTCGACGCAATCGAGGTAGCGAAGCATATCTTCCGGGCTGTATGCTGCCAGCGGGGCATGGCGCAGAAGCGCCTCGTCGGAGGTCACAAGGCAGTCGGCCCGAGCGCGCTGCGCAGCCGCGACAACCAGGTTGTCCCCGTAGTCGTGGTGCACGTACTTCAGCTGGGACGCCACCCAATAGTCCGACATGTCCACGCCAACGGGCGTTGCAATCCGGCCCATCAGCTGCAAGAATCCCCAAGCAGCCTCGTCCGCGGCATACGCCGCAGCGTCGGTCAGCGCCTCACCAGACCTGCGCACCTCCCCCTTGAAGTACGACGCGAGCGCGTAGTACACGTCCTTGGTGCTCGTCATGGCAAACAGGAGCGTGACGTCGCTGCGAATCAACCGGTCGATCATCTTCCGCACCACGTCGTGCCGCGCGCGACTGGGAATGAAGTCGTCCAGCCAGACGTTGGTGTCCAGCAGCACCATGCTCGGGCAGCCCGTCATGCGCGCCACCATTCCTCGCCATAGCGGTCGACAAGTTCCTGCTCGCGGTAGTCAACCTCCGCCGGCCCGTCAGCCGCAGAATCCCGCACGCCAGCCGCGTACTTCCCCAGGAAGCCCTGCACAAGCGCATCCGCAGCAGACAGTGCCTCCAGCTTCTCCGCCTGAGCATCGGTCGGCACGTCGCGCCTGCCCATCGCCGCGCCCGCGCCCTCCAAGTAGTCCGCAATGGCTTGGGGTGAGGAAGCATGCTCCGAAGCGAATGCGTACAGGAGCCTTATTGCCTTCGTCGGCGTGTATCCGGCGTTCGCCAAGGCCGCCTCCCCCGATCTCTTGAGCTCCGGTCGAACCCGCGCGTTCACCTGCGCGTAGTCGGCTGCCACGGACATGTGCCTCACCCCCTTGCCTGTGGCAAATGCTATCACGTGCTATCATTTTCGTCAACAGCTCGCGCCACAAGTTTTCGCGGCCAAGTTCGCACGAGCCGAGTGCGGCATTGGCCCGCGCCCACGCAAAGGCGGGGCCGCGGCCCTTCGCCGCGACCCCGCCAATGAGTCAAAAGGTGCGTCCCCCTGTCTCATTCGCATGAGACGCGAGAACCGTCCCCGTGTCTCACCTCTGCACGCGCCAGGCCACGCCCTCGTCGTCCCAGCCGCCCTCGGAGAGGTGCACGCGCCTCTCGTTGGCGTCCGCCGTGAACAGGTGGCCGAAGCGCGCGGCGCGCGTGTCGTATATGCGGTACACGGGCCGGCCGGATCCGGCGGGCGCGCCGTAGAAGGCCGGCTGGCCGCCGAAGTCGTACACCCAGCCCCGCTCGGCCGTCAGCACCCGGCACTCGTGGGCGTCGCTCGTGTAGTGGTGGTCGCCGTTGCGCGGGTCGAAGAGGCGCCACACGGGAGTACCGGACTTCGGCAGCGACATGGTCTGGGCGCGCTCCCAGTCCCAGCCCTTCCCGACCAGGGCCTGGACCTCCTCCATGTGCGTGGTGTAGAGGTGCTCGCCGGAGCTGGGGTCGAACAGGCGGTAGAGCTCCTGGCCCTTGGGCTTGGGGGTGACGGGCTCGGGGTCCTGCGGCTTGGGGTCCTGCGGCTTGGAATCCTGGGACTCGCCGGTCGTGTAGGACTTCTTCCCCTCGGGCACGGTGTAGGTCTTCTCGCCGCCGTCCGTCTCCACGGTCACCTTCATGCCGCCGACGTGGCCGCCCTCGACCCTGACCTTGTCGCCGTCGGGCGTGACGCTGAAGTCGCCGGTGTTGTCCTCGTCGGCCTCAACCTTGTAGCTGCGCCCGTCCTCCAGCGTGGTCTCCACCTTCACGTCGCCCCTATTGCCGGAGACGTCGTAGCCGCCGTCGGCGTTGATGGTGACGCCGGAGACATCCGCGCACCGGGTGTTGTGGTAGTACCCTTCGTCCAGGATCATGAAGTCGACGCTCCCATGGCCCCCCTCGGCCGGGGCGAACTCGTAGCCGTCGGACTCCTCCGGCAGGACCACGTCCAGCATGTGCTCGCCGGTGCCGGCCGCGGCGTCAGAGCCGTAGAACACAGCTATGTCGGGGTTGTCCGAGTGGAACTCGGCGTTGGAGGCGATCACGTAGAACTTGCCCAGCAGCGTCTTCAGATTCAGCACCAGCGCGTCGGAGTCGACGTACGTGACGATGGCCCTCGCGGACTCCGAGGCGTCGCCCCACCCGTCGGGGTTCATGGCGGCAAGGTTGTTGTAGCAGTTGCCGAACCTGCCGAACCTGCAGGAGGTCGCCCTCAGGTCCTCCTCGTCGGAGACGAGCGGGACGCCGTTGAACTTCGCTGCCCAGTGGTCCTTGGCGGCATTGAGGATCGACTTCTTCCTCTCCTCTGCCTCCTCTGTCCCCTCGTCGCCACCCGCCCTCTTGATGACCTCGTCCACGCTGAGCTTGTCGGACGTGACGCCGCCCCAGTAGTAGTCCGGGTCCTCCCAGTCGCCCTTGTGCGCGCCGTCCGCGCCGTCGTAGTCGTTGTAGAGCAGGCGGGACTCGTGGGTCTCCTCGCCCGTGGCGTCGTCCACGTTGTTGCAGTCGTAGAGCAGGATCCTGTGGTCGTAGGTCTTGCCGCTGACGTCGGAGTGGAACTTCCTCTCCTCCGCCTCCTGGTCCTCGGCGTCGTGGTCGTACTCCTCCACCTTGTAGCCCACAACCGTGTGGGCACCCCAGCCGTACGCCTGGAGGCTTATCAGCGGCGGGACGCCGCCGTCCTCCACCGCGGCGACCGCCTCCTCTATCTTCTTGAGCCTCGCCTGGTCGTAGAAGTTGTCCTGTTTGTTGTGCTCCCCGCCGACCTGGCTAATCTCACAGCCGTCCGCGAACGCCTCGGGCAGGTACTGCGACTGGTAGTAGTAGGCAATCCGCCTCAGGTTCTCCTCGCTCTTGGGCTCCGCGTGCAGGTTGTCTGAGAACCTGGTCGACTCCACCTTGTTGAGCGAGACGCCCAGCGACATGCCGTAGCAGGAGGCGCCTGACACGGTGTGGCCGTATTCCTTGCCTTTCCAACCGATGCCCGTGTGGTCCAGGAACCAGTGCCAGGCGTTGTCGGTGCGGCACCTCTTGCGGAGCTGGGCCATCTGGTCCGACGTGAGGTACGTGTCGAAGTCGGTGTTGTAGAAGGGCCAGCAGTCCTCGTCGAACACCAGCTCGCCCATGCCGCCCCCACTCTTCCGTCCCGGCCCATCGCTGTTGTAGTGTATGGCGGCGCTGAGGAGCCTCGCGTTGTTGACGGCGACATTCTTCGCCAGCTCCTTCCACTCGTCCACGCTCCCGCCGTAGTACACGTCGGTCAGGGAGTAGCAGTCGTAGAATGCCCCATCCTCGATCGATGTGACGGTGGAGGGGATTGCCACCCACGCCAGCTCGGTGCAGGTGTAGAAGGTATCGTCTGCAACCGACGTGACGGAGGAGGGAATCGAGACGCTCGCCAGGCTCGAGCACCTCGAGAACGCGCCGGCATCGATCGAAGTGACGGAGGAGGGAATCGAGACGCTCGCCAGGCTTGAGCACCCGCTGAACGCATACTTCCCTATCGACGTTACGGTGGAGGGGATCCCGACGTCCGTCAGACTCTCACAGTCCTCGAACGCATTCCTGCCAATCGACGTGACGCCGGGGGCGATCTGGACACTCTCGAGGCCCGCACACTGGCCAAAGGCATACTCGCTGATGGACGTGACCCCGGAGGGGATCGAGACGCTGGAGAGGCCATAGCACATGTAGAACGCAAATTCTCCAATGGACTTCAGGCCCGTGGGGAGCGAGAAGTCCTTCAGGACGTAGCAGTTCCGGAACGCCTCGGCCCCTATCGACGTGACGCCGGAGGGGATGCTCACCTTCTCCAGATCCCTGCAGTCCAGGAAGGCTTCCCCCTCGATCGACGTGACGGAGGATGGGATGGTGACGCTCTTCAGCTTAGTATTGAAGTAGAACGCCCGGTTCGCTATCACCGTGACGGGCATCCCGTCGATCGAGGCGGGTATCTCCACGTCGGTCGCCGTGCCTTCGTAATCGGTGATGGTCACCTTCCCGTCAGACACTTTGTACTTGAAGTCGCCGTAGGTCAGCGTCTCCGCCAGCGCCGCCGCGGGCGCGACCGCCACGCACAGCGCCGCCAGCACCGCGAGGGCCAGCGCCAGCAGCCTTCTTCTTGTCCCCATCCGCGTCTCCCTTCCCGTCCCGCCGAGACGGTGGCCCGGCCTCAGGCTGTAGATGCACACGAGGGTCCCCCCCCCCGCGTTTCAGGGAGGTTACAGGGACCAGTTCCGCCCGGGCGGGCGGCACCGTGGGGGCCACCGGCGGCGCGCGTGAGACAGGCGGACGGCCCTCGCGTCTCACTTGGGACGGCCTCCGCCGCGGCGTCGTTGCCGCCCCGCGCCCGCACAAGAACGGGGCCGCGGCTCCCCGCCGCGACCCCGCGCTTCAGACTCATTCGCATGAGACAAAAGGTGCGTCCCCATGTCTCACTGGGCGGCCTCGTAGGCCTCCAGGGCGTTCTGGTACTTGGTCTGTGCGACCTGCGCGGTAGCCTGAGCCCGCTCGTTGTTGGCCTGCGCGGTCTTCAGCGCCGCATCCGCGTCAGAGAGCTTCTCCGCCGCACTGGTTGCCGCCGAAGAAGCCGTGCTGTACTTGGTCTGCGCAGTGGCCGCCGCGGCCGCGGTGTCGGAGGCCTCCTTCTCCAGGTCCTGCGCCGTGGACAGGTTCGCCTTGGCCGCGTCCAGCGCCTGCTTTGCGGACGCGACCGCCTTGCCGGCGTTCTCGTACGTGTACTTGGCGGCCTGGACCTTGGCGCGCCACTCGGCAACGGTGTAGAAGGTCTGGGGCACGGTGTACGTGCTGTCGCGCCCGCCGTTGCCCATGAGCAGCGCCGCGGTGTTCGACTTGGTGACGAATCCTCCGCCCATGTACTTGGAGTTGGTGGAGACAATGCTCAGGTAGTGGCCCACGTTGCCGAACTCCTCCGGGTAGGCCATGGAGAAGGCGTAGCCCAGGCCGCCCGGTGCCTGCGGGGTGCCGATCAGGCTCAGTTCGTAGGTCTTGCCGGCGAGAGTGACGGTGGGGTGGGTCTTTATGAACTCGTCGAACTCCGCCTTCTCGCCGTACCAGGCGTCCTTGACGGCACTGGTCTTGGAGTAGCCCCAGGCGAGGTCGCCCCAGGAGTAGTCCTTGGAGCGCTGCCAGCTTGAGTGGCCCTCCTGGCTGGGCACGTCGTTGATGTCTGCCTCCAGCACCTCGGTGAACACCAGGTACGGGTCCACCTGCAGCTCCGTCAGCCCCAGGGACCTGCGGATGCGGTTGACCTCGTCCATCATGTCGCAGGCGTTGAGAAGGTCCTCATAAGTGGAACCGGTGCCGTCCACCTTGTACTTGCCGGCGGCGTTGATGTCCTTGTAGCCCTGCGAGTAGGCACCGTTGGTCTCGCTGTCCAGGAACTGGGTGGAGGACTTGGGGTTGCCCGCATCGGCCACGGCCTGGTCGTAGGTCTTCTGGGCGGCGTCCACCTTGGCCTGCGCGTCGGAGACGGGGTTGGCGTCGCTGGCCCTCTGGGCGGAGGTCGCCGCGGCGTTGGCTTTGTCCAGGGCGGACTTTGCGCTGGTAACGGCCGCGTCCTTGGCGTTCTTGTCGGCCTGCGCGGACGAGACCTGCTGCTGGGCGGCCTTGGTGTCCTTTGCGGCCTGGTCGGCCTGGGCCTGCGCGTCGTCGGAGGTCTGCTTCTTCTGGGCGAGCTCCTCGTCCGAGGGGACGGTGCCCGCGTTCGCCGCGTCCCTGATGTCCTGCTCCGCGGACTTCACCGCGTCGTCGGCCGCGTTCTTGAGCGCCGTCTTCTGCGAGACGTCGTTCTGCGCGTTGGTGACCGCGTCTTGGGCGGTGGCTTGCGCGGACTGCGCGGACTTGAGCTCCTCCGCCGGGGTGGCGCTGGCCTGGGCGGTGGCGACGGGGGCGGGCTCGGCTGCGGGCACCGGCGCGGCCTCTGTCACGGCAGCCGGGGCGGCTTCCGTCGTCGCAGCTACGGGCGCGTCCGGCTGCGCCGACGCTGCCTCCTCCGCCAGCGCCGGCAGCGGCGACAGCGAGAGCCCCGCGCAGATTGCCGCCGCGGCCAGCCCCCTGCCAGCCCAGTTCCTGAACGATCGATCATCCGCCATGGTGAGAAGCCCCTTTCCACTGCGCGTTGCAGTTTTCTTGCAGGTTCGGCATTCCACACCCTAACGCCCGCGCGCGCCAATTTGTTGCGCAACAAACTCGGGCGGCGGACTTATTTCAGCGGCCGCCCCAACTCGCGGAGTTGGGGCACTTTTCGGATGACATGGGCAGTTAGGACGCTCCCGACATGGATAGTTGGGGCACATATCGGATGACATTTGGTGTTGGGACGCTCCCAACGTTGCAAGTTGGGGCACCCCCGCGGATTGCGCCCGCAGTTGGGGGAATCCACCCGCAAGTACCCCGAATCAAGTGTACGTTTCTCGCGCCTCCCGCGACGTTTGCCAAGTTGGCGTTGGCGCGACGCACGAGAAACGTACACCCAGAAGCAGCACTGGGCCCGCCGATCCGGCGCCGCGCGCGTTCGCCACGACCCGCCCCAGACCCCGACGCGCAGAAATCCCGCCTCGTGTATAGTTACCGCGATTCGGGCCCGCCCCCGTCAAAACCGCACCCCCTTTGAGGTGGGCTTTTTTCGCGGGCACCTCCGCCGAGGGGTGCGATTTCCCACGGTGGGCGAGAGGCACTTTTCGGTACCTCGTTTGACCTGCGATGTTAGCATGTGTTTTCGTGAAGTCGCCATACACGAATCGCGATTTTTGCTCGTCGGGGTCGGGCTGGGTCTCCGTCGGGGTCGGCCGCGGGCCACGCGCACCCCAGCCGCCCCTTTCTTGACCACCGTTTCGCCAGCGTGCCCGCTGAAACGACGCCATCCGCCGCGAACTGCGACGGACTGGTCGCCGGCCGAGGCGCGGCGTACGAGAAGCGCGGGGCCGCGGCGCCCTCGCCACGACCCCGCGCTGTCAACTCACCTCAGATGAGACGCGAGAACCGACCCCGTGACTCATTCGCATGAGACAAAAGGTGCGTCCCCGTGTCTCATTACGCATTCCGCTTCCGCAGCACCAGGCTCACGACCACGAACCCGACGCCCGCGGCCAGCAGGATGCCGCTGAAGACGGCCAGGCCCCAACTCGCGTCGCCGGTCTTGGCCAGCTTCTGGCCGAAGACGGTTGGCTGCCTGACCTCGCCCTTGGAG